>CAYLPU010000115.1:0-1838 GCA_964385635.1 uncultured Anaerolineales bacterium
GCCAGCCCAATGCCTCAACGACCGGAAAACGCAACCAGGGGTCGTCCAGGATCGTCGTCAGCGGCTCGATCGCCCGCGGGTCGTCGAGTCGACCGAGCGCCTCAATGGCTGGAAAACGGGCCCACTCGTCTGCGGACTCGTCTGCACACACAATCTCCAACAGAGGCCCAACAGCCCGCCGGTCGCCGATCTTGCCGAGCGCTTCCGCCGCCGTGTAACGGACGTTTTCGTTCGGGTCGCCCAGCGACGCCCGCAGCGATTCGAAGGCAGCCGCATCACCTACGTTTCCGAGCACGTTGGCGGCAAAGATGCGCACGTCGCCATCCGGGTCGGAGAGCCTGCTCTCCATAGCCGGCAGTGAGCGAACGCCCAGGCGGGCCAGCACCCTCATAGCCTGGTTGCGCGCGGCCGCATCTTCCAGGCGCAGCATCTCGGCCAGCCCCTCAATCGTGTCCTCACCGACCAGTTCGATCAGCCCATCGGCGGCAATCTGCCGGATGCGGGGGCTGGAATCTGCCAACGCCTCCAACAGCAGAGCGTCTGAAAAGGGCTGCCCGATCACGGTCAACTCCAGACAGGCAGCCTGGCGGACAGGCTCGTCCGGGTGATGCAGTCGTTCGTAGTAGGACAGGAAGTCGCTGGAATCCTCAATGTTCATGACATCCTCCCCTGTCTCCGACTTTCCATCCTCACTCCGCCGTCTGCTCAAGTGGAATACTCACTATAAACGTCGTTCCCTTCCCCCGCACGCCTTCAGATTCAGCACGGACGGTGCCACCGTGGGCCTCAATGATCTCTTTGACGATGAGCAAGCCCAGCCCGGTGCCGGAAATGCCGACGGTGGCCTCGCCGGGGACGCGATGGTATTTGGTGAACAAAGCGGGCAGTTGGGCCGGCAGGATGCCGATCCCCGTGTCGCTGACGCGGAACACAGTCCGCCCATCCTCCACGCGCAACTGCACCGTGATGCGCCCGCCCTCGGGCGTGTACTTGATCGCGTTCGACAGCAGGTTGTCCAGCACCTGCAGGAGCCGTTCTGAGTCGGCGCGGACAGGTACAGGGTCGGGCGGCAGGTCGAGGGTGAGGGTCTGGTTCTTGGACTGAGTCTGCAAGCGGGAGAGACGAGCGCTGGCCTCCACCACGTCGCGCAGTTCGACGTCGCCCAGGTCGAGGCGCAGGTAACCAGCGTCAATCTTGGCAAAGTCGAGATAGTCATTGATCAGGCTGAGCATTTTGTTGGCTGACTGCTGGATGATGTCAATAAACTCAGCCTGCTCGGGTGTGAGCGGCCCGGCATTGCCATCCAGCAGTATTTGGATCGCGGTCAGAATGTAGCCGGCGGGGTTGCGCAGGTCGTGCGTGACCATCGAGTAGAAATCGGCCCTGACCTCCTGGAGTTGCCTCTGGGCGACGAGGCCGGCGCGACGCTCGAGTGCCTGCCCGAGGGTATAGAAGAATTCATCGAGTTCGCTGCTCGCCGCGATGTCCTGCTTTTCGACATAGGCATCCGCGCCATGCTGCACAGCGGCAATAGCCGACTTCACTCCGCCGACGCCGGTGAGTATGACCACGGCGGTCTCGTCGTCCTCCTGGCGGATGTGCCTGAGCACGTCAATGCCGTTCAGGTCGGGCAGGATCAGGTCGAGCAGGATGAGATCGTATCCCTCATCGCCGGTGCACATCTCCAGTCCTTCCCGACCGGTGACCGCGACGTCCACACCCGCGCCCTGCCGGGTGAGGATGGTTCGCAGGTAGTTGCGGACGGCGACAGAGTCATCTATGGCAAGAAAACGCTTGTCCTTGAACACAATTGCCTCCTGAAAACATACTTTCTTCCT
>CAYLPU010000115.1:1938-14287 GCA_964385635.1 uncultured Anaerolineales bacterium
TCGCCGAAGCATACTTTCTTCGTTCGCCGAAGCATACTTTCTTCGTTCGCCGAAGCATACTTTCTTCGTTCGCCGAAGGTCTCTGACCGAGGCGTAAAGGGCTCGGTCGGGAGACCTTCGCCCATCAACCTGAGTGGTTACCTTTAACATAGTATATCTCTTCTCAAAGCCTATGTCTATGGGACAATGTCCCATATTGGCCCACCCGCCGCCCCATATTAGCACCTCCATCACCCCATGTCCCATGAGGAAACGGCCGCTTCTACCAGTGAACCAATCGCCTCCCGCCTGGCAGCGGCCGAGCGTGGAACGACCGCGCGACTTACTCAAAATCGAGGATATGTGCTACAATATACCGGTGCCGTACACCAGGCCTCCAGACCTGGGGCAAAGCCACACACTAACATATGAGGGAGAGCAATATGGAACCAACCGTTCTGATGATCGAAGATGATGCCGAAAGTGCCGGGCTCATGAAACTGACGCTCGGCCCCAGGGGATACCGGGTGCTCGTCGCATCGGACGGGCTTCAGGGGCTGGAGATGGCCCACGCCGACCCGCCCGACCTGATCCTGCTCGACCTGTTGCTGCCCGGAATGGATGGCCTCGAGATCCTTAGCCGGCTGCGAACTGATCCCCAGACGGCTGACGTGCCGGTGGTGGTCATTTCGTCCAGGGATCGGCCCACCGACCAGCATACGGCAGCCGAGATCGGCGCCGATGCCTACCTGATCAAGCCGTACGGCCTGGCCGAGCTGCTGGCCCTGCTCCGATCACTGCTGAGCGAAAGGTCAGAACTATGAACAAATCTACCGTCTCATTGAGCGGAGTGTTTCCCCCCATTCCCACGCTCTTCGACGCACAGGGAGACGTAACGACCCAGGCCCTGGTCAATAATCTCGAACGCTGGAATCAATACGACCTGGCCGGATACGTGGTACTGGGCTCCAACGGCGAGGCGGTCTACCTGACCGAGAAGGAAAAACTGCGCGTTTGGGAAACAGCCCGTCAGGCCATTCCATCGGACAGGGTGATGATCGCCGGTACCGGCTGCGAATCGACGCGCCAGACCATCGCGTTGACCCGGCAGGCTGCCCGGATCGGCGCCGACGCAGCCCTTCTGGTCACGCCCAACTACTTCGACGGCAAAATGACGCCCGATGGCCTGGTCTATCACTACCAGGCGGTGGCCGAGGCCTCGCCCATCCCGGTGGTGCTCTACAATGTGCCCAAGTTCACCCACGTGGACATGGACGCAGCCACTATCGCTCGCGCCGCCCGCCATCCCAACATCATTGGCGTGAAGGACAGCGGTGGCAACATCGCCAAGTTGGCCGACGTCGTGCGGCTGACCGGCCGCGACGAAGAATGTGAATGTCAGGTGATGGCCGGGTCCGCGGGCTTTTTCTTCGTTGGACTGACCCTCGGCGCTGTGGGTGGCGTACTGGCACTGGCCAACGTCGCTCCCCAACAATCTGTAGACATCTATCGGCTGTTCAAAGCGGGGCAATGGGATGAGGCCGTCGGGCTTCAGCGGCGGATGATCCCGGTCAATGCGGCGGTCACAGCCCGCTTTGGCATCGCGGGCCTGAAAGCCGCCCTGGACATGCTGGGCTACTACGGTGGCCCCGTCCGCTCACCGCTGCTAGACCTCACCGAGGGCGAGCGCCAGGCCTTGCGGGATGTCCTGGTCGAAGGGGGGCTGTTCACAGACCGGTGCTAACAAACGCCTGGGAAGGGACCTACAGCCCTACACCTCGTCAACAAGACGATCCACTGTTGTAGGGCGGCTTTCCATAGCCGCCGCGCCGGGGGGCTGGAGCAACTGGCGGCGCTGGACGCCAAAGTGGCCGACCTCAAGACCCGGATCGCCGAAGCACAGCGCGAGCCAGAGGTAGGACAAGATGGCATCTTGTCCAACGGCCCAGACGTCGTTATCTCAAGGCCCTTCACGTTTGGGAGGCGAAAAGATGAAGGACGAAGACAAGACCAAAGAGCAGACCATCAAAGAGTTGGCGAGCCTGCGGGAGTCGCTGTGCCGATGCGCCGCCGACCTCCAGGCACGCAACCAGGACCTGGACGACGTGGCCCGCTACGTGATCAGCGAGTTCAGGAGTCCGGTGGGAATGATCGTTGGTTTTGCCGAGTTGTTGGACGAGGAGTATGCGACGTTATCAGAGGAGGAGCGGCACCACTGTACTCGTACGATCAAGCAGAACGGGCACAAGATGACCAAGATGGTTAACGCCCTGCTATTGTTGGCCAACTCGCGCCGGCTGTTTGACAACGTCTGGTATGCAGCATACCTGGCGGTGATGGGCGAACCATCGTTATCCCAATGGGCTCTTGAAGCGGGAGAAAACGTCTCGAAAGCCTATCGCTTCACTTGCCTGCCTGCCTCTTCTGCACCGCTGGTCATCCGGGTCTGGGCAACTGGAGGCGAAACGGTGCGCTTCCAGGCCATCGCCAAACTTGGCAGTGGCCGGGGAGAGCGTGAGGGCGAGACCGGTCCGCTCTCGCAGGAAACGGAATGGACACTGGCATCGGAGAAATGGGACAGTCTCCTGGCTGCCATTGAGGAGAGCAAGTTCTGGACCGACGCTTCCTCGTTGGAACAGTTGGGCTGGTTGAGGATGGTGGGGACTGGCGGTGAGGAGTGGATATTTGAAGGCTGGCGCGACGGCCAGTACAAAGCACGCGCGGTCTGGAATCCCGATGATGAAAGAGCGCGTGCCGCATATGTGCTCTGCCGAGCACTTGTCAACCTTCTACCAGAGCAGTTTGCTTTGGAGATGGCGCGGTTTTGGGCAGCGGATTCCTGGCCCGAGATTCATCAGCGCTTTGAGAATACAATAGAGCGGTGGCCGATCTGGACATTGATGAGGTAGCGGCGCAAGTGCGCGACGCACTGCAGGCCGGAGCCGAACCGCGAGCCGTGCTGAACAATGGTCTCAGCGCCGGGGTGCAGGTAGTGGGCGAGCGATTCGAGGCTGGCAAATACCACCTGACCGACCTCGTATTAGCAGCCGAGGTGATGAAGAAGGGCCTGGCTCCCCTGGAACCGTTGCTGAAGGCGACCGATGTGCACGGCAAAGGCACCATCGTGCTGGCGACCGTGAAGAGGGACATTCACGAGATCGGCAGAAACCTGGTGGGCACGATGCTGCGCGCAGCGGGGTTCGAGGTCGTGGACCTGGGCGTGGACGTCCCGGCAACGCGCGTCGTCGAGGCGGTGGGGCGGGAGCACCAGGCAGGCGTAGTGGCGCTCTCGGTGCTGCTCACGCCGATGGTGGGCCAACTGCGGACGGTCGTCGAGGCGCTCACCGAAGCGGGGTTGCGCTCCCAGGTGAAAGTTGTCATCGGCGGGGCATGCACCACCCCGCGCCTGATCGAAGAGATGGACTGCGATGCCTACGGCCCGGACGCGGTGGCAGCGGTGCGCATCTGCGAGGAGTTGATGGCAGCCTGATGGAGCAACACCACCTGCTGCGCCAACGCAATAGCCCCCAACACGCCAGATCGGCTGCCCAACCCCGGCGGCACGATGTAATCGTCGATCCGATCCAAGATAGAAACCACCTGCAGGTAACCGTTGAGCAGTTCTCGCACCCTCCGGCGAACCAGCGGGAGAAGGCGGGGCTGTTGCATCACACCGCCCCCCATGATAATGCGCTGGGGGGATAGGACACAGATGAAATTCACCAGGCCCAGGGCCAGGTACTCAGCCTCCAGCGGCCAGGCTGGGTGGTCCGCGGGCAGTGTCTCAGCCGGCTGCCCCCAACGTTCCTCCAGAGCCGGTCCAGACGCCAACCCTTCCAGACAATCGCCGTGGTATGGGCAAGATCCGCTGTAGGGATCGATATCGCGGTCGTGGGGGATGCGAACGTGCCCCATCTCCGGGTGGATCAGGCCGTGGATCAGCCTGCCGTTGACCATGCCTCCCCCGCCAATGCCCGTGCCGATAGTCAGGTAGACGAAAGTGTCCAGTCCTTGGGCAGCGCCCCATCGGTGTTCGCCCAAGGCTGCCGCGTTCACGTCGGTATCGAAGCCGACCGGCACGCCCAGTGCCCGTCGGACGGTTCCAGCAAAATCGGTATGAGCCCAACCTGGCTTGGGCGTACTGGTAATGTAGCCGAAGGTGGACGAATCTGGGTTCGGGTCTACTGGTCCAAAAGAAGCGATGCCAACAGCCGCCAGGGTCTCCTTTTGCTGCTGCTGCTGAAAGAACCGAATAGCCCGACCGATGGTCTCCTCCGGCGCTATGGTAGGGAAACGCACCTCCGCCCGCAGATCATCAGGGCCGGTACCCACTGCACACACAAACTTCGTACCACCTGCTTCAATCCCTCCCCAAAGCGGCATTGTTCATCCATCCTTAGGTCAAGGGCTGGTCTGTCCAGGGCCAGACCGTTGAGCACCACTTGATGGCAGAAGGCAGATTTTCCCGCTCCCGGCGGTCTTGGCCTTCGCTTACTGCTGCAAAAACTTGACCGCCCCGCTTACAATCGAACCCTCACCCACTGACTTCCCACCCTCCGAGGGCGCGAACTCCAGAATGCGGTCGGCCAGGCGGGAGAACGGCAGCGACTGGAGCCAAATGCGGCCAGTCCCTCGCAGGGTAGCCAGAAAGAGCCCCTCGCCACCGAAAATCATAGACTTCAGGTTGCCTGCCTGCTGGATGTCGTAGTTGATGGTGGTCTCGAACGCAACGATGCAGCCGGTATCGACCAGGATTTTCCCATTGTTGAGGCGCTTCTCCACAATAGTGCCACCCGCGTGGATGAAGACCATGCCATCACCGCGGAGCCGCTGGAGGATGAAGCCCTCGCCGCCGAAGAACCCGGCCCCGATCTTCTTGTTAAAAGCAATGCTGACCTCGGTGCCCAGCGCAGCACATAGAAAGGAGTCCTTCTGGCAGATTAACTCGCCTTGCGCCTCATCCAGGTCAATGGCGATGATCTTCCCTGGGTAGGGCGCTCCGAAGGCCGCGTGCCTCTTACCCTCACGCGCGCAGTTGGTGAAGTGCGTCATAAATAGCGACTCACCGGTGATCGCCCGCTTCCCAACGCTCACCATCTTATCCAGGAAGCCGGCCTTCGGCTTTGAGCCATCCCCCATCTTGGTCTCAAAGCCAATGCCGTCATCTATGTACATCATCATCCCGGCTTCCGCGATCACGGTCTCGCCGGGGTCCAGTTCGATCTCCACGAACTGAAGGTCGTCGCCAAAGATCTTGTAATCAACCTCGTGACTCTTCATGGTGCTCTCCTCCTGTGTATGTTTGAATGAAACTTTCTCCCTAATGGCCAACGTACCGTCGCCGTGCGGAGCAAACAGACCTTTCGCATTGTACTACATAATGCGGAAAACGTGAAGCGCGAAGCACGAATGGACTAATCAGGAGCCACGTGTGTGACATTCCCCGGTGGCCCTTGACAAACGGAAGGTTATGCTTTATAATAAGGCTGACCTAAAAATATGTCGAGTATATTTTCTGGTATGTATGAACAATGACCGAGACAATATCGGTTCCACTCAGCGAAAGTATACAGATGTACCTGGTCACCATCGCCCGGCTGCGGGTGGATGGCCGGCCGGTGCCTCTCTCCCAACTGGCTGAGACGCTTTCCATCTCCCCGGTCTCGGTCAACGAGATGTGCCGCAAATTGCAGGAGCAGGGGTTGGTGGTCTACCGGCCGTACAAAGGGGCGTCGCTCACGCCGGAGGGAGAGCAACGGGCCTACCTCGTCCTGCGCCGCCACCGGCTGTGGGAGGTCTTCCTGGTAGAGAAATTGGGCTTCGAGTACGCCCAGGCCCACGACGCCGCCTGCCAGTTGGAGCACGCTACGCCCGATCTGGTGACCGATCGGCTGGACGTTTTCCTGGAGCATCCCACGGTCAACCCGTTGGGGCAGCCCATTCCCAGAGACGGTGGAGACCTTCCGGCGCGCCCCTTACGCCCGCTGGCGGCGCTCTCGACCGGGCAGCGCGGCCACGTGGTTCGCTGCGACGTAAGTGGGGCCGCGCACGCTTTCCTGGATGAACAGGGAATACGCTCGGGGGCATCGCTGACGGTGGTGGCAACAGCGGAGGACAGCCTGCTAGTGTGGATTGATGAAACACACGTGTCGCTGGCGCGGACGCTGGCGGAGGCAGTGGAAGTGGAGATGGAGACGGAAAGAATGTCGTAGGAGAGGATTTCAATGGTATCTGACGTCGGTTTCGCACTGTTGCTTTCGGCCCTGGCCGGCCTGTCCACGACAATCGGCAGCCTGCTGGGGCTTTTTGTTCGCCAGCCCGGCCCGCGCTTTATGACGCTGACGCTGGGCTTTTCGGCCGGGGCCATGATCCTGGTCTCGTTCGTCGAACTGCTGCAAGGGGGGATCGAGGCCATCGGCATCGGGCCGGCCCACCTGGCTTTCTTTGGCGGTATGCTGGTGATTTTCTTGATTGACGCGCTGATCCCGCACGAGTATATGGCGGAGCATCACAAGACGCAGGATGGGGCCGTTAAAGATAGATTGATGCGCACGGGGTTGTTCGTCGCCCTGGGGATCGGTATTCACAATTTCCCCGAGGGCATGGCCTCCTTCGCCGGCGCGCTGGGGAGCCGCGAGTTGGGTATGGCCATCGCTTTTGCTGTGGCTGTGCACAACATCCCGGAGGGGCTGGCCGTCTCGGCGCCGATCTATGCGGCCACCGGCAGCCGGGGCAAGGCTTTCTTGTGGTCGTTCCTTTCCGGCGTGGCCGAGCCGGTGGGCGCGGGCCTGGCGGCGCTGGTGCTAATGCCGTTCCTCAACGAGGTGGTGCTGGGCGTCGTCCTGTCGGCTGTGGCGGGCATCATGGTCATCATCTCGCTGGATGAACTGGTGCCGGTCTCGCGCTCGTTTGGAGAGGAGCACCTGTCCATCATCGGCGTCGTCGTTGGCATGGCGGTGATGGCGCTCAGTTTGTGGATGTTGTAGTAGAATGCGGATTGCAGATTTCTTCACCATCCCCGGCGTCCTCATGTTTTTCCGGTCGTGGCTATTGCTCACCACGCCGGCCTTTATGTACATCGTTTTCAAATTACTCATTGGACGGGAGGAGGATTATCTTCAGAAAAGATTCGGCACCGCCTATCGGAAATACACCCGCCTGAAGGGCCCGGTGCGGGAAAGACCTGTCCTGAGCGTAGTCGAAGGACCGCACGCCGGAATCCGTGGGGGGGGGGACGCGGGGGAACCCGCGTTCCTACCCCGACGGCGGCTAACACTCATTTAACTACCACCTTAACGACACTTGAAGTTCAGGAATAAAATTGAGCGAGAATGAATCCTATAAGCAATTGCAGATGGTGTGGCCGGGGCATCTGCTGAATGCTCCACCTGTTATGCGCCTGCCTTTTGGATATACATTGCGCACGTATCGACGGGGAGATGAACCCCACTTTTACGAGGTCATGGAACTGGCCGGGTGGCCGGGGTGGAATGACGAGAAGTTACAGCCCTGGATCTCAAGAATTCTGCCAGAGGGCTGGTTTATGGCTGTCCACGAGGAAAGCAGCGAGATTGTGGCGACCGCCATGGCCCTCCACAGTCACTCAGAGTTACATCCTTTTGGCGGTGAGCTAGGTTGGTTGGCCAGTGACCCTGCCCACGCCGGGAAGGGATTGGGTATGGCCGTCTGTGCCGCTGTTACCGCGCGGTTTATCGATGCAGGATACCGCAATATCCATCTGTATACCGAACACTGGCGGCTGGCGGCACTGAAAACCTACCTGAAACTGGGGTATATACCTCTTCTGTATACGCCGGAGATGCCGGAACGCTGGAAGACAATCTGTGCACAACTGCGATGGCCATTTACACCTGAAGTGTGGAGATCATGAAACATCCCCGTGTGAAACATGACATTGTCAAAGTAGTTACCGAGAGAGGTTTAGAGTGTCGCAGGCAATAGCATCTTCTGGATCTTTGAGAATCCGGCGTTGGTGGCTGGTATTCTCTGCAGTCGCTTTCACCTGGCTGGTCTTCGGTAGCCGCTATCTCTACTTTCCGCTGTATGTGCTGCATCAGGTGGCACCGCGTCTTGATTCGCTGCTTCTCCCTGCTTCCGACGCTTGATGACCGGTCGCACACCGGGAGGAGTGCTGTCATCCCTCCACCCGGGGGGCAGGAGTTGATGTTTTGCACAAATCGTGCTATCATCTCACCCACATGGACACATAGGGCCGTGGAAGGGTAGCATGCCCAAGTTAAGAATCTCGGGTCTTCCGGATTTCGCGGGGTAGATATGCTCAAAGGAGGTGTGCCACCCCCGACTGTGGGGCTGAGACGCCGCGTTGCCCCCGGATGTGGGACACGGGTGGCACACCCGCTTAGAGCACCTCGCTAAATCCCAAAGAGCCAGAATCTCTGCGACTCTGCGTTAGAAATCGCCCTTTTTGCAGCGGAGTCATAGATGAGAAGCAGAAATTGGCGCCTGTGAGCCCTTGTGGGTATCTTAACACCAGGAGGAACAATGGCAAAAGGAATGATCGTCGTTGACGAGGATCGTTGCAAGGGGTGCGGCCTGTGCGTGACCGTCTGCCCTGCGGACATTCTCCAACTGGCGGATAGGCGGTTCAATGCCAAGGGGTACCGGCCCGTCGAGGTGACGGGCCCGGCGGCGTGCACTGGCTGCGCGATGTGCGCTATCATCTGCCCCGACGTAGTCTTCACCGTATATCGGCGCAGGCGGCGGCCCAAACGAGCGGTCGCTGCTGCGTAGGAGGTAGAGAATGGCCAAAAAACGAAAAAGGGAATTGATCGAAGGAAACGCAGCCATCGCCGAGGCGGCTATACGGGCAGGGGTTGAAGCCTTCTTCGGCTATCCTATCACGCCCCAGACGGAGGTACTGGAGCATTTCTCCAGGCGACTGCCTGAGGAGGGGCGCGTCTTCCTCCAGGCCGAAAGCGAGGTGGCCTCCATCAACATGGTCTACGGCGCGGCCTGCGCCGGGGCGCGGGTGATGACATCTTCCTCCAGCCCGGGCGTCAGCCTGATGCAGGAGGGCATCTCCTACATCGCCTGTTCCGAGGTGCCGGCGGTAATCACCAATATCATGCGCGGGGGGCCGGGTCTGGGCAACGTCCAGCCCGCGCAGGGGGACTATTTCCAGGCGGTCAAATCCGCCGGCCACGGCGACTACCACATGATCGCCCTGGCTCCGGCCAGCGTGCAGGAGGCAATTGACCTCGTGGTGCTGGCCTTCGACCTGGCGGAGAAGTACCGCACTATCGTGATAATCGTCGCTGATGGGTCCATCGGCCAGATGATGGAGCCGGCGGAACTGCCGCCTATGCGCCCGGTTAGGCCGCCTGAGGAGCGACCCTCCTGGGCGCTCACCGGTGCGCAAGGACGGGAGCACAACATCATCACCTCGCTCTACCTGGGCGCCGAGAAGATGGAGGCGGTCAACCTGCGTTTGCAGGCCAAACTGAAGGAGATCGCCGCCAACGAGGTACGTTGGAAGGAGTACAGCACCGAGGATGCCGAACTGCTGCTGGTCGCCTTCGGCACTATGGGCCGTATCTGCCAGACGGTGGTGCGGGAGGCACGGGCGAAGGGGATGAAGGCGGGTCTCTTGCGGCCCATCACCCTCTGGCCCTTCCCCAGCGCGCGCATCGCCGAGTTGGCTGAGCAGGTGCGGGGCATCTTAACGGTGGAGATGAACGCCGGGCAGATGGTCGAGGACGTGCGGCTGGCTGTCGAGGGGAGTTGCCCGGTGCAGTTCTACGGGCGGATGGGAGGCATCGTCCCCCTGCCCGACGATATCCTGCCCGAACTGGAGAAACTGGCCGCCGATGTCGCGGGCGGGAAGGAGGCCTGAGATGGTAAAGGAAATGGCAAGCGTTGATATTCCTGCGGATATGGAACTGGTCTACGAATACCCACGGAGCCTGACCAAGGCCCATACCCACTACTGCCCCGGATGCACCCACGGCATAATCCATCGCCTCGTCGCCGAGGTGCTGGACGAACTAGGGGTGCGGGAGCGAACCATCGGCATTGCCCCGGTGGGGTGCGCGGTGCTGGCCTACTACTACTTCGACGTGGACATGGCGGAGGCAGCCCACGGCCGCGCGCCGGCGATGGCCACCGGTCTCAAGCGCGTCAGCCCGGACAAGGTAGTCTTCACCTACCAGGGGGATGGCGACCTGGCGTCTATCGGCATAGCGGAGATCTCTTACGCAGCCAATCGGGGCGATCTATTTACTACCATCTTCGTCAACAACGCGATCTACGGCATGACCGGCGGACAGATGGCCCCCACGACGCTGCCTGGGCAGGTGACCACATCGTCGCCGACAGGACGGGATGTGGCAACGACTGGTTACCCGGTCAGGATGGCCGAGATGCTGGGCGGACTCCAGGGCGCGGCCTACGTCACCCGCCAGGCGGTGCTGGACGTAAAGGGCATCCGGCGTACCAAGAAAGCGATCAAACTGGCCTTCCAGACCCAGTTGGCCGGCCTGGGCTTCTCCATGGTCGAGATCATCTCCACCTGCAATATCAACTGGCACATGAGCGTGACACAGGCGATGGAGTGGGCCAAGAAGGAAATGGTGGCCTACTTCCCGCTGGGCGACACGAAGATGACCGATGAAGTGCGAGCACTGAAGGAGGGGAAATAACGATGCAGCAAGAGATCATCATTTCTGGCTTCGGCGGACAGGGAACGCTCTTCGCCGGGCAGTTGTTGGCTTACGCCGCGATGGACAGCGGTCGCTGCGTGACGTGGATCCCCTCCTACGGCCCGGAGATGCGCGGCGGGAAGGCCCGCTGCACTGTGATCGTGTCCGACGAGGAGATCGGTTCGCCATTGGTGCGGCGGCCCAGCGCGTCTATTGTGCTCAACATCCCCTCGATGGAGGCGTTCGAGCCGGCGATCAAGCCCGGCGGCGTGTTGGTGGTGAACAGTTCCCTGGTGCCGCAGGAAAGCGAGCGGGACGACATCCGCGTCTTCTACGCCCCCGCCAGCGACCTGGCGACCAAACTGGGCAACATCCGCATGGCGAACGTCATCTGCCTGGGCATTTTGGTGCAGGCCACCGGCGTCGTGCCGCTGGAGGCAGTGGAACAGGCGCTGAATGATCATTTGCCGGAGCGGCATCGCAAACTACTGGGACTGAACAAGGAGGCGTTGCGCAAAGGAGTGGCGTTGGCGGTTGAGGCAGAAGCGGCCTAAAGAGCCTTTCTATGTTCGGCAAGGTCTCCGACCGCCGCCGAAAGGGCTCGGTCGAAGACCTCGCCCAACGAGCGCCGCCACGCACTGATTTTCCGAGGGCGCTCCAGTGAGTAAGGATGTGTGCTTGATGGTCATTTCTGCTTTCGAAGGGACGAGCCAGCGTAGTACGGGACGGGGGCGGCGCGTTAGCGTCATCATACTGGGGGTGATCCTGGCCGGAGTGGCTTGTGGTATCATCAGCCTGGCCTTTGTGCAAGGCTCATGGTGGTACTCCTACGGGACAGATCGCGCCCTGGATCACGAATCCCGAGCACTCGTCGAGGCGATACGGGACGATGTGGACTCCAGTGGCGCAGCACCTGAGGCGGTACCGTGGCTGAACGCAGCATTGGACCCCAATGCCCACCCCACCGATGTACGGACCTATCTCCTCACAGCACAGGAGGCGCTGGAAGCGGCCGATGATCCAAAGTGGGCCGAGGCCGTGGGGGAGTTACGGGCAATCATCCAGACGATACGTCCGGCTCCCCTCTGGGAAACGACTACCCCGCATCCTATGTCCACGCTGGAGTGGTCGTGGTGAGATGAGCACTCAGATCGGTCTGGCATTGAGCGGTGGTGGGGCCAAGGGCATCGCCCACATCGGCGTACTCAAGGTGCTAGAGGAAGCCCAAATCCCCGTGCACATTGTGGCCGGCACCAGTATGGGCGGGGTCGTGGCCGCTGCCTACGCCGCCGGCCGCTCAGCGAGTGAGATCGAGCAATTCTTCCGCTCTCTGCGCTTGCTCGACATCGTCCAGCGCGACCGCACTGGCCTGGGCCTACTGGGCCAGGATAAAATGGCCAGCCGCCTGCGGGAGGCCCTGGGGGGCGACCTGACCTTCGACCAGTTGAAACTGGACCTGGCACTTGTCGCAGTGGACCTGGAGACGGGCGAGGAGATAGTCATCCGTGAGGGGTCGGTCGTCGAGGCGGCGCTGGCGACGGCGGCCTTGCCCATCGTCTTTCCACCTGTGCGCTGGCGTGGACGCCTGCTGATAGACGGCGGTGTGCTCAACCCTGTCCCCTTCGACACCGTGCGGCAGATGGGAGCAGACCGTGTCATTGCGGTCCACACCCTTCACGATCTTTCTAGCA
>CAYLPU010000116.1:0-10751 GCA_964385635.1 uncultured Anaerolineales bacterium
CTTTGCTACAGACACTGATTCCGCCAGAGTGGGTCTCTTCGCTCCTGGGCGCAGGCCGCTGGTACGGCGTGCTCCTGGCCGGCGTCCTGGGCGTGCCATTCTACGCCTGCGGCGGCGGGGCGGTGCCGGTCATCTCCGGATTGTTGGCCCAGGGAATGAGCCCTGGCGCTGCGCTGGCCTTTTTCCTGGCCGGGCCAGCCACGCGACTGACAGCCCTGGCAGCGCTGGGCACGCTGCTCAACCGGCGAGCACTGCTCGCCTACGTGACTTATGTCGTCGTGGGGGCGGTCTTGCTGGGAACTGCACTCAATCTGGCGCTGGGTGCTTGATACCGGTGCAGCGCCCGTTGGGCGAGGTCTCTGACCGAGCCCGAGTACTGGATAGAGGAGACCACAGTGAAGAAGCGACGGAAACTGATCGTGCTGGTGGGATTGCTGGCGCTGCTGGGCGGCGTGAGCGGGCTGCAACATCGGGCCGCCTACTCCAGCCCAGCCAGCGAGCCCGCTGGGGTCGCCATCGTACGAGCAACCTCCTGGCCGGTTCCGGACGCGGAAGTCGAACAGAACGTGCGCCAGGCCGTGGCGCTGGCGGGCGGGCTGGACAGCATCATCGAGCCAGGCGACACCGTGGTGATCAAGCCCAACCTGGCCCTGGGAGCCGCCCCAGGCGAGGGATACACCACCGACCCCCGCGTGACCCGCGCCGTCGTTCAACTGGCACGTGAGGCCGGCGCAGGGCAGGTCATCATCGCCGATGGCGCAGCGATGTATAGCGACGGGCACGACGCCCGAGGCGCAACCGTCGAAGCGTTCCGTCTCTGCGGCTACGACACAGACGGCAATATGATGGACGACGTCACCGGTGCGCCATTGGTGGACCTCAACGACGCTGGCGGGCTCGACCAACACGACTCCAACCTGGTGCGGCGGGTGCACATCCAGAACGGCCTCATCTGGAGCGACTACTGGCTGCCCAACGTGATCCTGGACGCCGACGTGCTGGTCGGTGTGCCAACGCTCAAAAACCACTCCCACGCCGGGATCACACTCGCACTCAAGAACCAGTTCGGCATCGCCCCCTCCGACATCTACCACAATCCCGGCTCACAGACGTTCAAGGGCGCACTCTCGCACGGCCCGCACGACCTGGGGCGGCACATCGTGGACCTGAACCTGGCCCGTCCGCTCGACTTCGTCGTCCTGGATGGACTGCGGGGCATGATCAATGGCCCTATCGGCGGGACTCTGGCCGACCCACCGCTGCGGCTGATCCTGGCCGGGCAAGATGCTGTGGCCGTGGACACCGTCGGCGCTCTGGTGATGGGATACGACCCGCAGAGCATCCCCTACCTGGGCTGGGCCGCCGGGGCCGGCCTGGGCACCGACGACGTGACGCAGATCACCGTCCGCGGACTGCGCGTCAACCAGGTGCGGCGCGATTTCCCGGCCCCCTATGGCAACCCTCCGGCACAGCGGGCCGAGGCCACCCCGCCCTCCATAGACATCACTGCCCCGGCAGAGAGCACCGTCGTCGTCGCCAAGACCCCAGTGTGGGCCACCGCGTCGGACAACGAGACCATCTCCAAAGTCGAATTCTACGCCGGCGAGGAGTTGCAGGCCACCATCACCGCCCCACCCTACCAGGCGACACTCGACCTGAGCAAGTATCGCGGGCAGACCGTCGCCCTGCGCGCCGTGGCTTACGATTTCGCGCTCAACGACGCCGAGGACAGCCGCACCGTCACGGTAGTGCCAGCCCCCGCGCCGGGCACCGCTTCGTTCCTGACCGCCACGTTGACCATCCCCACCTACCCCTATGCAGCCTACCTCACATCTGCGTATACCCCGACCTATAACATAACCTACGCTGTGCTGAACTGGGACGCCTACAACAGTTCTGATCCGACGCCCGCCCCCCACGACTACGATTTGCTGGTGCTAGAGAACGACTACCTGCAAGTGACGCTTCTACCCGAACTGGGCGGGCGCATCTACCAGATGATCTTCAAGCCCACTGGCCACAACGAGTTGTATCAGAACCCGGTCATCAAGCCCACCGCGTGGGGACCACCTGAGCAGGGCTGGTGGCTACCGGTCGGAGGCATCGAGTGGTGCTTGCCGGTGGAAGAGCACGGCTACGAGTGGGGGGAACCGTGGGACTACCAGGTCACCACCTCCACGGCGGGCGTCACCGTCACGCTGCAGGACACGACCGCCAGCGACCGCATCCGCGCCGCCATCACGGTGCACCTGCCGGCCGGCCGGGGCTACCTGGCGATCACCCCGCGCATCGAGAACCCCACCGGGGACGACATTGACTACAAGTTCTGGCTCAACGCAGCGCTCACACCCGGTGTTTCCAACACTGTCGGCGCGGACCTGCATTTCGTCTTCAACGCCGAAGAGATGTCCGTCCACTCCACCGGCGACAACCGGCTGCCGGGCCACAACACCGTACCTACCGGCCCTGACCACCGTTTTGGCTGGCCGATCTACAACGGGACTGACTTCTCCCGCCTGGGCAACTGGCGCGGGTGGTTGGGGTTCTTCGAATACCCCCAGGCGGCGGCCAACTTCGCTGGCGTTTACGACACCGCCGCGAACGAGGGGTTAGCGCGGGTCTTCCCAGCCAACGTGGCCCACGGCAGCAAGGGGTTCGGCTTCGGCTGGTCGGACCCGATCCCCTCGAACGTTTGGACCGACGACGGCTCCACCTATTTGGAACTGCACGGCGGCGTCGCGCCGACCTTCTGGAACGCGGCGACCATCACGGCCGGGCAGTCATTGGAATGGACGGAATACTGGATTCCGGTAAGCAGCATAGGCGGGCTGAGCGCGGCGACGGCCGAGGCTGCGCTGAGCGTGCGCGAAAGCGGCGACCGCTTCACCATCGGCGTGCACTCCACGGCACCTCGCGCCGCCGGCACGAGCACACTCTACGTCTGGGACCGGGACGATTGCAGCGAACTGGCCCGCTGGGAGTTGCCGGACATCGGCCCGGACACACCCTTCACCGCATCAATAGCGATCCCCCCCTCTGTCCCCCCCGCTGGGGGGGATGCCCCCCCCGCTGTCCCCCCCATTGGGGGGGATGAAGGGGGGGGGGTGACCTTCGCCTACCTGGGCACGGATGGGCACCTGTTGGCGGCAGTCAATCCCAGAGACTGCCTGCCACCCACCTCGTCGGTCGAACCGCTGCTGCCCTGGGTGGAGACGACCACCTTCATCGTCACCTGGACAGGGCAGGACGCCTGGACGGGCATCACCGCCTACGATGTGCAGGTCCGCGACGGCTATGAAGGAGCCTGGACCGCCTGGCAAAACGGCACGACCGCCACCTCGGGCACGTTCACCGGCCTCCACGGCCACACCTACTTCTTCCGCGCCCGCGCCCGCGATCTGGCAGGCAACCAGGAGCCTTACGACGACGAAGAATGGGGGCAAACGTTCACGACGGTGCTGACCGAGCCCGCTCCGGTGCTGGTCACCTCCCGCAAGTCCGCCACGCCCTACCGCTTCCGCCCCGACCAGACGGTTCAGTACACCGTCGTCATCAGCAATACCGGCAACCTGGCAGCCAGCGGATCACTGACCGACACAGTTCCAGCCAGCATGCTCCTGCTGACGGAGACGCTGGCAGCCACCTCCGGCCCTGCGCCGACCTACGCGGCTGGGCAGATCCACTGGAGCGGGACAGTGGAGGCCGGTATAGAGATACGCATAACCTACACACTTTCCCCGACGGCGGCGACACCTTTCGGCGTGCCCCTGACCAACACGGCCGAGATCGCCGGGAGCGTACTGGGCCCCTTCACGCGCCAGGAGACGGTCGTGCAGGCGCACCTCGCGTGGCTGCCGCTGATCGCGCGGGCGTGGGGGCCGTAGGGGCAAGGGAGACACGTGGACCAACAGCACCGGTTGTCGCTGTGGCTAGCCCGCCTGGTCGTCGGGGCAGTGTTCTTCTTCAACATAACCTGCGCGCTGTCGTTCGTGGCCTGGCCGGACCGGTACGCACCAGGTTTTGAGGTGAGCGGGGTACCGGGGCGAGTCGTGGTGCGCGGGGTGGGCATCCTCTTCCTGATGTGGAACGCCACCTACCCGCCCGTGCTGGCCCGGCCGCACCGGAACCGCACCCTCTTCGCGGTGCTCCTGGCACAGCAGGCCATCGGGCTGGCAGGCGAGACCTGGATGTGGATGACGCTACCACCCGGCCACGCCCCCCTGCGAGCCACCGGCCTGCGCTTCATCGCCTTCGACGGGGCAGGGCTCGTGGGGATGGGATTGGTCTTCTGGTTGTTCTCTCCTGCCCGGTTACTGAACGACAACGGTGACAGGGCCGCTCAATAGGACGCTCTCGCCATCGGTGAACTGAATCGCCAGCCACAGATTGTACGTGCCAGGGGCTAAAATCTTATCGTGTATCTGGTCACGGTGGTAGAACTGCTGGTTGGCCGGCAATTGTGAGTATACCCAACTCTTCTGAATCTCGCCCGTCTCCTCTACCCATACCCCGAGATACAAGCACTCAACCGGTGCACTGGTCTGATTCGTAATCCACATGTTAAACCATATCTCTGCACCGAGGGCATACGGACCCGGCGCACCTTCGATCTCAAACTTATCCGGCACAAGCCCACGAAAGTCGGCGGCGGGCACTGAAGTCGCCGTCGGCAGCGCTTCAGTCAGGACAGGAGTTGCGGTCACCGGAGCAGCGGTCGGCGCGGGTGGAGGTTCGACCTGCGGTACATTGTCCACGTTGGAGGCGGTGACCAGCTCACCAAAGACCCAACCCGGCGTCTCGTTGTATCGGATCCGCCACCAATCGCCGTAGCGACCGGTCACCTCGGCCTGAGCGCCCGGGTCGAGATACCCCAGGCGCGTGTAGTTGGTGCCCGGTCCACCGCGGACGTTCACCCCGTCAGCGCCAGCCACGATCGTCGCCACGGCAGTGGTCGCTGTTGGGGGAATCACAGTGGGTGCCGGCGCGACCGTCGGCAGTGGCGAATCGGCGGGAGCAGGGACGCTGGGCACCGTCGCTGACGGAAGCGGGGCGGCGGTCGAGCGCACGGTTATCTGTACCGGTGTGGCGGACGCCGCGACCGGCTGCGGGGTGTCCTCAGGTTGCCCGTTCCCCGCGGTCCACGTAAAGCCATACCAGACAAGCCACATTCCCAGCCCCAGTGCGAGGATCCATACCAAGACGGACAATACAGTACGGCCCCGTCTGGGGCCTGGGTACAGACTCATGCTCATTGGCGACCCTCCAGTTCAGACTCCGTATCCATTCAGTGGGTAGATCAGAAACCGGGTTTTTGGTGCTCCACAAGCGGAGTAGCATTGCTTGCAGGTGCTTTTCCGTTGCCAGGGATGTCTCCCTGTACGAAAAACCCGGTTTCTTAGCCCCCTTTTCCTCTCCCAACCTCCTGGCAAGGACACCTGACGGGCACATATTCAGTATAACCCAATCTGGCGCGGAAGTCAAAGTTCGGCAGCCGAGCGCCTGGTTGTGCTGAGAACAGAGACGAACGGTTGGACTACCACCCCAGGATCCGGCGCAGCGCCCGCGCCTGCGCCCGGCTCAGCTCCACCTTGACGCCGGTGTTCAGGCGCAGTTTGTGGCTGCCCCTGAACCAGGGGATGATCTCTTTCACGCGGTCCAAATTGACGATGGCGGAATTGAGCGCCCCAGATTGCGCAATGGTCGAGCCGTCGCCAATCAAAACACCCTCATCTATGTTCTGATCAATCTTCGTGCCTTGCACCGAGTGCGACAGAAAAAAGCCGAACGACAATCTGACTAGTTTGTCGTAAACGTACGGCGTTGTACACCTCTCGCCCAGCGGAACCGGGGTTCCGCTGGGCGGCACCAGTTCGGAACCACCTCGGAACACCACTGCTGTCTAGTATTACCTCGTCTCAACCTGGTTCCGCTTTTCGGAACCACCTCGGAACCAGTTCGGAACCACCTCGGAACCAGCTAAACCTTGTCCTTCCCTCTCAGTCGGATCGTTGGGGTTGAAACTGTCGCGGGGGACACTATAGGCACTGTCGGGATGACCTTTCAGTATCCTCAGTCGGATCGTTGGGGTTGAAACGTTAGCTCCACTTTCATCTACTCATCTCCTTTTGCTCTTTCAGTATCCTCAGTCGGATCGTTGGGGTTGAAACAGATTATCGGAAGGGACATGTTCGGACCTATCGCAACTTTCAGTATCCTCAGTCGGATCGTTGGGGTTGAAACTTTGAGCAAGTTGAAGATAGCAAACGTGCCATGCGCACTTTCAGTATCCTCAGTCGGATCGTTGGGGTTGAAACAGCAACGGCAGTCTTATCCACTGCAATACTAGAAGTCTTTCAGTATCCTCAGTCGGATCGTTGGGGTTGAAACCAATCGACTCAGAGTCAATGGAAGGACTCTAAGTCTCTTTCAGTATCCTCAGTCGGATCGTTGGGGTTGAAACCTGCCGCCGATGGATGGAGATCGCCAGTGCTCCGTCTTTCAGTATCCTCAGTCGGATCGTTGGGGTTGAAACCGGAAGCAGCGGCGGGGACCCAGCGGCCCCAGGCGGACTTTCAGTATCCTCAGTCGGATCGTTGGGGTTGAAACGGTGGTTGCCAATCAGCGCGTGGACGTGAAGTGGCGCTTTCAGTATCCTCAGTCGGATCGTTGGGGTTGAAACACGAGGCAGGCCAAAGCAGGACGACGCAGGACAGCCCCCTTTCAGTATCCTCAGTCGGATCGTTGGGGTTGAAACTCGATAGCGGTGTATATGCTACCGCTGAGGGGTGTGCTTTCAGTATCCTCAGTCGGATCGTTGGGGTTGAAACGAGAGAGAAGACACAACACACCTCCGAAGAAGAAGAACTTTCAGTATCCTCAGTCGGATCGTTGGGGTTGAAACAGGGAGCGACGAAAGCGGCCAGGCCGCCGCCAAACGCTTTCAGTATCCTCAGTCGGATCGTTGGGGTTGAAACGTTGAAAAGCATGTAGTCTGGTTCGAGAACGCGGAGAACTTTCAGTATCCTCAGTCGGATCGTTAGGGTTGAAACGTTTAACCTAGGTTAGCAAACCTTACCTGTAGGGTACTTTCAGTATCCTCAGTCGGATCGTTGGGGTTGAAACCCCCGTGGAGCGCTCACCGCTTCCCCTGCCGTCGTCTTTCAGTATCCTCAGTCGGATCGTTGGGGTTGAAACCGCTTTCGAGTCACGCGGTAAGCTCATCCTGGTGGACTTTCAGTATCCTCAGTCGGATCGTTGGGGTTGAAACCGCCGGCGGAGACCGAGGCCACGACGGAGGAGACCACTTTCAGTATCCTCAGTCGGATCGTTGGGGTTGAAACTCCAGCACCAGCCAACGACGCGAACATTTACCGTAGTCTTTCAGTATCCTCAGTCGGATCGTTGGGGTTGAAACTCGCTCCCTGGCCTTCTCCGCTTTTCGGGCCGGGGGCTTTCAGTATCCTCAGTCGGATCGTTGGGGTTGAAACCGACGAAACCGGGCAGCAACAGAGGCAACAAACGCGCTTTCAGTATCCTCAGTCGGATCGTTGGGGTTGAAACAGTGCACTTTGACTGCTATGCTTTCGGCTTCCCACTCTTTCAGTATCCTCAGTCGGATCGTTGGGGTTGAAACGAGACGCCCCACCGCCCCAACCCCGAAGCATCTGCAGCTTTCAGTATCCTCAGTCGGATCGTTGGGGTTGAAACCCGGAAGCCGCACACGCACACAAGCGCAGGGGACCCGGCTTTCAGTATCCTCAGTCGGATCGTTGGGGTTGAAACCGCCTTCTGCAAGTGGATTGATGCTACAAGCATACCTTTCAGTATCCTCAGTCGGATCGTTGGGGTTGAAACCTTTCACAACATCCCGCTTGAGCTCAATGTCGTTGTCTTTCAGTATCCTCAGTCGGATCGTTGGGGTTGAAACAAGCCGAAGTACTCAGCGTTACGTTCTGCCATACGCACTTTCAGTATCCTCAGTCGGATCGTTGGGGTTGAAACCTGGGTGCGCCGTGGGAGAGATTGAGCGCGTTCTTGACTTTCAGTATCCTCAGTCGGATCGTTGGGGTTGAAACCCCCTACTCGATTGTAAAAGTACGGCTCAGAAGACCCAGATTGGCTGTTTTGTCTCTTAGAAGGGCTCCTGTGAAGCGTTCCAATGAGCCGGTCATTCGTTTTCAGGCTCTCCTCTCATTCTGTGGCGCAAATGTGATTCTGCTCAGAAACGCTGGCGATTTGCGACGCTGCTGACTTCCCCGGTGCAGGCCACGTGCTCGTCAGTCCCTGGCCCTACACGTCGTTGCAGAAGCGTCGAAACTCGCAGTTGACACACGGCCGGCGTGACTTCGGCGGATCGGGCATGACTTCCCGCTTCACCGTCTCCCGCATCGCCACGATTGTCTCCTGGACCCCGTCACGCAGTCTGGGTGTCAATGTCACTTCTTCCGCCCGCCGCAGTGGCAAGTAGTACAAGTAGCCTCGCCGCGCAGGGAGATGCCAACTCTCCTCCAGCATCATCCCGTAGGCCGCCAGTTGGCGCTTCATGTGACGTCCAGCCTGTCGCCGCGTCTGCTTGTAGTCCACGGGGATGAGTTCTCGTTCCCCCTTCTCCTCCGTCTCGATCACCATGTCGATCCGGCCCCGCAGCCCCAGTATAGGCGATTCTACCCGGATGTCAAAGTGACGCTCGCCCTGTGTCAGCCCGTAGGCTGCCAGTGTGCGCCGTTGCTCCTGTCTGCTCGCCTTCTCGTGCGCTGCGATGCCGGATTCCATCTTGTAGGTGACCGGCCGGATCAGTGGCAGGCAGTAGGTGAAGAAGACCACTCGCGGGCAGTAACTGTATTGCTTCAAGTCGGTGACGGTGAAGATCAGCCGCTCACTCGTCGTTTTCATCGTTTCCTTCGTTTTCCTGAATGATCTCTAACCGCTGTCGCCAGTCTTTGTCGCAGATGGGGAAGAGTTGGATTTTCCCGGGTCGGTCTCCCAGCCGGTCGCCGATCCTGAGCATCAATTCCTCCTGATGGGTGCGTGCCAGGTCCCCCAGGAAGCCGGAGTACTGGATGCGGTCCAGCCCGTAGTCCAGGCAGAAGTCGGCGATCTTCGTCCGCGTTCCGTCGTGTGGAATGTCGTAGACCAATAAGCATTTCATAGCGAGTCAGCAAGTCAGCGAGTCGGCGAACCGGCGAGTTACCAGTGGGCGACGAAGGGCTCATAGGCCGCGCGGTCGCCCCGCACGAAGGTGGCAATGTGCCGTGCCTGGCTCTGGATGATGGCGCGTAGCGGCTGCCGCTTGCGCTCGTATCGCTCCGGTGCCTCCAGCCGCGCCAGCACTTTCTCTGCAATCGCCCGCCGGCTCTTTTTCACCAGCAGTCCCTTCTCGTCCAGGTCCAACTTCATCCCCTTGTTCGCCATACCCACGATGGTGCGGTCCACGACGACCTGGCGGAACTCCTCGATCAGGTCGAAGACCAGGCTGGGCTTGCCCGGCCGGTCTGTGTGGATGAATCCGCCGTAGGGATCGAGCCCCGCCAGCACCAGTGCCCGCTCAATCTGGCCGTAGAGAATGCCGTAGCCATAGTTGAGCGCTCCATTGACCGGGTCCCGCGCCCCGCGCCCCTTCCGTCCGGGCCAGCCGTACCGCTCCGGGATGACCTGTTTGAGCGCGCTCCAGTACTTCTTCGCCGCCCGCCCCTCGACGGAGAGGAGCGACCCCCGGATTTCGTCGGCGGTGTTTCCCTGCAGATGGCGCAGTTCCTCCAGGTGGTCCCGCACTTCGTCGGCGCACCAGCGCAGTTCCTGGTACAGGTCGGCGTCGGTCTCCTGGCGGTACTTGGCGGTGTAGCGCAGGAATCCGGCCTGGTTGTTGATCTTGCCCCGCGCAAACGACACCGCCAACTCTAATCCCCGCCGGTCGGTGTAGGCCAGCAGTTGCTCGCGCCGGGTGAGCACAGTCCCGGTCAGCCCCGCCGCGTACAGCGCCGCGTAAGGCCGTCCCCGCCCGTCCACGAAGTAGATGGGAATGCCAGCGGTGCAGCACGCCTGGATGACGTCGGCCGAGAGACTGATCCCTTTCCCTGTCACCACTACCTGCTCCAGGTGCAAGAGGGGCGCTTCGGCCAGTTTCTCCTTGTCCTTCGTGACCCGCAACCGGCCGCTGTACTTGCCGATGAAGGCTCCGTATTCGTCTACGATCAGATGTTGGGTAATGGGCATATCAGCACTTAGCCGGAAGCAGTTAGCCGGAAGCAGTTAGCCGCAAGCCACTACCGGCCAACCGCTAACCGCTATCTCTTGCCGGTGACAACGGCTAGTAGGCCGAAGAGCATCTTGATGATTTCCTGCAATTCGGCCTGGAGGTCCCGATAGACTTCGATCTCGAGGTAATCCACCTCCAGGGCAATTTCCAGTTGTGTATTCAGTTCCGCCGCCGATCCGAGGGCAATGTCGAGATGGTTGGCAAACACCTTGTCCGACCGCCTGATGTGTCCCTCGGCGATGTTGGACGGGATCGAAACCGCCGCCCGCCGGATTTGATCCGTCAGTCCGCCGTACAACTCGTGTTTGGGGAAATCCTGAGTCACGCGATAAATCTTCACTGCGAACGCCTTCGCCCGCTGCCACACGTGCAGATCGCGATAACTCCTGACCTTGACAGTGCTCATCGCTTTCTCCTCTGCCTGCTGCCTGCTTCCCGCTACCTGCTTCCCGCTACCTGCTTCCCGCTACCTGCTTCCCGCTACCTGCTTCCCGCT
>CAYLPU010000116.1:10851-14201 GCA_964385635.1 uncultured Anaerolineales bacterium
ACCTGCTGTTTCATACGCCCCATTCCCCTTCACCGCATCCTTCCCCACATGTACAAGTTCCCCCCACACCAACCACGGCAGGAAGGGGGTCCAGTCGTCTGCCTCCAGCACGACCGTCCCCAACAACCCGCCGGTAGGGGTGCTGCGGTGCTGACGGGTGGAGTAACTGTGCAGTTCCTCCCAGACGAGCCGGTTGTCGGTCACGCGCACGCGCCCGGCCGCCTCGATCAACCCCTTGGGATCGTCGAAACGCAGTGGCGTGTCGGAGAAGTCGCGGCTCAGCGCCTCCAGCCGTTCCATCAAGCGCTGGAAGAAGGGCTGGAAGCGGAAGCGGCCCGGCTTGAGCAAGTGCCCACGCTCGGTGATGCGCGTGGGGGTCAGGAGGCGCAGCATCACCTCGCTCCCGGCGGCCAGCCGCTGACTGCTGGCGGTCACCTGTTCGTGGGTGATAGGGATGTCGGGTACCTGCACCATCTTGTCGCCGGACTGCATCACCGGCTGCCGCTCGCCAGTGAGCGGGTTTTCGGCCCACACTTCCTGCACAGCGAAGGTGCCCCGCCGCCAGCCGTTCTCCCTGGCCTTGCGCCCGATGCCTCCCTGCTCCAGCCCGTGCACCGCCAGCACGACGTAGGGGAAGAGTCGCAGCGCCTGGGCGTAGAGGGTGAGGCCGAACTCAAACCGCTCGCCTGGCTCGTAGCGAAAGACGGCCCGCCTGTCGGGGAATTCGAACAGGTGTCCCCCCTCGCCCGGCAACGGAGGTTGCACAGTGTAGGGGCGCGGCACGTCGCGGCCCCGGCCGCTCTCCGGCCTGAGCGTGCTGACGAGCGTGGCGACGGGGCAGGTGGCGACGAGCGGGCAGTCGGCACACTCGCGTGCCTTGCGGTAGGTGCAAAACTGGTTCCGCAGCGCGTGGAAGAGAGAACCACGGATGGCCGAGCCCTGGTGTTCGTTCAGTTCGATTGTGCTCCGCACTTCGGTGACGAAGCGCAGGCGGTGGGCGGTGAAATGGAACTTTGTCATTGACACCCTCTCTTTGATTTATCCATCCCTTGTCTCAAAGCGCGTTCTGGCGTATAATCCGTATCGGATCGGATTTGCTCAAGCACACAGAGGTGAGAGCGATGGCTACAATCACGCTTAGCGACATCCTGGACGACCTGCAGGCGGCTGAAAAAGGACTCCACAGGTTCGAGCGCCGTTACTGGATGAGTTCTGTGCATTTCTACGAGTTTTACTCCCAGGGTCTCCTGGATGACGGCTCCCACGCCGAGGACTTTGCCGAGTGGGCTGGCCACTACAAACTCAAGCTCAAGCGCGAGGCGGCGTTGGAACAGTTGTCACGCCAGCGCGTCGAACAGTTACAGCGCCAAGCCGGCAGGGGTGCCATCGAACTGGCTCCACAGGAACCTGTGCTGGAGCTGGCCTGATGGCTTTCCCGTCCCGCGATGCTTATGAGCGGTTTATCTACTCCCTCCCTGGCACACATTCCGAGGTTCAGTCCTCAACCCTCCACCTCTACACGAACAGTCCAACCACTTGCTTCGTTCGCGGGAGCATCCGGTTTCGGAACGGGTTGGAACTTTGTGTCTTCGAATATCTTGACTTCGCAGATGGTGAGCTCCTCGACTACCGCTACGCGCTCCTTCGAGGCGAGGAACCTGTTCGGTGGTACGACTCCCAGCCCCATCCGAAGATTCCCGAACTGGTGAGCACCTTTCCTCACCACCTGCATGAACCCCCTGACATCAAGCACAATCGTAAGCCTGCCCCGGGCATCAGTTTCACTGCGCCTAATCTTCCCACGCTGATCGCCGACTGTGTTACTCTTGGCGAGAGCCCCGCCGCCGGGCCACCCCGTACACTGCGCGAGCGCGACGCGCGCTACTCGGATTTGCTCCAGCACACAGAGGTGAGAGAAATGGCTACAATCACGCTTAGCGACATCCTGGACGATTTGCGGGCTGCTGACAAGGTACTGCGCAAGTTCGAGCAGCGCTATTGGATCAGTTCGGACGTGTTCTATGACCTATACTCTCAGGGTCGACTGGACGATGGTCAGAACCTGGAAGACTTTAGCGAATGGGCCGGGTTTTACAAGATCAAGCAGCATCGAGAAGAGCTCTTGCGCCAGTTTTCCAGACAGCGCGTAGCCGAGCTAAGCACAACCGACGCAGAGCGCGACCTTGTACACCTGGCACCTCAAGAGCCTCTCATAGAAATCCCCGCATAGCCAGAGCCACGATCATGGAGTTTCCATCCCAGGCAGACTATGAACTGCTGATCTACACCTTGCCGCAGAATCACCCGGATGTCATTTCGTCCTCCCTTCATCTCTACACCACCAGTCGTGGAACGGCGGTGACCCGGGGTAGCGTCCACTTTCGCAACGGGCTTGAGCTGCGCGTGAGCGAGGTCGTTGACTTTACCGCTGGCCGGATCAGCGACTACGGTTACACCGTTTTCCGCGGCGCGGAGCGCATCCGCTGGTACGATCCGCAGCCCCATCCCGAGGATGCTTCCCTCGCGGAGACTTTTCCTCATCACCTGCATGAACCTCCTGACATCAAGGACAATCGTAAGTCTGCCCCGGGCATCAGTTTTACTGCTCCTAACCTCCCCACGCTGATCGCCGACTGCATTGCGCTCGGCGAGAGCCCCGCCGCCGGGCCATCCCGTACGCTGCGCGAGCGCGACGCGCGCTACGTCGTTGACACACAGAGCCAGGCAATCGCTGTCCTGCTGACGCTGGAGGAGTACGAGCACTACCTCGATCTGCTGGACGACGAAGCCGACAGCCAGGACTCCGATCTGGCCGCGCGCCTGACTCAAGCGGCTGCTCAACCAACCGGCGGCGAGTAGTTTTCGATGCGCAGAAGGCGGCGATACCCTCGATGCTGGACAGGAAACGTCGCCGGCCAGCAAAAGTCTCCCAGCACAACGTCACCCCGACCTGTTTCAGCAACGCGCCCACCACCACCTTCTCCACCTGCACCTCCGACAGGAACAACTCTGGGCGGTAGAAGGCGACCTCGACCGCGCCGATGGCCTGGTAGGTAGCCAGGGCATCGTACCAGTTGTAGTCACCGCGCTCCGGGTAGGAGACGCGCACGGCGGTGTGGATGGGCAAGGCAACCCCCTGTTCTTTCTCCAATGGCAAGGGAGATAACCGCGGATGGGGAAATTCACGATTTTCTGTTTTCATCTATCGTGTATTTCTCTTATCCGTGGTACTCTCTCCCGGAATCGGTTGTTCGCTGCGCCGGGGTGGGAGTGTGCCCAGCACCAAACTAATTTAGTATCTTCTCAATAATCCGGGGTAACCACTCGAACAGTCATTCGATTTCCCAGGC
>CAYLPU010000117.1:0-14067 GCA_964385635.1 uncultured Anaerolineales bacterium
TTGTACCGCAAACCGGGTTCGGAGGGAAGCTGTCTCTCCGACAGACTGCTAGGCACAATTCCAGTCGAAACCACCGTGACAGTTGTGCCCAAGCCGACAGCAGAGGCTCAGGTGACCCTTACCCGGCCGCCTCAGCGGCTGACTGACACGCCGCCACAGTCCCCAACAGCGATACCCACTATGCCACCAGACGTAACACCAACTCTGATGCCTGATACCATTACACTCACCTATCCTCAGGATGGTCAAACTGTTCCTTGCGAGAACCTGGCCCAAGGTACATATTCCTCGGATATCGCTAACCCGATTTGGCCTGTGGTCTACATAGCGGGCAGATTCCATCCACAGGACGAGGGGGGGAAAGCACCTCCAATGGTCAATGGCACGTGGTATGGGACCGTCCGTTTTGGTGATTGCACTAAGCCATCTGATTACGATAGCGGGAAGGCATTCCAACTCATCATCGTGACCGCTGATGAGCAAGCCAATAAAGCATTCGAAGACTACCTGGTTGCGGGTCGGCCCACGGGCGAGTGGCCTGGCATGGTCAGCCTGCCTGAGGGAGTCAAGGAGTACCTGCGCATCGTCGTGACTCGGCAATAGCTGGCGTGGCATCGCCTTCGGTGCTGGTCGGGAGCTATCAGAGCATGGCGGCGGGCCTTGTCGCCCGCCGCTATGCCCGAAATCCAACCGAGAGAGACTCTTATGAGAAGTCCAAACTCTTCCAAGTCGCAAGGCCTGCCTGTCGGCAGACAAGGCCTGCTGGTAGCACTTGCCGCTGCCATCTCCATTGGAATCATACTTGTCAACATTGGCTGTCGGCAAAGCACACGGGGAATCACCCAGGCTGCTCCACAGACGACCCCACTTCCCTCCCCACCTGTCCTGACCCTCCAAGTGATCCCTCTTTCTTCGTCCACCCCCACCATCATTATGCCTACCTCATCATCCAACGAGGATAATGCCTACGCCCACCTCTACACCACCATGGACAAGTACGCCAGCGGCGATGCCCTGCGACTGCTGGATAGCTATGAGCCCACCTCCGCCTGGGATAACGGCGATATTGCCTGGGCCTACGACAACGGTCTGGTGATGCTGGCCCTTATGGCCCGTGGCACAGCGACGGACTGGGAGAGGGCCAAAATTATGGCCGATAGCCTGATCTACACCCAGAACAATGACCCTGACTTTGCCGATGGCCGGGTGCGGGACGCTTACTCTGCTGCCTCTCTCGTCGGCGCCAACGGCAAAGTCCAGATCGCTGCCCCAGGCTCAGCCACCGGCAACATGGCCTGGACGATGATAGCCTGGCTGGGCTATTGGAAGGTCAAGGGTGGGACATCATACCTGGATGCTGCCGCCCAATTAGGCCAATGGATCTACGACAATACCTACGATACCCGCGGCGACAGCGGCTACACGGGCGGCTACAGCAGCAGCCTGGAAAAACACCAGTGGAAGGCCACTGAGCACAACATTGACGTGTATGTCGCTTTCATGAAGCTCTACCAGGCCACAGGCGACCCCCTTTGGTTCGGGAGGGCCAGACACGCCAAGAAATTCGTCCAGGCTATGTGGAACGAGACCGAGGGATACTTCTGGACGGGGACGATGGACGACGGGGTTACCATCAACCCCAGCCCCATTCCTGAGGATGCCCAGAGTTGGGGCTTAATGGCTTTGGGCGAGACGGACACTTATGGAACTGGTATCGCCTGGGCCGAAAGCAATCTCTCCGTCAATCCTTGCCCTATCTGTACCTCGTACCACGGCTTCAAGTTCAGTGACGTCGGCGCCGGGTGCTGGTTTGAGGGCACGGCGCATATGGCGATTGCTCTGCAGATCAAGGGTGAAGCCGCCAAAGCGGACGACATCGTGGGGGTATTGCGCAATGTCCAAACCTCGGCATCCAACAACAACGGGGCCGGGATCGTCGCCGCCTGTCCCGACGGAGCGGAGACTGGCTACAGTTGGAACTATCCCAATGCGCTGCACATTGGGGCGACAGCCTGGTATCTCTTCGCCGAGCGGGGATACAACCCCTTCTGGCAGATCAGCACCAGTGAGGCGATTCCTACCACCCCCGGCAAGTTCCAGAAGGGGATGAGCTACGCAGCCTGGTGGCAGGGTCAATACTCGACACCTGAAGCGGACCAATCCCTGGCGGATCTTGCCGCCACAGGGGCCGAATGGCTGGCCCTGATTGTCACCGGCTATCAGGAGGCGATCACTTCCACGACTATCACCTATACCCTGCCAAGGACTCCTACAGACGCCGATCTGACGCACGTCATTACTCAGGCCCATAGCCTGGGAATGAAGGTGATGCTCAAGCCCCATCTGGACTTAGACAACGACCCCACTCACTGGCGGGGACAGATCGGCACCGCTTTCACCGCCGAAGCCGAGTGGCGGGCCTGGTTCACCTCGTACCGCGCCTTTATCAACCACTACGCCGCCCTGGCCCAGGCCAACAGGGTGGAGCAATTCTGTGTCGGCACTGAGTTGCTTGGCACCAGCGGGCGGGAGGCAGACTGGCGACAGGTAGTCAGCCATGTGCGCGGCCTCTTCAGCGGCCCCATCACCTACGCCAGCAACCACAGCGGGGAGGAGACAGGCATCCAGTGGTGGGATGCCGTGGACTACATCGGCGTGGATGCCTACTATCCCTTGACGAACAAGAACGACCCAACCCTGGCCGAGCTAAGAGCGGCCTGGGTGACTCCCACGCTTACATTGGAGGATCTCTCCAGGCAATACGACAGACCTCTCGTCTTGACCGAAATTGGATACCGCAGTGTGGACGGAGCGAATCAGCATCCTTGGGAGTGGCAGACGGCGGGTACCGTAGACCTTCAAGAACAGGCCAATTGCTACCGCGCGGCTCTGGAAGCCTTCTGGGGAAAACCCTGGTTCAGGGGTATTTACTGGTGGTACTGGAGCACTGACCCCGAGCAGGGGGGCCCGACAGACATGGGCTATACTCCGCATAGCAAGCCGGCTGAGATGATCTTGAGGAACTATTACCGTCTAATTCTGTTCCTTCCTCTTGTCCTTGGGACCTCAACGTAAGGGTAAAGCTGCGATCATGCCTGACTTATGATAAGTTCACCAGAATTTCCAGATTGCGTCGTGCGACCCGTAGTATATCGACTGGTGCGGAGAAGTTGGCAGGGAGGGAGAGTGGCTCATGAAACCCAAACGTTGGCAAGACCTTATTCTCGGACAGTTCGGCCACGAACAGAACCAGAGCATCGTGGTTGTTGACCCCGACCGCCTGATGCAGGACGACGTGCTCATCAGCGAACTTCAGGCGCGGCGGTACGATATCCTCAACTTCACGTCTGAGATTGCCTTCCGCAATGAGTTCGAGGAGCGTTACCGCTCACGCTGGGACCAGGGGGAGAAGACGCACATCGTGGTCATCGTCCACTCCAGCGAGGCCAGCCGCCTTATGCCCTACGATCTGGAGAGGAAGAGGCACGTTGTGGAGATCGGCTTGCACCAGGTCTTTCCTCGCCTCAATCGTATCGTCCTGGCCAACCTGGACCGTCGTTACTATCCTCCCTTGTTCCAGGCCCACGGTACGTTGGAACGGGACAACAAAAGTGCTACCACGGAGCGCGAGACCATCCGCTTCATCCTGCGCGGCGTGTTCGGCATTGATCCGGTGGCCCTCAAGTCGCCGGAGCGGTTGGTGGTCATGTTGATTGACAAGCACTACGCCTCCCAGGCCATCCCGCCGGCCCTGGAACGGTACGTGGTCGAGGAGATGCACACTCCCCTGCCCGGCGGCATTTCCCACGGTGGTCTGTCGGTTGAGGAGATGATCATCCCCTTTATCGAGGTATGCACGCTTGATCGGATTTGACAAACCCGTGCGTCCGGAGTGGATCCACGCCGTGGGCCTGGCCTGGCGGCCCAGTCAGCCGGTGAGCGAACTGATCCAGGTCGTTGACCAGGTGGCTGCGGCGGAGTTCCGGGGCGCTGAGACACGGCGTAAGGTGGCGACTATCATTCTGCGGCACTTCGTCAAGACGACAGTGTCGCAACCCAGCACCGGCTCTTCCAGGCCGGTGCGACGGCGCACGGCGGACCAGGACCTGTTTGCAGCAGCGGCGCGCAAGTTCCCGGCCAAGACGTTACGAAGCGCTTACCTGGCCCACCTGATCAACGCGACGCCCATCCTGCAGACGATCACCGGCCAGATGGCCAGGCGCTACGATCTTGGAGATGAGATTCGGAGCACCGACTTCCTGCACCGCATCTACGAGGAGTACGGCCAGCGGGGCGTGGTGACCAACTGCGTGCGCCACTTCCTGCGCACGCTTTCCTGGTTCGGCTGCCTGAACCATCTGAACTGTCCCCCGCCCTGCCAGGGGATTTGATAAAAAAGATTAGGAGGCGACGATTGAGCAAACGTAAACGCAAGAAGCGGCGCAAGTCACTGTCCACGCAGGAGGCGCGACACCAGCGCCGGGTGATAGATAGGTTGCAAGTGGTCTTCGAACAGGCTGACGGCCTGATTGACCGTGGCCGTGCCCAGGCAGCCATTGAACTCCTGGAACCGCTTTTGACGTCCTACCCGCGCGTGGCTGATCTGCATTACTACGTCGGCTACGCACACGTCAGGGCCGGCGATACCTGGGGTGGGTTGGTGGGGTACGAACAGGCGATGAAACTGAGCCGGGACCCGGACTACTGGCTGTCATTGGCCTCGCTCTACCTGGAACTCGAGTTGAACGCGCATGCCCTGCATGCCTTTCGCCAGGTGCTGAAGCGACAAGCCGATGTCCCAAAGATTGACAACGTGCGCGAGATCGTAGCCTCGCTGGAGAAGGATATTCTGGAAACCGCGCATAATCTTGGTCTTTCTGAGGCACAAGTCGAAAAGGGCCTTCATTACCTGGAGGACGGTCAGCGCGCACTACGCAAGAGCGACTTCCCGGCCTGCATCGCCGCCAACCGGCAGGCCATCAAGTTGCTGTCCGACTGGCCCCCACCTCGCAATAACCTTTCCCTGGCGCTGTTCTTCGACGGCCAACCGGAAAAAGCCATTGTCACCGCACGCCGGGTGCTATCGCAAGCCCCGGACAATATCCAGGCGCTGAGCAACAGTGTCCGCTTCCTGGCCTGGACGGGACAAGAGGCAGATGCGCGGGTGTTGTGGGCGCGGTTGAAGGAAATCACGCCGCAGGGGCACAGCGAGCGCCTCAAGATGGCGGAAGCGGCCGCTATCCTGGACGAGGACGAGAGCGTGTATCGACTATTACGTCCCTTGGGCAAACCGGGTGCGGCGCGGGGGGAAGTGCCCGGATTCTCCCGGCAGGACCAGTTGTTCCTGGCCGTCGCCGAAGCCAATACCGGCCGTCGCGCGGCACGACGCAGGCTGAGGGGGTTGCAGAACAGCATACCATGGGCAGACGAGTTGCTGGCGGCGCTGGAAGCCGGGCGACCAGGGCCAGGTTGGGCCGAGCGCTTCCCATACTTCCATAGCACCGAACTCATGTCGATGCACGAGATGGGCAAGTTTGTTGAACTGGTCGGGCGACAGGATGACTTGCCCGAACGACGCTTTCGCAGCCAGGTGGCGCGTTTTGTCGTTCGTTTCCCTCAGGTCGTCCTCATGGCGGAGAAGATGATCTGGGAGGAGGACCAACCCGATGCTGGCGTCGCTATCCTGGCGACCATTGCCACTCCGGCTGCCTACGCTGCCCTGCGCCGCTTTGGGTTGAGCCAGGCCGGTGAAGATGAGACACGCATGCGGGCGCTGCTCAGCCTGGTGCAGGCGGGCGAGATCTCGCGAGGTGAAACGGTGCGTATTTGGAGCAGAGGAGAGTGGCGGGAGGTACAAATACGCCAATACGAGATTTCCGATGAGCCCGAGACGGAGTACAGCCAGGAGGCGGCGAGTCTGTTGGAGCAAGCCTTGAGTGCCTTTCAGCAGGATGACTACGAAAAGGCCGAGCGACTGTTCCGGCGTATGTTGGAATTGGAACCCCGCGCCAAAGAAGCGTACAACAACCTGGGCGCGATGCATGCCCGTCGTGGAGAGCACGCCCAGGCCAAAGAGATGTTCCGGGCAGCGTTGGAGATAGATCCGACCTACGTGTTTCCGCGCTGCAACCTGGCTACGTATCTCCTTGACGAGGGTGATGTCGAAGGGGCAGACGTTATGTTGGAGCCTTTGGTCAAAGCGAGACGCTTTCACCCTCAGGAAATGGCGTTCTACTCCTATACCCAGGCCCGCATTCTTGTCCAGCGGGAGGAATACGAACTGGCCCGCAAGGCGCTGCAGGCCGCGCTACAAGTACGGCCTGGCTACGAACTGGCCGAGAGCCTGCTTGAACATCTGGACAGGATCACGCCGCTTCTGGCAGGCTTTGAGTCCTTCCGGGAACGGCAGCGCAAGCGCGACCGGGCCGCACGCGCCCGCCTGCAGGCCAAACTCTCCACTCCAGAGCCGGCTCTCTCCGAGGCGCTGTCTCTCTACACCAAGAATGCGCTCACCGGGATGGGCCGTGTAGTCGTGCGGTGGGGTGGGTGGTCGGCATTGCGCAAGGCGGAGTTGGTCGAACAGATCATCGTGGGACTCTGCGACCTGGACAATCTGGAGCGAATAGTTGGCGATCTGAACGAAGACGAACGCGCTGCGCTGCGCCAGGTGCTGGCACACGACGGGGCTATGCCCTGGCAGGATTTTGATGCTGCCTATGGGAACGACCTGGAGGAGTCTGCGTACTGGCAATGGCATGTGCCAGAGACGGTCATGGGGCGTCTGCGGGAGCGTGGGCTGCTGGTAGAGACGACGGTGGACGACACATTGCTCGTCGCTATACCATCCGAATTGCGCCGGGGACTGCGGGAGATATTGGATTGATGGATTTGCCCGACTATCTTCCTGCTGCTGAGAGGCGAGGAACTGGTAATGCTCGAACTCTTGCTGGAGGATGGTGGCGAAGGCGGGAGCGACGTCTGAGGGTGGGAGGAGGGAGCGCTGGACGATGGAGAGGGTATTGTCGGCGGTCTTGGGGCCACAAAGGGAGGCATGACACAACAGCGGATTTGGAATAAAACGGATGGGTGGGCTGCAGAGAATCCGTTCCTTTCTCAATCCGATGTTGTATTGTGGTGGCAAGGGAGGCACGGTCGTAGATCTTGGCCGGGACGGGGTTGTCAAGCGGTGCGGGGGGTAGTTGAGAGGCGATTGTCCAAATCCGGCAACTGTGTTAGACTCCGATCAGATGACTGTCTTCACGGTCGGTCTGCTCTCCGATACTCACATCCCCCACCGGTTGAAGCGGTTGCCCGCATCGGTGCTTGACGCACTGGCTGGGGTTGACCTGATCCTGCACGCGGGTGACGTGGATGACCCGGCGGCGCTGGAGCCACTGCGGGCTGTCGCGCCGGTGCATGGGGTGCGGGGCAACGTCCACTTCCAGGAGTTCTCCGACGGTGGCGTGGCGCTGCCGGCTGTGGTCGAACTGCGGCTGGCCGGGTTTCACGTCGTGCTCACTCACGGCCACCGGTTTGGCCTGCTGGGTTTCTGCCGCAATATCGTGGACGTATTCGCTCTGCGGTTGGGGCTGCTGGCCAAGGGTGATTTCAACCGGCGCACCGGTCGTCGCCTGGCGCGGCTCTATCCCGAGGCGGACGTCATCGTCTTCGGCCACTCGCACCAGGCGCACGTCGAGCGGGTGGGGCGCGCATTGCTGGTCAACCCCGGCGCGGTCTGCCCCACGTGGGGGGAACGGCAGACGGTGGCGCGGCTACGATTGGGAGTCGGGAAACCGGAGGTGGAGATCGTGCCGCTGTTGATAGGATCTCACTCACAACTATAATCCATCACGTTTCACGTTTGGGCGCATTTATAAGTTGGGGGAGTGTATATGAACTCTACAAATCCTTTCCGCGGCATCCGGATCCGGCTGACGGCCTTGACGCCAGCCGATCTCCCCACCATGGTCTGCTGGTATGAGGACGCCGGGTTCCTGCGGCTGTCCGATGCACGCCCGGCCCGTCCCAAGTCGGAGGCCGAATTGGCCCGCTGGCTGGAGGAACTGCAGAAAGACAAGTATACCTTCGCCTTTGCAGTCAGACTGCTTGACGGCGATGATTTGATCGGGTACGTTGAGCTTGACGGGATTATATGGCCGCACGGCGTTTGTGGATTTAGTGTCGCCATTGGAGATCGCGCCAACTGGGGAAAGGGCTACGGCTACGAGGCGGCGCGACTCGCGCTCGCTTTCGCCTTTGACGAACTCAACCTGCACCGCGTGACCGCGACGGTCTTCAGCAACAACGAGCGCTCCATAGCGCTGTTTGAGAAACTGGGCTTCCGACGCGAGGGAGTGTACCGGGAGTTCCTGCAGCGGGACGGCAGGCGCTACGATATGTATCTGTATGGTCTCCTGCGTCCCGAGTGGGAAGCCCAAAATGCTTCCGTTTGTTGAGGAGATTCACGCGATCTATCTGCCTATGACGAGTGTGGAGTGGCCGTAGTTGTCGTAGTGGCGACTTCAGTCGCTTCTTCCGTTTCAACGACGACTGAAGACGTTACTACAGGCCATACGGGGCAGATCAGGAGCAGCGCGAAGCCGGCTGTGCAGGTGACCAGTCCCCAACCCAGGCCGAGAGGTGCATTGTACAGCGACACGACGAGGGGGCGGAGAAGGGCGAATTGCCACAGCGCAGGGGCAGCGCCGGCAAGCGATAGGAGCGCGACCAGGATGGACCGAGGGCGTCGGGATAGCCGGTAGGTCAGCAGGGTCAACAGCGTGAGCACCGTTCCTACAATGGCGAGGGCCAGTTGTCGTGCGTACTGGGGGTCGCGTAGGAATTGGTAGGGGGGCAGGGCGGCGAGGGCCAGCAGGGCGGCGGCGAGGGTCAGGAAGAGGCGGTTGGGTAGTTGGTTGGCTGGCTTGTTGGCCAGGAGGCCGAGCAGGATGGCGGCGGCGAGCAGCGGCGTGAGGAACAGTTCGCGGATCATGGGTGCTATACCGCCCTGTACCTGGGGGAAGAACTTGGCGAACTCCGCCAGTTCAAAGCCGGTCACAGTGAGGGCACTGGTCGGGTGGGGCACCCAGGGGCCGAAATAGCCCGTGATCACGAGAACGAGGCCAAGAAAGCAGATTGCGGATTCTGGGTTACGAGTTGCGCACATAGATCATTCTTCCCAATCGGGCCGCAGGTCGGAGATGTACTTGAAGACCTCGGACGCCTCCTCGAAGACGTCCACCAGGTTCCAGGGCTGTTCGGCGAAGAGAGGTGCCAGGGGCACCTTGGCCGGTGGCCTGATCCTGGGGGGAGTGGGGGGCGCGGGGCGGCGCGGTCGCTGCCTGCGGACACGCTCGCGCAGGATGCGTCCATCGTCCGAGAGAAAACCCGCGTACTCCCCATCGCAGGTGTAGATGTCTCTGCCTTCGAGCCAGCCAATCCAGTCACCACGAGTGTCGTAAAGATGGCCCTCGCGGATCAGGGCGACCCATTCGCCGTTCGTGGAGTAGATAGGTTTCATCGCGATGTAGACCTCCGGTACTTGCCGGGCCGGCGGCGGCGGCGACGGTCAGGAGACCTTGCCGAACAGTCAGGAGACCTTGCCGAACGGAATGTGCTCAGGAGCCGCCGGGCGGCCTGCTCCCAGGTGAACCGGGCTGCCTGAGCGAGCCCACGGGTGATCATCCTCTGGCGCAGATCGGCGTCCTCCAGCACGCGGGCTAGCGCCTCGGCCAGTCCGTCGGCATCGAGTGGGTCCACCAGCAACGGTGCGTCGCCCGCGACTTCAGGGAGCGAGGAGGTCTTGGAGCAGACGACCGGGACGCCGCAGGCCATCGCTTCCAGCACGGGCAGCCCGAATCCTTCGTATAGCGATGGAAAGGCGAAGAGGACTGCGCCACGGTACAGCGCCGGCAGATCGGTATCGTCCACGAAGCCCAGCAGGCGCACGCGCTCGTCGTGTTTCTCCGCCTCGGCGAAGATGTTCTGGTAGAGCCAGCCCCGGCCACCGGCGATGAGGAGTTGGGTGGGGGGGTGGGTGGTCAGTTGGGTGAAGGCACGGATCAGGCGGACGTAGTTCTTGCGGGGTTGGAGGGTGCCTACGGAGAGGACGTAGGGTTGTTCGCCGATGCCGTAGCAGGTTCGCAGCCGCTCCCGCTCTCCCGGCACCGGTTCTGGCCGGAAGCGAGGGGCCACCCCGCTGTAGAGTACCTCCGTCTTCTCCGGCGGGACGCCCAGGAGTTGGGTTAGATCGGCGCGGGTGGCTTCCGAGTCGGCCAGCACCAGGTCGGCGCGGGTGATGGAGCGGGGGACGACGCGCTCCAGGTAGCGGCGCAGCGCCGGCACGAACGTATCGGGATAGTGCAGGAACGAGAGGTCGTGGATGGTCAGGAGGGTGCGCGTGGCGCGGCGGGTGGGCGGGAGGACGAAGTCGGGGGAGTAGAAGACGTCGAGGGGGCCGGTGATGGTCTCGACCGGGATGGGCAGGCGAGCGCGGTGCCATAGGCGGGCGAGCCATTCGTTGCTGAGCGGGAGGGTGCGGAACCGGATGCTGGGTGCTGGACACTGGATACTGGATACTTGACGCTGGGTGCTGGATGCTCGTAGTCTTTCGGCCTCCAGTTTCCAGTTTCCAGCATCCAGTCCGCCGGTGGCGGCGAAGATGACGTACTGGTGTGGGCTTTCCGACGCGCTCTCCAATGTCAGGAGCGCGGTCACCAGTTCGCGGGTGTAGCGGCCAATGCCAGCACGCTGGCGGGCCGCGGCGGTGTAGTCTATGCCGATCAACATGAGAGACTAGGAGACGTGGCGGAAGGTCCAGAGCCGGTTGACGAAGAAGTTCCAGAACAGCACCACGCCGGTGGCGATTACTTTCGCGCTGTTATAGGCCAGGTCGAAGTGGGCCATTCCGATGGCGAGAGCCAGCGCACCGGCAGGGCTGGCCAGCAGGCCCGCCTCGCCCAGGAGCCAGTGGTCTGATGCATAGAAGATCGCCGTGTTGATGACCAGTCCGGCCAGGTTGACGACGGAGAACTGGACGAACTGCTTGCGCAAGGGATCATCGCGCGTCTCTGGATAGACCCACAGCCGGTTCCATACGAAGTTGCTGATGACGGCGGCGGTGAAGGAGCAAGTGTTGGCGAGTATCTTGGGGAAGCCGGCCAGTTGTACCAGCAGGTTGAGCAGGCCAAAGTCGATCACCGCTCCCAGCGCTCCGACGATGGAGAACTTGAGGAAGCGAGTGATATCTTTCTGGTTGGTGCGCGCAAGGATAGTCAGTTTAGCAATCATAGTTCATTTGCTGATTTGCCGATTTGCCGATTTGCCGATTTGCTGATTTGCCGATTTGCTGATTTGCCGTAGGACGAAGGCCAGTAGTCCCAGCAGGACGCCGATGTGCAGGTGGACGTTGTTGACGTAGAGGTTGTCGAGCAGGTGGTGGACGCTGAGATGGGTCCAGGTGCCCAGGAGCCCGATGGCGAGTCCGCGAAGATAGCCCTGGGCATGGCGGGTGGCCTGCCAGGTGTGGTAGAACACCGCGCCCCACAGGAGCAGGTAGGCGGCCAGGCCGATCAGTCCGGTCTCGGCAGCGATGTTGAGGTAGTAGTTGTGGGCGTGCCCCAGCGGGATGGGCCAGTTGATGAGCGCGAAGTCGCGGTAGGCCGGTTCGTAGCAGCCGAAGCCGACGCCGGTCCACAGGTTGTGACGCAACATCTCCAGCCCTGCCTGCCAGTGGGCCAGCCGCTCAATGACGGCGTAGTTGGCATCGTTGATGCCCACTCCGCGCACGTCCTCAAACCGCACGTCCTGGGCGAAGTCGGTCAGGCGAGCGGCGACGGGGGCCGGCACCAGGCCGGCCGCGTACAGGCCCAAGGCTCCGACGACGAGCACGGCGACTAGCAACAGCCCCCAGCGCGTCTTGCGCGGCAGCGCCACCGCCATCACCGACACCGCCGCCCCGAAGCCGAGCCACGCCCCCCGGCTCCAGGACATGCCCAGCGCTGCTCCCAGGATGATGGCGATAGTCAGTTGAGAAACCGGGTTTTTCAGAAAAAACCCGGTTTCTTTCCCCGAATTTTTGAGAAGATACATCCCCAACACCAGCGGCAGCATCAGCCCCAGGTAGCCCGCGTACGGGTTGGGCTGTTCGAAGGTGCCGTAGGCGCGGTAGAAACGGTCGCCGAGGATGGCGAAGTGTTCCGGCCCCTCACCGCGCAGCCCGAACTGCCATATACCCACGCCAGCCTGGAACAGCCCGGTCGCGAGCAGTGCGCCCAGCAGCCAGGGCAGGCGATGGGGTGTGAGATGGCTGCTGACGAAAAGAAACATGAGCGCGATCTGCACCCATTTGATCAGTTCGGGGACACCGTAGACCGGCAGTTCGACCGCATCCCACAGGGATAGGAGCGCTGCGCCGAGGAAGAGCGAGAGCGGTAGGAGCAGGGGCGGGCTTTGCCGTGAGCGCTCAGCCGAACGATGGGGGAAACGAAAGTCCCGGCGGGCCAGGCCCCGCGCCAGCCAGATGGCCAGTGTCAGCGCGACGAAAACCTGGCCGATCTGGGCGGGCACTTGTATCACCTCGGCCCGCAGGTATGCCCACAGGGGGCCGAGAAAGAGCGCTCCGGCCAGCCCGGCCAAAGGTTCGATCACGGTCGCCACGCCGACGACGGTCAGTCCGACGAAGAGCACCCCGCCCAGGGGTGTGAGCCGGACGAGCAGCAGGCCGGCGACGAGGGCCAGCGCCAGCCCCAGGAGCGTGACCAGCGAACCGTTCCAGTCCAGCGTGCGACTCAGTATTCTATCCATTCCACCAGGTTTAGATGAGTGTCTATTCTAGCCCCAGTTTCTTCTTGAAGTACGTTACTGTTTGCCGCAGCCCCTCTTCCAGCCCCACCTGTGGTTCCCACCCCAGCGCGCGCCGTGCTTTGTTGATGTCGGGGCAGCGCACCTTGGGGTCGTCGGCGGTGCGGGCGTCGGTGGGAGTGACAAATTGGATGGGTGAACTACTGCCGGTCAACTCGAGTACCTTGTGGGCGAAGTCAAGTATGGTCATCTCAGCGGGGTTGCCCAGGTTGACCGGGGTGGTCTCGTCGGAGTGGAACAGGCGCACTATTCCTTCGACTATGTCGGAGACGTAGCAGAAGGAGCGGGTGCGGGATCCGTTGTCGTAGACGGTGAGTGGGTCGCCGCGCAGCGCCTGGAGGACGAAGTTGGGCACCACGCGCCCGTCGTCTGCCCGCATGCGGGTTCCGTACGTGTTGAAGATGCGAGCGATACGTGTGTCCACGCCGTGGTAGCGCTGGTAGGCCATGGCGAGCGCCTCGGCGAATCGTTTGCTCTCGTCGTAGACACCGCGCGGGCCAATGGGGTTGACGTTGCCCCAGTAGTCCTCGTGCTGGGGGTGCACCAACGGGTCGCCGTAGACCTCCGAGGTGGAAGCCAGCAAGTAACGAGCCCCCTTGTCCATCGTCAGTCCCAGCGTCTTGTGCGTGCCCAGCGCGCCCACCTTGAGGGTCTGGATGGGATAGTCAAGGTAGTCCACCGGGCTGGGCAGGCTGGCCAGGTGGAGCACCGCGTCGAGGGGACCTTCGATGAAGATGTAGTTGGTCACGTCGTGCTTGATGAAGTGGAAGCGCTCGTGCCCGGCCAGGTGGGCGATGTTGTCCGTGCTGCCGGTGCTCAGGTTGTCCATGGCGGTGACCTCGTGGCCATCGGCCAGCAACCGGTCGCAGAGATGGGAGCCGATGAAGCCGGCCCCGCCGGTGATGAGAATGCGCATTTGTTACTCCTTGTTTGAGGCTCGGTCAGGAGACCTTTGCCCATCGGTCAGGAGACCTTCGCCCATCGGGATCATACCGCAGGGTGAGGAATTCCACCATGCCTGCCTCAGTAGCCCACGCCAACCAGCCGGGCGATCAGGTTACGGTGCGGTATGATGGCTCCCTGCGGGCAGACTTCGGCGCAGCAGAAGCAGCCGATGCAGCGATCCAGGTCGAAGAGCGGGGGCTCGGTCAGGAGACCTTCGCCCATCGTCGGGAGACCTTCGCCCATCGTCGGGAGACCTTCGCC
>CAYLPU010000118.1:0-12007 GCA_964385635.1 uncultured Anaerolineales bacterium
GAGGAGGTCAACTTCACACAGTGCCTACTGGTGCAACTTTTGGGGTAAATATCCCCATCATCTACCTGACGTGTCCGATTATCCGTGTTACTCGTGGATGGGGCCGAAAACTGCCCCCGTAAAAAAGGCGACACCTCTTGACTAACTCACCGGTCCTCGCCTTGAGCGTAGGCAGTTCGAACATCTTCGTGAGTCGGCAGTTGTATGGTTGTCATCCGGTCATCGTCGAGCAGAGGCACAAGCTCTATTATCCATGATTCGTCACGGTGTTGGGTTACAGATTGATTACAGTTGCGTTAGGCGCCCGGCATGAATCTGGCCCGGGCTATGGCTGAGTAGTTACTTTATATATTAAATTACCTAATTAACAGATATGTCATCAATAATAATTATTTTATTAATTTTATTGGGTTTAATAGGACTAATTGCCCTTGTATTATGGCATTCAAGAAATACAAAATATCAGTGTCCGAAATGTAAGAAAAAATTTAAAATATCTTTCTTTAAAGATCTTATTAGTCCACATTGGATAACCTTCACTGGCGGATACAAATATCTTAAATGCCCTAACTGCAAAGTTCATATAAAAGCAAAAGAAATAAAATAACAATTAATTCTATTGGCCGACTCAAAAACTTTGAGTTTTTCCTTCGCTTCGCTACGGAACGTTGCACTAAAACTCAATCCTCGCTATGCTCGGAGAATATAACAGCAATTTAACGGTTCCGAAACCTTGCAGGTTTCTCCACCCAAATCGCCTTCGGCGACTTCGTTAAATTCCGATGTTAGCCGAAATGGTGGATTGATATGAAGCTAAACAGGACAAATATTGAAAAAGAGCTCAACGATTACCTAAGATCGGTCAATTCAATAAAGCTTCCAGCACCGCACAAAGATGTCTTGACTTTCATAGATTCTCTGAAACGAAAGGCACTTGGTTCTGGGCCATACCCTGACGTGAGCCTATTCGAAGCATCAAATCGTATTCTTTCGGATATAGTTGTCCTATTTGGCGTCCGGCGGCTTCTAACCAATCCATCATTTGGTGATGTTCGGCTTCCATTCACGGAATACGAAGTCGCTCTCGGTGTAGAAGGGGGTAATGATTTGAGGGCTACTGCTGGCAGTTCTTTTCTTGTAGGTGAGGCATTTAACGTCGCTCCATCATTCTTTCAATCAAAGAAATCTTCCATGATCAAAAAGCTCCGATCTCAAGAAAAGGCCGATTATCGGTTGATTATCTTCAATGCAGATGCCGTAAAAAGTCCTGACTATTACATTGAGAAGTCCGAACCGTCCATGCTTTATCTGCCAGTAAACATATGGGTTGAGAGGTATAATCTTATTTGAAACCACCACTTCGGCTAACACAGCATATACGCTGCGGGCTTACGCCCTTGCCCTTCGGGACATTGCTCCCTACGGTCGCAACGTCGTATATGCTTGAAACGTTATGTGAAATTCGGCGCTTTGCCATATCGAAGATGTCTTTAGGTTTTGTTAGAAATTTGGTCAGTAGGTAAAAGGAGATTATTAATGAAATCGAATATAGGCACTCAGATCATTGAGAAGGCAAAGGAAAAAGGAGCATCTATGGCGGGTATCGCGAGCGTTGAGCTCCTTAAGAAAACCCCCTCCCACGAAATCCTAAATATGAAAACGGGGCTGGAGATTAAAGATTTTGCTGGAATCAGTTGGCCTAAAGACGCCAAGTCAGCTCTTGTTATCGCCGTTTCTCATCCAGAGGATAAACCTGAACTTGATTGGTGGGATGGAAAAAGCTCTCCAGGAAACAATATTCTTATACGAATCATTAGGGAGCTGTCTGTTTGGATACAAGAAGAATATGGTATCAAAACTCAAGAAATGCCTTACGCTGTTGAAAGGGGTGGAATATATCTAAAGGACACCGCGGTATTAGCCGGGCTTGGCTGCATCGGCAGGAACAATCTTCTTATTACGCCAGAACTAGGGCCGAGGGTCCGTCTTCGCGCGATGCTACTCGCAGAAGAACTACCTTCTACAGGTCCGATTTCCTTTGATCCATGTGACGGCTGTGAAGAGTTCTGCAGAAAAGAATGTCCACAGAATGCGTTTGCAGAGAGGATCCTATTATCTTCTGATGTGGGAATGGCCACGCTACCTGGGCGGGACGGATTTTTCAGCAGGGCCAATTGTATGTTCCAGATGAATAAAGATGTCAAGGACTCTGAAGTAAACTTGGATGATAATGTGCATTTAGTCTCGGACAGTGAAGAAGATTTCAATATGGATGCTCGTTTTAAATATATTAAATACTGCCGTAAGTGTGAATTGTCCTGCCCATTCGGAAAATAGCAGGCCTGCTTCAGTCGACATAGTCCAGTACTGTTTGTTATGGTAGAACAAATCCCGGATTTGATTATCGCGTCAAACTTCACATAACTTCGGCTTGGCGACTTCGCTCCCTACGGTCGCTCCGTCCAAATGCTCGCTTACGCTCGCACATCGCCAAGCCGCAATCCGTTGTGTAAAGATGAGGTATGATGTAGCACGGTTTCACAGTCGTAAGATTTGACTTTTCTCCTGATCTCTGTTATTATACGTGTAATACACGTGTAGCAGATAGGAGCGAGACTATGCAAAAGAAATTGACCATTACAATTGATGAACAAATCTACGAAGGTCTATATCGTGTGGTTGGCACCCGTCGAATTAGCCGCTTCATTGAAGATTTGGTTCGTCCCCACGTGATATATCTGGACTTGGAAGCTGCATATCAGCAAATGGCCCAGGACGAAGAACGTGAATCACTCGCACTGGAATGGGCAGAAGCCACTGTCGGAGATGTGGGCGATGAAGCGTGGTGAAGTGTGGTGGATTAACTTCGATCCGTCGGTAGGCGGCGAAATCAAAAAAAAGCGTCCTGCGGTCATCATCAGCAATGACGCGGCCAATAAACATCTCAATCGTGTACAGGTTGTTCCTTTGACTTCCAAAATCGGGCGAGCCTATCCGAGCGAGGCACTTGTGACCTTCAAGGGCAAACAAAGCAAAACAATGGCCGACCAACTTACCACAGTAAGCAAGTTAAGGTTGATTAATCGTGGTGGTAGGTTGACTGATGCCGAGATGCGCCAGGTAGAACGGGTTGTGAAGGTGCAACTCAATTTGATGTAGATTGCACAATACAGCGGAGAAGTTGGCTCAACGGCAGGCTGAGCACAATGATGAGGTCGAGATTGTGAGAAGGGAAGGATGAAATGATCAAACGTTATCAACACACACAAATCGGATACTTAATCATAATTGCATTAGCCATCGCGCTGCTTTTCATTGTATATCGCATAACTGTTTATGGTTTCAATTGGATTGCCTTCGCAGTTCTGATTATCCTTGGAGCCTGTCTGGTGTTATTCGCCACGCTAACTGTAGTGATCGAGGAAGATGTTCTAGAAATTCGATTCGGGCCAGGAGTCATTCGAAAGAAATTCCCCCTGAAAGACATTGAATCATGCCAGGTCGTGGAAAACCCCTGGTACTATGGCTGGGGAATTCGCCTGACCCCTCATGGCTGGCTCTATAATGTTTCTGGCTCTTATGCCGTTGAAATTAAGATGAAAACAGGTAAGAAATATCGAATTGGCACCGATGTCCCGAATGACCTTGAGAAAGTCTTTCGACAATCCATTGAGAGAACGGCGAGGTGACGGCGTATATACGGCGTTTGCGGCTACGGGCCTTATGGCCCTGCGCCCAAATCGCTGACGCGACTTCGCCAACACCGGAAGCGAGAGGATGGTCGGTGACTGCCAGGCTCGTCGCTGACACCAGCGTGTTGGTATCCCTGGCACTGAAGGAAAGGTAGGACGACGGGCAAAAGAAATGCGATTGAATCATTTGATCGAAGCCCTGCCCACCGTTCTGGGTCGGATCGGCGGCGACGTCGAAGTACATGGCGTCGTCGCCGATTCGCGCCGCGTGCGCCCCGGCGACCTCTTCGTCGCCATCTCCGGCTTCAACGTGGATGGCCATTGTTTCATCACCCAGGCGGTGAACGAAGGCGCGGTGGCCGTCGTCGGCGAGCGGGCCCCGCAGGAGTTGCCCGACCTGCCCTGGGGAGCCTTCACCTACGTGCGCGTCCCCGATGCGCGGGAGGCCTGGGGTTGGTTGTGCGCCGCCTGGCACGATTTTCCGTCCCGCAAAATGACCCTCATCGGCGTCACCGGCACCGACGGCAAGACCACCACCGTCAACCTCATTTACGGTATCCTGCGCGCCGCCGGGCTCAACGCCGGGATGGTCAGCACGGTGAGTGCTCATATTGGCGAGGAGGAGATAGATACTGGTCTCCACACCACCACTCCCGACCCGCCCGATGTCCAGGAGTATCTGGCCCGCATGGTCGAGACCGAGGTTACCCACGCTGTGTTGGAGGTCACCTCTCACGGGCTGGCCCAACATCGGGTGGCCGGCTGCGACTTCGACGTAGCCGCTGTGACGAACATTACCCACGAGCACCTCGACTTCCACGGCACACTGGCGGCTTACCAACAGGCCAAAGCCCGCCTCTTCGAGGGGTTGACCCGTTCCTTCCGCAAGCCAGGTGTATCAAAGGTAGCAGTCCTCAACCGGGACGACGATTCCTACCGCTATCTGAGCCCTTTACCCGCCGACCGGCAGATCGTCTACGCGGTAACGGACCTCTCCCCTATGGGGGGGAGCCCCCCCTTCATCCCCCCCATTGGGGGGGAAAGAGGGGGGGGCGAAGGCGAGGCTGACGTGACTGCCTCCGACGTCTGCTTCACCCCCGACCGAACTCGCTTCATCCTTCGACTATGCTCAGGACAGGCCCTCCGCACGCCTGCCGGCGAGGTATCCATCGAAACCCCTCTGGTGGGGGCCCACAACGTCAGCAACATCCTGGCGGCGGCGGCTACCGGTATAGCGCTGGATCTGCCGCTGGAGGCCATCGCTGAGGGGATAGCGGCGGTGCGAGGGGTGCCGGGGAGGATGGAGCGGATTGAGGTCGGGCAGGATTTCCTGGCCATCGTGGACTTCGCCCACACTCCCAACGCGCTCCTGCGGGCCTTGCAAACGGCGCGCACGATGACTGGAGCAGGCGGCCGGGTGATTGTCGTCTTCGGCTGTGCAGGGCTGCGGGACCGGGAGAAGCGAGCAATGATGGGCCACATCGCCGGGGAGTTGGCCGACCTGGTGGTCATCACCGCCGAGGACCCCCGCACCGAGAGCCTGGAGGAGATAATGGCCGAGAGCATTGCTGCAGCCACGGCAGAGGGCAAGCGGGAGGGGGTGGATCTATGGCGCGTGTCCGACCGGGGAGAGGCGCTCCTGCTGGCGTGCCATAAGGCCCGAGCGGGTGACGTGGTCATCTCCTGTGGTAAGGGGCATGAGCGGAGCATGTGCTTCGGCACGACCGAGTACCCCTGGGATGATCGGGAGGCAGTGCGGCGGGCGCTGCGCGGAGAGACGCTTGATACGCTGCCGACGGCAAAATCGGGGAGTAGAGAGTAGAGAGTAGAGAGTAGAGAATAGAGAATAGAGATTGGGGCTATGCCTTACGCGGAAACTGCCATGGGGGACCTGTTCTACACCTTGAGCCAGGGGGCAACAGATGGCCCTACGCTGGTGCTGGTGCACGGGGCCGGGGGCACGCGCCTGCACTGGCCAGCCGAACTGCGCCGATTGCCCGGTGCCACGGTCTACACGCTCGATCTGCCCGGCCATGGGCGTTCGGGGAGGCAAGGATGTGATACCGTCGAGGGCTACACAGAGGCCGTTGTCGCTTTCCTTCACGCGGTCGGAATCGAACAGGCGGTCGTCGCAGGGCACTCGATGGGCGGCGCTATCGCTCTGACGCTGGCGCTGGACTTCGCCGACTGCGTGGTCGGCCTGGTGCTCGTGGCGACCGGGGCGCGGCTGCGCGTGGCCCCCGCCATCTTGGAAGGTGTCCGCAGCGATTTCGAGGGGGTCGTGGAACTCATCACCCGCTTCGCCTGGTCACCAGAGGCCCCTCCGGCGCTGGCTGAATTGGGGCAGCAATCGTTTCTGGAGACTGGTCCGGATGTGCTCTTGGGCGATTTCACTGCCTGCGACCGTTTCGATGTGGTGGAGCGACTGAGAGAGATCAAAACGCCCACACTGGTCATCGCCGGTACGGCAGATCAACTTACCCCGGTCAAGTACGCGCGCTTTCTGACTGAGCACATCCCTGGCGCTCGGTGTGTGATCATTGAGGGGGCCAGGTCACATGGTGATGCTGGAGAGATCGGCAGAGGTGGCGAAGGCAGTGCTAGAGTTTTCGCGTTAATGCCTTTCCATTTCTGCCATTCTTGAGAACAGGTTGAGAAATTCCTCGTTATTCTGAGTGCCCTTGAGAACGCGGAGCAATTCCTGCATTGCCTGCGCAACACTGTAACCGGACGTGTGGGAGTCCAGGAAGCGTCGTCGCATCAGCCATACCTTCTGCAGTGTGTCCTCATCGAGCAACAACTCCTCCCGCCGCGTGCCGGAGCGCTCAATGTCGAAGGCAGGGAAGATACGCCGCTCCTGCAGTTTTCGACTCAGGTGGAGTTCCATATTGCCGGTGCCCTTGAATTCCTCGTAGATCATGTCATCCATCCGGCTGCCGGTATCAACCATGCATGTGGCGATGACCGTGAGACTGCCTCCCTCCTCAATGTTGCGGGCCGCGCCAAAGAAGTGCTTAGGTGGATACAGAGCCGCTGGATCGAGCCCGCCGGAGAGAGTGCGGCCGCTGGGTTGCACGACCAGGTTGTAAGCACGTGAGAGGCGGGTGATGCCATCGAGTAGGATAACGACGTCCCTTTTCCCCTCGACCAGCCGCTTGGCCCGGGCCAGCGCAATCTCCGCCACCTGTGCGTGGCTTTGTACTCGCTCGTCGAATGTTGAACTGATGACCTCGGCATCCACTGAGCGGTCCATGTCGGTGACTTCCTCGGGCCGCTCGTCGATGAGCACGACCATCAGGTGTGCCTCGGGGTGATTGGCCGTGATGCCGTTGGCGATGTGCTTGAGCACGGTGGTCTTGCCGGCCTTTGGCGGTGATACGATGAGCCCACGCTGTCCCTTTCCAATCGGCGCGGTAATGCTCAGAAGCCGTGTCGTCAGATTGCCTGGAGAGGTCTCCAATGTGAAACGTTCGTTGGGGAAGATCGGCGTCAGTGATTCAAAAGACGGTCGTTGCTTAGCCGCCTCTGGGTCCACTCCGTTCACAGCCTCCACACGGAGGAGACTATAGTACTTCTCGTTCTCCTTCGGCGGCCGCACCTGCCCGATCACCATGTCTCCGGTGCGGAGTCCAAAGCGTCGGATCTGAGATTGGGAGACGTACACATCCTCGGTCCCTGGCTTGTAGTGGTCGCAGTGTAGGTAGCCCTTGTTTTCGTCCACGATGTCTAGTACGCCACCGCCGAATTTCAGGCCCTCCCGCTCTGCCTTGGCCCGCAGCAGCCGCAGAATGAGGTCCTCTTTCTTCAATCTGCTGTAGCGGGAAATCTCCCACTCCTTGGACAGTTCACGCAGTTCAGCCAGCGTCTTGGTCTCCAGGCTGGCGATATCTATCTTTTTTACAGCACTTTCTCTAGCCATTTTCACTTCCTTCAGTCCAGATACCACACCCAGCGGGTGCCACGCATTTCTCGGATGATGTCGGTGGTAGAGAGTATACCCAACGGCTTGCCATCCTCGCTCACCACCAGGAGGCGGTGGATGTGGCTTTCCAGCAGTTTCTTGGCTGCCTCCTCCATGGTGGTGCCCTCAGAGATACTGATAACGTTGGACGTCATCACATCGCGGGCCTGGATAGTTGTCATGTCCTCTCCGTAATGGGCGATGGCATCACTGTGGGACACCACACCCACCGGAGGTTTCCCCTCGCCTTCGGCGACCATGATGGCGTGAATCTCGGTATCGGCCATCACCCGTATCACTTCCTGAAGGGGAGTGTCCGGCTTGCAGAAGATAACACCCTTATGATAGATGTCGCGTACCAATCGTTCCTTGTCCATAGGTTTTCTCCTCATTTACTTGATTTGTGAGACAAGTTGCCAACTTGTCCTACTTTGTCAGAGTGCGAACCACAGCACGTAATAGTATCCGATCACGATTGCCCACAGGATACTGTCCACCCGGTCCAAGGCTCCGCCATGACCAGGAATGCTACCGCCGCTGTCTTTCACGCCAGCCTGTCGCTTGATCATTGAGACAGCCAGGTCGCCCAGTGGTGCGAATATGGCAATCAGCACTCCCAGGATCAAGCCGTGGGTGCTGCTAACAGCGGTTCCTGCACCCGCTCTGGCACGCCAGAGCGAGGTCAGCAGCGGTGTCATCAGCCCGCCGGTGATCACGCCCGCCACGTACCCCTCCCACGTTTTACCGGGACTCAGCGCAGGCGCCAGTTTGCGGCGTCCCCATGCCCGCCCGACGAAGTATGCACCCGTGTCAGCGAGCATGATCGCCGGTATGGCGGTCAGCGTCCACCAGAGACCGTCAGGCTGCAGGCTTCGTAGTCTGATCGCGCAGGCTCCGCACAGCCCCAGGTATAGGCCGCCCGTCACGGTCAGCGCCCAATCGGCCACCGGGTATCTCTGACGATGAAACAGTTGCCAGGCAAGGGAGGCCAGCAGGATCAGCGCCATGCCAGGCTGCAGCAGGTCGCGCGTCTGAAATTGGGCATCCAACAAGAAGAGCCATACCAGCCCGATCCCGAAGATGGGGGCTGGTCGAAAGCCATTACGGGCCATCAGGTGGCAGAACTCAATCTCGGCTATGGTCAGCAGCAATCCCATCAGGGCCAGGAATGGCAGCCTGCCCAGATAGATGAGATAAATGGTGATCGGGACTAGAATGGCGGCAGTGAGTAGACGTGTACGCAGCATGGGTCGAGAAGCACTTGAGAGTAATGTTCCGACACATCCGCATAAGTGCCTATCCGAAAAGCACTCCCCGGGCTGAGCGGATTATCCGGATAGATTCCAAAATGCTGATGCTGGAGTCCCTGGTGTCGTCTGCTTACAACTGCGCTCTATTCGGGCACCAAGCCAAAGCGGCGCTTGCGCTGGCTATAACTCTTCAGGGCCTTGTAGAGTTTGTCTTTGTCGAAATCGGGCCACAGGGTGGGGGTCACGTATAACTCGGCGTATGCCCCCTGCCAGATAAGGAAGTTGCTGATCCGCATCTCCCCGCTGGTTCGAATAATCAGGTCAGGATCAGGCAATCCTGCCGTATAGAGGTAGCGACTGATGAGTAGTTCGTCTACTTCCTCAGCAGGCACATCGTCGGCGATCATGCGGCGTATTGCATCCACCAGTTCGGCCCGGCCGCCATAGTCGAATGCTACGTTCAAGATCAGCTGTTGGTTGTCCTTGGTCATTTCGATGGCGTCCTGAATTTTTTGCAGCAACTTCGGGGGAAGATGCTCCAGGTGACCAATATGGCGCAATTGGACGCCTTCCTGGTGCAGTTCCAACAACTCCCGATCAATTACCCGCTCAAGGATGGACAACAGACCTTGAATCTCGTTCCCCGGACGGCCCCAATTCTCAGTCGAGAAGGCGTAGATGGTAAGAATCTGGATGCCAAACTCTACCGCTGCTCGCAACACGCGGCGCAGGTTTTCTGTTCCTGCACGGTGTCCAGCCAGCCGAGGCAAACCGCGTGCCCGAGCCCAGCGACCATTACCGTCCATAATAATGCCAACATGCCGGGCCACTCGTTCCAGAGGCGGGTATTGCTGGTTATTCTGCGGCTGAGAAGGCATTGTCGTAGACTGTCCGAGGCGATCTATGGGGGGTGTGCTAGCCTTCCAGGACATCCCGCTGCTTGCGGGCGCCAGTCTCGTCCACCTGCTTGGCGTAGCGGTCAGTGAGGTCCTGAAGGTCGTCCTTGCCACGGTAGAGGTCGTCCTCGGAAATAAGTTTTTCTTTCTCGAACTCGCGCAGGTCGTCCATTGCCTCGCGGCGAATGTTCCGGAGTGCCACCTTGCCTTCCTCGACGCGATGGCGCACCAGTTTTGCCAGTTCTCGCCTCCGCTCCTCGGTGAGGCGCGGAATGGGAAGGCGGATGATCCGGCCGTCGTTAGAGGGAGTGAGACCCAGTTCGGACTTGAGGATGGCCCGTTCGATGTCGCCCAATGACCCTGGGTCGTATGGCCGAATAGTGAGCAACTGAGGTTCCGGGGCGGATATGACAGCCAACTGGTTGAGGGGCGTAGGTGTGCCGTAATATTCTACCATCACCCTCTCCACCAGCGCCGGAGAGGCCCGTCCAGTACGGATGGTGCGCAGATCGGCATCCAGCACCTCAAGTGTCTTACGCATACGGCCTTCTGTCTCACGGAGTAGTTCTCTGATCATTGTCCTATTGAGAGATCAACGTCCCGATGGCCTCCCCCAGCACGGCTTGCTCAAGGCTGTGGGGTTGCCACAAGTTGAGCACAAGGATATGCAGGTCGTTTTCCATACATAGTGAGATCGCTGTGGCATCCATCACGCCCACCCGCAGTTCAAGCGCCTGCATGTAGGTCAGGTAGTCAAATCGCTCGGCGTCGGGGTTCTCGTGGGGGTCCTCAGTGTAGACACCGTCCACCTTCGTGGCCTTGATCAATAAGCCAGCGTCAATCTCCATTGCTCTGAGTGCTGCTGCTGTGTCGGTAGTGAAGTAGGGGTTACCTGTACCGCCACCGATGATGACAATGCGCCCTTTTTCCAGGTGGCGGATCGTCCGTCCACGGATGTAGGGCTCAGCAATAGTTCGCATTTCGATAGCGGTCTGTACACGGGTGGTGATCCCCAGACGCTCCAATGCGTCGGCCAAAGCGAGGGCATTCATCACCGTCGCTAGCATACCCATGTGATCTGCTGTGGCACGGTCCATGCCATGTACAAGGCCATCCCGACCACGCCAGAGGTTGCCCGCTCCCAGGACGATAGCGATCTCCACCTCCAGGTTGCGCATGGCTAACATTTTGGCAGCGACCTCTTCTGCCATGTGGGGACTGATTCCAAAGCCGCCCGGGCCGGCCAGTGCCTCGCCTCCCAGTTTGAGTAGGACTCGTTTGTATTTCGCGACAGCCATCCTATTTCGGTTCGTGGCTGGTCATCACGTCTATCCGATTTCGTGAGCCAAGCCGGAAGATGATTTGTGATCTGACACCGGGTTATTCCAGGTCCTCTCCCACTTCGTAGCGTACGAAGCGGCGCAGGACGATATTCTCGCCTAGTTTGGCGAGGGCCTCTGTGATCAGATCCTGTACGGTCTTGTCCTTATCTTTGACAAAGGGTTGCTCCACCAGGCACACCTGCTGGTAGAACTTCTCCAGCCGGCCATCGACGATGCGGTCCACAATACGTTCGGGCTTGCCTTCTTCCAAAGCCTGGGCGCGGTAGGTGGCCCGTTCGCGCTCGATCACTGCCTCGGGCACCTTCTCACGAGTGTGGTAACGCGGGGCAGCGAAGGCGATATGGAGCGCTAAATCATGAATCAGGGTCTTGAAGTCATCAGTGCGGGCGACGAAGTCAGTCTCACAATTTAGTTCCAACAGTACAGCAACCCGGCTGCCGTGATGGACGTACGCTTCCACGCGCCCATCGGAAGCCTGGCGGCCCGCTCGCTTGGCAGCCGCGGCGAGCCCTTTTTCGCGCAAACGGGAGATCGCGTTTTCAAGGTCACCAGCAGAAGTCTCCAACGCTTGACGGCAGTCTAACACGCCAGCGCCAGTTACCTGCCGCACTTCCTTGACCATTGCAGCGGTAATTTCCAAATTCCGTCCTCCTAGTGTTCTATCGATTATCTATCTGCGGGTACCGGCGGCAGGCGCGGGGAGGACTCATACCTCTTCTTCCCCGACTCCTTCCTCGGTTATCATGCTCTCTGTCGTGGTCTCACCCGCCATCTCCTGCGTCAGTTCACCTGGTTTCTTGGCTGGCTCGCCCGGTTCTTCAGTTGGTTCCTCAGTTGGTTCTTCAGTTGGTTCCTCAGTTGGTTC
>CAYLPU010000118.1:12107-14013 GCA_964385635.1 uncultured Anaerolineales bacterium
GGTTCTTCAGTTGGTTCCTCAGTTGGTTCTTCAGTTGGTTCCTCAGTTGGTTCCTCAGCCTGCGCTATCTCCGCAATTGGCTTTGCATCTCTTGCTCCCTCGAACGACAGTCCCTTCAAGCGGGCAAGAGTGGCAGCGCTAAGGTACTTCTCATCCTCAACGGCGAACTCCTCAACCGCCAAGTCTTCTGGTTCGTAGGCCTTCCGTTGTGCAACTCCCTCCAGCACAGCATCGGCTATTTTCGAGGTAATCAGCTTGATCGCACGGATAGCGTCGTCGTTGGCCGGGATCACGTGATCAATTGGATCGGGGTCACAGTTGGTGTCCACAATAGCGACGATGGGAATATCCAACCTGTTGGCCTCTTTCACTGCGGTGGTCTCCCGTCGCACATCCACGATGAAGAGCAGATCGGGGAGGTCGCGCATCTCTTTGATACCCCCCAGCCGGTTGTTGAGTTTCACGATCTGGCGCTGCAGGCCCAGCGCCTCTTTTTTCGTCAGACGCTCAAAGTCGCCCCGGTCACGGCGGGCTTCCAGATTGAGCAGGTAGTCAATGCGCTGTCTGATGGTGAGCCAGTTGGTCAGTGTGCCGCCCAACCAGCGCTGGTTGACATAGGGCATTCCGCAGCGCTGTGACTCCTGAGCGATAGAGTCCTGAGCCTGCCGCTTCGTGCCCACAAAAAGCACTGTTCCATCGGCGGCAATGGTGTCCCGAACCAGTTCGTAGACCCTGCCAAGCGCGGTAATGGTCTGCTGCAGGTCTATAATGTGCACCTTGTTGCGCTCCGTGAAGATGTAGGATTTCATCTTCGGGTTCCAGCGCCGGGTGCGGTGACCGAAATGCACTCCAGTTTCCAAGAGTGCCCTCATAGAGACGACAGCCATAGAGGAGCCTCCTTATCTTGTTTTGTTATCCTCCGCCTCCATCATTCCACCGAGAGACCGGATTGGCTGCTCGTCCGGCACGATCTCGCTGGTCAGGAGGCGTGTGTATTGGGTCAAGCCCGCTACGATTGTACCATAAAGTGGGATTTGAGCAAATCCGTCGCACTACTTCTCTGGTACCTGAAAACAGTAGCCCGCGCGACGGACCGTGCGCAGATATACCGGCGATTTGGGATCTTCCTCAATCGCCTTGCGCACCCAATGGATGTGGACGTCGAGGGTGCGTGTGTCATCTATGTAGTCAGTTTCCCATACCTGTTTCATCAAGAAGACCCGACTCAAAACCTCGCCTGGATGGCGCATAAAGACCTTGAGTAGGCGGGTCTGTCTGGGGGTGAGGTGGCTTTCGCGCTTACCTCGAATAACATATCGTTGCTTGAAGTTGAGGACTATATCGCCTGCCCGGAGCACCTCGTCATCGGGTGCAGGTAGCAGTCTGATGATGCGGTTGGTCAGTTTCTTGGCAGAAAACGGATAGCGTAGGTATACACGCGCGCCCATGCTGCGGTCAATGTCCTCTCCCTCCGGCAGCAACATCAGCACCGGGACTTCGAGCGCGGCATCCTGCAAGGTGTTGCAGAAACGGCTGCTGCTGAAGCGCAGCGAGGGGGAGTCCAACACGATCACCGTCGGGTGTGCTTCTTGTACTTTGGCCCAGGCCTCCCTTCGCGTGCGGGCTGTGACGACGTGGTATCCTTGGTCATTGAGGACTGGAGCCAGGCGCTCTGCCGCGGGTTTTCTTCCCTCCACGAGCAGGATGGTGTAAACTGGCGTCATTTGTTGCATTCTCCTTCTTATTTCCGCCTGTGCTATGCCACGGGGTGGATTGCATTATACTTCATCCTGTCGCTGGGGGCAAGTCCGCGCGGAGAAGTATAGACTAAAGGGTGATACTTGTCAATGCGACGTATTCCCTCAAGTATAATCGCACCGAAGGCAGTTCGTTCCCTCAAATGAAA
>CAYLPU010000119.1:0-13620 GCA_964385635.1 uncultured Anaerolineales bacterium
GGAAATCGAATGACTGTTCGAGTGGTTACCCCGGATTATTGAGAAGATACGAAAAAGGGTAAGACCGACTCCCCCCTATAGAATTGGGTGTATTTCACCTCGGTTGTAGGGCAATTTGGCAAATTGCCCCTGGGATAAGTTACCAACTTGTCCTACAACTCATTTGAAACGCACCCTATAGAATTACCCTACAACATCTGCGTTGTCCGTGAGAATCTGTGGGACAAGATGCCATCTTGTCCTACGTTGGTTGCGGCTGGAGGCCGCGCTATGCACATTCTGAAACGTCTCTTTGGCTACGTGCGACCGTATTGGAAGCCACTGACCGCTACAGGCATCCTGCTGCTGTTTCAAACCAGCCTGAGGCTGCTCCCGCCGCTCTTTCAGCGGGAGATCGTGGATCAGGTGATCGGCGGTCGCGACATCTCCCGCCTCGGCGTGATAATCGCCGCCCTGGCCGGTGTCTATGTGGCATTGTGGTTCACGGAAGTTGGCGACCAGTACATCCGCCACGTGCTGGGCGCGCGCTTCATCTTCGACCTGCGGGTGCATATCTACGCCTACCTGCAACGATTGTCTCTCTCCTTCTTTGAACAGACCTCCACCGGTGAACTGATGTCGCGGGTGACCAACGACGTCAATGCCCTGGAGAGCTTCGTCACCCACGGGGTGATCCTTGCGACCGTAGACCTGATGCGCTTGCTGGGTGTATCGGCAGTGCTGCTGGTGCTCGACTGGCGACTGGCGCTGATCGTGTTGGTTCTGTTGCCGATTATGACCGTTGGCCTGCGGCGCTTCAACCAGCGCGTGCACCCTATCTACCGCCAGGTGCGCGACCGGCTGGGGGACATCAACGCTAAACTGGAGGACAACCTGGCCGGCATCCGCGTCATCCAGGCCTTTGGGCAAGAGGATACAGAACTGGATCGCTTCCGCGATGTCACCGCGAACTATTATCGGGAACGAGTGCGGGCCATACGCGCCTGGTCTACCTTCTTTCCTGCCCTGCGCACGATGGCTGTTCTGGGGGGCACGACGGTGCTCGGCGTGGGCGCGTGGATGGTCATCAACGATCAGACCTCATTGGGCACGCTGGTGGCCTTTCTGTCCTACATCACCTCGTTCTACGATCCCCTCCGGCGACTGGCGGAGGTGGACAACGTCTTCCAGCAAGCCATCGCCGCCGGGGAGCGCATCTTCGAACTGCTGGACGAAGTGCCGGAAATCCAGGACGCGCCAGGCGCAGTCTCGCTGGACCGGATCGAGGGGGACGTGGTGTTCGACGACGTGCACTTCCGCTACGGCGATGGTGACGAGGTACTGCACGACGTCACGTTCCGCATGGCCCCCGGAGAGGCAGTGGCGCTGGTCGGGCCCAGCGGAGCGGGCAAGACCAGTATCGCCAACCTGCTGTGTCGCTTCTACGACCCGATCCACGGCCGCATCCTGGTGGACGGGCACGACCTGCGCAGGGTGCAGATCCGGTCACTGCGCCAGCACGTGGCCGTGGTACTGCAGGACACCTTTCTGTTCAACACCACCGTGCGCGAGAACCTGCTCTACGGCAAGCCGGACGCCAGCGAGGAAAAGATGGTCGCCGCCGCGAAGGCGGCTTACGCCCACAAGTTCATCGAGCAACTGCCCCAGGGCTACGACACCGAGATCGGCGAGCGGGGGGTGAAACTGAGCGGCGGGCAGAAGCAGCGGCTGGCGCTGGCGCGCGCCATCCTGGCCGACCCGCGCATCCTGATCCTGGATGAGGCCACCTCGTCGGTGGACGCCGAGGCGGAGTATTTGATCCAGCAGGCGCTGGACGAGGTGATGAAGGGGCGCACGTCGCTGGTCATCGCCCACCGCTTGAGCACGATCCGCAACGCCGACAAGATCATCGCGCTGGAGGAAGGGCGCATCCGCGAGGTGGGCGACCACCACGAGTTGCTGGCCCGGGGCGGGCTCTATAGCCAACTCTACCGGCGGCAGTTGGAACTGGCGGCGAGCGGAAACACGAAGGTTTGAAATAGCGAAAGACACGAAAGATGGGTAAAGAGCCATCGGCAAATGCACCATTGTCGTTACTACTCAGGCATGTCTGGAAAGTGGCAAGCTCACCCAGTCAATAGCTTTGTAATGATGTCATTGCGAGCGTAGCGAAGCAATCTCACGCCAGTAAGTTGGGGATTGCTTCGTCACTTCGTTCCTCGCAATGACAGGGTGAGTAATAACCTATTGTCAAGATTAGGTGCCCTTTACTCCTCCTCTGCAAAAAAGGCCGCCACGTCCTCGAACCGCAGCGTCCTGCGCGCCCGGGGCAGGCTGGCGATCACCTGTGAGCCGTACCGCCTGGTATTGAGACGCGAGTCGAGAATCGCCATGACGCCTCGATCCGTCTCGGTGCGGATGAGCCGGCCCACTCCTTGCTTCAAAGCCAGGATCGCCTCCGGTAACATAACCTGCATAAACGGGTTGCCGCCGGCCTCGCGGATGCGCTGCTCCCGATGCTGGATCACCGGATCCCGGTAAGGCGCGAAGGGTAACTTGTCTATGATAACCAGCGATAATGGATCGCCAGGGACGTCCACACCCTCCCAGAAACTCTTGGTCGCAAAGAGCACGGCCCCGCTGGCATCGTTCCGAAACAAGTCGAGCAGTTCTTCTCTGGAGGCTGTGCCCTGACGGTAGCAGGCGAAGGGAAGTCGCGGTGCCAGCGTTTCGAACAGTTGCCCGACCCGACGTGTACTCGTGCACAGCACAAAAGCGCGCCCCCGGCTGGCCCGCACCAGCCGCTCCACCTCGGCAGCCAACTTCCGCACGTACCCATCCTCTCCCTCGCCATACTGAGGGTACAGCCCGTGGGGGGTGTAGAGCAGCGCCTGGTTGGGATAGTCAAAAGGGCTGGCGATGAAACGCTGAATCACGCCGCCTTTTTCACCTTTGTTTTCACTTTTGGGCGGCGCGCCGATCTGCCGGCCGAAGTAGTCAAACCGTCCGTTGACGGTGAGCGTGGCGCTGGTACAGACCACCGTCTTGGTCGCATTCCACAGACTCTCTCGTAGGAAGCCGGCCACCTCGACCGGTTCCTGGCAGAGGACGATACGTGCCTCTTCTCTCTTGCCCGGCCCCTTCTCCTTCTCACAATACCGTACCTCATCCTCTGGCACCAGCCGGTTCAGACTCAGGATCGCGTCCGCCAGTTGTCCTGCCCATTCGATGGCCGTCTGATGGCGACCGTTCTCCTCGTTGCGCTCGCCCCCACCAGGCACGGGCGGATACCGCTTCATCAGTTGTTTACAGATGACGTTGACGTGACCGGCCAACTTGCCCGCCAGCGGCAACTCACGCGGGGAGGCCCAACGGCGCTCGTTTTGCTGACGCTGGTCACCACTTTGCGCCAGGTAGGTGAACAGTTCGTGGTTGGCTTGCACGGCCCTGCCCCTGAGCCTGTCGTCGGCGTTGCCTATGACGACGATATCGTTGACGAAGGCGGGCACCTGGTCGTATTCCAGTCTGAGCCGCAGTGCGCCGACGACGTAGTGCATGAAATCCTGGGCCTCATCCAGGACGATAACATCGCGGGGCTCGATTATCTGGCCGTCCAGAACCATGTTGAAGGCCAGCAAAGCGTGATTGAGGACGACAATGTCTGCCTTCTCCGCCTCGATTCGCGCCAACTGATAGTAACATTGGCTCAACATCGGGCAGCGCTGGCCCAGGCAATCGTGCCGGCCTACGGTGAGCGCGTCCCGCAGTTCGCCGAACAGGCGCAGTTCTTCGACGTCCCCGGAGGGTGTCTGCTCCAGTCGCTCCCGCAATTCACCGGCGGAGATCCCCTGGCCCGGGAGGATCAACTGCTGGCTCAGTTCTTTCAGTTTGACCCGACAGATGTAGTTTCCCCGCCCCTTGAGCAGAGCCGCCGTGAACGGCCGGGGAGCGATGCGCTGCAGGGCCGGGAGGTCCTTCTCCCACAACTGGTTCTGGAGTGTCTTGTTGGCCGTGGAGATGAACGCCCTTTGGCCAGTCCAGATAAGGGGAATGAGGTAGGCGAACGATTTGCCGCTGCCGGTGCCGGCCTCAATGAGCGCGTGCTGTCCCTCATCCAGAGCGCGCTTGACCAGTCGAGCCATCAGCGCCTGGCCGCGCCGGGGGCGGTAAGTATCGCCCAACAGGTGGGCCACCGGGCCAGCGGGCGCAAAGACGAGGGCGATGTCCTCTTCTTCCCCCTTGGATTGGGGGCTTGGTGCAGCGGCAGGTTCTGGTGCCGGCGTCGGCGTCTTCGCTGGGGGTGCCGCTGGCGACGGAGGTGCCCCAGCCACACCCACCTCGCTTGATTCGACCGCTCCTCTGGCCAGCTCTTCGGCTTGCTTGCGTCTCAAGCGGTGGGTCAGTTGCTCCAGGAAGTCTGACATGGCTCGTGATGAGGTGCGATCAGGTGCAACGCACTTCAGAAAGTGCGTTGCACCTTGTGAAGTGTTACGTCTTGAACAGCTTGCTGCGCCCGCGCATCGCTGACTCGTCTATTTGTCCCACCCGTCTACCTATGCTACAATAGCAAAAGCCTCGCTGCTGGGGAAGAGTCGGAGGCTACACCCAAGGCGGCAGGACGCCCTGGTGCAGGTATAATAGCACACGGCCCGCCACTGTCAAGGATACTGAAGGGGTCTCTTTATTAATGGCACTAATGGCACTAATGGCACTAACGGCACTAACGGCACAATGGCCATCGAATAGACCAACAGGGCGTTGGTCATCGTTTCGGCCACTAAGAGCAGGATTTTCAGAATGAACGGATCGATCCGCGTCTAACCGCCACATCTGAGGCTAAACTGGATATTCCGCTTGAGCAGTTGGCCCAAACGATGATCATAGCCGAGTTCAGTAAACCCGCTCAAGAAACCGGGTTTTGAGGAAAAAACCCGGTTTCTGACACCCATTTCTGGAGGCACTTGTGACCCAGGACAAGAAAACCCAAAACCGCAGACAACTACAATCCCTACTCCGCGAACTCTTTCAATTCGACTATGCTGACCTGGACTTTGGCATCTACCGCATCCTCAACGAAAAGCGGGACGAAATTGAGCGCTTTATCGAGCGCGATCTGCTCGACGCAGTAAACCAGGCCCTGGCCCACTTTCAGGCGGCCGACCGGCAGGAGTTGGAAACGCAGTTGGCGCAGAAGCGCGCCATGCTGGGCGACGCCGCGCTGGATGAGACGGGCGCGGTGCGCGAAGCGTTCCGAACCCTGCCCATTGCACAGGAGTATACAAAGTTACATCAGCAACTCCGCAGCCTCGACGTCGCCCAAGAGACCGAGGCCCGCGTCTTTAACGACCTGTGGCGATTCTTTTCCCGCTACTATGACAACGGCGACTTTCTCACCGAGCGCCGCTACTCCTCGCGCGAGTCCAAGTTCTGCGTGCCTTATAACGGCGAGGAAGTGTTGCTCCACTGGGCCAATCGCGACCAGTACTATGTCAAGACCAGCGAGCGTTTCACCGATTATCGCTTCACCGCTGGCAATTACACCGTCTGGTTCCGGCTGCAGCACGCCGAGGTAGAACAGGACAACGTCAAGGGCGACAAGCGTTACTTTGTGCTCCGCACAAAAGCTCCTCTCGACTACGACGCAAAGACTCAAACGCTCACCATCTTTTTCGAATACCGCCCCATCACCGAGGAGGAAGAGGCACACTACCTCGCCACGTACAATGCACAACAGCCCCTGAAAAAGGGCAGCCGGCGCAAAACCCTCGACCGCCGTGCGCTCTGCATAGCCCTGGAGGTAGAGATCCTGGCCGGTCTCGACGACGCCAATCTGAAAGCGACCCTCGGCGCTGTCCCCGCAGGCAAGAACACCTCCTCCTTGGGTCAACACCTCAACCGTTACACCGCCCGCAACACGATGGACTACTTTGTCCACAAGGACCTGGGCGGCTTTTTGCGGCGCGAACTCGACTTTTTCCTCAAGAACGAGGTGCTGCGCATAGATGATGTGATCGGCGACGAGTCGGGCGAGATGATGCAGCACGTGCTCACCCGTATGCGCGTGGTGCGCCAGATCGCGGCCAAGATCATCGCCTTTCTGGCCCAGATCGAGGATTTCCAGAAGCGGCTCTTTGAGAAGCGCAAGTTCGTCGTGCAGACCGACTACTGCATCACGCTGGACCGCGTGCCGGAGGACTTTTATCCCGAGATCCTGGCAAACGAGGCCCAGTTGGCGGAATGGCGACGGCTCTACAACGTGGACGCCTGGGAAGAAGACCCCTTCTGGCAAGGTCAATTCGATGAGGCCTTTCTGCGGAACCATCCCTACGCGATGCTGGACACGGCCTTCTTCGACGCTGACTTCAAAGCCAGGCTGCTGGCGACTTTCGACGACCTGGACGGGGCTACCGATGGCCTGCTGATCCACGGCGAGAACTTTCAGGCGCTCAACCTGCTGCAAGCAAAATACGCGGGACGGGTCAAGTGCATTTACATCGACCCACCGTACAATACTGGTGGTGACGAGTTCTTATACAAGGATAGGTATCAACATTCATCGTGGCTTACGATGATGGAAAACCGACTTTCACTAGCCCGCAGCATACTTGGCGAAAACGGCTTGATGTTTTCAAGCATTGATGAGAACGAAGTCGACAACTTGACTCACCTACTCTCGAACGTTTTTGGCGAAAGAGTGAGTATCGTTGTTGTCAAGAACAACCCCAAGGGTAGAAGCCTGGATCGTTATCTATCCACGTCACACGAGTACTTGTTGGCATTTGCCAAGGGGCGGACGGAGCTATCGGGTATTCCCAAGAGCGAGGAACAATTATCGGACTACAAGTACAAGGATGCAGGTGGGCACTATAGGCTACTGGAACTCCGTAACACTCACAGGCAATTCAACAGGAGAACCAGGCCTAACTTGTGGTTTTCTCTATACATCAACTGCGAGACTCAGAGTGTATCTCTGGATCAGACACCCAATACGGAAAAAGTCTATCCAATGTGGGATAATGGATTGGAAGGATGCTGGACGTGGGGACGCGAACGTGCTAGACAGAAGGCCCATCTGCTTGTGGGACGCGAAATCTCTGGACGTTGGAAGGTTTATCGAAAAGACTATGCACGAGGAGCAACATACACACCCAAGACAATTTGGGCTGATAGTGAGCTGAGAACTGACTATGCCCAAAAGGTTCTTGATGACGTAATGGGCGAAAGGTTGTTCCAATCGCCCAAGCCACCTGCCCTAATGCAAAGGGCTATGCGACTCTCCTCAGATAGCGGCGAGTTCGTCCTCGATTTCTTCGCTGGCACTGGCACCACCGCGCACGCCGTGATGGATCTCAATCGCGAATACGATGATGGCAGCCACAAATATATTCTGGTCGAGATAGGCGACTACTTCAAAACAATACTCAAACCCCGCATCCAGAAGGTGGCCTTCTCCGCCAACTGGAAGGACGGTGTGCCACAGGATCGGGACGGGATGAGCCACATATTCAAATACCAGCGCATCGAATCCTACGAGGATGCCCTCAACAACATCCGCGTCCGCCGGCCGGAGGGCACCCAGCGCCGCCTGCTCTACGACGAGTTCGACGACTATCAACTTCACTATATGCTCGACTTCGAGACCCGCGACAGTCCCACGCTGCTCACCCAGGAGGCCTTCGAGACACCCTTCGACTACACGCTCAAGATTCAGCGCGGCCACGAAAGCCCCCAGGACACCGTCGTGGACCTGGTCGAGACCTTCCACTACCTGATCGGTATGCACGTGCACCAGTTGGAGCGGCACGAGCACCAGGGCCGGCCCTACGTCGTCAGTCGTGGCGAGGTGCGCTCCACACGCGGCGTCGAGAAGGTCGTCGTCGTATGGCGCGATACCGAGGGCCTCGACCTGGGACAAGAGGCCGACTGGGCCAACGGCGAGGATGGCTTGCTCGCCGACCCGGTGGATCGCGTCTACGTCAACGGCCCTAGTTTCATCAACCAGGCCCAGCCGTTGGAGATCACCTTCCGCGAGCGGATGGAAGGAGGTCGCCGTGCCGTCTAGTTCCCTGGACCGCTTCGAACGCCGGCTGGCTTTGTCCGCCTACTTTCGCCACCTGTTCGGCGTCAAGGACATCCACGACCTCCAATCCGTGCGCGGCTTTTACAATATGCTCAAGGAGCAGCCAGAGGGGTACGACGCCGAGGGGCACAGTTACGTCTCCAACGTGCTGAGAGGGCTCGTGCGCGGCATAAGCGCGGTGAAACTGCTGGCCTACGACGCCAACGTCCGCCGCCACACCGACGCGCTCAACCGCCGCCGCAGTGCCGAGCCGATCACGCTCAAGTACTTTCAGATTCTGGCCGCGCTGATGACCGAACACTACCTGGACTGCGTCACCCACGAACCAGACGGATTCCTCGCCAATCTCAACACCTTTGTAGATGAGCAAAACAAGGCCCGCACCACCGCTCGCGTCGAGTTCCCCACCTTCACGCCGGGCGACCTCAACAAGATGGCCTACTGGATGGCCACCGGCAGTGGCAAGACGTTGCTCATGCACCTCAACTACTATCAATACCTGCATTACCGCCCGGACGAACCGGAAAATATCCTGCTGGTCACCACCGGCGAGGGCATGTCGGAGCAACACATCGCTGAGATGGAGAAAAGCGACGTTCCCTGTCGCCGCTTTAACGCCACCACGAACGACCTGTTCGACGTCGTCCCCCACACGGTCAAGGTCATCGAGATCCACAAGCTGGTTACAGAGAAAACCGGCGGCGGCGAGAGCGTCGAGGTCTCGGCCTTTGAAGGGCGCAACCTCGTCTTTGTGGACGAAGGTCACAAAGGCACCGGCAGCGAGGCGCAGGCCTGGCGCAGCCGCCGCGAGGCCCTGGCGAGGGACGGCTTCACCTTCGAGTATAGCGCCACCTTTGGGCAGGCGGTCGGCAGGTCGGGCGCTAGAGATGTCGAACAAGAGTATGGAAGAGCCATCATCTTTGACTACTCCTATCCCCGCTTCTACAAAGATGGCTACGGCAAGGACTACCGCATCCTCAACCTGGAGCAAGACCTGGATCCAGGGCTGACCAATCGCTACTTGATGGCCAACTTGCTCACCTTTTATGAGCAAGTGCGCTGCTATGCGCTGGACGCCGATGCCTTCTACGCGACGTACAACGTGGCTCCGCCGCTGTTGATTTTCATCGGCCACAGCGTCACCGCCGGCAAGAATCGCTCGCAGTTGAGCCAGGACGACAAACGCAGCCTCTCAGACGTGCAGGAATTGGTGCTCTTCCTGCACCGTGTGCTCCAGAACGAGAATAATTGGGTACCCACGGCCATCAACGCTATTCTCAACGGCGAGGCCGACCTGAAACGCGAGGACGGCGGCGACATCTTTGCCGACGCTTTCCGCACGCTCCGTGAGGACCGTCTGGACGGCGTGGCCATCTACGCCGATATGCTCCGCCGCATCTTTCACGCAACAGTTGTGACCACGGCGGCTGGCCTGCACCTCGTTAACCTCAAATCCGCCGAGGGTGAGATCGGGCTGCGTGCCGGCGCGGCAGATCAATTCTTTGGTCTGATCAACATCGGCGACGCTGCCCATTTCCTCAAACTGATCGAGGAGCAGGCTCCCGAGATCGCCGTCGAAGATGAGCAATTCAGTGGCTCGCTCTTCCAGGCCATCAACCGGCAGGACTCGCCCATCAACGTCCTGCTCGGCTCCAAAAAGTTCATTGAGGGCTGGGATTCCTGGCGCGTCTCGGCTATGGGCCTGATGAACATTGGGCGTGGAGAGGGGCCTCAGATCATCCAACTGTTCGGGCGCGGCGTGCGCCTGCTGGGCAAGGACCGCTCTCTCAAGCGTTCCGACGCCCTGGACGGCGACCATCCCGACAACCTACAGTTGCTGGAGACGCTCAGCATCTTTGGCGTCCGCGCCAGGTACATGGCCCAGTTCCGCGACTATCTCGCCGAGGAGGGTATAGACACCGACGAGCGTGAGATCGTCGTCATCGGGACCAAGCTCAACCAGGATTTCAAGGGCCAGGGGTTGCTCGTTATTCGACCCAGGATTGAGACGCCGTTCGAGGACGCGGTGCGCCTGGAATTGCAACTGGACAATACCTGCCAGCCAACCATTGACCTGATACCTCGCATGCAAGTCATGGTGTCCGGGGGACTTGTGCACGAGACACCCGAGTTCTACGAGCCGCAAGATACGCAGAAGTTGCTGGCAGAAGCCCTGCCACTCTTTGACTGGGGGCGGCTCTACCGCGAGGTCTGGCACTTTTGCGCCGCGCGCGGCTACCGTAACATCGCGCTAGATCAGAAGGTGCTACGACGCATCCTTGAGGCGGGCTGCTATCAACTCCATTGCCCACCGGCGATGCTGGAAATGACAGCATTTGAGGACGTGGGCCGATTGGAGCAGATCGCGCTGATGATCCTGCGCAAATACGTCGAGCGATTCTACACCCGTGCCCATCGGCAGTGGGAACAGGATCAACTGGTCTACCAGGTACTGGACGAATACGACGACAACCTGATTGGGTCCTACGAAGCCCGGGTGAAGCGTTCGGCCACAGACTTTCTCCAGACGCTCCGTGAGATGTGTAACGATTCGGCCCTCTACGAGCGCGATGACGATCTCCCTGCCAGGGTTCACTTTGACCGGCACCTCTATCTTCCATTGCTGCTGGAGGATACAAGCGCCGCCCAAGTGGTCAAATACTCCCCTCCAGGGCTCAACCCTGGCGAGCGCGATTTCGTGGTACAGTTACGCGAATATGTCGAGACTGACAAAGGCCAGGCGACGTTAGAAGATCACGACCGCGAGCTATTCCTCCTGCGCAATCAAGCCCGCGGCCGGGGCGTCGGGTTCCTGATCAACGACGAAAAGTTCTTCCCCGACTTTATCCTGTGGTTGAAAGGACCAGACCGGCAGGACATCGTATTCATTGACCCGCACGGCTTGATCATAGGCAGCAACCTCAACGTCAACCCCAAGGTCAAGTTTTACAGGACCATTAAGGAGTACGAACAAAAGCTAAACCGCCGCGCTTCCCGCGACGACATCACCCTCCACTCCTACATCATCTCCCAGACACCGTTCTCGGAATTGAGAGGGCAGACCGGCATCGCTGCTTTGGAGGAATTTAACCGACGTCACGTCTATTTCCGGGAGCAAGTCAACTACGCCAAGTTGCTGATAGAGGATACTCTGACCAACCGTGGGCCATAAGCACATCATGCACCTTCCATCCCTCGCCATCGGGTAGTTCTTTCAATACCCTGGATGTCTTGGTATCAACCAACTCGCGGATCACACTGCGCCTCACCTTGTCGGCTCCCCACTTACATTCCCCCAATTTGCTACCGGACACTTTTGGTCAGAGGGCCGATCCTTTATCACGAATGACACGAATATACGAATCTCACGAATGGTTCTCTGGCAATTCACGATCAAATTCGTGTCATTTGTCCATTCGTGGCATTCGTGATGGAAACTATCCGGTAGTGAAGGCAAAGTACATCTGGAATCGCTCCGGCAAGTTGGTTTTGGTAACCTATACTTTGCCACAAAAGGGGCGATTCCGCTAGTCTTGCTCTCTATTCAACTGTTAAAGTGCGAAATCTAGGCTTAGCACCTTCCCCCTTTACTTGCTCACCTCACTTATTGCGGAATCCCGGTGGGATTCCGAGGCAGATTGTCTCAGTGAAGGACCCAGCAGTCGCGACATTGACGTGGGCTTCCTGGTGCGCGGCGACCGGGCCACGTTGGAGGGGATGAGGCAGTACCAGGCCCCTGAGGGCCTCTTCAGCCGCCCGCCGCTGATGATCACGATGACCCTGCACACGGCGTCGGCTGGCGACGTGACCGTCTACGGTATCGTCAATCACTTCATCTCCAAGTCCGGCGGCGAGGTATTAACCGAGCCGAGCCGCGTGATGGAGGCAGAGTGGAACGCAGGGTTGAATGCCGGCTACCCGCCCCCCGATCCGGATGATCCCAGCGCACGCCACCTGTCCGACCATGATCCGGTGGTGGCGGTGTTTGAGGTAGGGGAGTAGCGGCTGCGGCCAGTCCACGACTGAGTAGCGTGGCAACCGATATGGTGATAAAATAAGCCCACTTCTGAGCGACAGGGCAAGTTAGCCGAAAGGAGCCAGGGTATGACCCAACCTACGATCCAGGAAAGAGCCTCCGCCATCTGGGTGGAAATCTGGGAATTGGCAGACGAGCAGTGGCCGCCACGCAGCATCCCGGTTGCCTGGCGCGTGTATGAGTGTCTGAAAGGGGCGCTTGTTCGCGCTGGCGTGACCGAGGCGCAGGCAATGGCTTTCGCTGATGACTTCTTCTATGGCGCACAAAAGTGGGGCGATTTGACACTGGTAGACAATCACAGGTGGGCCATTGATGCGCTGACCGTGACATTGCTTGACTCCGAAATCGTGGGGATGGGTGAAGAGTGACAACGGTGGGCGCTTGTGGATTGTATAAACCACAAGCCCCCCCCCCACGAAGGGGCAACCTCAGTCGAGGTCGCCCCGTCTTGCCGCTGGGCTGCCCTGGCCTATGGATAGCATAGCACTAGCGGCAGGCACACGTACGGCTGTGGCCCCGCGTCCGGCGTCTCGGCCTGGCCTGGCGTGGTGGCGACGAGCGGGTGCGCCGGTAAGGGCTTGCTTGCCACGGACGCAAGCCCCCCTATCGTCCGGGTCACTGTCATCGCTTGCCCACCACTGTCTCCGCCATCATCCGATGTCGCGATGTCCAGGGTGTACTCCGAACTGGCGTCGTAAGTCGCCTCGCCGGCAAAGGTCCCGTCACCCTGGTTCAGCAGCACCGAGACGTTGTTGTCAAACACGTTAGCCACGACAAGGTCCAGGTCGCCGTCCCCATCCAAGTCACCCACCGCCACGGATCTAGGACCGTCACCCACGCCGTAAGTCACCTGCGGTCCAAAGTCAGGGCCATCGTAGAGGCTTGGTTCTTGGAGTGTGCGGGTGTAATCTCCGGCCGCAAACGGCACAGTGTCAGTCCACGTACTCCCATCGTCGCTCCACTCCAGCGTGTCCATGCCGCTGCTTGCGTCGCTGCCGGCCACAGTCGCCGTCACGGTGGTCGTGTTCACCGCGTATGCTCCGGCTGCAATCTCCACCGTCACCGCCGGCGGCGCGGTGTCGAGAACAATGGTGTCCGAGTACACGTCCGAGTACTGGCTATCGCCGTAGAACTGGGCATAGACCGCCTTCGTCCCGTCGCCGGGTTGAAGCGTTCAGTCACGGGTGGCGGCGAAGTCCTCCCAATCGTTCCAGGCAATCCCGTCGTGGCTCAACTGCATCTGGGTCGCCGTGAAAGGGGCTTGCAGGGTCAGCGTGACGGCGGTCGAAGCGGCATATTCGCCGCCAACGTTGATCTCGACTCCGGTGTCGTCAGCCTGGGCAGTCGGGGTGCCCAGCAAGACAATCGCCAGCACCCCCAGGGAGACGACGAGAAGCAGAGCAAGGGAAAATGATCTGCGTTTCTTCATCTCACACTTCCCATTCTTGTTTTCTGTCATCCCAAACCTCCGTCAATTGGCCCAAGAGTACCTCGAAACACGAAGGGCGCGAAAGGGCACAAAAAG
>CAYLPU010000120.1:0-13250 GCA_964385635.1 uncultured Anaerolineales bacterium
TTGCCGTTTGTCGATCATGAGCTACCAAAGCTTCCTCTCCGACAAACTGCTAGAACCGCTTGCGTGAAGAAAGCCCCCTGATCTGTTTCAAAACCGGGGGCTTTTGCATCTGTCCAGATGTATCTTTTCAATAAATGGGGGTGAGGTGGAGCAATGCCAGCATCTTGCTGGCATCTAGCGACCAAGATGGTCGCGTTCCCCCAGGATATTGAGAAGATACGTCCATCGCACGTTTGGGCCGCTCTGATGGGAGTGATTCAAGAACTCAAAATGGAACACGGATAGTCACAGATCAGACGAATTCTCACTGATCTTTCCGTGTTTATCCGTACAACCTGTGTTGATCCGTGTCCCATTCAGCGGGGTGCTCTAAGCGGGTGTGCCACCCGCGTCCCACATCCAGGAGGAATGGTTTGCATCCAATACAGAGCAGGATTAACAGAATTAACGGGATCCGAAAATTCTGCAAATCCTGTTCTTGTATCGCTTATGACGACTCTTGCCCTGGGTCCTTACCCTATGCTGCAGAGGCCAATAGGCAAGGAGATCGAGTGCTCATGCCAGATAATGAGCCATTCCTGCCGCACTCTGCAATCTGCCAATGACGCAAGACTATCTCACCGAGTTGCTGACAACCTATTGGTTCGCCCCGCCCGTGGCGCTGTGGCGGGCGGTCGAGTTGCGCGTGGCGGCGGAGGAGCGGTACGAGCGCCCCCTGCTCGACCTGGGCTGCGGCGACGGGCTGGTCGGGCAGGTGCTGTTCGGGATAGAGGGGTGCGTGGACGTGGGACTCGACCCCTGGGCGGATCAACTGCAGAGCGCGGCCCGGTCGGGCGTGTACCGGCACGTGAACCAGGCCGACGGCCACCGCTTGCCCTACGCCGACCGCACGTTCGCCACCGTCTTCAGCAACTCGGTCCTGGAGCACATCCCCGACGTGGAGCCGGTCGTGCGCCAGGTGGGGCGGGTGTTGAGAACCGGCGGCCGTTTCATCTTCACCGTTCCCTCCGACGCCTTCCGTCACCTGCTCGACGGTTATATCCGGCCGGTGGAAGCCGGAGACGTCGAGAAGGCCGGGTGGTACGCAGCCGCTGTGGACGTATGGTTGGAGCATCACCACTACCACACGCCCGACGAATGGCGTGATATTCTGGCCAGCGCCGGGATGACGCTGGCAAAAGCGCGCTATTACATCCCGGAGGAGGTCGAACGGCTGTGGGACCGGATGAATGACCGCTATGGTCTCAGGCAGCACCGGTCGGTGTGGGGATTGCTGGCCTCGCCCCGGCTGCGGTCCCTGGGCTACCAGGCATTCCTGCGCCGTGCCGTCGTGCGGAGCCTCGGCCGCCGCTGGCGGCCCTACTACGAGATGGACGTCCCACCCGGCGAGAAGGGCGGCGGCTTGCTCGTCGTGGCCCGGCGAGAGGAGTAACATCAATTGCAATCTGCAGTCCACAATCCGCAATCGGACGTCTGGGACCGTTTCGTCGCGGCACAGCCCAATGCACACATCCTCCAGACTAGCCCCTGGGGTGCGCTCAAATCGCAGTTCGGGTGGGCCGGCGAGCGGGTAGGGCTGGCCCAGGGGGGCGAATTGGTCGCCGGGGCGCAGGTGCTTTATCGGCGCTTGCCGGCCGGACTGGGACGCCTGGCCTATGTCCCCAAGGGGCCCCTCGTGGATTGGGCCGGCGAGGGGCAACTGACCGCGCTCCTGGTGGCCCTCGACCACGCCGCCAGATCACAAAGGGCCATCGCGCTCATGCTTGAGCCTGATCTGCCCGACGAGGCCGTTCATCAAGAACAGTTGCGCACGCTTGGCTTTCGCCCGTCCCCCTTCGATAGCCTTCAGCCCCGTCGCACCCTTGTCGTGGACATCTCCCCCGACGAGGAACGGATTCTGGCGGCGATGAAGTCGAAGACGCGCTACAACGTCCGGCTGGCGGCGCGCAAGGGTGTGACGGTGCGAGAGGCTGCTGAGGCCGACCTGCCGGCCTTCCACGCGCTGATGGCCGCCACCGCTGCGCGGGATCGCTTCGGTGTCCATACCCCGGCCTACTACGAGGCGGCCTACCGGCTGTTCGTGCCCCGGGACCGGGCACGGCTGCTCCTGGCCGAGGTGGAGGGGGAACCGGTGGCGGCGCTGATGGTCTTCGCGCTCCCGCCTCGGGCCTGGTACTTCTACGGAGCCTCGGCCAATGTCCATCGCGAGAAGATGCCCACCTACCTGCTCCAGTGGGAGGCGATGCGCTGGGCCAGGTCCTTGGGCTGCACGACCTACGACCTGTGGGGTGTCCCCGACGAAGACGAGCAGAAGTTGGAGGCGGAGTTCACGCAGCGGCGGGATGGGTTGTGGTCCGTCTATCGCTTCAAGCGGGGCTTTGGCGGGCGACTGGTGCGCAGCGTGGGCGCATGGGACCGGGTCTACGCGCCGCTGCGGTATCGGTCGTATCGCTGGATGCTGGCGGCTCGGAAATGGGTACTGGATACTGGATACTGGGTACTGGATACTTGATATTGAATGCTGGATGCCCGGCGGCGAAGATGAAATCACGCATCACGCATCACGCATCACGAATCTACGAAACACGAATCACTAACCCCGAACAGTGGAACGTGGCGTTGGCTAATTTGCCCGCCGCCCACGTCCTGCAGACCTGGGAGTGGGGCGTGTTCAAGTCCCGCTACGGGTGGCAGCCAACCCGCTATCTGTGGCTGGGGCCGGAGGATGACCAGCCCCGCGCGGCTGGTTCGGTGTTGACCCGCCGGCTGGGTCGCTGGCCGGCACCGGTGATGTACGTTCCCAAAGGCCCGGCTCTGGACTATGGAGACACCGCGCTTCTGGAGCGGGTACTGGCCCACCTGGAGGCCACGGCCAGGCGAGAGCGGGCGCTGTTCGTCAAGATAGACCCTGACGTGCGGGCCGACACGGCCGAAGGGGAGGCGGTCGTGGAGACGTTGCGCCGCCGGGGTTGGCGCGTCTCCCGCGAGCAGGTGCAGTTCCGCAACACTGTCCTGCTCGACCTGAGCCGCAGCCCTGACGAATTGCTGGCGGCGATGAAGTCCAAGTGGCGCTACAACACGAGGCTGGCGGCGCGCAAGGGGGTGACTGTGCGGGGGGGCACGCCGGCCGACCTGCCGCTGTTGTACGAGATGTACGCCGAGACCGCCGCTCGCGACGGATTTGTCATCCGTCCCCAGGACTACTACCGCGACGCCTGGTCTGCTTTCATCGAGGCGGGATTGGCGCAGCCGCTGATAGCCGAGGTGGCGGGGGAGCCGGTGGCGATGGTGCTCATCTTCTGCTTTGCTTCGAAGGCGTGGTATATGTACGGGGCATCCCGCGCCACCCACCGCGAGAAGATGCCGAATCACCTGCTCCAGTGGGAAGCGATGCGGTGGGCGCGTGAGCAGGGCTGCACGGTCTACGATATGTGGGGCGCGCCGGACATCCTGGACGAGTCGGACCCGCTGTGGGGCGTGTACCGCTTCAAGCAGGGGTTCGGCGGGGAGTTTGTGACCCGCGTCGGGGCCTGGGATTTCCCCGTATCGCGGATTGGCTACTGGCTCTACACCGGTGCGATGCCTCGCGTGCTGGCGGCGATGCGCTGGCGGCACAGGCGGCGGTTAGCAGTTGGCGGTTAGCCGACGGCCCCTGCGCTGGCAGCGTTGCTTTCATGGTGGGGCAAATTGCCAATTTGCCCTACGTTGGCCCCAGAATATTGAGATGATACTGGAAATATGTGGTATAATGGCGTAAGACACCTGCACGTTGTCGAAAGGAGGAACTTATGTCTGACCGAGAGTACCACGGGAAAGAGGAAGAGAAAGAGCACGAGAAAGAGCACGAGAAGGAAGAGGAAAAGTCGATGGGAGCATGGGGTTACGAGAAGTGGCATCGTGACCCGCTCAGCGGTATCGTGTGGGCCGCTATCCTCATCTGGGCCGGGCTGGTGCTGCTCGCGGGGAATATGGGGTATCTGGCCAACCAGAGAGTGCTCGGCCACCGTTTGGAGGCCTGGCCGGTCATCCTCATAGGGGCTGGGATGATTATTCTCCTGGAGGTGGTCGTGCGCCTGCTCATGCCGTCCTACCGGCGGCCAGTGGGGGGCACGTTCATTTTCGCCATCATCCTGCTGGGCCTCGGATTGGGGAATCTGGTGAGCATGGCTGTGGTCTGGCCGCTCGTGCTGATCGCCATCGGTCTGTCCATATTGCTGCGTGGCCTTTTCCGGAGGCGCTGACCAGGAAGTCCCGTCCAAGACCTCCAGATCGTTACTACTCAGGCATAACCAGGAACACAGAGTTGCGCAGAGGATGCACAGAGTTTCACGGAGAGAAAAAGACCAAGTTTGCCCATAATACCATGTTTTAGCAAAGAATACAGCGTTTGCATACGGGCTATCTCCCTATCTCTGTGGTTCTCTGTGTCTTCTCCGTGTAACTCTGTGTAACGACTGCTGGGCTGAGTAGTTGCTCCGGATCTGTCTAAAGCCGCCCCAGATTGAGCGTCGTGAACTCGTCCCACCCATAGCGCAGGGGAGTCCACCACCGGTCGCGGCCAATGCAGCGGAAGTAGGGCGGCCGGAAGGCGAGGATCAGGTCACCGATCTTGTAGCGGGGCAGGATCGGCGTCGAGACGATCAGGCTGCCCATCTCGCCGGGCCTCATCTCGTGCAGCATCTTGATGCCCGACCCTGCCCTGAGCCTGGTCTGCACCTCGAAGAGGAAAAGATCGTAGTTGGGCACCCATGCCCGGCGCTCGTCCCGCTGCTGGCCGAACATGCCCTCTGTGGTACCATAGATTTCGCGGATGGCGGCCGGCCCATAGAGGGCATTGAGTGCTGGTTCGTAGCGCGTATTGATGCCCGGCACGCTCCCCAGTGTCAGCACCTGCGTTTGCCACAGGTCCTTGGGGTAGATGGAGTGGACCCTCCGCAGGTAGCGGGCGAAGCGGATGGCGGTCGGGGCGACGCCACCCACCAGCGTGACGTTCTCGTCCTTGCACTTTTGGTAGGCCAGTTCGAAGCGGTTCTCCCAATCGCGGATGGTCTTGCCACCACCCAGCGCGTCAATCTCGTCCTGCGCCGGAACCGAGCGGATGGGCGTGAAGGCGGACACGTATTTGACGTAGATGCCCGAACTATAACCGTACTCGACCTCGCGCTCCCCTACCTGCACCGTCCCCACCACCGAGGGGAAATTCAGATTCAGATTGACTCCTTCAAATAGATCATACCGGCTGCTGTTGACCACATAGTTCATCATCGCCCGCCCGGCGCTGATACGCATACGAAGGTCGGTGGGCGTCATCGGGATGAACTTGGACTCGCCCTCCGTCGTGCCTCGAGTGATGGCCCAGCCGACCGGCTCCTCGCTGAGCAGCAGGCGCACCTCCCCGGCCATCACCCGCTGGATGAGCGGTTTGTAGTCCTCGTAGGTGGCGACAGGGAAGGCGCGACGATAGTCCGAAATCGTTTCGATCTGGGCTGCGCCGTGCTGGACGCCGTAATCTGTCTGGGTGTAACTCTCCAGGAGACGCTGTAGCACTTCCTGTTGGGCCTTGGCCGGGTCGTCTATGGCGTCGTGCCAGGGTTGCAAGAGAGCGGTGAGCATTCCAGCCACCGCCTGGGTGTCATTGCCGATCATTGATCTGTCTCCTGGGCAGGTTTGTAATCAATGTGGCGGACCACGGGGAGGTCTGCGCCTACCAGTCTACCACATTGACCTGATGAGGGCAAGCGGGGCGCAACCCTGCCCGCCTGTTCGCGTATAGTATACAGGCGCTCCAACTGCGCCGCTGTGATGCGTCATTCCAGGCTGCTGCGCTCCTTTCGGTCGCTCGGAATGACAGTAGCTGAGTAATAGCACGATGATAATGTAAGGAGACATACTATGTCAGACGTTCAAGAACCGTTTGAAGACGAATCGGAAGCGCTGCCTCATAGGCCACGCCGCCGCCCGCCCTCTTTCTTCTGGCCACTGGTGCTCATTGGCGCGGGCGTCATGCTGTTGCTGTCGAATCTGGGCTATCTGCCCTGGCAATCGTGGAACATCCTCTGGCGACTCTGGCCGCTGCTGCTGGTTGCGCTTGGCATTGACGTGTTGATCGGCCGGCGCTCGATGGTCGGGGCCATCATCAGCGGGCTGCTGATCATGATGCTGATCGGCGGCGCAGTGGCTGTTGTGCTTTTCGCGCAGAACATCCCGGCACTGGCCAATCTGACCCAGCCAGTTGAACTGCGCACCGAGCACGTCGAACATCCGCTGGCGGGCGTGCAGAGTGCCTCTGTCACCATTGACTGGACCAGCGCACCCGCCTACCTGAGCACGCTGCGCGATTCGCCCAATCTCATCGAGGGGGACGTCACTTATCGCGGTGAGTTGATCTTCGATGTAGACGTGCGCGGCGATCAGGCCGACGTAGAACTGGACAGTTATTTCTCCGGCCCCTGGTTCGGGCCATTTGACTTCGGCGGCCGGGTGAAAGACCGCTGGGACGTGAGACTCAGCCCCGATGTGATCCTCGATCTCACGCTTGACGCCGGTTCTGGCCCCTGTGACTTTGACCTGACCGGCCTGCAGGTCAGCGACCTCTTCCTCGACAGCGGCTCTGGCTCCGTTGATCTGGGCCTGCCGTCCGGCAGCGCCTTCGAGGCGCGCATTGACGGTGGTTCAGGCTCCATTGCCATCACTCTGCCCGAAAGTGTGGGCGCGCGGGTGGTGCTCGATTCGGGCAGTGGATCCTTCCACCCCGACGAGCGATTCCGGCTGGTGGAGGGCGAGCGCGGCGACGACGGTGTGTGGGAGACGGACAACTTCCGCACGGCTGATCACACCGTCGAATTGAGGATAGACCAGGGATCAGGCTCCATCAGCATCCGCTGAGAGATGACACCGAACCGTCGTGAGCGTGATACGCCTGCGACGAGAACGAGGGTGAATAGGGCCGCAGTGTTCGTTCTGCGGCCCTTTTTGACGTTCCGGGTTTGTCCCAACCTGCGTCTTGCCCGCACCCCACTGAGTGTGCTATAATGGCAATCAGGCCGGCAGATGACCGGACGGTATCATCTCAATATTTTGGGGCAGCAGGATTACCCCGGATGCAGAAATACACGATAAAGACCACCGCAAACGAGAGGGCAGACACTATCGTGTTTTTCCCTATCCGTGGTAATCTTGGTCTCATCAATTTCCCCAACTTTTTGAGCAGATGCACCGAAAGGATGAAAGGAGAAACAGAACCATGACAGGGATCACCTACATCCCCATAGACATCATTGAGAATTTCATGATTGATGTATTCCAGGGGCTCGGCACCCCCGAAAGGGACGCCCGCATCTGCGCCGACGTGCTCATCGCCTCTGATCTGCGGGGTATCGAATCCCACGGCGTGGGCCGCCTGAAGTATTACTACGACCGCATCAAGGCCGGCGTCCAGTTTACCCGGACCGAGATGGAGATCGTCAAGGAGACGGAGACCACCGCGCTGGTGGATGGTCATCATGGCATGGGCCACGTGACTGCCTACCGTTCCATGCGGCTGGCAATGGACAAGGCCAGGCAGTACGGCCTGGGCGCTGTGACCGTGCGTAACGGTACCCACTTCGGCATCGCCGGATACTACCCGCTGATGGCGGTCAGGGAGGGGATGATGGGGCTCACCGTGACCAACGCCCGCCCCGCCGTCGCCCCCACGTTCAGCACTGAGCCGATGCTGGGGACCAACCCCATCGCCTTCGCCGCACCTTCTGACGTGGACTACCCGTTCTGTTTTGACGGAGCCACTCCCATCACCCAGCGAGGCAAGATTGAGGTGGCGTCCCGCGCCGAAAAGCCCGTGCCCGAAGGGTGGGTCATTGACGCTGAAGGGAACCCACTCACCGACCCGGACAGGATTCTCGAGGACATGGGCAAGGCGATGGCCGCTCTCCTGCCGCTGGGCGGCGCGGGGGAGGAATTGGCCGGTTACAAGGGGTATAGCCTGGGCGCGATGGTCGAAATTCTCTCCGCCTCGTTGTGTGGGGGAGTGTTTATGAAGGATCTGCTGGGATTCGCCCCGGACGGTTCCCGCCGCCCCTACATGCTGGGCCATTTCTTCCTGGCGATAGATATCGAGCACTTCATCCCACTCGAAGTTTCCCGCCGCATCACGGGCCAGATCATGCGCGCGCTACAGGACGCGCGCAAAGCGCCTGGCGCAGCGCGCGTCTACGTGGCCGGGGAGAAGGAGTACGAGAAAGAAAAGCAGGTGCGCGAGCAGGGCGTCTCTGTCAACCCCAACCTGCGCCGCGAGTTGCAGATCATGCGGGACGAATTGAATATCTCTGGGTACGAGGTCTACTTTTAGGGAGTAGGGAGTAGGGAGTAGGGAGTAGGGAGTAGGGAGTACCGTGAAGTATCTTGAGCCACAGAGGAAAAAGGAGGCTGGTATGGAACTGGAGGGGAAACGTATCGCTATTCTGGCTGAGGACAACTACCAGGAATTGGAACTGTGGTACTCACTCCTGCGCATGCGCGAGGCTGGCGCGGAGGTGATTGTCGTCGGCATGCCTGGCGTGCAGGAATACCACAGCAAACTGGGTTACCCGGTGAAGGTAGACGCTGCTGCCGACGCAGTCTCGGCCGGCGACTTTGACGCCGTCATCATACCGGGCGGCTACGCGCCTGATCGGATGCGCCGTCACCAACCCATGCTCGACCTGGTGAGGGCCGTCTTCGAGCGCGGTGGTGTTGTGGCGGCCATCTGCCATGCTGCGTGGGTGCCTATCTCCGCAGGCATTATGGAGGGCAAGCGGGCTACCTGCTTCTCGGCGATCAAGGATGACGTGATCAACGCTGGCGCTGCCTACGTTGACGCAGAAGTGGTCCGGGACGGCAACCTGATCACCTCACGGGTGCCCAGCGATCTGCCTGCTTTTTGCCGCACGATTATCGCGGCGCTGAAGTGAGACCTGCACCCATCGGGCCATCCCCTGCTTCACGAGCCCCTTATTTGCTTTCCGCTCTCCTGCTTTCCGAAGAGGCAAGGAGAATGTGACCCTGCGACTTGCGCTACAGGGCATGAGGTGCTACACTTACACCTGCCTGTTCTGCGGCCCAGCGGAGATCGGCTCAGGGGGAAAAGATGAGCGACGACAAAGGGAAACCCAGACACGTACGTATGGGAAAAATGGTATGGATCGGGATTGGCCTTGGGGTGCTCTATTGGATTCTTGAATCCGCCATAAATGCTGTCGTGTTCCACGAGGGCGATCTTGTCGGGCAGATACTCGCCCCAGGTGCGCATGAAGTATGGGTGCGTTCGCTGACTGTATGCATCCTTGTCGCGTTCGGTGTTTATGTCCAATTCGCTATCGCCGAGCGCAAGCGGGCGGAGGAAAAGACCCGGCAGCGGACGGCCCAGTTGGAGGCGCTGCGAGAGGTGGAGTTGGAACTTACCGCCCAGTTGGACCTGGATGTTCTTCTTCGCTCCATCGCCTCGCGGGCCGTTGAGCTGCTGGAGGGTACCGGGGGCGGCCTCTATCTCTACCGGCCGGAGCAGGACGTGCTGGAGTGGGTTATGTCCGTTGGCTCCACCGTGGCACCCGCTGGGACCATTCTTCACCGGGGCGAGGGTCTCTCCGGCAAGGTTCTGGAGACCGGCGAGCCGCTCATCGTGGACGACTACCAGCACTGGGAGGAGCGGGCGGCCGTCTACGAGGGTTACCCCTTCATAGCCGTCGTGGGCGTGCCCGTCCGCTGGGGTGACGAGTTTCTGGGTGTCGTGAACGTCGTGGCCGCCCCCCCGCGCACCTTCTCCCCGGCCGACGCCGAACTGCTGGGCCTGTTCGCCACCCAGGCCGCTGCCGCCATCCACAACGCCCGGCTGTTCGACTCGCTGGCCCGCGAGAAGGAGCGGCTGGGCCTGCTCTACCGGTTGAGCCACCATCTCTCCGAGAGCCCGGGCATCCACGACGTGGCGCAGCGGGCGCTCGATGACATCTGTGCCGTCGTCGGGGCCATGAAGGGTGTCGCCCTGGTGCGCGAACCAGGCAGCGACCGCCTGCGGCTGGTCGCCGTCTCCGGGTACGATGCAGAGTCGGTGGAGGTGTTGAATGGGCGGATTGGGCTGCGGGTAGGAGACGGTCTGGCCGGCTGGGTGGCGGCGCAGCGGCAATCGGCGTTGGTGGAGGACGTGACGAAGGATGAGCGGTGGAGGTTGGTGCCGGGGGTGGATGACCGGGCCTGCTCGGCCCTCAGCGTGCCGCTGCTCGGCGGGGATGAATTGGTGGGCGTGCTCAGTATCTATGGCGACCGGGAGGGCTTCTTCGACGAGGAGCACCTCCGGCTGGTGGAATCGGCCGCCGCCACGGTGGCCGCCGCAATCGCCAGCGCCCGGCTGTACGAGCAGGCCCGGCGTCGCGCCCTGGAGCAAGGGACGCTGCGGGAGGCGGCGCTGGCACTGACGACCGCCCTGGACCGGGACGAGGTGGTCGGGCTTATCCTGGCCCAGTTGCAGGAAGTGGTGCCCTACGACAGCGCCTCGGTCCAGTTGCTCAGGACCTGCCCTGAGCGTGGCCGAGAGGGGGATCGGCTGGAGATCGTGGGCGGGCGGGGCTTCCCCAACCTTCCGGACTTGTTGGGCCTCTCCTTCCCCGTGGACGGCGACAACCCCAACAGCGAGGTGATCCGCACGCGGGCTCCCTTCATCGTGGAGGATGCCCCGGCCGTGTACGGGGGGTTCCAACGTGAGCCCTACAACCAGGCTGGCATCCGCTCCTGGCTGGGAGTGCCGATGCTGGTCGGCGAGCGGCTGGTGGGGATGATCGCGCTGGATAAGCGGGAGCCGGCGTTCTACACCGAGGAGCATGCCCGGCTGGCCGAGGCGTTTGCCGCCCAGGCCGCCATCGCTATCGAGAACGCCCGCCTATTCCAGGCGGAGCGGGAGCAGCGAGAACTGGCCGAGCGGCTCCGGGAGACGACGCTCCTCGTCAACAGCAGTCTGGACCTGCAGGAGGTCCTGGAATTGATTCTGGAGCAACTGGCCCGGGTGATCCCTTACGACAGCGGATCGGTCCAGATCCTGGAACCGGATGCCACTCGAATCATCGCCATTCAGAACCTACCGCCGCAAGAGATGGGCCGTCGTTACCCGCTGGACCAGTTCCCGTACAACCGCCGGCTGGCCGAGGGGGAGGGGCCGATCGTCGTTGGGGACACGCATGAGGATAGTCAGGAATGGATAACCATCGATGGGCTGGAGCACATACGGGCCACCATCGGCGTGTCGTTGAAGGTGCGAGACCGGGTGATCGGCATCCTGACGGTTCACAGCCGCCAGCCGGGAGTCTACACCGGGGCCGATGCCCGCATCGTCCAGGCGTTTGCCCAGCAGGCGGCTATCGCCATCGAGAACGCCCGGCTCTTCCAGGCGGAGCAGGAGCAGCGGGAACTGGCCGAGGCGCTGGCGGAGGCGGCCGCCGCCGTCGGCAGCACGCTGGACCTGGATCAGGTGTTGGATCGCATCCTGGACCAGGTGGAGCGGGTCGTCACTGGGGACGCCTGCAACATCATGTTGATTGAGGACGGCGGCGCCCGGATGGTCCGCTGGCGAGGGTACGAACGCATGGACATAGAAGTTCTCGGTATCTCATTCCCCATCGCCGAGTACTCCGGTCTGGAGAAGATGGTGCAAACGGGGAAGCCGGTCGTCGTGCCGGACACGACGGCTGATCCCGGTTGGGTGGTGTCAGGGAGGTGGGAGTGGCTGTGCTCCTACGTCGGCGCGCCCATTCAGGTGACGGGCCTGACGGTGGGTTTCCTGAACGTGGACGGCACCCGGCCGGGGCAGTTCGGCCCTGCCGACGCCCGGCGGCTGGAGGCTTTCGCTGGCCACGCCGCTGCCGCCATTGAGAACGCTCAGTTGTACCGGGAACTGCTCAACTACACTGAGAGGCTGGAGGAGCGTGTGCGGGAGCGGACCGCTCAGATCCAGGCCCAGTATGCCCGACTGGACGCGATCCTGCGCAGTACGTCCGACGGCATCGTCGTCATTGACACGGCGGGTGAGATTCTCCACACCAACCCCGTCGCCCATGCCTGGCTCACCCGGACCCTCTCGCCGGAGGATGCGGCGCGACTGTGGGAGATGGTGCGGGATCTGGCAGGGCGGGCGGAGGAGCGGCCGGAGGAGGTGCTGGAACTGACAGGGTTGGACCTGCAATTGAGCGCTGCCCCCATTTCGGAACCGGGGGTGGAGGGGGCAGCGGCGGTGGTGATGCTGCACGACGTCAGCCACCTCAAGGCGCTGGACCGGCTGAAGTCCCGCTTCGTGTCCAATGTCTCCCACGAACTGCGGACGCCGATCACGACGATCAAGCTGTATGTTCATCTGATGCGGCGTAGGCCGGAAAAGAGGGAGCAGTACCTGGATATGTTGGAGCAGGAGACGGACCACCAGGTGCGGCTGGTGGAGGACATCCTGCAGATTTCACGCATAGACGCCGGGCGGCTGGAGGTGAGCCCTCGACCGATCCCCCTCAACGAGTTGACCGAGGCGGTCGTCTCCGGCCACCAGGTGTTGGCTGAGGACCGGGAGGTGGTGTTGGAGCACCACCCGGCGGAGCCGGGGCCGGTGGCGCTGGTGGACCCGGATCGGCTGATGCAGGTGCTGAACAACCTGGTGCGAAACGGGATTCAGTACACGCCGGGGAGGGGGCAAGTGATGGTCTCCACCGGCAAAGAGGAAGCACAGGGGCGGGTGTGGGCGACGGTGACGGTGACAGACACAGGGATGGGGATTCCAGAGGAGGAATTGTCCCACATCTTCGATCGTTTCTACCGGGGGGAGAGGCCACGGGCGATGCAGATTTCTGGGACCGGCCTGGGGCTGGCGATTGTGAAGGATATCGTGGAACTGCACGGAGGACGGGTGACGGTGGAGAGCCGGGTGGGGGAGGGGGCTGTCTTCACCATCTGGCTGCCGTCTACCGACTAGCGAGGTGGCCAGCGTCTCGATCGGGCGAGGGAAAAGTGGGATGGGCTTGCGTAAGGGTGGGAGGTGGAGGTATGGGTGAGCAGCGCGTTCTGGTCGTGGAGGACAACGTGTCGCTCCTGGCGGCTATTCGAGATACTCTAGAGGTGGAGGGCTTGATCGTCTTCACCGCCACCGACGGAGTGCGGGCGTTGCAGGTGATGGAGGATGTCCGCCCCGATTTGATCGTGGCGGACATCATGATGCCCCGGATGGACGGGTACGCTCTCTACGAGGA
>CAYLPU010000121.1:0-13140 GCA_964385635.1 uncultured Anaerolineales bacterium
CATCCGTATGATCCGTGTTGATCCGTGTTCTATTTATGACTGGCTGAGCAGTTACTGCAATTGTAACACACGCGAGGGTTAAGGATAGTGGTTGGGATTGTCGGTGAGCAAACCTTCGGCCTGGGCGATGGCGATCAGGCGGTCGTCGGCTGCGAGAAAGGTCAGCGATGTGGCCCATTCTCCAACGAGGCCCGATTGAACACGAAGCGCCGACGCCAGTTGTACAGCGTCGTAAGCGCGCAGCGGATGTTGGGTAACCAATTCGCCTGCGGCCTTGGTCAATGCCGGGTCCAGTTCGACCACTTGGTACTGCATATCCAGGTCATAGCGAAAAGCCTGGATTGCCTGAGCGACATCGTCCGGCGTGAGGCCGCCTTCACGTTGGCGACGCGCCAGGGCACTGAGCACTTCCACCCAAGTGATGCGCGCGATGACCAGTGGATTGTGCACGCCCGAAGTGGTCAGAGCTCTAATCCAGGTGGAACCTCTTTCTGTGACGTAGCGCTTAACCAGCGCGCTGCTATCCAGGAAGTAGAGGCTCACCATTCCCCCCGGTCTTCAATGATGATCTCAGAAAGGGGCTTGCCCGGCGCGCGGCCCAGCCTGTCGGCCAGTTTGCGCCGCTCCTCCTCCGAAACCGGATCCACGTCGGAGCGACGCGGCGGTGGTGTGAGCAACCCAGCCTCAACCAAGATGCGGATCGCTGCTTCGCCCTCGTCTTCATCCATTACCGGTTTCTCCGGCATGATCTGGATGCGCACCGACTGTTGTTCCCGTAGGTTGAGCGGTTGCAGAGGGCGCAAGACGCCCTTTTCGTATATTACTGTCACAGTCTCCATCATCATTCACCTCGTCCTCTGCACACTTCATGCAATATGCAATGCGCTTCACGCCATCATTATACCACAAAAAGGTGTCCCGATGAAGAGTATCAAGTTGGATCAGTCATGACATCATTCATCCTTACCGACGACCAACGCGCGCTCATCGAGCGTCCCATCGAGCGCAAAATCTTCCTCGAAGGCTCGGCCGGCACCGGCAAGACGACCGCCGGAGTGGGAAGGCTGCTGCACCTGCTCGACTCCGGCGTCCCGGCCGGCTCGATCCTGGTGATCGTGCCCCAGCGCACGCTGGCCGTGCCGTACTACGAAGCGCTCCGCTGCCCGACCATGAGAACAGGGGCCGGCGGGCAGGTGACCGTCTCGACGGCCGGCGGCCTGGCCCAGCAGACAGTGGACCTCTTCTGGCTGCTGGTCGCCGAGGACGCGGGCTTCGGCCAGCCCGATCAACCACCCACCTTCCTCACGCTGGAGACGGCCCAATACTACATGGCCCGCCTGGTCCGTCCCCTGCTCGACCAGGGCTATTTCGAGACGGTGGTCATTGACCGCAACCGGATCTACAGCCAGATCATCGACAACCTCAACAAGGCGGCCGTCGTTGGTTTCCCGCACACCGAGATCGGCGCGCGGCTCCAGGCAGCCTGGGGGGGCGAGCAGAGTCAGCGGCGCATCTACGACGAGGCTCAAGCCTGCGCCACCCGCTTCCGCGAGTACTGTCTGGCCCACAACCTGCTCGACTTCTCGCTCCAACTGGAGGTGTTCACCAAATATCTATGGCCTATGCCCCTGTGCCGTAACTACCTGCTGACGACCTACACTCATCTTTTCGCGGACAACGTCGAGGAAGACACGCCGGTGGCCCACGACCTGTTGAGAGAGTGGCTGTACCATTGCCAGTCGGCGCTCCTGATCTATGACCAGGAGGCCGGCTACCGTCGTTTCCTCGGCGCTGACCCGGAGAGCGCGTACACGCTCAGGGAGTCGTGCCAGGCGCGGGTCGCCTTCACCGAGTCCACCGTCACCTCGCCCGACCTGCGGGCCTTTGGGCGCGAGTTGGCCCGCAGCCTGAACCGTCTGCCGGGGACGGTTCCAAGAGCAGGGAAGCAGGGGAGCGGCAAATCTGAAATCCAAAATCCGAAATCCGAGAGCCTCACGGCTCTGGCCTACGAAAGCCGCCGCTACCACCCGCAGATGCTCGACTGGGTCGCCGGGGAGATCGCCGGGTTGGTGCACGAGCAGTCCGTCCCGCCGGGGGAGATCGTCGTGCTGGCCCCGTTCTTGACCGACGCGCTCCGTTTCTCGCTGATGAACAGGCTGGAGCAAGTGGGCGTCCCCGCCCGTTCCCACCGTCCCTCGCGCGCCTTGCGGGAGGAACCAGCCACCCGCTGCCTGCTGACGCTGGCGTCCATCGCTCACCCGGAGTGGGGAATCTGCCCCAGCCGGTTCGACGTGGCCTATGCGCTGATGCAGGCGCTTGACGGGATGGACCTGGTGCGGGCGCAACTCCTGGCCGAGATTGTGTACCGCGTCCGGGAAGGCGCGCCTGGCCTGAGTTCTTTCGACCAGATCAACCCCGCGATGCAGGAGCGAATCACCTTTGTGCTGGGCAGGCGCTACGAGCGGCTGCGCACCTGGATTGAGGACTACACCTCAAGACTGCCATTCGATCACTTTCTGAGTCGCTTGTTCGGCGAGGTGCTGTCCCAGGAGGGGTATGGCTTCCACCGCAATTATGACGCTGGGGAGGTGGCCGCCAACCTGATCGAGTCGGTGCAGAAGTTCCGCTGGGTGACAGGAGAAACCGGGTTTTTCGGAAAAAACCCGGTTTCTGATGACAGCGATGACAAGCCGCTGGGGCAGGAGTATATGGAGATGGTGCAGGATGGGGTGATCGCCGCTCAGTACATCCGCAGTTGGCGACTCCAGCCGGAAGACGCGGTGCTGCTGACCCCGGCCTACACCTTCATCATCAGCAACCGGCCGGTGGACTACCAATTCTGGCTCAACGCCGGGGGGAGGGGCTGGTGGGAGCGGCTCTACCAACCCCTCACCCATCCCTACGTGCTCAGCCGGGGCTGGCCCTATAATGGAGCTGACGCGGTCTGGACCGACACCGACGAGGTCGAGACCAGGCAGGAGGCGCTCTACCGTCTGACGCTGGGCCTGATCCGGCGCTGCCGCCGCAAGGTCTACCTCGGCCTGAGCGAGTTGGGCGAGCAGGGCTATGAGCAAAAGGGGCCGCTGCTGCAAGCGATCCAACGCGTGCTGCGTCGTCAGGGCGAGAGGTGGTAAGCCTATTGACGTTTAAACCCCGTCCCAGGCAACAAGAAGTCCTGAACTACACCGCCGGCAGAATGGGCGTCTCGGCCGTGCCCGGCAGCGGCAAGACTATCACGCTTTCCTACCTGGCCGCCCAACTGGTCGCCAGCGGGGTGCTGGAGGACGACCAGGAGGTGTTGGTCGTGACGCTGGTCAACTCGGCCGTGGACAACTTCGCCAAGCGGGTAGGCGGTTTTGTCCGGGGGCGCGGGCTGTTGTCCAATCTCGGCTACCGGGTGCGTACCTTGCACGGCCTGGCCCACGACATCGTGCGGGAGCGACCGGCGCTGGTGGGCCTGGCGGACGACTTCCAGATCGTGGACGAGCGGGCGGCGGATCAGATCCGGCAGGATGCAGCGGAAGCCTGGCTGCGCAGTTACCCATACGCCGCCGACGACTTCCTGTCGCTCGACCTGGAGGAGAGGAAGCGGGATTGGGTGCGCCGTGACCAGTGGCCGCGCCTGGTAAACGACATTGCCCTCAGATTCATCAGACAGGCCAAGGACCTGCAGATCACGCCTGCCGAGCTCCGCGACAGACCGGACCGATTCCCGCAACCGCTTCCCCTGATAGAGATGGGCTGGGCTATCTACGCCGACTACCAGCGCGCGCTGACCTACCGTGGCACTGTGGACTTCGATGACCTGGTCCGGTTGGCGCTGCGGGCCTTGCAGTCGGACCCGGAGTACCTGGAACGATTGCACTATCGCTGGCCGTTCATCCTGGAGGACGAGGCGCAGGACAGCAGCCGGTTGCAGGAGGAGATTCTGAGGCTGTTGGCCGGCTCGGATGGCAACTGGGTGCGCGTCGGCGACCCGAACCAGGCCATCTACGAGACCTTCACCACGGCCAGTCCCCACTTCTTGCGCGATTTCCTGGAGGAGGAAGGTGTCATCGCTCGTGAGTTGCCCAACTCCGGCCGCTCGACTCAGAGCATCATGGACCTGGCCAACTATCTGATTGATTGGACGCGGGCAACGCATCCGGTGGCAGCCGTCCGAGACGCTCTGGCGCTGCCGCACATCAAGCCCGCGCCGCCCGGCGACCCGCAGCCCAATCCGCCGGATGATCCCGACCAGGTGCGGGTCGTGGCCCAGAAGTTCACCCCGGGGGAGGAACTGCGGGCCGTGGTGGACTCCCTGTCTCGCTGGCTGCCGGAGCACCCGAAAGGGACTGTGGCCGTCCTGGTGCCACGGAACACACGTGGCTTTCAGGTGGTGAGTGAACTGAAGAAGCGCGGCCTGGAGTACATCGAACTCCTGCGTAGCACAGGGTCCACCCGGGAGACGGCAGGGGCATTGGGCAACGTCGTCAACTACCTGGCCGACACCTCCTCGCCGTCCAGGTTGGCGACGGTCTACAAGGTGTGGCGGCGCAAGGAGCGCGGAGACGAGGAGGCGAAGGCACAGGTCGAGCGGGTCGCCCGGGCACTGCGCAAGTGCCGGCAGGTCGAGGACTTCCTGTGGCCGCGGGTGGATCGGGACTGGCTGGACAGCCTCGACCTGGCCGGCGAACTCCCCGAAGTCCACGAGCGGTTGGTTGTGTTTCGCGAGTTGGTCCGGCGCTGGCAGGGGGCGACCCTGCTGCCCATAGACCAACTCATCCTCACGCTGGCCCAGGACCTGTTCAAGAAGCCGGGCGACCTGGCCGTGGCGCACAAACTGGCCCTGGTCCTGCGGCGGGCGAGCGAGAGTCACCCCGATTGGCAATTGCCGGAACTCACCCAGGAACTGGCGGTGGTCGCCCGCAACGAGCGCCGCTTCCTGGGGCTAAGCGGTGACGACACCGGCTTCGACCCCGAACGACACAAGGGCAAAGTCGTGGTGGCCACCGTCCACAAGGCGAAGGGGTTGGAGTGGGACCGGGTCTACCTGATGTCGGTCAACAACTACAGTTTTCCCTCGGCCCAGTCCCACGACAGTTTCATCTCGGAGAAGTGGTTCGTGCACGACCGTTTGAACCTGGAGGCGGAAGCGCTGGCCCAGTTGGAGGCGCTCCTGTTCGAGGAAACCTCATACGAGGAAGGCGAAGCGACCCAGGAGGCGCGCCTGGAGTACGTTGCCGAGCGGCTGCGGCTGCTGTACGTGGGCATCACCCGTGCCAGAAAGGAGTTGATCATCACCTGGAACACCGGCAGGCGCGGTGACCAACAACGGTCAGTTCCGTTCATCGCCTTGCAGACGTTCTGGGAGGGCCACCGGAGCATTTGACCGAGAAACATTCACCTGATATCAGCCTATGCTCGGAGAGAGGTAACTGCTCAGGCTACCTTCCCGAAAGCTAAAAGTTAACTGTCAGATAGACCCAAAATCTGCCACATGACCAGAATCTTGACAAAACTCGGCCCGTTGGAGCTTTCGGGAAGGTTTGGAGGTGTTAGAAAATGGAACCCAGATACCTGCACATATTGGTGACAATCACCTTGATGGCTCTGGTTGGCTGTTCCGCGCCTGCGCCTCTCGTCATCACGCCCGTTCTGCCCACGCCCATCACGGTTCAGCCTACCGCGACCGGGGCCGCCTCTATCTCGCCACCAACCGACCCGTTTGCCCTCATCTCCCAGGAGAGCCTCTTCACCTCCCTGGAGGACCTGACCGCGATTCAGCCCTACTCCGGCTGGCGCAACTCCTCCAGCGAGGGGGAGGCCGAGGCGCTGGACTACGCCGCCGAGAGACTCGCTGCGTTCGAGTACCTGCAGGAATTGGGGCTGGAACTGGAACACCAGACTTTCCACGTCTTCCTGGGCACGGAACTGTGGGAGACCCGGCTCCACCTGACCGTGGATGGCCAGGAGGTGGAGGTGCCCGCCGACGGCCTGCGTGGTCCCCGCGACGAAATCGCCCAGGCGCTCCGCTTTGATGCGGACGGAGCGCTCAACGACGCGGAGCGAAACCCGGTGGTGGTAGAAGCACCGGTGGTGCTGGTTCGTTCCACCGAGGAGATCGACGCTCTGAGCCCGGCCAGCCTGGAGGGCAAGGTGGTGTTCATGGACTACGCCGCCATAGACCGCGCGCTGCTGGGCAAACAACAGGCCGTGAAGATCGCCACGGACCTGCTGTCCAAACAGCCGGCCGGGTTGGTACTGGTCACCCGCTTCTCCAATCGACGCGGTGAGAGCCACGGCTCTTTTGTCGGAGACGTGAGCAGTCTCAACTGGGTGGAGACGAACTCGGCCCCCCCCACCCTGTACGTCCGCCTGGAAGACCTGGCCCCGGCCGGGATTGAGGGCTGGGACGACCTGGCGCGGATCGAAGCGGCCCGCCTCACCTGGGACGCCGATGTCTTCTCACCGGCCACATCGGGAAACCTGGTCGCCCGTATTCCTGGCGCAGACCCCTCAAAGGCAGTGATTCTGGGTGCGCACATTGACAGCCCCAACAACCCCGGCGCAATGGACGACGGCAGCGGTGTGGCTGTGTTGCTGGAAGTGGCCCGCGTGCTGGACGCGGCACAGGTACAGCCAGCGGTGGATCTCTACCTGGTCTGGTTCGGCAGCGAGGAACTGGGGCTCTACGGTTCTTATCACTTCGTCTCCACCCACCAGGAGTTGCTCGACCGGACGCTGGCCATGTTGCAGATTGACTGCCTGACCCGCCCGCTGGACGGGATTGACGGCTACCTCAACCTGGTCACCTGGTCCTACGGCCGGTTGGGTGACGACCGGCTGACTTGGCCCGACTACCTGGCCCAGGCGGCAGACGAGCAGGGCGTGTGGACGTACCCTGTGAACTACTACGGAGTCGAGTCGGACAACACGGGCTTTGCTGGTTTCGACGTGCCCAACGCTAACCTGATCTATGTGGACTACCCGGAAATGGACAAAATTGGCGGTGTCCACTACGGGGGTCACATCCACGACCCCTACGACACCGTAGAACTGGCACGGGAGGTGGGCGACGCGCTGGAACAGATGGCGCGGGTGGCGCTGGCCGCCGCCCTGGAGACCGGGCGGGATAACCCCGCCCTGCGTCTCGCTCCCCGGCCCGATCGCCGCGCCCTGTTCGTGGCCAGCCACACCGAGTCGGTGCACATGTCCCCCACCACGTTCACCGACCTGGGGCTGGCCCTCGCCTGGGAAGGCTTCGACGTGGACCTGATCCCCTACGGCCAGACGGTGACCTCCGCCAACCTGGAGGACGCCGCTCTCGTGGTGGCCCTGCCAGTGCTGGACTACCCCAGCCCAGATGGGGACCCCGCGTTGTACGATGAGGCCTGGAGCCAGGAGGAGATCGCGGCGCTGGAGACATACGTGGCCAGGGGTGGGCTTTTGGTGCTGACGAACAGCGGTCGCCGCCTCAAGTACAACAACCGGCTGCTGGACCCCAACGAGGATTGGAGCGACGCTAACTCCCTGGCAACACGCTTCGGAATCACCTACCACAGCGGGACGCTGGCCGGCACCCAGGCCCTGACAGAGGGGGAGCACCCGCTGGTGGAGGGTGTGGCGATACTGGAACTGGCCGGGACCAACGGCGTGCCCTTCAGCCTGACCGAGGGACAGGTGCTGGCCCAGGCAGGTGGAGAGTTGGCCGTCGCACTGGTGAACTATGGCGAGGATGGGGGACAGGTGCTGGTCCTGTCCGACGTGGGAATGTTGGGCGCCGGCGAGGGTGAGCCGAGCAATCTTCCCTTTTGGCTGAACCTGGCCCGCTACGCCCGATCGCGATGAGAGACAGATCTATGAAACTGCCAAACGACTTCCAATTCAGCCAGGGTAGTCTCCAGGACTACGTGGACTGCCCGCGACGCTTCCAACTGCGTTACGTGGAACGTGTGGCCTGGCCGGCCATCGAGGCGGAGCCTGCACTGGAGAACGAGCGTTATCTCCAGCAGGGAGCGGCGTTCCACCGATTGGTCCATCAACACGTGCTGGGCATGACGCCGGAGCGATTGTCGAGCGCGGTGACGGACGAAGACCTGCGCCGCTGGTGGCGCAACTATCTGGAGAACGGCCCGGCCGACCTGCCGCCATCCCGCTACCCTGAGATCGCCCTGTCTGGGCCGGTGGGGCACGGTCGGGAGACCGGCCCCAGCACAGGTCGGGAGACCGGCCCCAGCACAGGTCGGCTGGTGGCAAAGTATGATCTCATCGGGGTAGACGCCGGGCGGCGGGCGGTGATCGTGGATTGGAAGACCTCCCGCAAACGGTCGCGACGGAAATGGCTGGCCGAGCGATTGCAGACCAAAGTGTACCCCTACCTGCTGGTCCGGGCCGGGTCTCATCTCAACGGGGGCCAGCCATTGGAGCCTGAACAGGTGGAGATGGTCTACTGGTTTGCGAACTTTCCGGGAGACCCTGAACACTTTTCGTACAACACAGCCCAGTTCGAGGCGGACGGTGTTTACCTGGCTTCGCTGATTGACGAAATCAAGAGGGAGATTGAGCGCCCGGAAGGCAAAGACCTCCCCCTCACCACCCAGGAGCGACGCTGCCGCTATTGCGCCTACCGGTCCTTGTGCCGGCGAGGAGTCAGGGCAGGCCTGCTCGACGAGACAGAAGACGAGTGGGAACTAGACGACGACTTTGACATCTCTCTCGACTTCGAGCAGATCGCAGAGATTGACTACTGAGGCGTGAAACGTGAAACGTGAAACGTTTACACAGAGTCACGCAGAGGAGACACAGAGATGCACAGAGAGTACAAGAGGTGAAAGGCAGTATGAACAACCGTGCTGAGTTAAACGAGTTGACAGGGCAGATCATCGGCGCAGCCATTGAGGTGCATCGTCATTATAGGAATTCTTTTCGTTTCTCTCTGTGAAACTCTGTGTCTCCTCTGTGTAGCTCTGTGTAAAAACATGAAACGCGATTTATGTTCAGACAGACGGACGGATAGATACAGTGAAAGAGTGGCTTGATCCTCAGCCCATAGAAGTGACCGAAGAACTACAAACCGCCATCGGCGGGCATCCGCTGGTGGCGCAGACCCTGGCCCGGCGGGGATTCACTGAGGTCGAACCGGCCAGAGCCTTCCTTGACCCAGACTGCTACCGGCCCGCCCCGCCGACCGATCTCCCGGACGTGACCAGGGCGGCTGAGCGACTGGAGAAGGCCATCCAGCAGGGAGAGACGATCTGCGTCTGGGGCGACTTTGACGCGGACGGGCAGACGGCGACGACCATCCTGGTCTCCACGCTGAGGGACCTGGCAGTCCGGCAGGACTCACCGCAGAGGGCGGTCGTCCAATACCACATTCCTCACCGCCGGCGGGAGTCCCACGGCGTCAACCTCCCTGTGCTGAAGCGGCTCATCGCGGAGGGGGTGCGTCTCGTGTTGACGTGTGACACCGGCGTCACCGGACACGAGCCCATCACCTATGCCCAGGCGCAGGGCGTGGACGTGATCATCACTGATCATCACGACCTGCCGCCCAGTCTGCCCGACGCCCACGCGGTGGTGAACCCCAAGATGCTCCCGGACGCGCATCCCCTGCGCGAACTGCCGGGGGTGGGGGTCGCCTACAAACTGGCGCAGGCGCTGTACGACCGGGCCGGCCGGCCGGAGGACGCGGCACAGTACCTCGACCTGGTGGCCCTGGGGATTGTGACCGATGTGGCGGTGCAGACCAGGGACACGCGTTACCTGCTCCAGCGGGGGCTCGAGGCGCTGCGGCGCACCGAACGTCTCGGCCTCCAGGTGATGATGGAGAGCGCCGAACTGAACCCCGATTGGCTCACGGAGGAGCACATCGGCTTCGTCCTGGGCCCCCGTCTCAACAGTCTGGGGCGACTGGCCGACGCCAACGTCGCCGTCGAGTTTCTGACGACCGATGACCTGGCCCGCGCCCGCATCCTGGCCACCGAGATGGAGGGGTTGAACGCTCGCCGCAGGCTGCTGTGCGATCAGGTGGCCCAGGCGGCCGAGGCGCAGATTGAACGAGACCCCTCGCTGCTGGAGTACGGCGCGCTGGTGCTCAGCCACCCGTCCTGGCCGCCCGGGGTCGTCGGCATCGTGGCTAGTCGCCTGGCCAAGCGGTACGGCCAGCCGGCCATCCTCATCGCCATCCCGCCCGGCGAACTGGGCCGGGGGTCAGCCCGCTCCATCCCGGGGTGCAACATCTCGGCCGCGATAGCCGCCCACGGGGAGATGCTGGACAGATTCGGCGGCCATCCGATGGCGGCCGGGCTGACCATTGATCCGGAGCGGATCCCCGAGTTCCGTCGCGCCTTGTCACGCACCGTCCTGGAGATGCTCGGACAGGTGGAGGAGAAAGCCACCCTCCAGATAGACGGTATCCTGCCACTGGCCGACCTGTCCCTCGATCTGGTGGAGGAGTTGGATCGACTGGCCCCTTTCGGGCCGGGCAACCCGCCGCTGACGCTGGTCAGCAGGGGGCTTTCGTTGACAGGCCACGCCACCGTAGGTCGCAGCGGAGAGCACCTTCAATTGATCGTGGAGGACGAGGGGGGCACGGCGCAGAAGGTGATTTGGTGGCAGGGGGCCGGGTCACCGCTGCCGCAGGGCCGGTTTGACCTGGCCTACGTCGTGCGGGCCAGAGACTACCGGGGCCAGCGGGACGTGCAGGTGGAGTGGGTAGATGCTCGCCCGATTGAAGCGGTTGCCGTCCCACTTCATCCAGAGCCACCAGCCGTCGAAGTGGTGGACCACAGGCAGGAACCCAATCCCCGAAGGTTACTAGAACATCTACAAGCGCAGGAAGACGTACAGGTATGGAGCGAGGCCGGGGCCAGGGCGGAGGTAGCGGGCCAGGACCGGTACGAACTGAGCCCATCAAAGGGACTGGTCGTGTGGACCACGCCTCCCGGCCCTGGTGAGTTGCAAGCCGTGCTGGAGAAGGTCGCCCCGGAGACGGTCTATCTCTTTGGGATAGACCCCGGCATGGACCATCTCAAGAAGTTCCTGGAACGTTTGGCCGGTCTGACCAAACACGCGCTGAGTTCAAAACAAGGTTGGGTCAATATCTCGACCCTGGCGACGGCGACCGCGCAGCGGGAACCGACCGTGCGGGCAGGGTTAGCCTGGCTCGTAGCCCGTGGTGACCTTGCGGTGCTTGGTGAAGAGAGCGACGTAGGGGCACGGCTTGTCCATACCCACCTTGTCCGTGCCCACGAGGTACGTCTGGCTGCTGGCAACCAAACGGCCAGCGATGACCTGTCTCGAGTCACTGCCCAACTGAGGGCATTGCTGGAAGAGACGGCAGCCTACCGCGCGCACTTTGCCCGGGCTGGCAAGGAGACATTGATATAGTCCCGACATGTGTGTGTCTCTCACTCCACATCGTGCAAGCGGCGGTAAATAGGCGACAGCGCCTCGTACACGGCCCGGTACTCCCGGTAGAGCGCATCGTAGCGGGGCTGTTTTGCTTCGCTGGGCTTGACAGTATGGCTGATTTCAATCAGCTCGTCAATCGCCTCCATATTTGGATAAATGCCCATGCCCACAGCCACTGTCAGCGCCGCGCCCATTGCCCCGGCCTCCAGCGGGTGGGCTACAACCTGCAACTTACGCCCGGTCACATCGCTGATAATCTGCGTCCAGGTTGGGCTGGTACTGCCGCCGCCGATGGCGTTCATGAGACCAATCGATAGCCCCAGCCGCTCCAGTGCCTCGCAAATCCAGCGGATGTGGAAAGCCACGCCCTCCATGACGGCCCGGGCCAGGTGCCCCTTGGTGTGCCCCAGCGAAAGGCCGACAAAGGCTCCACGTGCGTAGTGGTCGAGCACGGGGGCCCGTTCGCCCGAAAGCCAGGGGGCGAAAATCAACCTGTCTGCCCCCGGCCCGATCTGCTCGGCCATGCGGCTGAGCAGATCATAAGTAGAGATGCCCTCTTTGGCGGCTTGTTTGGCTTCGGTCTGGCAGAAGCCGTCACGGAACCACATCAGCGCCCCGCCGCCGGTTTCCATCTCGCCGGCGATAATCCACTTGTCAGGGTCAATGTGGTTCAGGCCCCAGAAAGGCTTTTCGGGGTCGTTGATAAAGCGGCTGCTGGAAAGCCCCACCCAGGTGGCGGTGCCCACGCAAAGGTGGGCCTTGCCATCGGCATTAGCCCCGGAGCCGGATTGGGCCACGGCCACGTCGCCCGCGCAAACCACCACCGGCGTGCCGGGCAGCAGCCCCGTGACTTTGGCCGCCTCCTCTGTCACCTCGCCGATGACCTCGGTGCAGGGATAAGCCGGGGGCAGTTTCTCCGTAGGGATGCCAAGCGCGCGGCAGGCCTCCTCCGACCAGGTTCTCTCGTTCGGGTCGAAGAGGAAATACACCGAAGCCCCGTGCCAGTCAGTGGCAATCTTCCCGGTGAGCCGGTAAATGATGTACTCTTTACAGTCCAAGAGCCATGCCGTCCGCTCCCAGAGTTCGGGGCGCTCCTCCTCGAGCCAGAGAATTTTGGGGATGATGTCCTTGGCCGTAGGGATGTTGCCCGTGTGCTCAAAAAGCAGGGCGGGCATCTTCCCACCGTTGCCCTCCAGAACCCGGTCGGCCTGCTCGACGGTGCGCACGTCCAGCCAGCTAATCATCGGCATCAGGGGCCGCACGTTCTCGTCCACCGGCAGCAGGTTGAACATCTGCGCCGAAATGCCCACTCCCAGAATCTGGGCCGGGTCCACCCCTGCTTCTTCAATAACCAGCCTGGTGGTGCTGACGACGGCCTGCCATAGTTCCTCTGGATCCTGCTCGACCCACCGGGGGCGGGGGTACTGCAAGCCGTAGGGCTTGTACGAGGAGTGAATAATCCGCCCGCGCAAATCTGTCAGCACGGCCTTATCGCCGCCGGTGCCCGTGTCGTGGGCCACGATGTATCGCTTTTCCGTCATGGGTCTCGCTTTCTTGACCTTCCAACAACATCACAAGTGGGTCGAATGAGAGATGCCCTTGGAGCGCATGGCCTGGGTATCCAATATTCTCCCGCCGGTCCTCATTGTGTGCATAGTAGCCCTAAAGACATCATTTGTCAAGAGGGATAAGGCAGTGCCGCAAAAGTCGCCCTGACGGTTGACCGTCATTCTGAGCGTAGCGAAG
>CAYLPU010000122.1:0-13105 GCA_964385635.1 uncultured Anaerolineales bacterium
AGCATCTGAGTAGTGTCACCGCCATATATTGAGAGAGCGGAGGGGCGGTTGATCATTATGACACGCATTTGCCTTTCACTTTACCCTATCGCTTGGTGGTCTGCTTATACGCTCTATCTTTTTGTAGATGGGGGCAGAAGGGGATGCTCGAGCCCCTTGTCTTCAGGCTTCTTTAGACTTTATTGACCGTAGCCAACCCTCTAACTCGCGCGCAACGATTTCCCGTCCGCCCAGGCCGAAGGCCAGGGCTACTGCCACGGCGATAGCGCCCAGCAGCAGACCAAAGGTCATATTGATGATCTCGTTAGCCAGGCTCATCTCCCGCAGGGCCATGGCGCCAGCCAGCACCAGGATAGAGACCCGCGCGGCCAGGGCCAGCAGCCCGGCCTGCGCTGCCCCGCTGGCCTGCACAGTCTTTGCGGCCAGATTGGACAGGTAGAGGCCGATGCCGAAGATGATCAGCCCCAGGATCACCTGACCGGCAAATGCCGTGAACCGGGTCACCAGATCCGCCACTGACCCAAAGCCCAGCAATTGGAGCGCCTCGATACTGGCGAAGAGCATGATCGTCACCAGGACCAGGTATCCCACAATCTCTGCAGGCGTCCGCTCCCCTTCGGCGGGCTCCTTGCCCAGGCCCAGTCGGGCCAGGATGGCGTTGAAGCCGGCGCCCGTCAGCAGGTTGGCGATCAACCCAGCCACCACGCGCCCCACCACGTAGGCAATCGTCACGACCAGAGCGGCTGCAAAAATGGCCGGGAACGCACCGAGGATCGAGTTCAGCATGTTGGTGGCCGGTTGGGTGATGGCTTCCAGCGCCAGGGCGTCCAGGGCGGCAATCAGCACCGGGACGAGGATCAGGACGTAGAGCACCAGGCCCAGTAGTCCGGATAGCCGCTGCTTCCCCAGCACCGGAGCCAGTCCCACCCGCTCACTCAGCCGGTCGGCGCCGACCGCGGCCAACAGGTTGGTCACGATCCGCTGCACGATCCGGGCGACAAACCAGCCGATCACCAGGATCAGGCCGGCGGCGAAAATGTTGGGCAGATAGCCGAGGACCTTGTTGACCATCCCCTGGACTGGTCTGAGGAGCCCTTCCACGGCCAGGGCATCCAACGTGGCTGGCAGAAAGAGCAGGAAAACCAGCCAGTACACGGCATTGGCGAGCGTTTGAGTCAGGGGGACGCGCTGCTCTTCCTCGAGACCGACCTGGCTGCCGAGGCGCTCGTCAATCTTGGCGGCGCTCAGCACCCGCGAGACAATGAGTTTCAGCACGCTGGCCACGATCCAGGCCAGCAGCAGCAAGAGCCCCGCACCGAGCAGCCGTGGGGCGTACTGGAACACCTGGATCAGAAGTTGATTAAGCGGCTCGGTGATGAGCGTGAGGCCCAGGGCCTGAAAGAAGGCGATCAGCACGAAGAGCATGATCAGATAGTACACTCCCTTGGCGACCCATCGCTCCGCTTCGATGGCTCTGGCCTTCTCTTCCCCGAAGATCCAGCGAGCTAGTCGGTCGTCCAGGGTCGTGCGACGAAGCGCTTTGCGCACGATGGCAGACACTACCAGGGCGACCAGCCAACCGATGATCAGGATAGCCAGGCCCCCGATGAAGTTGGGGACGTAGGCCCCAACCAACTGGACAATCTGTTCCCAGAACGTTTGAAGAATTTGCATCGTTACCTCCTATATTCAGTGTTCATCGAGTATCCAGACTCGAGCATCCCCTCCTGCCTCCAGCCTAACCAGTGATATGGCGTATAATACGATTGCGGTGTGCAACACCCGTCACAAGCGAGTGTGGCGGGAGCGCCTTGCGCAGACAATACTCACTTACTTTGTCGTAGTCCTAGAAGACGTCGCACTCGTTTGCGATCTGCCTTTGCTACCGGCAAGTCCTTGTCAAGAGAGCGCAGAACCCGCTTTGATTTCGTGCGTCGCCGGTGGCTGCGCCGGTTTTTCAACCGCCGTAACTTTCGCTTGCCGGTAACCTTGAATGGATGCATATCCTGGTACCCGGCAAAACCGCCAAGCGATCGGGGTGGATTGGCCTTCCACATTGCTCACAAATTCCATGCGTACCTTCGACCATCTGTGATAACATGCGCTCGATGTTTGCCGCTTGTTCCTTGAACTGCCGCAACAGGGTCTGATCAAACTCCCATTGCGTGATCGCAGGAGCCCCCTTGCCAAGCCCATAATCGGGCTTTTCTTCGCGGGTGCTCTCCAGTGCAGTGATCTGATTCCGCAGTTCGTCCAGTTCGCGTTGCAGGATTGCTGCTTCATCCCCCACAGTCCGCTCCTCTGTCAATAAAATAGACCTGGCTAGCCGCAACCCCTACCATCGGTCTTGGCACAAACCAGGCCCACAGTGAGTCCTGGATCCAAATTATGGAAAATCGCAGACAAAACCAGACGGAATCTAAAAATGATCCGCTGGGCGCGTGCCTCAGACAGTCGAGGTAACGCTGTCGCCCTTTACGACCTCCACGGGTAGTGGCTATTGAGATAACTGTTCCAGTATGCTATCCAGCCAGGTTAACTCTGCGGCGGCCAGAGCCAACCCATAGCCAAATGCCAGACGTTGCCTGGAAACTATCGTCCCGTCCAGCGCCTCGGCAATCTGCTTCAGGGTGGCATAATGGACTGCAACCTGTGAGCGTCGTTGCTGCAGATGAGAGATCAACCCGGTGTGCGAGAAATTGCTGGCCAGGATCAAGCGCATCACGAAAGTCCTCAAAGAAGCCCCCGGCGCGACCGGCTGGTCCATCCACTCCCGCAACGCTTGTCTGCCAGCCTCCGTGATGGTGTGGATCCTCCTGGGCGGCTTACCCTGGCGGGGGGCCATCTCCACGGTCACCAGACCACCTTCCTGCAATGCGCGCAAGGCAGGGTAGATAGTGCCGAAACTAGGGCTATCAATCAGCCAACTCAGACTCTTGAGAAAACGCTTGATGTCATAGCCGGACATTGGCTGCTGGGTCAGCAAGCCCAGGATTAAGTGACGAATACTCACGGCTCTAGCCATAGCGTCCTGTTATGTATGTTTCGTTATAACAATTTGATATATTATAACACAACTCGCTAAGGCTGGCAACTGCCGATGTTTTCAGGGGTGCATTTCAATTTAGGGGCGAGTTGTAGGCCGTGTGCCACAACTCATCGAAACGTCCGCCCATAATCGCTGCGCGCACGGGGATGAGTCTCTCTGCACCAAGGCGGCTCCAGTGCATTCCTGGTCCTGCAAAGCGAGCCTTGAACTGCTTGGCAGCGCTTTCCACCATCCCACTCCCAATCGCCCATCCTTCTTCCCGCATTTCTTGATAGTTCATCCGGCGCTGGTTCTTGTGGAAGTATCCGGCCTCTTTCTCCAATTTCTTGGCGACAGATGGTTGGGTCTGCGCTGCTGCTTCCAACTCTTGAGCGATCAAAGCTGCGTGTCCCTCAAACAGCGTGGTTTCCCGCGCGTTATACCATCGTTTCTCCGCCAAGCTCCCTTCGTCTCTCAGTAGTCGAGCCACCTCGGCCAGGTGTTCTGTGGCGTGATACCAGTCCACAACCTGCCGACTGTCATAGAAGTGATCTAATGCCAGATTCCAAATCCAAGGTGCACCATCTCCGACGACTTCCGTGTCCGCCGCTTGCTCCCAGTCACGCCGTGCGGCCTCTGCCCACACCATCTGACCAAAGATCTCTGGCCCACCCAAGTGAGCCACATAGCTGTTGTTCACTGCGTGGGCCAATTCAATCCAATCTCCTGTCTCCGCATCACGCGTCGGGCGCACCTCGACATCGAACAAGCTCCCCACTTTCAACTCTTTCCACCCCTCGTTGCGAATGTTAATCATGCCTCCGTCCATCGCCACACCCATGCGGCCCTTTGGTTCAGCCCGTTTGCACGGTGCCCCCCATCTCCCAGGTAGCAGATTGCTTCGAATTCGCTCTGCTTCGGCTATGGCTTGAAATTCCTGACCCCAATCCTGCGCTTGTCGCCAGGCGCTGCTGTCCGATACATTGACCTGCCCCACCTTCTCCAGAATCTCCTCGACAGTCTCATAGTCTACAATCCCACTTAGCCACACCATTAGCTTCAGAACACCTTCACTCCAGTGCTTCGCCCTCAGTCTCAATTGCTGATCCAGGGGGAAAAAGACCGCTTCGACAGCAGTCGCAGTAGTAATATGCTCGCTCTAACTCTATTACCCCTGTCCGCCCTGCCACCGTCACCGTCTTCATGTCTTTGTAGTGCATCTCCTGCCCACAAGTCAGACACCCTGGTCCTGGTACAGGACGAACTGCCTCTTGATCGCCTATCACTACCCCTGCCATACGCTCCCCCAATCGTCTGCGAAGAGTCAGTACCACATCTTCTATCTCGGTGAGCGTGGGTGATCCTGTGCTCTCGTGCCAGTCGAGAAGCCCGTCAATTACTTCCTCAGCCTCAACCATCAACTCTGCCTTCAATTGGTCACGGGTGCGTTTCATCTTTGCCCTCCAGGTATCAAGTTGGGCCTATTATGCCATAATTCGCCCCAAAACTGAAATGCACCCTGTTTTCAGCCGTCCTCTGCCTCTTCGACCAGCGTCACGATGCGTTTGTAGCCAGCCTCGACCAACTGCTCCAACTCACCGGCAATGTAGGCATACTCCATCCGCGTACCCCCATACGGATCGTAGATGTCGTACACCTGCCCGACCATCTCGCTGAACAGGCACACCTTGCCGGCGTGCTCAGGGAAATCTGACCTCAACGCCTCAGCGTGGTGGCGTGTCAGCGCCAGCACTAAATCGGCCTCGGCCATCAGTTCGCGGGTGACGTTGCGCGAGCGATGACCACGCAGGTCTATCCCGCGCTGGGCCATTTCCTCGATGGCATAAGCGCTTGCCGGCTGTCCTTCGGCCGCCCAGACACCAACCGATCCCACCTGCCAGTCCTGTCGCGCCTCGTCGCGGGCAAAACGTGCCCGCAACAATACCTCTGCCATTGGAGAGCGGCATAGATTCCCCGTGCAAACAAAAAGTACCGCCAGCATCACGCCTCCCTGCGGCCAGCCTCGAACGATTCGACCAGTGCCATCAGCCCCCCAGCCACCACAGGGTGTCCACCCAACACCACTGGCACCCGCGCCTCCGCCGCTGCCCGGGTGAAACGGCGTAAGAACGGTTCCTCCACCCTCTCCCAGCGATACAGATCGGAGTTGAAGCGATCAAGCGCCGGGGGCCACAGCCCCCGCGCCGCCAGAATCACGCGACTATCGAGCAGCACCCCATCAACCAGTTCCGCTAACTCGTCAAAGAAGCCCTCTACACCGACCAACTCCAGATAATCCGCCAGCAGCGAGCGCACTTCGCTCCGCTTCTGCCGGCCACTGGCCCGCATCCCCCGCTCTTCGGCGAAGACCCGCACCCAACAACGGGTCGCCCGCTCCAGTGCAGCCCAAGCCGCCGCCGACGCCCGGCCTACGACCGCCAGGCTCCCGCCCTCGTGGGCCATCGCGGCCAGCACTCCATCCAACCACGGTGCCTCCCAGCCCAGTCCGTCCAGGAAACAGCGCAGACGCGGCCCAATACCCGGATGACGTTGCGCGATCAGCAGGTCCGCTGGCGTGTCCAGATCGAAGCGCGTAGCGGCCGACGCGGGCAGACTCTCGACCGGCAGGCCACCCTCGTGAGCCAGCGCCCAGGCCACTGCGTTGTCGTTCGCCTGTTGAACAACCAGTTGTGCCATCCCAACTGCGGGAACGAACCCCACCCAATCACAGGAATGTAGATTGTTGGTAACCACCAGGCGGTCCGCCCCCCTCAACCGTGCCAGTACCTCGGTCCAGCGGTCGCTACTCAGCAGCGGGGCCGAGGCACCGCCGCTATAGAGCACACGGCGCGCCTCATACCGTTCAATCAGCCCAGCCAGCCGTCGCCCGAAATGAAAAGGCTCCCCTGACAGGTCGAGGTCCACCTCAACCGGCAGGTCGGCCAGCGTATCGCCCCAGGCAGGGTCATCGGTAGCGACCACGGCCTGGCCGATCATCCCTGTGCGCAGCAACCGTTCCAGCAAATCGCGCGCAGCGGCCCGGTGTGCTCCACTCAGTGCTCGTTCTACCTCGCTCTGCCCCCTCCCACCGACCAGAAGGAGCAAAATCACCTCCTGCGTGCTCACGGCCTTAGATGAGTTCCGGCTGCAGCAAACCGTAGTTACCATCATCCCGCCTGTACACCAGGTTGATGGCACCCTCGTCCGCATTCAGGAAGATATAGAAGCGATGACCCAGCAACTCCATCTGCTCAATCGCCTCCTCTGGCGTCATCGGCCGGACTTCGAAGCGCTTGACGCGCACAATCTCCCATTCGGTCTCCTCCACCGGCTCTTCGATAGGGAGTTCCTCAGCAGTCGCTTGCCGTCGGTTCCGACGCCTGCCCTTGTAACGTGTGATCTGCCGGTACATCTTATCCAACACCGCGTCAATCGAAGCAAACATATCGCCGGTACGCTCTTCAGCCCGCAAGATCGTACCTCGCACTCGCACCGTTAACTGCGCTACCTGACGATGAGAAGCACTGCGCGTATTCTCTACCGTCAAGTCAACCCGCGCCTCATCAATCGAGGGCAAATAGCGATCCAGTTTCTCAACTTTTCGCTCCACATACTCGCTCAGATGTGGAGTCACTTCCATGTTTCGAGCGAAGATCGAGATTTCCATAGAGTTTCCTCCTTGCGACGGATCTATTGGTGACAAGCGGATTCTTCAGATAGGCTCTCAGTATCGAATACAGGGTGTTGGCGTGGACGGGCTAACGTCAAGGCACGCACACCACCCGCTCCTCCTTCCCGTAGGGCCACAGCGCAGGCTTCCAGCGTGGCGCCCGTGGTACACACGTCGTCAATCAACAGCACTTGCTTACCGATCAGCCCGTTGCTGGCACAACGAAAAGCGTCGCGCACGTTCCTCCTCCGCTCCCTGGCGTTGAGTTCGACTTGCAGGGCCGTCGCACGCTGTCGCACCAGCACCTGCTCATCCACCACCAGCCCAACCCAGCGGGCCATCTCACGAGCCAGCAAGGCCGCCTGATTATACCCACGCTCGCGTAGACGGGCGACGTGCAGCGGAACAGGTACTACTATGTCAGCAGGCATTGGATGCTGCATCCAGTATTCTGCCATCAGGCCACCCAGGGGGCTGGCCAGTGCAGTAAGGCCGGAGTATTTGAGCCGGTGCACCGCCTTACGGAGCAACCCTTCAAAGCAAACCACCGAGCGTATACACTCGATCTGCAACGGGGCAGTTCGGCAACGCACGCAGAGCCCATCGGCTGCAACCACATCCCCGCAGCAGACGCAAAAAGGGGGCTCGACACGAGGGACCTGGTCCAGGCACTCAGCACACAACCACGCCCCTCCTCGGCGACAACCAATACAACGTGGGGGAAACAGAAGGTCGAGAAACTGGCTGCGAAGGCCGCGCCAACGAAGACCAATCGTCTCAATGACCGACACAGGCAAAGGAACCCATCTCTAATATCAACCCCTGCGACAGCCTGTTCACTAGAACCCAAAGAGGTTAATTTCCATCGTCATTATTTTGATTACAGCCGGTCCCAGCAGAACGATGAAAATAGCAGGAAAGATCAGAAAAGCGACCGGGGGCAGTATCTTAATCTGCGCTGCACGGGCCAATTCCTCAGCCCGCTGTCGCCGTCGCAAGCGCATCTGGTCCGACTGAATGCGCAGCACCTTAGCAATACTGACCCCCAGTTGGTCTGCCTGGACAATAGCCGCGACGAAACTCGACACGTCTGGGACCTCCATGCGATCCGACATCTCACGCAGCGCCTCACGGCGCAGTTTGCCCAACTGCATCTCCTGAAGCCCTCGCGTAAACGCCAGACTCAAGTTATTGTCCCACTTCTCGGCGACCTTGGATATAGCGGCATCGAAGCCCAAACCTGCCTCTACGCAGATTGTCAGTAGATCAAGCGCGTCGGGCAACGCTTTGACGATGTCCTGCTGCCGTCTCTTAATCTTCATCCTCAGCCACAGCGTCGGGAAAAAATAGCCTGCCCCAATCATCAGCGCAAGCACCAGGACGCGCCGCATCACGTCCATGTTTTTCCCCATGAACACAATGGCGAACGCCAGCCCACCTAACAGAAGCGCCAACAGCAGGCGCATGCCCAGGAGCTCGCTGGGACCCCAGTCGTAGGGATTGCCAGCCAGGTCGAGTTGGTGTTGAACCGCCTCCACACTCCTCCGTGGCGTGAAGCGCGTCACGAACTGCGCCAGGTTTCCCAGCAAGGGCATCAATATGCGCTCACTGAAAGGCTGCGCCAGTTCAATTTCTTCCAGCGTGGGCGGACGCTCCATCGCGCCAAACCTGGCCAGACGGTCTTCGACGACGCCAGGCTGCCGTGGCCGAGCCAGGCCAATGACAACCAGAACCAAGCCCAGCAGCACAAACAAGCCAATCGCAACCAACATTATCGTCCCCATACCAGCCTCCCCCAATCCAGGAATCGCATAACCCTCTACACCTCAATATCCACAATCTTGTGGATGATCAGATAGCCCGACACGATCCCCAGGACAGCCACGCCAATCATGACCCACCCACAGCGATGGGTGAACAACAGCGACATGAACTCACGACTGATGAGGTAAACGACCGCCGACAGAATGATCGGGACGAGGCTGATCAGAGTGCCCGCGCCACGACCGTATGCCGTGAGGACACGGATATCACCCTTAATCCGGACACGCTCCCGGATGGTATGACTGATCGTGTCCAGCACCTCGGCCAGGTTGCCGCCCACCTCTCGCTGCACATTGATGGCCGTGATCATCAGGTCCAGGTCGTCGCTGGTGATACGGCGTAACAAATTGTTCAACGCCTGCTCCAGCGTCAGGCCGAGTTGCACCTCCTGCACTACCCGACCAAACTCGACGGACATCGGCGGGCCCATCTCCCGCGACACCGCCTCCATCGCTTGCAGGATGCTATAGCCCGAACGGATGGAGTTCACCATAAGATTGATCGTGTCGCCCAATTGATCACTGAACGCCCGCAATCGTCGGCTACGCACGAACGAAATATACCAGCGCGGGGCGAAAAAACATAGCAGACATACCACAGCGGTGGTTACTACATCCCCGCTCAGGAGGTACGTCAGCCCCGTGGCCACCACGACAAGGATGACGGTAGCCGCCATAAACTCCCCGACCGTGAACTTCAGGTCTGCCCGCGCCAGTTGTGTTGCCAGGTCGGCGCCCACTCCCCGGCTAGTCAGCGCACGATTCAGCGCATCCCCTAAAGGAGACCTGCGTGCCCCAAAGACCTGCGTGGGCGCCTCCTCCGCGGCGAGGCCCAACCGCTCCTCAATAAGAGCACTGCTGCGGCGGGAAACGATAATCCCGCTTACTAAAGCGCCCAAACCGATCACCACAAGTGCTGCCGCTAACCAGATCATACTCACCCTCTACCCACTCAAATCGAGGCACCCACCGCCAGATGGGGAAGCCTCACGCCTGAGCCAGCCCTGTTGACACCGTCTGTCACGCCCGACGGGCATGACCACTCCCCCTACCTCCACCGGGGATCCCCGATGAACCTAGTACCGCCTCCGCCCCTCGACGCCAAAAATGCTGGGAGGCAGGTGAATGTCGAAGGATTCAATCTTCTCCACGAACTTAGGACGCAAACCTGTGGACCGTAACACACCGATCACCCGACCGTCCTCGTACCCGGCCAACTCGAACTTGAAGATGTCGGACATAGTGATCACATCCCCCTCCATCCCCTGCACCTCAGTGATGGAGACGATCTTACGGGTTCCGTCTCGCTGGCGCTCCAATTGGATCACCGCATCCAGCGCAGAAGCAATCTGCTCACGGATAGCCCGGTGAGGCAGGTCCATCCCTGCCATCAGAATCATGTTCTCCAGGCGGGCCAGCGCATCGCGAGGAGTGTTGGCGTGGACTGTGGTCATACTCCCCTCGTGGCCGGTGTTCATCGCCTGGAGCATGTCAAAAGCCTCAGGACCCCGGCACTCGCCCACGATAATGCGGTCTGGGCGCATCCGCAAACTATTGATCACCAGGTCCCGCATAGTTATCTCGCCCCGACCCTCAATATTGGGCGGGCGCGACTCCAGTGTCACGACGTGCTCCTGGCGCAGTTGCAGCTCGGCGGCATTCTCAATGGTGAGAATGCGCTCGTCATTGGGGATATAGCCGGAAAGGACGTTCAACAACGTGGTCTTACCGGAACCGGTACCTCCTGAAATCAAGGTGTTCAGTTTCGCCACCACGCAAGCCTTGAGCAACTCCATGGCTCCCGCCGTCACAGTGCCCAACTCGATCAACCGTTCGACCGTAAGTGGAATCTTGAAAAACTTACGAATCGTCAACACTGGTCCAACCAGAGAGATCGGTGGAATCACCGCGTGCACCCGGGAACCGTCCGGCAAGCGAGCGTTCACGTAGGGGGAACTCTCGTCAATGCGCCGCCCCAGGGGAGCGACGATACGCTCAATTATGCGCATCAGATGCTCGTCTGATTCGAAGACGGCATTCGTGCGCAGAACTCTTCCATCGCGCTCAATGTAGATATTCTTGGCCCCGTTCACCATGATCTCGGTGATCGTGGGGTCGGCCAGAAACGGTTCCAGCGGTCCCAGGCCCAGTATCTCCGCGACAATCTGATCAAACAGCCGCTGACGCTCCGCCCGACTAAGGACAATATGCTCTTCAGCCAGGATGTTCTGGTACATCTCCTCAATCGTGCGACGCACATCATCTGTCTTGGTGACATCCATCGTCGGATCTAGATCCGCGATCAACCTGTTTTGAATGCGCGTTTTAAGGTCCAGATAGGCATCACGGGCAGGAGATGCTGGCCGTCGCCGCACCCGCAACTCAGCCATCTGCGAAGGTCCCTGTGTGGTCGCCCGGCTTTCCCTCTCAATCCGCTTCAACAATGACATGGTCTACCCCCAGTAACGTGCTCCTACATACCCACCATCAGGAGAGAATGGCTCTACGCGGGTTCGCGGGGTGCTCCAAGCGGGTGTGTCACCCGCGTTTCACATCTGGGGCGATGCAGTGCCTTAGCCCCACCGACGGGGGTGGCACGCCTCCTTTGAGCGAGTTTACCCCACGAATCCGCGTTGACCCGAGAGAATCGGATGTCATCGCTACCCGAAGACACGTCCCAGTCGAAGACGGCCCACCCCTGTAGCCACGATTTCCTCTTCCTCTTCCTCTATCTCTTGCACCTGCATCAACCTGTTTTGCACGTATTCGGCGAGTTGCAGGATGCTCTGGGAAATAGGCCGGCTCCGATCGCGCATGATGAACGGCACGCCACGGTTGGCCGATGCCATCGCAGCGCGCTGATCCAGCGGGATCTGAATCTCCACAGATGTTATCGCCTGCTCAATCTGCTCCACCCGGACACCCACGTGCCGATCCACACCGTTGACCACCAACACAGTCTTCTCCATCGGGTATTTAAGGCTCGTCGCCACCTCAAGGAACAGACGGGCGCTCTTGACAGCCGGAATGTTCGGCATCACGACGAGCACGATCAGCACCGCAGCATCAAATATGGTCAGTGCGACTTCATCTACCCAACTCCACACATCCACGACGATGACATCGAACTCCTCGCGCATCAGCCCTAAGATCGTTTTGAACGTCGAAATGCCTCCCGTTCCCTCGTCCGGCGACATACCCCAAAGACCATCCGCCGCTTCCGGATGCGGTGGGGCCAACAATACCTTGAGCCCCGAGCCGTGAGGTGTCAGCACACTGCTCAACATATCACTATCCAGGTCCTCAATCTGGGACACCAGGTCTGCGATGCTTCGACTCGCCTGCAAGTTCAGCATCACACCCACGTCTCCAAACTGAAGATTGGCGTCCACCAGCGCGACTTTTTGCTCGCTGCCGACCATCTGCTGCAATGCAACCGCCAGGTTGACCGCTATGGTCGTACACCCCACGCCACCCTTGGGACTGAAGACGGCTACGACGTTCCCCTCGCGCCGAATACGACGTTCCTCGCCCAGGCCAGTCGTAGGAACTGCCGGCTGCCCAGGCATCATCACCGCGCGAGTCTTCCCCATCTCGTAGACCCGGCGGATGGTGCTCATCAGTTCATCACCACTGGGCGGCTTGGTGAGAAAATCCCGCGCACCAGCCAGCATCGCCCGGCGCAGGTAGTCGGTCTCGCCCTGCACGGAGAGCATCACCACCTGGGCCGCAGGCACCTCCCGCAGGATCGCCTCCGTAGCACTGATGCCATCCATGCCCGGCATGTTGATGTCCATCAGAACGACGTGTGGCTGAAACTGCTTGGCCAGTTCGATCCCTTCTGGACCGGAGCCTGCCGCACCGATGACTTCAATGTCGACGTCGAAGGAGAGCAACTTGCGCAGGTTCTCCCTCGTTTCGGCGATGTCGTCAACGATCAGCAGCCGGATGCGCTCTTGCCGTTCCACCCTGCTCAGTCCTTCCGTCTCACGCCGGACACTACTCCTCCACGCGCTCGACCCCGCCTCCACCTCCTACACCACCAACTGTACGCCGCTGTAGCGATTGGACCGCCGGCGCGACGCCGTAGGGCAACTTGGGCGGCAACTCGACGTTGAAGCGATCGAAGATATACTGTAGCGTGACCGACTCGGTGGCGATCAACTTGTCCGCATCACCCGCTGATCGCAGCACCAGGTCAATACTGGCACCGCTTTCCTCGGCGTACTTGAGCACCATAGCGTCCTGCGGCGTGACGATCAGCGTCAACGGTTCGACCGCCGCGCGCGATGGTGGTGGTGCAGGCTGTTCCGCCCCCTCCCCTTCTGCCTGCTGCTCTTCGCTGGGCGGCGGTTCCTCCTCGCCTGGCCACTCACCGACGCGGAGCACAATCGCGTCCTGAACCGTCAGTTGGGTCACCAGGCGCGGCCGCTGACCCTCACTCGGCATCACGTTGACTACCCAGCCGTTGGGCAAGGCCTCCATCCGCCCCAACACTGACATACTCGTGCAGCCCCCCCCCTCCTCCCCTAGAGGTGATACGCAAGAAGCATTGTTGGGCAGGATAGTCTGGAACTCCTCATC
>CAYLPU010000123.1:0-5036 GCA_964385635.1 uncultured Anaerolineales bacterium
AGCTATCGCCGAATCTAGACTGGGTGAAGCGATTAGGGACTTTCCTGGCATTCACGAGGTGCTTGTTGAGGTGGGCAAGCTATCTCCTTTTCAGAAGGCAGAGATTCTCTACAATCATGCCAAGCAGGCCCATTTATCTGAGGCATCACGGGCGCTGATCCGTGAGAACGCTAGTAAGATAGCGCATCATCCGAATTTTACCCCCGAGAGAATCCGCCAACTCGTTGAAAACGTTCTTCCCAGCGGCACCGATTTCAGTCAGGGCAAAGAGGCGACTGTCAGTTGGGAGGATGTCGAACAGTTTCTGAAAGATCCAGGGACGCGCTGGGTTCAAGCCTATAGGAATCTGAGCGCATCCGAGCAGACGTTGCTGGCAGCGATGCTAGATTTCAACGCCGGAGCATCACTCAGCGGCATACAAAGGGCTTACGAGTTGCGTTGTAAGCAACTCGATCGTCCACGACTTGACTTTGACAATTGCGTAAACCGACTAAAGCACAGTTTTCTTCGGGTTACCACGCCCTATTCGGGACAGGAGTACATAGACTTTCAACACCCTATGTTGAGAGACATGTTACTGTCGCAACTAAGAAAGGATGATCTAGCACGACGCCGCTACATCCAGCTTGCTAGCCCTGTTGGCTTATCAAATCTCATTCTGGGTGTGGCATTGTCGCTGCGTGAAGAGGATGATGACCACATTCTGCAGCCGAGGAACGAGGAAGAGCTGTCCATTCTGCTCGAGCGACTCGCAGAGGTATCTTCTAGCGTTCTACCCCCAAGCGACTGGCACGCTATTCTCTCAGCGACTGATCTACTACTTCCACGTGATTCATCTAAAAGAAAGCTGCCGCCAACTGAGGTCGACTTGCTTAGTTTCAGCAAGTCCTGGGCAGGCAAAGTTGTCGAGGCGGTCGTGCGCTCCTTTGGATGTCAAGAGACGTTTGAGAGAAACCAGCGATACTCGTTGACAGGGTGGACTATGCTGCTTGAGAAGTACTATGATCTGGCTGTTTACCTAGTACCGCCTCCACGCGTTCAGTTTGCGCCTAATCTGGCTAAGAACCTCGCCGATGCAAAAACAGAAGCTGCAATTGCTTTCGCGACCCTGATCCAAGACTCAGAACCACTTGTCATCAGGCAGACTGTGTCTAACCGGCTGATGGCTTCTTGGGACACTTGCATTAGGAACAGACTCGAAGAACTAATAGGAACTGGGGAAAACCTCTCGGCCTGGGAAGAGGGTGAGGACTGGGAACATGAGTATTACGAGTATTAAGAGTGATTACGATGATTGGTATGCAGATACAGATAGTCTCGTGACGCTTGCACGCGAGTTCTACGAATGGGCGCCGTTCCCAATTCCCGATGAACTCGAGACGCTTGAAGAACTCATGGGCAGCGTTGAACCGCCGCCCGAATTCGAACCGGAACCGGATTATGATGATTGGCGTAACGGACCCGCCGGAGTCTACTGGACAATTGAGAGAATGTTCGAAGACTTGTAACCACCACCAGCACGTCACCTAATGCGCGGTTGCTGGCTTCGCCCGCCGCCCAAATGCTGCCTTCCAAGATAGGCGGCGCAGGGACGACGTAGAGCGCAGGTTTGCGTTGTCCGCGAGAGTTGTTGGATTGCGGTCAATGCTTTGCATGGGGTAGTTGGCATTGCACACATCGGAGGACTATGGACCCACAAACCAAATCCGCCATCAAATCCCTCGTCCTCGACCTGCGCCACACGCTGGTGGCATGCCAACTTGCCTCCCCCCCTGTTGTCTGGTATAATCTGCTTAAGTAGATCACACTTTGTTACTGTAACTGTTACAAAATGCGATAACCCTAAGAAACGATAGGGGTGCCGATGCCTCGTTCTCTCTCTCCTCTCGAATCCAGACTCATCCTGCACCTGGAGTGGGAAAAGCAGCCGGTGGTCACCATCGAAGAAACCATGGCCATCCTCGGCTGCTCTTACGACCACACCCGGCAGGTGCTCCACCGCCTGGCCCAGCGGCATTGGCTGGCCCGCATCACGCCTGGCACCTATGAGCTGATCCCTGCCGAGCGAGGCGAACACGCCTTTCCCGACACCAATCCTCTGTTCATCGGCAGTACACTGGTGGAACCCTACTACTTTTCCTTTGCCACCGCTGCCTTTTTCTACGGCCTCTCCACCCAGGCTGCGGCCACCGTCTACATCGCCACCACCGTGCGCAAAGGGCGACGGTTACTCACCGTGCGCGGCAAAGCGTACCGCCTGGTCGTCCAACCGGCCCACAAGTTCTTTGGCGCAGTCGAAGTTGACGCTTACGGCAACCAGGTGATGATGGCCGAACCGGAAAAGACTGTCGTGGACGCCCTCGACCGCCCTGCCTACGCCGGTGACGTACCGGAGATCGCCGCGATGCTCTGGCGGGGCAGGAACCAACTGGATTGGAACCGATTGGCTGAATACGCCCTCCGCATCAAGTCTCAGGCGCTTGGCCAGCGCCTGGGCTATCTGGCCGATCTCCTCCATCTACCTTTGGAGACGCCAGCCCGTGACCGCCTCTTGGATGAACTCGGCAAGAGTACCCCCTACCTGGGCCGCCTAGGCCGCTGGGGAACAGGTGGTGAATACGACGCCACCTGGCGTATCGTGGACAACGTCCCACGCCAGGAGTTGCTGGCCGAGATAGAGGTGCTATGATGATCGAGAAGCGACTGATCCAGTGGTACGCCGCCGACGCCGGTGTGGACCTCGACATCGCCGAGCGGGAGATCGTCCTGACCTACGTGTTATGTATCCTGTCTGACGAGGGGCTGCTCAGCCATCTGGCGTTCAAAGGCGGAACGGCAATCCGTAAACTCTATTTGGGCGGGACGGGACGCTTTAGCCTGGACCTGGACTTTACCGCCGTCGGCGACATCGCGCCCGACACCATGGTACTGGATCTGGTCGGTGCTTTGCATGACCAGAGCTGCTATGGACTCACTTTCACCATCCCCGGCCCCGACTACTACGTGACCGATGACGCCTGCGGTTGTGGCGCAGAGATCACTTACCGCCACGATTGGGTGACCGCCGGTCGCTTTGGCGTGCAGGTCAGTTTCCGCGCTCAACCCTTGCTGCCGGTTCAGCCGACGCCGCTGCGCCGCGAGCGCTATTTCGACTGGATGGACGTCGAGCCCCCGGATGTGCCGGCGCTGAACCTGCACGAAGTAATCGGCGAAAAGGTCCGTGCTGCAGTCCAACGCAGCCGCGTGCGCGACCTCTACGACCTGTACCAGTTGGCCCGCCAACCGTACAATCGGGACGTGGTGCGGCGGATCGCGGTCATCAAGTGCTGGGAGACGCACTACGCGCTTGATCCCGCTGCTTTCTTGGCCGGTTTGCCAGAAGGGAAATACGATTGGTCCGACTTAAGCCGCCTGGTACGACGTGACCGGCTTGTCGCTCCCGACGAGATCGTGCAAGGCGTGCAGCGGGCCTACGCCTTTCTCCGTGAGTTGACCACGGGGGAAGCACGGCTGGCCGCCGATCCCTACGGCCGCGAGCGTCAGGTCTATCGTCAACTGGTGGATAGTTTGGAAAACAAGCAGACACCGCCTCCCTGAAGGGGTCTTCTATGAACCCACAAACCAAATCCGCCATCAAATCCCTCGTCCTCGACCTGCGCCACACGCTAGAGGACGAACTGACCATCGTGCTCAAGCGGTACGGCCTCTTCACCGACCGCGAGTGGTCGCTCGAAGAGCCACCCGCTCGCCTGACCGACGATGCCGACCGCGAAATCTGGCGACGTATCGTGACCGCCGTCCGGCGCGGGATGCAGGAGGGCCGCACACTGCCCGAGGCCAGCCAGGATTACGTCCGCGAGTCGGCCTTCACTTTCCTCAACCGGCTGGTGGGGCTCAAGTGCCTGGAGGTGCGTGGTATCATAGACGAAGTCATCACCACCCGCAGTATCTACGGCGGGCGCAGCAAGGCCCACCGCGACTACCGTGACGACCACCCCCGCCAGGCCCGCGCCCCCGACGACGCCCTGCCCGCTGCCATCAGTGCCGTCTGCCGCCGCGTCAACGACGAGATGATCGGCTACCTCTTTGACCCCGACGACGATCACAGCCTGGTCTGGCCGCGCTACGCCGTGCTCAAAACCTGCATCGAAAAGATTAACGCGCTGGACAAAGCCGTCTGGCGCGAGGACGAGATCATCGGCTGGATCTACCAGTTCTACAACGCCGAGGAGAAGGTCTCCATCCGCAAACGGGGCAAGCCCCAGACGCCCCACGACGTCGCCGTCATCAACCAGTTCTTCACCCCGCGCTGGGTGGTCAAGTTCCTGGTGGACAACACCCTGGGCCGGCTCTGGCTCGAAATGCACCCGGGTTCGCCGCGCGTGCGGGAAAAGTGCGACTACCTGGTGCCGGAGCCGCTCTCTGTAGATGAGACAGGGGGAGGGGGAGACAAGGAGACGGGGGGACAAGGAGACAGAGAGTTCCGGCTGGATCCCGATTCCCCCATCAACAACCCGCAGGCTGCGCCGAGGCGGGAGCCTAAACCGATCACCCGGATTCGACTGCTCGATCCGGCATGTGGGACGATGCACTTTGGGCATTATGCCTGCGAGGTCTTTGACGCAATGTACCGCGACGCCCGCGATTGGGGCGAGGTGCAGATCGATGGCGCCCGCATCCCCAGCGCGATTCTAGAGCACAACCTCTTTGGCGTGGACATAGACCGGCGCGCCGTGCAGTTGGCCGCCCTGAGCCTGTTTATGAAGGCCCGCACCATGCACCCCCAGGCCCAGGTGCGCCAGGTCAACCTGGTGGTGGCCGACGCCACGCTGCCCGATAGCGGCATCAAGGAAAAGTTCCTGGCCCGCTACGCCCACGACAGGCGCGTGCAGCGGGCCTTTGCCCAGGTGCTCGACGATATGGACAACGTGGCCCAGGTGGGCAGCTTGTTGCGCGTGGAGGAGCGGTTGCGCGAACTGCTGGCCCGCGCCGGGCATGCTGCCGTTGCCGAAGGGCTGGACCCGCGCCACCAGCGC
>CAYLPU010000123.1:5046-13018 GCA_964385635.1 uncultured Anaerolineales bacterium
GGAGCCGGACGTGCGCCAGATGGGGTTGGCCGAACTGGCGGAGGAGGAGCAGGCCGCCGCCTGGACGCCCCACTACACTCTGCAGGAACTACGCGACGACCTGCGCGCCTTTGCCCGCGAGGCGCTGGACGAGCACGACCTCAACGCCCAGCTCTTTGCCACCGAGGCGGACAAGGCGATGCGGCTGCTGGATGTGTTTCTCAACGACTATGATGTGGTTGTGATGAATCCACCATATGGACATGGCCTCGATGAAAACAAATCTCTGGTCAAGGAACTCTACCCCGACACTTGCAATGATCTCTACTGTATGTTCGTGGAACGCGGCCTGGATCTCGTACAGAAAACAAAAGGCTATCTTGGTGCTCTCACTTCACGAACGTTCATTCGGCTAACCACTTTTCAGAAGTTCCGCGAGAGGGTATTACTTGACACCAACAGTGTGCTTGCACTTGCCGACTTGGGCTGGGGGATTCTGGATGATGCCCTGAATGAAACGGCTGGCTATATAGTGGCTCCTTCCCACACTTGCAGCTCGGCCACTTTTTTCAGGTTGAACGATGAGGAGTACAAGGAGAGATCATTTCAGGAGGCGTTAGCAGAACTGCAGGTGGCTAAGAAGCACAGTGTAGTGTCAGTAGCGTCGCCATCTGAATTCCACTTACTTCCCGGTTCGCCCCTTTGCTACTGGACTACGGAAAAGCTAAGGCGCAAGTTCAGCAGATTGCCTAAACTCTATCCACGTTTTGCGTACGTTGGTCAGGGAACCTCACATCCCAGGTTTTTCTGTCGCTACCATTGGGAGGTTCACAGAGTGGCTATCGGTCGTGAACGGAAGTGGGCAGGATATGCAAATGGTGGTCCTCCCTCGCTCTGCTATCGTGACATTGAGAAAGTCAGTGATTGGGAAGATAACGGTCGCCGCCCTAAAGCTGAGGTGTGCCGCCGCTACCCTTACTTGAAAGGCAATTACGGATTCGTTGTTCAGAGCGAAGACTACTATTTTTTGGAAGGAATCACTTATGGGAAACGGTCTGAGTACTTCAGTGTTCAACACCTACCAGCGGGCAGTATTTTCTCAAGTGAAGGGCAGTCCATTTTCCCTATCAATTCAGAGGATGTGTGGCCGTTTTTGGGGTTGCTTAATGGCGCGCCAGTCTGTTACTTCCTGTTGCTGACGGCTGGTGTTCATAAAGAGAGGATGTATGTACGACGCGTACCGATTCCTGAATTGAATGACAGTGAACGTGATAGGCTTGCGTTACTAGCTCACAAAGCCCACGATCTCAAAGCTGCTTGGGACACCGGCAACGAAATCTGCACCCGCTTCAGCACTCCCTGGCTGCTGCAACTGACCCATCCCCAAAGCGACGCCTTCACCCAGGGCCTCGGCCGCGTCCTGGAGTTGCTCGGCGACGACGCCCCCCCAACCCCCACACCCCCACATCCCCACACTCTCTCCAACCTGCTCGACCGCGCCCGCGCCATCGAGAACGCCACCGATGCCCACCTGCAGGCCCTGCAAGCCCAGATTGATGAAGCCGTCTATAATCTCTACGAGATCAGCCCCGCCGACCGCGCCCTCATCGAGCGTGAATTGGGCGACCGTCCCCCAGAACTGGTCTGGCCCCAACTGGAGCGCAAGCCGGACGAGGAGAAACGGCGCGAGCACGTCCGGCGATTCTTCTCCTACTACGCCCGCCGCGCCGTGCGCGAGGACGAGGACGGCATCGTTCCCCTGGCCGGCTGCGCCGCCCGCGAGCCGTATCTCGTAGACCGCGTGCGCGCCCAACTGGAGGCCCAGTTCGGCCCCGCCGTCGCCTACCAACTGGAGCAGGACGGGGCCGCCTACCTCGGCCGCCCGGTGGAGGAGTGGCTGCGGCGTTACTTTTTCGCCCGCCTCCACGTCAAACTCTACAAGAAGCGGCCCATCCTGTGGCACCTCACCAGCCCCAGGCGGTACTTTGCCGTGCTGGTGGACTATCACCGCTTGACCCGCGACACACTGCCCAAGGTGCAGACACTCTACCTCTGGCCGCAGATGGAGGAGGTGCGCACCCGCCTGGCCGCCGCCAGGGCCGGTCAGGTCCTGGTGCGGGCATCTGTCAAAGCCATCGCCGATCTGGAGGACGAACTGGCCGACCTGGAGGAGACGGAGAGACGGCTGGCGCAAGTCATTGATAGCGGTTACAATCCCGACATAGATGATGGCGTCAGGGCCAACCTGCTGCCGTTGCAGGAGGCGGGGTTGTTGCCGGTGAAGCGGGTGGTGTAAGCAATGTTAGAGAGGATTTACAGGATTAACAAGATGTTCATTCAATCCTGTAAATCTTGTTAATCCTGTCCAAAACCCTTGGAGATGAAATGAAGAACAAAGCATTGACCAAGAAGATCATCGGATGTGCGTTCAAGGTGCACAACACAGTTGTTTCGCTTGGCCCGAATATGACAACGAATCAGGAGGATTAACCGAATCAGCCACGCGGAGCATCGAAACACCCGCTGACACCCCAGACCCGTCAAAAAACAGGCGACTCCACTGCATTCTTGACGCACCTCGTGGTATCAGCCGATAATTTCAATCGTCGGCGGGGCGACAGGTTTGACGTCGCAGTCGTGAGGTGAGAGCACCCATTCGTTAAATCCTCTTTATTCGCTGTCATATTGAGCGGGAAGTTATTCTCTTACGGCCCCTATGGATTGAGGATCGAGTCATCGTTGAGATAGAGGCCGTCCGAGCGTTGAGCAAAGCCCATGAGGTACAACTGGTCAACTATCTCACCGCTTAGAATCTTCCCAATCTCGTAAATCCTGTCAAATCTGTGTCAGGGGTGCAGGGCTGTTCAGTTCTCCGCACGGAGCAGATAAATGGACAGGATTTACACGATGAACAGGATAAGAGCAAGAGAAAATCCTGTGAATCTTGTTAATCCTGTCCAAAGTTGACAAAGTCCAATCGGCCAGATATAATTGGTTTCTATATGCACAATGCCACAATCTCAGTTGCCTTGTGCTTGCGTGAATAACAAGAGGCGAACGAGGCGAACACAAAATGGCTGGACAGCCCGGAGTGATTCAACTCAGCCACCTGGAACAGACCATCTACTTCGCCAGCCAGCGGCGAGGCGTGAACCTGCTCAACGCCGACGTCGTCACGCGCCTGGTTGACGTCTCGCACAAGCACGCCGTCAACCTGCTTTCCAGCATGGCCCGCAAGGGGGCCCTCTATCGTTTCGGACGGGGTCGCTACGTGGTCATCCCGCCCGACGTGCTTTACGAGCGCAAGAGTTACGTCGTTGATCCTCACCTGATCATTGACGAGTTGATGAAGGCCAACGGCGCAGGGGATCTCTACTACGTCGCCTACCAGAGCGCGGCAGCCCTTCACGGGGCCGCTCACCAACTTCCCTTTGCCTTGATGGTCGCCACACCCCACCAGCGCCGGCCCATCGAACTGGGCCAGGCGCGGATACAGTTTGTCCAACTCAAGAGACCCAAGTTCTTTGGCTTCCGGGAGATGTCCTACCACGAGGCCCACCTCAACGTGTCTGACCGCGAAAAGACCATCCTGGACTGCCTGGAACGTTTTGACCTCTGCGGGGGAGTAGACGAAGTGGCCCGCACCATCAGCGTCCTGCTAGAAGAGATAACGTCGGACAGACTCCTGGACTACCTCAACCGGATGGGCAACCAGGCCCTGACTCAGCGGTTGGGCCTCATCCTGGAGCGTCTGAGCACGCTGCAGGTGGTAGATGAGAGTCTGATCGCGGACATCGCCCGGTTGGTGGGGGGACACGTCTATCCCCTGGACCCTCACGGGCCGGGCGGCGGGGGGCTGGAGACTCGCTGGCGCATCCGCGAAAACATTGACGTGTTGAGAGGCGGTGTGTAGACCATGCTGATAGAATCGCTTGTCCAAGAATTCAACACCTACTTCGAACAGAGCCCAGACCACTGTGCTATCCTGTGGTTCGATCCTCAGAGGGAATGGGAAGGACTGCTGCCATATCTCAAGCCCCATCTGCCGCTGCTGATCTTTGAGGGCAGCCAGCTCCACCTGCGCTACCAATTGGTGGGCCGTCCACTAGGTCAGCGGTTCGTCGTCTACCTGCCGTTCAAGCCAATCAAGTCGGCGGCCGAGCGCGGTGAGGCCGAGTATATGCGGCCCTTTGTCTACACCTCGAAGATTTTCGACGCCACGATTGAGGCCGTTCTGCGAGATCAATCCGTCGCTCTGCCCAGTGCGCCCGGCGCGATGCGTTCCATTCGCCCCCTGCTGCCGGCGCTGGCCGTCGCCTCAATGGGCAAAGGGCGGGCCTTCTGGGAGGGTATCGTCAACCTGGAGACCGCATTAGCACGCCTCATTCCCGATTTTGAGGACCTTCTGCTGCGGCTGCTGGCCTTCCCGGCCCGCACGATGGCCGAACTGGAATCGCGCCAGGTCGCCGGGCCGTTCCTCGATCTGCTGGGGAGCCAGTTTGGCGTGGCTCCGCCGCAGGTAGAAACCGGGTTTTTCGGAAAAAACCCGGTTTCTGAGATGAATGAATGGGCGGACCGCTTCACGGCCACGCTGTGCCTGGTGGACGTCTATCTCGCCGCGGGTCAGCCCGCCGGTTTCCCGTTCCAGAGCGTCCTGCCGGACCCCGTCCACTGGGACCGCTGTCGCAACTTCCTGCGCAAGTGGCAGCGGGACGAGATGTTCAAGGACGCCTTCACCGGGCGGGCCAGAGCCGTTGACGGCCAGTACTCCCTCGCCGGATGGGTGAAGGGGCTGCCTCATCCCCCCACAACGAGTGCCTTCCTCAACGTCGAGCGTGCGGTCTGGGAGGGAGTGCGTGCTCAGTTGGATTCCATCGCCGACAAGCCCCAGACGGTGGCCTTCTGCCGCTCACAGCGCGAGACGTTCCGGCAGCGCGCCCAGGGCTTTTGGGCCAGGGAGGGCAGTCTGGCAGGTTGGGCCGCCATGACCAGCATGGCTGAGGTCGTCATCGGCGCCGACGACGCGCTGGCCGAGTTGGGCGCCGCCGTGGAACAGACGGCGCTGGGACAGGGAACCGGCCCAGCACCGGCTGTTTACGCCGGTGCGACCCCTCAGGCGCTCATCGGGCGCTACACTCAAGGATGGTGGCAGGTTGACCGCGCCTACCGCCGTTTCCGCGCCGAGTTGGACCGCAGCGTGAGCCACCTGGACAGTGCGCTCAAATGGACGCAACGCATTTACCAGGACTTTTTGGAGGCTGTCAACGAGCGCCTGGTGGAAGCCCTGACCCAAGAGGGCCAGTGGCCGCCAGACGGTATGGCTCTCGGCGCTGGCGATTTGTGGGAAGGCCCACCCGCGGGCAGCGAGGGCCGTCGCGCCGTCGTTTTCGTGGACGCTCTGCGCTATGAACTGGGACAGGAACTCGCCGAGCGATTGCAGCCTGGCCCCCAGGCGACGCCGGACGCCGCACTCAGTCCGCTGCCGTCGGTCACCGCGCTGGGGATGGCTGCCCTGCTGCCCGGCTGGCCTGACTTTCGGGTGGACTACGCTGATGGCAAGTGGGTCATCACGGCTCCGGGATTCGAGGGCAACGTCGCCGTGAAAGACCAAAGGCTAACCTGGCTAGAGCACCACCTGACCAGCGTCACTGTCTTTAGTCTCGATCAGTGGCTCTCTACGCCGCTGACCGACGTGGCGAAAGACGTGACCTGGATCGTCGTCACCTCGACCGAGATCGACGCAGTGGGCGAGGGGGCGGGCGCCGTCGCCTGGCACACCCTCGACGCACTGTTGGACCGGTTGGAACAGGCAGTGCGCCGTCTGCTGGCCCTGGACTGCGCCGAGGTCCACGTCGTCTCCGACCACGGCTTTCTGCTGCGGGAGAATATCCGCGAGAGCGACAAGGTAGCCGTGGACGTCGAGGGTGTTCTGAAGAAGGCGGAGCGCTATCTGGTCGGGCGAGGTCTGCCGCCCACTGACCTCCCGACGATGCCCGTATCGGGCAGCGATGACTTGACGGCCTGGTTCCCACGCGGGATCGGCTGCTTCGTCACGCCCGGTCCCTACGACTTTATGCACGGCGGCATCTCGCTGCAGGAACTCGTCACCGCCCACGTCACGGTGCTCCAGTCGGTGACGGAACGGCCGGTGGGTGTCTCGCTGGAATTGGTCACCGGCCCCGAGATCCGCAATGCCATCTTCAAGGTCCGCCTCGTCCCTCAGGGCGTGGACCTGTGGACCCGCGCCCGCCGGATCAAGGTCGACATCGCGCGCGAAGGAAAGCGCGTCTCTCGTGAGTGGGAGGCCGTCGTAGAGCGAGACGTCGTCGAAATGTCACTGGGGCTGGAGCCGGACTCCGGCCTGGCAGTGGGCGACGCCATCGCCATCCGGGCTTGGGATGCCGATACCGGGGAGTTGCTGGCGCAGCAGCCAGCGGTCGTGCAGGTCGATCTGGACTGGTAGCTCAAGGTGGAGGACGCTACGGACTGCGATAGATCTCGTGAGTGCCGATGTTGCGAAAGACGAAAATCGTCTCGCCGGTGTCTGGATCTTGCTCGATGTGGAAGGTGAACACGTACTCGCGCGTCACGTGGCCCTCCCAGATGTCGGAGTGGCCTTGCATCTTGCGGATGCGCAGCGAAGGATGAAACGGTGAATCTTTGGCCCCATCTTGGAAAAGCTGAAAGGCTCGCCGGGATCTCTCTTTCACCCGTTTCGGCAGTTTGGCGTAGGCTTTCCAGAATGGCTCGGTGGGTCGGAACTTCATTGGGCGTCGAGGAACGCGAGCATCTCTTCCATCGTGTCAAAGCTGCACACGCGACCCTCGGCGATGGCCTCATCGGCATCCCGCTCTTTGGCCTGCCATTCCGGCGTCCAGAAATATCGCTGCTCGACCGCGGTCAGAAGCGCTTCCGACAGGATGCGCTGGATCATTGTGCCGTCTCCGGCCTCGGTCAGGGCCTTCAACGCCGCCCGGATGGCGTCCTGCTGTTCAGCAGGTACTTCGACCACCAACTGGAGGCGGTCGGGGGTGCTTTCATCGAGCATGACAACTGGCGGTGACATCATAAACTCTCCTGGAACGACTTGCCTTGCGCCTATGGCAAATGTAGTAGAAGTATAGCATACCCTATGGCGGTGTCAAGATCTGTGCCACGAATTCCTGATCCGAGGTGCTCTTCTATGGACGACACTATGAACAACACACTGATGATGGACGCATTGGACAAAAAGCTAACGGCCCATTTCCCCGGCCGGGTGGTGCGCAAGGACCTGGTGCGCCAGACCAAGACCGGCTTCAACGTGCCGGTCTACGTGCTGGAGTACCTGCTGGGCAAGTACTGCTCCTCCACCGATTCCGAGGTCATCACCCAGGGGCTGGACTACGTGCGGGATACCCTCAGCCGCAACTACGTGCGCGCCGACGAAGGCGAAAAGATCAAGTCGTTGACCCGCGAGGCGGGCACTCACCGGATCATTGATAAGGTCAAAGTCCGCCTGGTCGAGACCGAGGACAAGTACTGGGCCGAACTGACCAACATGGGCGTCAAGTACGTCAACATCCCCGAGGGAATCGTCCGCCAATACGACAAGTTGCTGGCTGGCGGTATCTGGGCCATCATCAACCTGCGCTACGACGCCGGTTTTCAGCATCGCGGCCAGACGCGCCCCTTCATCATTGAGAACCTGAAGCCGATCCAGCAGCCTAGCACCGACTTCAGCGATTTGATGGCCAGCCGCGCCCACTTCACGCGCGACGAGTGGCTGGACGCGCTCGTGCGCTCGGTCGGGCTGGAGCCCACCCACCCAGACTTTGACCGGCGCAAGAAACTGCTCACCGTGATGCGACTGGCGCCGATGGTCGAGTCCAACTACAACCTGATCGAACTCGGGCCGCGCGGTACGGGCAAGAGTTTCGTCTACCGCGAGATCTCACTTTACACCATCCTCCTCTCCGGGGGTCAGACCACTGTGGCCCAGTTGTTCATCCAC
>CAYLPU010000124.1:0-12929 GCA_964385635.1 uncultured Anaerolineales bacterium
ACCAGCAGCACGTCCACCTCCGGCACGTCGTAGGCCGAGATGACCAGCGGCATGTAGACCAGGTTGTACCGGTCTATCCACTCTTCGGCGTTGAGGAGCGATACCTCGCAGCCAGCACACCCGGAGAGTTGCAGTACAGCAAAGCGGTTCATTTCTCTTTCCATCGCCTCTCGAGCAATGCCTCCCCGACGGTCACCTCCTTGTCTCCCCCACTCCTCTGCTCCCCTGCGTCAGTCACTCCTAACCTGGGTCATCAGGGGGAAGAGCGAACCTTCGTAGGTGGGTGCGCCCAACATTACCCCCCGCTGCGTCCACAGGGAGAGCAGGATGTACTGACGTGGGTGTGAGTGACGTCGTTGTCGTTACAGCATCTTTGCCAGGCGGCGTAGGTGCGCCTTTTCCTCGCGGATGATGCGAGAGATGGCTTCTCGGTCTGCTTCGCTCACCATGTCGCGCAGGTCGTAGAAGAACAGCAAGGTATCCTTCTCGAAATCCATTGCTGCCCGCAGGGCAGTCTCTCGGTCCTCGGCTTGCCTGGCTAGCGTCAATGCCTTGTCCGGCCCGGCGAACAGTGCGTTATCCAGGGCGACCTGGAGATAAGCCTCATATTCGTCGTACTCGGCGGCAGGCAATTTCGGGGCCGGACTCAGTCCTCCCAGCATCTTCTGGAACACCTGGTAGTGTCCTCGTTCCTGGACGGCCAGGTCCTCGAAAAGCGCCTTCACCTCGGGGTCGGCGCTCTTAGCGGCCACCTCGTTGTAAAACGTCTCGCCATTCTTCTCGATCTCCAGCGCCATATCGAGCGCTTCGGCAGCAGTAAAAATAGCCATCCTTTTGCCTCCTTATTCTGATGATGTAGATACACGCTGATATACTTGCCAGCAATTCCCGTTTTCGACAGTCAGTTCAGCTTCCCGGAAGCCACGATGGTGTTTTTCCAGTAAATTGGCCTGTTACTTGCCCATTATAAGCCGGTTTGAAGATTCTGGGAAGCTCAAAACAGGAATTGCTGCGCGCCGATTGTCCCAGTCGCCGCAGGGCGACTTGGCAGGTGTTGCCGCGAATTCATTCGCCAGGTAGCGGGAGAGGTCAGTGGCCGTGCCCTGCTCAAAGCCGGTCAGCGGTCCAGGTGGGCGCAAACAGGAGCAGAAAGATTGGGCTGCTGACCAGTCCCAGGTATTGGATCTTGGACCAGCAGCAGGGCGAGGGGTGTACCACCAGGTGTGGCCCGCCGGCGCCAGGCGGCAAAGGCGTAAGCCAAAAGGGTGCGCTCCTGCAACGCCACGTCCAGCGGGATGCAGGTCGTATAGATCTCGCGGTAGGAGACGAACTGGACGTGGGTGGCCTCCGGCCTGATTCCGACGCCGGCCAGAAGGTCGCTGAGACGCACGCCGCCCCACTTGCCGCGCACGCTCCACCTGGTCACCGAGGTCAGCCGGGCGTCGGCGATGGATTTGGGCAGCGCCAGGATCTCCTCATAGGTCAGCGTGACCGGTTTCTCGACCAGTCCACCCAATTGGACCTGCCACCCCTCGGCCGATAGTGGGCCGGGGTGTCCCTCGGCCCAGAAGATGGGGGTGTGCATGTCTTTCAACTTACTCACGCCTTGCTCCCTTACAGGTCTTCTGCAAGATGCGACTGCACCTCAATCCCTTAGTTGAGTATTTTGTGGATCGGGCAATGTCTGGAGACCCGCAAGAGTCTTTTTCGCTCCTGCGGCGTAAGTTCGCCGCTCAGCATGATCTCTGCTTCGATCTGCTCCTTATACTCCTCGATCCCCTCGCAGTCTTCGCAGTCCTCAGCGAAGACCCGGTCATACTGCAAGCGCAGTTCCACCTCGCGCAGGTCCAGGCCGTGGTGCTGAGCGTATGTGTGCAGCACGATGGCGGTGCACGAGCCCAGGCCAGCCAGCAACATCCCGTATGGAGTCAGGTGGCGGACATTCTCAACGGGATGGAATTGGTGGGCGTCGGGATTATGGGGATCCAACGCCAGGATTTCAGTCTCGAATCCGCTGTTCTGACGGACAATGACTTGCTCTCCCACAGTTGGCTCTCCTCTCGTGAAAATAGTACACCCTCTTCATCACTACCTTCCCTCCCCTCGTGAATTTTACCCCCTCAAACTCAAGCAATGCTCGCTTCATCTCCAACCCGCCCTGATAGCCTCCCAACTCCCCATTTGACCTGACCGCTCGATGACACGGAATGATGATCGGAAAAGGATTCTGTGCCAGTGCTCTGCCTACCGCCCTTCCACCACCAGAAACCCCCAACCCCCTTGCGATTCTCCCGTAGCTGCTCACCCACCCTCGCGGAATCTCGTACTCAGCTAGAAGCACTCTCGCCTGGAATTCGGAGCACCTCTCCAGGGCAACGAGCTCCAGTCCGAAATCGACGGCCTCACCCCTAAGAAAGCGCTGCATCCCCTCACCGAGTTCTGCAATTGCCGGACAGGACGAAGGACGAGCATCAGAAAACATCGCTCGAACGACCTCTTCCACTGGCGTCCGCGCACTGGGGAGAAACACTCGCTGAACGCTCGGTCCTTTCTCGGCTTCCTGCCAAACAAGACCGAACGTACCGAAGGCAGAGGGCAGTAGCACGTAGAAAGATGGTTCCATGTTATCTTCTCTTGCAATAATACTTCTGGGTGTATCTGGCCTGCGCCCAACTACTCATTCACTCACTTTGGCTTCCCTAGGACCGTCATATAGATCGCACTTTCGTCTACGCCATCCACACCCAGCAGCGCGTTCACCTCGTCGTCGTACAACGCCGCGATCTGGCAACTGCCCAGGCCTAGGGCCACCGCCGCCAGGGCGACGTTCTGGGCGATGTGCCCGGCGTCCAGGTAGACGTAGCGGTAGGCTCGTTGCTTGTACTTCCATTTCGAGCGTTCAAAGACCGCCGTCCAGACGAAGACGATGTTGGCCCAATAGGCGATCTCCTGGTCGAGGGCCGCCCGGGCGACGTCCGTTCGGAAATCACCCGTTTTCAACCGGTCGAGTTCGTGCTTTTCGACACCGTAGTGATAGACGCCGGGCTCGATCCCCTCAACAGCGTGCACCACCAGATAAGTCTCCACCGGATACAAGGCGCCGGCAGAGGGGGTGGTTCGGAGTCCCAAGCCCCGGCCAACTCGGGTGATCCCTTGCGCCGCCCACAGCAGTTGTGATAGCTCCGCCTCTTGCAGCGAGGAGTCCTGGAAGCGGCGCACGCTACGCCGCTGCTTGATCACGTCCCAGACCGGCGCACCGCCCTCAATCTGTGGAAGGCTCAACGGAATCCTGGGCGCCGAGGGGTAGTGTTTGCGGGCCGCGGGTTTGCTGGCCCGATCCAGCCTGCCACCATGCAAGTGACCGCGTCGGTATTTCGTCTCCTGCTGGAAGGCGTCCCCGACTCCCTGTTGGGTGATCATGTTTCTCTACCGCTTACCCGGTGAAGAACGGCAGTTCTTCGCTGTCCCACCATGTCTGGTTCTGGGTGAGGTACTCGTGGGTGTTCTGCAGGAGCCGGTAGTGCTTCTCCTCTTGGCCGGTCAGGAACTCGTAGGCCTGGCGGGCTTGCGGGTCATCCGCCGTCTGCGCTGCCTGGGCGTAGAGTTCGCGCGAGATGCGCTCCGTCTCCATCCCGAACTCCAGCGCGGCGATGTCCCCTTCCAGGGAGATCTCCCGGCCGGGGGTGAAGACGGGCATGGGTTCCAGCGGCTCGTCCCCCGGCAGCTCCGGGTTGGCGGGTTCCAGGGGAAAGTCGGCCTGCATCGCCTCCTCGTAGGGAAGCCAGCCTCGCCCCTCCTCCAACGCCTGGTACTCGGCCAGCAGAAGACGCAGGTGGTCCTCCTCCTGGGCGGCCAGGTCGAGGAACATCGCCTTGCCGCGCTCGCCCGAGGCCCGCGCGGCGGCCTGAGTGTAAAAGTTGTAGCCATCCCGTTCCAGGCTCATGCCTCGTCGCAGGACACCTTGTGGAGTGTTCCAGTCCATTTGTACTCTTTCTCCTCCAAAAGTTTCCTCAATCCAACTTTTGATTTCATCTCTTACCCGCCTAAAGACGGTCAGCGTTTGCCCTTCCGTCCCGCTGAACTCAGCGGGGTCCTCAAAACCCTTATGAAGATGTTTCTCCCCTCCATGAAAGAAGGGACACGCCTCCCTTGCCTGATCACAAACCGTGACCACATAGTCAAATCGAATCCCAAGGAATTCGTCAACACTCTTTGAACAACGTGTTGAGATATCAATACCGATTTCTCCCATTACCTCAATGGCATAGGGATTCACACTTGAGGGTTCTAGACCAGCGCTGTGCGCTTCATAAAGGTCGCCATATAGTCTCTGTAGCAATCCCTCCGCCATCTGCGAACGAGCGGAATTGTGAGAACAAATGAATAGCACTTTCTTCCCTTGGTCAATTTGACTCACCTTATCACCTCTTACCAATGGCGTGGCGCTTACCAGAAACGCTCAAACCGCTCCCTCTTGGCCTTACAGATGGGACAGACGCCAGGAGGACGCTCACGGGCACAGAGGTAGCCGCAGACCCGGCAGCGCCAGACGGGGAGGGGCGGCTCCCCGCCAGGCCGATCCGGCGCACGCGCCGGCCGGTCCTGGGGGCGCTGTCCCTCGGGCGGGCGGCGCTCTGGGATGGATTGAACCTCCTGTTCGCCCCGCAGTATCTCGTCCGAGACGTAGAGGGCGCAGTAGCAGGCTCCCCAATCGACCAGGTCCGCATCGCGGTAGTCGCAGGGGCAGATGATGTCCAGGTCCTTCTGCTTGTCTCCGTCTGCCAGCCGACAGGGGCAGGCACAGTAACCATACCGCTGTTCGTTGATCAGCAGCCCTTCCACCAGCTCTCGAGTGAATTCCTGGTCAGGGTTGAGATTGTAGCCAGATGCTTCCGCCTCCCGGTCCAGCCGCTCGTAGAGGGTGTCCACTTTCTCAGGGGAGATGGCAATCTTCTCGCTCATAGCCCCAGCGCCTCCTTTAGTTTCTCTGGCTTATACCCTATGACACACTGTCCGTCATCCACCACGATGGTGGGGAATGAGACGGCAGAGTTCCAGCGGCGGACCTGTTCCACCGCCTCCTCCCGCTCCTGGCCCTTGAGTAGGTCCACGTAGACATAGTCGAACTTTACACCCTGGTCTTCCAGGAACTGGCGCGTCCGCCTGCACCAGATGCAGGTGGATAGGCCGTAGAAGACGGCGTGGTGTTCACTATGGGAGCCAGGGATACTACCTCGTGCCTCTGGCATAGACACCTCCTTATCCTCGTGAGTGTATACAGTTGTGTTGTTCGCTACCGCTTCTGACCGATCTGCGGGTCAATGTTGCCAGGCCCGCCGCACTCGGGGGTGTAGCATGTGGCGTCAACAAAGATGCATTTCTCTTTGCAACTGGGACACACCTCGGGTGGGGTGGGAGCCCCAAGGGTGTAGCCACAGTTGGAGCACTTCCACCAATTCTTAGCCTCTTCCATCTTAGTTCTCCTTTCTATTTGTCTACTTGTTTGCTCGTCTACTAGATCGCTCCGTAGATGGGGATGCGCGCGCCGTTAATGGAAGCAGCATCGTCGGAGCAGAGGAAACGCATCGTCGCGGCGATGCGCGAAGGTGACACCCACTTGCGCGGGTCGGCCTTAGGCATCATCTTCCGGTTGGCCGGGGTGTCTATGATGCTGGGCAGGATCACGTTGGCGGTGACGCCGCTCCCCTTGACCTCGGCGGCGATAACCTCGGTCAGCGTGATCAGCCCCATTTTGGAGACCGCGTAAGCAGCTTGCTTGGTCTTCGGCGCGACCGCCGTCTTGGAGCTGACGTGGACGATGCGCCCCCAGCCGGCCTCCAGCATAGAGGGCAGCACCGCCCGCGAGAGGAGAAACGCCGAGCGTAGGTTGAGCGCCAGCAAACGATCCCACTCCTCCATGGGAGTCTCCCCCACCGGCTTCCCGCCGCTCCATCCGCCGACGGTATTCAATAACATGTCTACCCGCTCGAAGTGGGCCACGATGGCCTCCACCAGGTCTCTGACACCGTCGGCCTGAGTGACGTTGGCCGGTGCGGTGAAGACGCTCTCTGCAGGCAAGCCAACCTCGGCGACCAGCCGCTCCAACTTCTGCTCCGACCGGCCGGTGAGCACCAACCGAGCCTCCGTCCGGGCGAACTCGCGCGTCACGGCCGAGCCCAGCGCCCCGGTCGCCCCGCTGATCAGAACCACCCTGTCACGCAACGCATCAGACATTACTCACTCCTTGTCTTCGCTGCTCCTTGCTCCTCTGCTCCTCCGCTACTAAGTAGGTCACAGAAAGTTCCTTACGCTTTTTTGGCCGACAGGTGCCGTTTTTTGTGGAAGAAACTTTTTGCTACCTACTTAGATGAGCTCCGCCCGCAACGTGTCTATTTGCTCCGACCGTAGTTTTTCCAGCGGCTGCTGCACCAGCGGGCCGGTCTCCAGCGCCGGCACTTGCTCCTCGTAGGTTGGGATCGGCTCGCCCCGGTAGACGATGCCGATGGGTATGCGCTCCCCCCACTCCTGAGCCTTGACCCAGGCCGCCGTTCGATCCTGGGGGTCATACCCTGCTTTGTCTTCTAACTTGTACACCCGCTCGCTGTAAAAGTCGTAAGCGCTGGCCCGGTTGAAGGTAACGCAGGGCTGGAGCACATCCACCAGCGCGTAACCCGGATGCTGTAACGCCTCGCCGATGAGCCAGACCAGGTGATGCAACTCGCCCGGATAGCCTCGGGCAACAAAAGTGGCTCCGGCGGCGATAGCGAGTGCCAGCGGCTGTATCGGCCGGTCAATGGCCCCCTCCGGCGAGGTGGGGGTGCGCATACCCGGTTCGCTGGTGGGGGAGTACTGGCCTTTCGTCAGACCATAGACCCGGTTGTCCTGCACGATGTCCACCAGACCGATGTTGCGCCGAACGGCGTGCAGCCAGTGGCCCAGCCCCATGCCATACCCGTCGCCGTCGCCGTGGACGGTCACGATCTTGAGGCCGTGGTTGGCCAGCCTGGCCCCGGTGGCCACCGCCAACGCCCGACCGTGAATGGTGTGAAAACCGTTGACCTTCATATAGTGCGGCAGTTTGCTCCCGCAGCCGATCCCGGTGAAGATAGCCAACTCGTGAGGCGCAATTGTTTGCTCGGCCAGGGCCATCTTGATCGCGTTCAAAATGCCATAGTTGCCACATCCTTTGCACCAGGTGGGCCGCTCGGCGCTATCGAAGTCTTTTCTCGTGACCATCTCTATGCCTCCGTTTGGGTTTCGGGTTTCGGGTTTCGAGTTCACTCGCGCAACTCAAAACTCCCAACTCGAAACTTGGAACTACTTGTACTTTGCGCCTTCGATGGGTGATTTCTGCAAGTAGGCGATGAAACCACCGATGAGGCGCATTGTCTCGTCGTACAAGCTGTAGCCTCTGTCGAATTGCTCTGGCGTGATGTATTCCTGGTCGAGGGCAACGTACAACTGGGATTACACTTCACCGGCCGACGACTTGGCAACAGAGAGAAACTGAATGAACTCACGCCGTCCCCCGCGCTCAAAGCCCTCGGCGATATTGGACATAACTGAAACCGCCGCTCGCCGAATCTGATCCTTCAAGCCAAAATCGCGGGCAAAGGCTTTCTGCTTGGTAGAAGTGTAGACAAAGTTCGTCAGTTCCTGTGCCTTTTGCCAACCCTTGATCTCCTCATACCATTCAATAGTAGCCACGAGAATCCCCCTTCCTTGAGTCTTGGATTTCGAGGTAACCCGAAACTCTAAACTGATAACACGAAACTCATAATGTACTCGGCAGTGAAAGCCCGACCATCATATCTGAGGATTGTGTCGTCTATTGTCTGGCCGGTGTTGGCTCGGATGAGCGTCGCCAGTTGGGCGGTTGCGTTACCCTCCACCCCGATGAGCCGTCGGGCTTGCTCCAAAGCCGCCGTCACCGCCTCGGTCGGGAAGGGCCACAGGTCCACGAAATGCAGCAGGTTGGCCCAGCCTGCCCGCTTGCCGTGAGCCCCGTCGAACGGCCCGGCGTTCAACCGATCCACCGCTTCCCGCAACGGCCCGTAGGTGGAGCCCCAACTGACGAAGGTAATCTCTGCCTTCTCAGGCCCATATCGCACGGGGCCAGACATCTCCTCGGTCATACCAATCAGCTTGCGCTGTCGTTTCTCCACCTGCGCCGTGCGCATCTCTGGCTCTTCGGTGATCGCCCCTCTCTCGTCGTGCTCGTTACCGGCAGCGACGTAGACCGCCCTGGGATGTCCGGGCAGCGCCCGTGGCGAGATACCCGATTCCGTGATCCGATAGCGGAGATACTCTCTTTCCAGAGCGTCCAACTCGGCTGCGCTCAGCATCTCTCCCCGGTCAATCTCTACTGCCTCAAAGTCGAAACTATCCAGTTCCAGCGTGCGGACGGCCGCGACCAGGTAGTGGTCGTTGAGCACCATAGCCGGGGTCTGATACTTTTCCGCCAGGTTGAAGGCGCGCCAGCCGGCCACGAAGCACTCCTCGTGGGTGCCGGGAGCCAGCAGGAAACGGGGGAACTCTCCCTGTGAAGCGTGGAGCATAAAGAGCAGGTCCGCCTGCTCCTGGCGGGTGGGCAAGCCGGTGGATGGCCCTGGCCGCTGGGCGTTGTAGATGACGACCGGCGTCTCCGTCATACCGGCCAGACCCAACGCCTCCACCATCAACGCAAACCCGCCGCCTGAGGTCGGCACCAGCGCCCGTGCTCCCACGTGGGCAGCCCCGATGGCCATGTTGATCGCCGCGATCTCGTCCTCGGTGTGCTTGGTCACCACGCCGTAGCGGGCCGCGTGGGCCGCCATCCAGTGCAGCACAGGAGAGCCGGGCGTCATCGGGTAACCAGCCACGAAGCGACAGCCTCCCGCCAACGCCCCCAGGGAGAAAGCCTGGGTACCGTTGACCACCATGCGGGGCGGCGCGTCCGGTATCCTCTCCAGCTTGAAGGGGAAATCGGCGGCGTACTTCTGCCCCTCCTGGTAGCCCGCTTCGGCTGCCGCCAGGTTGCCATCCACTACCGCCTGGCCCTTGCGGGCGAAATTGTCACGGATGACGCTCTCCATCGGCTCCAGGTCGAAGCCGGTCATCCCCACCGCGACACCCAAGGCCACGGTATTGCGCGCCAACACGGTCCCGGCTTTCTCTCTGGCGATGTCACTCAGAGGAACAGGCAAGAGATGGACGTCGCTCCCTGGCCACTGTTCCGGTGGTACCTTGAGCCCCGAATCATAGACGATGGCGCCTCCTTTGACCACCTTGTCCCGATGGCGCGGGATCGTCTCCTCGGTCAGCGCCAGTAACAGATACACCGGCTCTGCGTGAGAGTAGAGCGGTTGGTCGCTTATGCGGATGGAAAAGAAGTTGTGCCCGCCCCGGATGCGTGAGTAGTGGTCGGGCAGGCCAAAGACGTGCAGCCCCCCTCGCGCCAGCGCCTTGCAGAAGCCTGCGCCGCTCGATTCCACCCCGTCGCCCGCCGCTCCGCCGATCCTGATGGTCATCTCGTTGGTTACCATGCTTCACTCCTCCGATTAACCTAAGGCGACGTCCAACGCCATCATCACCGCAAAACCAAGCATCGCCCCCACCGTCGCAATATCGGTGTTCTTTTCCAACTGCGATTCGGGTATCAGTTCCTCGACGACCACAAATATCATCGCTCCGGCGGCGAAGGCCAGGGCATAGGGCAGAATGGGCCGCATCAGGATGACTGCTGCTGCACCGAGAACGCCTGCAATGGGTTCGACAATTCCAGACAACTGTCCGTACCAAAAGCTCTTGAACAGGGACATCCCCTCCCGGCGCAGGGGAATCGAGACAGCGGCCCCTTCGGGAAAGTTCTGGATGCCGATACCCAGCGCCAGGGCAACCGCACCGGCCAACGTCGCCGCAGGCAGATTGGCAGCCAGCGCCCCAAAAGCGACGCCTACGGCCAATCCCTCCGGTATGTTGTGCAGAGTGATTGCCAGCACCAGGAGAATACTTCTATGCCAGCTCGTTTTCAGACCCTCCGCCTCCTCTATCGGAAACCCTATGTGGAGGTGTGGTAACAACTTGTCTACCAGCCAGAGAAATGCTCCTCCCAATAAGAAGCCTGCCGTAGCGGGAATCCAGGAAGGCACGTTCGATTCCTCGGCCATTTCTATCGCCGGCGCCAGGAGCGACCAAAAACTCGCGGCGATCATCACTCCCGCGGCGAATCCCAGCATACCGTCCAGCACTTTCCTGTTGATGCTTTTGAAAAGAAAAACCACGCCGGAGCCTAACGCGGTCACGAACCAGGTAAAGCCAGTGGCCGACAATGCTTGTAATATTGGGTGTAGGTTTTCAAACCATTGAATTGCCATACTCCACGTGCCCATACTCCAGGCAGACCAGGGTGAAATCACTCACTCACTCACTCACTCACTCACTCACTCACTTGCTTCCTGGCTCGCCTGAGGAGCCTGTCGCCCACTCAATTCCCTATCCAACATCAGAAGGGCCTGGTGGTTGTCTCCGATCATCTTCAGTGTCTCTACGATTTGACTCGCGCTGTTCTCCTCCTCGATTTGCTCTGTCACGAACCACTGCAAGAATATCTGGCTGGCGTAATCTTTTTCCTGAACTGCGAGCGTGTAGAGATTGTGAATCATCGCCGTCACCTGTTGCTCGTGTCCGAGCGTCTTCTCGAAAATGTCGAGGGGCGATTGGAACTCGACCGGCGGCTGGTCAATGGCCTGGAGCACTACGCGACCACCCCGGTCGTGGATGAACCCATAGAACTTTGCCGCGTGCTCCACTTCTTCTTGAGCCTGTGCGCGCATCCAACGTGCAAAGCCAGCGAGGTTGATGGATTCACAGTAGGCTGACATTGAGAGGTAAAGGTAGGCGGAGTATAGTTCATTTTTGATCTGTTTGTTCATCGCGTCTTGGATTGTCTTGTTTAGCATCACCATTTCTCCTTTGCTAATACTGAGTGTTTGGGTTTTCGCAAGTCGAGAGCGTACCTGCGACCGCGCGTCTGGCTGCCATAGCCCACGTTGCCCGGCTACTATCAGTATAGCAGAAAGGCGGTTGTCTGTCTACGACAAAAGTCGCATTGTGTCGGCGTTGCGCCTTGCCGATGTCAAGTGGCCTATTTCATCGCCTAAACGCTCAGGTCTACTTCCTGCCCTATGCTGATGCATTGTTGGAAAGCCTCGCTGCCGACCGCACACTGCTCCTGGCCATGGACGTCAGCGAAGCAGGGCGCAAGTGCCTGGTATTGATGGTCAGCGTGATCTACGAGAAACGATCGCTGCCCATTGCTTGGATCGTCGTTACAGGGAACAAGGGCCATTTCCCGGAAGAGACGCACGTGCGGTTGCTGAAACGAGTCCACGAGATAATACCGGAAGGGGCTAACGTGATCTTCCTCGGTGCTCGATCATTTCTTGGATGAACATATCCACATCCCTGTGGCCTTCCAGATGCCTCGCTTGGCAGAAAGTGTCCGGTAGTGAATCGACGAAAAAGGCGTCCGCGAAGGCTTCCACTTCCTGCGGATCGGTGGGACCCTGCGGGTCTACCCCTAACGCCAGAGCCGGCAGCGCGGTCGAGAGCAACGTCAACAGCGCCAGGGCCAGTGTACAAATTCGCTTGTTCATAGTTCTGTCTCCTTCATAGAGTTTCTCAAGCCGTTGCCGGAACGTTTCGACCGTGGCGGCGATGCAGCAACCAGACGACGATCCAGCCGAATATCAAGTTCTCGCCGAACACTTCCACCAGGTGGGTCACCTGCAACCCGACGGGCAGGCCCGTCGGCCTCAAGAGGTTGCCGCCCATCAGCACTGAGAACAACAGCGCTACGGCAAGCCCGGTCTCCCACCAGCGACCCCTCGACAGGCTTCCCTCGGCTACGCTCGGGACAGGCAGGGCAGGCTCCCTCATCGTCCAGATCACCGGAAGCGTCAGCGCCGCCCAGAGCACCGCCCTCAGCGCCTGGAACGGGAGGATCCAGGCGGGCATCTCCATGTTGGCGTACTCCTCCAGGGCCGCCGGGGCCAGGCGTCCGGCGAGCGGCAGAAAGACCAACGCGCCGAACAGGATGAACAGGACGACCCAACTGAACCCAATCAGCGCCAGTTTCCAGACCCATTGCGTCCAGGGCATGATCAGGCGCAGGTTGGTTTCCTGTGGTTCTTCAACCCGTTCCATTCGCCCGTGAATCAGGACGGCCAGTACCGAAAAGACCACCGCAGTGATGGCCCCATTGACGACCAACCTGACGACCAGATCCAGAGGCAGCGCCTCGGGGAGATACACGGCCTCGATGGCGACCATGAGCGTCGTCACGCCGTAAAAGACGAGAAAGATCGCGGCGACCAGGCGCCAACCCACCCATCGGGATCGGAGAACAGGCCAACTGAGGACGGCGGCGTGGAGAAGGGACACCAGCAGGAGTGTCGCTGGCGCGGCCTGTGTCTCCTCTACCAGACCCAGGCCCAGGAAGTCTATCGAGTATAGTCCGAACAGGATAAAGGCCAGGATGATGACTTTCAGTCCGAGTAGAACGGTTGCTTTTGCTTTCATGGCACATCTCCTCTCTTTTCAGGTTCTGAGTACAACTCCTCTGATTCCGGGAAGATAACGTGTGTGATTACTCGTCAGAGTCTGTCTCGTGACGCCCTTGCGCATCTAGCGACCAAGCTCACTGGCGGGGATGGAGTGCCAGCGGAATCCCCGCCAGTGCAGCGCCTTGTTATGTGCTCTGGTGGGTGCCGAAATACTGTTTTCTCCTGAGAACGAGATAGACCGCTACAGTTAAGGGCCAGCAATTCCCGTTTTGGGGTTGTTTACCAGCTCTCCGCACTGCACATAAGCCCAAGCGGGGGGATTCAACAAGAGCCAGCGGATATTCTTGCAACGGGGAGTAGCAATAGCGTGGCCGAGAATATCTC
>CAYLPU010000125.1:0-12899 GCA_964385635.1 uncultured Anaerolineales bacterium
GAGGAGGTCAACTTCACACAGTGCCTACTGGTGCAACTTTTGGGGTAAATATCCGCCACAAGACACAAAGTAATGAGATTCGACGCGAGATAGCGCGTGCTCTGGAATTGTACGCAAGGGAACTGGTCAACAGTGGGAGATGGGACGATGCTATCAGCGCAGCCAGGGAAGGCCTCGACTTGCAGCCGCTGAATACTGAATTAGAACAACTACTGGTAGATGCTGTAGTCGGGTGGGCTAACCAGAAAATCCAGGAAGAAGAGTATGGAGATGCGGTCCAGGAACTAAAGCAGACTCGTTCTGCTTTGCGGGGCCAGTATGTAGAGCTCAGTACCCTGTTGAGCGAGGCATTGGTTCTTTGGGGATTTGAGGCACGCCAGGATGATGATCCCGAAACAGCTCTGAAGCGTTTTGAGGAAGCCCTTGCTCTTGATCCATCGAACCTTAGGGCCCGCAGAGGTGCTGCGATGGTTTATCACAATCGAGCCCTGGCCAAAGCGCAAGAAGGGCAACTTGAACCAGCGGCTCAAGATGCGCTGCGCGCCATGGAGTATGAGGAAGATCAAGGTACCGCCAGTTTACTCGCCATGATTTATCGCGAGCTGGCGATAAAATGCAGCGAACAGGGCAAGTGGAGCGCAACTCTGAATTATGCACAAAAAGCGTCTGAGTATGGACAGACGCAGGAGTACCTAACTTTTCTGGTTGCAGTAGTTCATGATTATGCAGTTTACCTGGCTCAGCGTAACCAATATGACGAAGCTATAAGGCGGCTCGAGGCGGCAATCAACCTGCCTTACGACCACAGTGCCCTCAATATTGAGGGCCTGCTTTCTGCTCTTTACACGGACCTTGGCGCGAAGTTATACAACAGTGGACACATTTCGTAATCTTAGTCTGGCTGGAGGCTACTACTGATGAAAAGATTGGCGGATGATAATCCCTACGACATCTTGGGACTTGACCTGAATGCCGACAAGAAGGCAATCAAACAGGCAGCATTTGGAAGGGAGGGAGCCAAGCAATCGCGAGGAAGTGGTCAGGATAGACGGCGCTCACGGCGAGCCTACGACTTACTCCGCTCACCGGAAAAGCGTATTGTTGTGGATGCTCTGACACCTGACTTCACAGGCGACTTCGATGGCAGTCGGGTGGTAACTGAATTCTGCGACGAGACCGCAGAACCACCTGATTGGCTGTCGTATCTGGATCGTTCAGCCATCCTCAAGCAAGACCTGCAAGCCTTGATAGAGGCCACTCTGCGACACACCTTTACTGAACTCCCAGAACCGCAACGCCAACCGGAACTCTCCGCAGAGTATGACGGCCTGGAGGACTTTCTGAAAGAATGGTTGAGATGAAATCAAGTGAGTCAATTGAAGGGTTACAACAAGAGTGTCAGGAACTCTCGGCCCAACTGAAAGACATGACCAGAAAGGCTTCTCGGAGGCGGTCACACCTGCGCAGGTTTCTGGAGAGGACGAGGGTTGGCTTGTCCAAAGGTCTCGAAGATTCTACCGAGTTTCATAGCCGGCATTACGAAAAGAAGTACGGTGAGTTCAGGCGCAGCTTCGAACTGTTAGCTGTCCCAATCCAGGCTCTGCTCAGGAAGCTGGCCGAACAAGCGAACGCACCGCCGGTGCCAATGTCACATCCTGCAAACGAGAGCATAGACGAATGGCTGAATCATCTTGATGACCTGGAAGAAATGATCGAAGACTATGAACATCAACTTGAGCAGCAATATCAAGTGGACTTACTGGGTCTTGTCAAATCATTGGACACAGTAGAACGCGTGGTCGCTCTTCAGATTCCGGGCGCAACGTTGAGCGGGAAGGAATACTACAGCGCACTGGAGCAATTGAAGCAGACAGCTCAGAATCTTGGCAAGAGACTGAGGAATTCGCTGAGAGGACGGCGCGTCAAGGTTATTGCCTTGAGTACAGGTCAGTACCCGCCACCTGAGACGACGCGTATCGTCTCGCGTGAGGATAGCGGAACCGGCGACAATGTTGTCGTCACACAGATTGTTGAAAAAGGCTATCTGTGGAAGGGCAAAGTGCTGCGCAAAGCAGCCGTAATCATAGCAACTCAACGAGAGGAGAATTAACAAATGGGCCGTGTTATTGGAATCGATCTCGGTACAACCAACAGCGCAGCAGCCTATTGGCGCAAGAGACGCCCCAAGCCGATCCACAATGCCAAAGGATCTCCCTTCACTCCATCGGTTGTGATGATTGAGCAAGGCCGCAGAATTGTGGGGCAGGATGCGAAAGAGCGGATGCGCACGGGCTCTAAGAACATCGTCTATTCCACTAAACGTTTCATTGGAAGAGATTATGACGACGAAATTGTTCAGAGGGCCTTGGAGCACGTTGGATACGAAACCCGGAAAGCGTCCAATGGTGAGGTCGAAGTACTGCTTGATGGTAAGTATTACAGCCCTGTTGAAATCTCAGCAATGATCCTGGAGCAGCTCAAGAAAGACGCAGAGGTTGTGCTCGGGGAAGAGGTAACCCATGCTGTAATCACTGTACCGGCCTATTTCGGGCAGCGCCAGAAGAATGCCACGCGCGAGGCTGGGCAACTCGCCGGCCTCAAGGTGTTGCGCATTATCAACGAGCCGACAGCAGCAGCCCTGGCCTTTGGGGTTGAAGAAGAGAGCGACGAGCCTCAGCGGATTCTGGTGTACGACCTGGGTGGTGGCACGTTCGACATCTCCATCCTGGTGGTGTCAGGCGGCAACTTTGACGTGCTGCACATTGCCGGTGATAACTTCCTGGGCGGAGATGATTTTGATCAACTCATCGTTGACGAGATGCTGGCCAAAATCCAGCGCGAGTACGGGGAAGATCTCAGTCAAGATGATGGTGCTAAGTACATACTCAAAGGGCGGGCTGAACAAGAAGCCAAGATAGAGTTGTCCCGGGAGAAGGAGGCTCGAATCCCAGGGGGTGCGGCCTTCCAGACCAGACAGGGCAAGCCGATCAATATTGACTACACTATCACACGAGCCCACTTTGAGGAACTTGTGGAGGATTTAGTACAACGTTCAGTTGACATCACATACCGGGCGTTGAGAGATGACGACATTGAGGTGGAGGACATTGATCGTGTCTTGCTTGTAGGTGGAATGACGCGCGTCCCCATCATCCGAAAAAGACTAAAGGAGATATTTGGTGACAAGATCGAGATTGACGTTGATCCAATGCAATGTGTCGCTCTGGGCGCAGCCGTTCAAACGACCATCCCCATTGAGTGGTTGTGCCAACACTGTGATGCTGTCAATAAGGGCATAGAGGAGACATGCTACTCCTGTGGCAAACCACGGGAACTGGGTGACGAGGAACAGCAACCCCACATCCTGTGTGATGAATGTGGAAAGCCCAACCGCCAAGGTCGTCGGGAATGTTGGAATTGCGGCGCTACTATCGGCGCCGTCTTTGCTGGTGATCAGGTTGCCAGCATAACGGACATTACACCTATGTACATCGGGGTTGAGACCATAGACGGCAGTCAGTTTGCTACCGTGATCCCAAAAAGCACTCTCTATCCAACCGATGAACCATTCAAACGCGAACTGTTCACCAGCAGTTTTGGGCGGGAGTATTATCGTCTGCCCGTGTATGAGCTTGAAACAGAGGATGCCCCGCGTGAAAAATGGGAGCATATAGCTGTGATGTATAATGATAGATTGCCACCAGGGCTTCCCAGCAATACCCCCGTCATGGTGGAAATGCGCATAGACGGGGACGGGATACTCACTGTACGGTCCTTTGTGAGGAAACTGGAAGACGAGACCCTTATTGAAGGAAAATTCATCTTTGCCGGCAAGGAAACCCAGGAAAAACCCCTCTCTGAGATACTTGAGAATCTTGGTTTCTTCATCTTTTATCTAGAGAGTGTAGCGCAGTTTCCCTTCTTAAAAAAGTACTTAAACCCTGGGCAAGCGGAACAGGCATTACAACTTGTAGCTGAGGCCAAACCTGTATTGGAGATGGAGGATCAAGTACGTGCTCAGCCCTTGTTAGGGCGCATGCAAGATCTGGCAAAGAATTTTCCAGTTCCGACTTGGGATGTGTTCTGGGCAAAATGGGCGGCTGAGGATCCAAAAACATCAGCGATTGATCGAAGTCAAGCAGAACAGATTATCATGCAGATGGAACGTGCAGCTTCGCGGGCAGATTACGATACTGCCAATCAGCACCTGGAGCAACTCCGGCAGAAAAGAGTGGAGATGTTCGAGAAGCTGCCGAGCGATCTGCTTAAACAAATGCGTTGACGTGATTCGGTGCCTCCCAGAAGGTATGGAACCATACTTGGTGTCTCCGATGACAAGCCCCCAGGAATAACAAGTCGTCGTAGCGTCATACGACCGATGAGTACCGGCAGTACATTTCGCACCCTGCGGCGCGGATGCGGTACAGGACACCGCCCTGGAGCGCCGCTTCCAACCGGTATGGGTGAGAGATCCCACGCCGGAGGAGGCGTTTGCGATCCTGCAAGGCGTCAAGGAGCGGTACGAGACCCACCACGGTGCGCTCATCGCCGACGATGCGCTGGAGGCTGGCATGCACCTCTCCGCAGGCTGGCTACCCGATCGCCACCTGCCTGACAAGGCACTGGACCTGCTGGATGAAGCGTGTGCCCGCGTCCCACTATCAGCGCCCCCGCTGACCTGGGCACAGGGCTGGTCGTCACTGCCCAGGCCGTCGTTGAAGTACTGTCCAGGTGGGTCGGTGTGCCAGCCGAAGGGTTGCTAGAGAAGGGTCAATAAGCAGGTCCGTCGCCATCCGATGGAAGATTGCTCTTTGGAGGGAGCGGCACAGCTGCCGCTCCCTCTCACTCAGAACAATGCCCCCTGACTGTACGCGGCAGGGTCTACCGGCCTCACCTCCGCCAGGGGCGGCCGGCGGACTACCGCCAGCGCAGGGGACTTCGCCGTTGGTTCGACTTCGCTCACCACAGGCGGTGACCCCAGGGGACTGATCGTCCCCTCGTTCTCGCGGGCAGAGAATAGTCGATCTCGTAGAACATTGGAGTTTGGACAAACAGAGCTAACGAACCGGGTGCGGTTCGCTGAGAAATCGTCAACGAGCGAGTCAAAGATGGTTTCAGGTAATGCCGATGGCCTGCTTCTTGCCCTTGTACACCACCGGGAGGCGCTCTCGATGCTTCGGGCGATAGCCCTTGGGCCGTCCGGGCGACTTTCCGCGGAGATGGGGCGACCGAGCCGGTGTGCCCAGGTCAAGCAAAAGTCGCTCGAATCCGCGCTGGGCCTGGCTCGGCGTCGCGGGCCGGTCGGCGGGTGGTTTGGGCTTGAGTCCCCTGCGTGGTTCTGTCACAAGCAGTGGACAGGGGGCAGATAGCTCATTTGAGACTCCTGGCGCAACGGAACCCCCTGCCGAGGAGCGCGTCGTCAGGACAGTGCCTATTGTGGTTGGCGCTGCGCCCGAGGAGCGGGGGGGCCGTGGCTGCGAAAGCAGCCAGGCCACGTTTTCCGGTGTGGCGATGACCAGACCGCTCCCGGTGCTCCGTAAGGACGGCTTCCCAGCGGCAGCGGGCGGATGCGGCGCTGGCGGGGAGGCGGTGGCTAGAGGCGCGAGATTGGAGACGCTCGTCTGGCAGAGCACGCACTGCCATGAGACAGGATCATCGAAAGGGTCGTTGATGAGCCCAGCGCTATCGGCGTCCATCTCATCTAGCGAGGCCATCATCATCCATGCTGCCACACTTGGGGGAGGTGTACCGGGTTGGTCGAGACCCCAGAAGTCGATGTCGTCGTCGGTCACTCCGTGACGGTGATACTCGCTCCGCCGGTAGCCGCTGGGCAATAGGTCGTCGCCCTTGTTCTTGTGCAGGAACCGGCTGAACAGGTTGCGGGGGCGGTGGCGACTGTCGTTCCCGGACAGAATTTGTTCCAGAAATGTGTTCAGAGACATATTCGCTCCTCCTGTTATAATTCTTATGGCGGGCATTGCGGGTTTTCAGATAGTATAACATGCGAGCGTTTCATGAAGCGTGTCAAAAATGTCCCGTGCATCGAAATTGCGGTCACATTTTGGGGTTTTAGTTGTGTACGGCGACGCGAACTTGCGCAGCCTGGGGCGGTAGAGTGCTCCTTCTTCGTTGTCTACCCCCGCGAGCGCATCTTGCCCACGTGTGGAGTGTTCTAATTACTGGTTACGAAAATCGTTATTTGCCAATGTCCAGCAAGGGAGGCGATTATGAACGGTCACAAGATTACAGTAGTGATGGACAGTTCGGCTTACATTCCCAAAGAAGCCTTGGGCGGCTTGAGTGTTCCGGTGATCCCCCTGTGGCTCATCTGGGGCGACGAGCGCTTCCGGGACGGAGTGGACATAGACCCCCCCACCTTCTATCGTCGCTTGCGAGAGGCCAAGACCTTTCCCACCACCTCTCAGCCCTCGGCTGGAGAGTTTGAGGACTTCTTCCGGCAGGTAGGTGCCGGGGCTGATGCTACCGTCGGCGTCTTTCTGACCTCGAAACTCAGTGGCACTGTCGCCAACGCGCAGGCAGCGCTGGCGCGACTTCCCGAACTCACGATCCGAATCGTGGATTCGCTTTCGACCTCAATGGGATTGGGATTCATCGTGCTGGCTGCTGCACGGGCGGCGGCCGCTGGCAAGTCTCTCGATGAAGTCGTTGCCGCAGCCGAGGAAATGCGGGACAGGGTACATCTTCTCTTCGCCGTGGACACGCTGGAGTACCTGCACCGGGGCGGGCGCATTGGCGGGGCCAAGCGGCTGCTGGGAACCGCGCTGAACATCAAGCCGCTTTTGCACCTGGAGGACGGACGCATCGAGCCACTGGCCCAAGTGCGCACCAAGCGCAAGGCAGTCGCACAGATGTTGGAGGTCGCTGAGGAGCGGCTGGGCGGGAAACGGATGGCAGAAGTAGCCGTCGTTGACGTGGATAGTCCCGAGGAAGGAGAGGCTGTTGCTGAACAGGTAAGGGAACGGTTCGGTATCTCCACGGTCTACCGCACCACGGTCAGCCCCGCTATCGGCACTCACGTCGGGCCAGGCACCATCTGCATCGCCTTCTACGCCGAGTGTTGACTGATTCTGCGCCCCAATATCCCTCAACCGCGCCTTGGCCCCAAGGCGCGGTTGGTCGTTATTCAACCGCCGCACCTCCCAGCCGCCTTGATGACATGCCATAAAATGAGCCCCCTTTGGCTCTCTGATTCGCCGCTGTGTCCCCCTTTGTCCCTTTTGCCCATCTGCGTTATAATACTGTCGGTTCCCCGGAGGCTACATAGATGGAAGAACGCTTGCAGAAAATCATGGCCCGCGCGGGCATCGATTCCCGCCGGGCCTGTGAAGAACTGATCCGCGAGGGGCGAGTCGCGGTCAACGGGCGGGTGGCTCAATTGGGCCAGAAGGCCGACCAGGCCCGCGACCGTATCACCGTGGACGGGAGGCCGGTGCCGGTGAAGCGCCGCCGCACATACGTGGCTCTCCACAAACCCCGAGGCGTCCTCTCCGACGAGGGGGACGGTTCGGGCCGCCTTTCCACTGTACGGGACCTGGTGTCGCTGCCGGGCCGACTCTTCCCGGTAGGACGGCTTGACCTGCGGAGCGAGGGGCTGATTCTGCTCACTGATGACGGCGAGATGGCTAACCGGCTCACACATCCACGTTACGAGCACACCAAAGAGTACCACGTCTACGTGGAGGGTCACCCGGACGATGAGACGCTCGAGCGATGGCGACAGGGAGTCTTTCTGGACGGCCGGCTGACAGCGCCCGCCGGCGTCTCCGTTCTCCGCCACGGGCGAGACCATACCTGGTTGCTGGTGGTGTTGCGAGAGGGCCGCAAGCGGCAGATCCGCCGTGTGGCGACGATGCTGGGCTACCCAGTGTACCGGCTCATCCGCGTCAGCATCGGGCCACTCCGCCTGGGGGATCTGAAGCCGGGGCAGTGGCGGAAACTCGCCAACGCAGAGGTGAAAGCGTTGCGGTCGGCGGTGCGGAGGCCACAAAGTAGCAAAAGGAGCAAAAGGAGCAAGAGGAGCAAGAGACGACGTTGAAGCCATCCACGGTTGCCATTGATGGTCCGGCTGCCTCGGGCAAGAGCACTGTCGGCGAGGCGCTCGCCCGCTGGCTGGGCTACCTCTACTTCGACACCGGCGTGATGTACCGCGCCGTGACCTGGGCGGCGCTGGAGCGGTCCATACCTATCGGGGACGAGGCGGCGGTGACGCAGTTGGCGGAGCAACTCCGCATTGACGTGACCCCGCCGACGGTGGATGACAGTCGCCAGTACACCATCCTGGCCGATGGGGTGGACGTCACCTGGGCTATCCGCACACCGGATGTGGACGCCAATGTCTCACCCGTCTCCGCGTACCCTGGTGTGCGGCGAGCGCTCGTTGCGCAGCAGCGGCGGGTGGCGGTGAGGGGGTGGGTGGTGATGGTGGGGCGCGACATTGGCACCGTTGTCTTGCCCGACGCTGACCTCAAAATCTACCTGGATGCGAGCGTCGAAGAGCGGGCTCGGCGTCGCTGTTGGGAGATGCGGGCGCGGGGAGAGGAGGCGGATTACGAACTGGTGCTGGCATTGATGCGCCGCCGCGATGAGATTGACAGCCATCGAACGGACTCACCGCTGCGCGTGGCCGAAGACGCTGTCGTCGTGGACACGACCGAACTGAGCGTGGAGGAGGTGTTGGCTGAGGTGAAGCGGCTGGTGGAGAATGGGGAGTAGAGAGTGGAGAATAGAGAATGGAGAACGGGGGGAGATACAATTTCCTCGGTTGAGCCAAATAGCCTGGCCGGGCGGGTTGGCCTGGAACCAGGGGATGAACTGCTCTCCATCAATGGCCACCGGTTGCGGGACGTGATTGACGTGCGGTTCTGCTTCGCCGACGAGCAGTTGACGCTGGGGGGGCGACGGGAGGGGGAAGCGTTCACCGTTGAGGCTGAGCGGAGGTACGACGAACCGCTGGGTCTGGAGTTCGCACGTCCGACCTTCGATGGCATACGCCACTGCAACAACCGCTGCGAGTTCTGTTTCGTCACCCAGATGCCGCCGGGCCTGCGCCGCTCCCTGTACGTCAGAGACGACGACTACCGGTATTCCTTTCTTTTCGGTAATTACATCACGCTGACCAACCTGGACGAAGCGGACTGGGCACGCATCGGCGAGCAGCATCTTAGCCCGCTCTACGTCTCGGTCCATGCCACCGATCCCGACTTGCGCCGTCGGCTTCTCGGTAGCCCCGCCGCCCCCGACGTGATGACCCAACTCCGCCGTCTGGCTGGCCTGGGGGTCGAGGTGCACGCACAGATCGTGGTAGTGCCCGGCCTGAACGATGGCCCTCGGCTGGATCGCTCCATCGGCGACCTGGCCGGCCTGTATCCGGCGCTGCGCTCGGTCAGCGTCGTGCCGGTGGGCCTGACGAAATATCACCGGAGAGGCTGTCGCGTCCACACAGATACCGAAATGTGGGTTGTCTTTGAGCAGGTGACTGGCTGGCAGGCACGTCTGCGCGAGCGGCTGGGCGTCCATTTCGTTTATCTCTCCGACGAGTGGTACCTTCGCTTGGGTGAGGAAGTCCCTCCGATGGATGCCTACGACGGGCTGGATTTGACGGAGAATGGTGTGGGGCTGGCGAGGCAGTTCCTCGAGGCTTTAGGCCGCAAATCCGAATCACGGATCACGAATCACGAATCCCGAATCCCGAATCCCGAATCACGAACATTGGTAACGGGCACACTGTTCGCCCCGCTGCTGCGGCAGGTGATGGCGCCTCTTGTGGGCGTCGAGGTCGTGTCTGTGGCCAACCGCTTCTTCGGCGAGACGGTGACGGTGGCAGGGCTGTTGACCGGGCGGGACGTGGTGGTACAATTGCAGGAGCGAGACTTGGGCGACGTGGTGGTGCTGCCGCCAGCGATGTTCGGCGGGCCGGAGGGGCAATCACTGGATGGGATGAGGCCGGAGGAGGTGGGGGAGGCGCTCGGGTGTGAAGTGGCGGTAGAGTGCCTCGGACGAGACACGGACGGGCGGGATTAACGGATCGGAATCCGTAAATCCTGCGAATCTGTGTTGTATTGGAGGGAGTGGTTATGGGAAAGCGGTTGATCGTCATCGGTGGAGTGGCGGCGGGGATGAGCGCCGCCGCCAAGGCGAGGCGCGTGGATCGTGAAATGGAGGCTGTGGTCTACGAGAAAAGCCCGTATATCTCCTATGCAGCCTGCGGGATGCCCTACTTTATCGCGGGGGACGTCGCCGACTACCTCAGCCTCCTCGCACGCACCCCGGAGCAGATGGCGAAACAGGGCGTGGAGGTGCACGTCCGTCACGAGGTGACGGCGATTGACCCCGACACGCGGACGGTGACCGTGCGCGACCTGGCGGGAGGACGCGAGTTCACGCAGGGGTACGACAGATTGGTCATCGCCACCGGCGCGCGTCCGGTTCGGCCTCCCCTGCCTGGCCTCGACCTGGAGGGGGTTTTTGTGCTGCGCTCGCTGGACGAGGGGCGTGCGCTTCGGCGCTTTCTCGTTGACAGCAGGGAGCACAGACCGCAGCGGGCAGTCGTGCTCGGAGGAGGCTACGTTGGTGTGGAGATGGCGGAAACCTTCCGGCGGCTGGGACTGGAAGTCAAGATGGTGATCCGTTCTGGCAAGGTGATGCGTGCCGCGCTCGACGATGACGTGCGTGGGTTGGTAGAAGAAGAATTGGCATGCCAGGGAGTAGAGGTAGTGATGGGCAAGCCCGTCGTCTTCGAGGGCAGTCGCCGGGTGGAAGCGGTGGTCGTTGAGAACGAGAGCGAGAGTGGGAATGAGGGTGGTCGCTATCCGTGCGACGTGGCGCTATTGGGCATCGGCGTGCGGCCCGAGGTAGCGCTGGCGCGGGCAGCGGGCGTGGCGCTGGGTGTGACAGGGGCTATCGCCACCGACGGCGCCAGCGCCACCAACCTGCCCGACGTGTACGCGGCGGGCGATTGTGCCGAGGTGTTCCATCTTGTCACTGGCGAACCGGCCTACATCCCGCTGGGCAGCACGGCCAATAAACAGGGGCGCGTGGCGGGGACGAACGCTGCCGGGGGTGAGGCGACCTTTGGCGGGGTGGTGGGCACGATGGTGGTACGGGTGTTCGATCTGGCGGTGGCCCGCACCGGTCTCACGGCGGCTCAGGCCCAGGCGTTGGGATACTCCGTGCGAGCGGTGATGATCAGGGCCATGGATGGTTCGCACTATTTTCCAGGCACAGCCCCCATCCACGTCAAACTGGTGGCGGATGAGGAGACTGGCCGGCTGCTGGGGGGACAGATCGCTGGGCGACGCGGCGTGGCGAAGCGCATAGACGTGCTGGCGACGGCGCTTCATCATCGGCTTACCGTGGTTGACTTGCAGCGGTTGGATTTGAGTTACGCGCCACCCTTTGCGCCGGTGTGGGATCCCATTCTGGTGGCGGCCAACGTGGCGGCAAGATAACCCGGTGGTGAGTATGCTCTTTACGCAAGGAAACATAGGCACCCTGGCGCTGCCTAATCGCCTGGTCCGATCCGCCACCGCCGAGAGGCTGGCGGACGCTGGCGGCCGGCCTAAGCCCCGGCTTAAGCGGCTCTACCAGGAATTGGCGAGGGGTGGCGTTGGTCTGATCATCACCGGGCACATGTACGTCCATTCCTCCGGGAAGGCTCACCCCGAGATGGCTGGCATCTATTCCGACGAGATGATCCCCGCACTTGCGGAGTTGGCCAACGCGGTTCACCGGGAAGGCGGCCGGGTCGTGGTTCAGATCAACCACGGTGGGATGCAGTGCAGCCGGCAGGCCGTCTCCGAGACCATCGCCCCCTCGGGCGTGGGTGCCCCCTTCCTGGAGCGACCCGCGCGGGAGGTGACCTGCGATGAGATCGCTCTCCTGGTCCGGGCCTACTCCCGGGCTGCCTGGAGAGCCCGAGAAGCGGGCTTCGACGGCGTCCAGATCCACAGTGCCCACGGGTATCTGATCAGCCAGTTCCTCTCCCCCTGGGGCAACCGGCGCACCGACGAATGGGGCGGCGACTTGGAGGGGCGGATGCGCTTTCTGCGGGTCGTCTGCCAGGCTGTGCGGGAGCAGGTCGGTCCCGACTACCCCGTGTTCGTCAAGTTGGGCATGATGGACGGAGTAGAGGGTGGTCTGACTCCCGAGGAGGGGGTTCAGGTGGTGGCGGCGTTGGAGGAGATGAGGCTGGACGCCGTGGAGATCAGCGGGGGGATTGGGGGAGGCCAGAACCTGAACGTCCGCACGGGAATCCGCTCCGAGGCGGACGAGGCGTACTTCCGTCCGCTGGCCCGGGAGGCGCGGCTGGTGACCCGGCTCCCTATCATTCTGGTGGGTGGTTTCCGCTCCCAGCGGGTGATGGAGGAGGTGCTGGTCGCTGGCGACGCCGACTTCATCTCCCTCTCTCGCCCCTTGATTTGCGAGCCGGATTTGCCGAACCGGTTGCGCACGGGGTTGCAGGAGCGGTCTTTCTGCATCTCGGCCAATCGCTGCTGGGCTGAAGGGCCGGACGAGGGGATCGCCTGCAAGTGTCCCATCGAGAGAGACTGTTATGGCGCATGAACCAACACAGCCTCCCGAGTTGCACGACTTTGGTGGAGATGGCCCCGTCGTTCACCTGGCCCACGCCAACGGGTTCACCCCGGGCACGTATCGCCCGCTGGCGGAAACCCTCATTCACTGTTACCATGTCATCGGCCTGCCGTCCCGGCCCCTGTGGGCGGACAGCCGGCCCGAGAGTGCCCCGGACTGGCATCCCCTGGCCGACGACCTGATCCAGGGGCTAGATGGTCTGGGCCGGCAGGGCATCGTCGGCGTCGGCCACTCAATGGGCGGGGTGCTGACATTGTGGGCTGCCGTCCGTCGCCCCGATCTCTTTC
>CAYLPU010000126.1:0-12662 GCA_964385635.1 uncultured Anaerolineales bacterium
GACGACTTCGACGCGGACGCGGCGGATGTAGTCCGTCGCGCGGCAGCCCGCGCCATTCAGAGGGCGCGCGAACTCAAGGCCAACCGCGTGGCGAGCATCCTGCACGGCGCTGGGGCAGGCGGCCTATCGGTCGAACCGGCGGCTCAGGCCGCGACCGAGGGCAGCCTGCTGGGGCTGTACGACTATCGTGGTCAGAAGACAGACGACCCTCCAGAATCCCTGCCCCAGTCGCTTGAACTGATGGTCTTCGACGAGCATGACGTACCTGCAGCGCAGCGGGGCGTGGACGTTGGTCTGGCCATCGCCGCCGGGGTCACGCTGACGCGCGACCTGGTCAATCTGCCGCCCAACATTTGCACTCCCATCCACATGGCAGAGATCGCCGGTGAGGTCGCCGAGGAGGCTGGCCTGCGCATTGATGTGTTGGAAAGGGAGCAGATGGAACGGATGGGCATGGGCGCGCTGCTGGCCGTGGCCCAGGGCAGCGACACCCCGCCCCGGTTCATCATCCTGGAGCATAACGGGGAACGCGCCGATGAATTGGGTTCGATTGTTCTGGTCGGCAAGGGCGTGACCTTCGACACGGGCGGCTACACCCTCAAATCGAAGGAAAGTATGGGCGGGATGAAGACCGACATGGCCGGCGCGGCTGCCGTCATCGGAGCGATGCGGGCCATCGGCACGCTGGACGTACCGCTGCACGTGGTCGGCCTGGTCCCCGCCGCAGATAACATGATCAGCGGCCACGCCTACCGCCCGCAGGAAGTCGTCACGGCCAGCAACGGCGTCACCATTGAGATCAACAGCACCGACGCCGAAGGGCGGATGTTGCTGGCCGACGCGCTTGTCTACGCCGGCCGCTTCCAACCCGCCGCTGTGGTGGACATCGCCACGTTGACTGGGGCGTGCGTCGTGGCGCTGGGCAAGGGGGTGGCGGCGGGGTTGTTCAGCACCGATGAGACGCTGCGGGATGCGCTCCTGGCTGCCGCCGATGCCACCGCCGAGAGGCTTTGGCCGCTACCGCTGTTCGCCGAATATGAGAAGGACATCGAGTCGCAGACGGCGGACGTCAGGAACAGCGGTGAAAGGTGGGGCGGCGTCGGTTCGTCAGCGACGTTCCTCAAGCATTTCGTCGCCTATCCTGCCTGGGCGCACGTCGACATGGCCGGGCTGGCGTTCGGAGCCAAGGACAATCCATACGTGCCCGACAAGAGCGCGACCGGCTTTGGCGTGCGGTTATTGACCGAGTTCGTGCGGAGGTGGGCGCAGCGAGAACACCGATGACAAAAATCCGCCTGCTCCACTTCGCAGACCTCCACGTCGGTATGGAGACGTATGGTAGGCTGGACCCCGCCACCGGCGTCAACGGGCGGGTGCTGGACTTCCTGCATCGGTTCGACGAACTGATCGACTACGGTTTGGAGCATGAGGTGGACCTGGTGATCTTCGCCGGGGACGCCTACAAGCGCCGTAATCCCAACCCTACCTGCCAGCGGGCCTTCGCCCGCCGGGTCAAGCGGCTGGCCGACGCCAGCGTGCCGGTCGTCCTGTTAGTGGGCAACCACGACCTGCCGACGATGGTCCAGCGGGCTTCCAGCGTGGATATCTTCGGCGCGTTGGACGTGCCTAACGTCATCGTGGGGCGGGTCGAGGATGTGCACCGTATAGAGACCCGCCGTGGCCCGGTGCAGGTCGCCACGGTCCCCTACCCGGCCCGCCAGCGGCTCCTGGCTCGCGACGAATACCGGGGCCTTTCTATTGAGCAGTTAGACGAGGAACTCCGGAGCATTGTCACCGGCAACATCCGTGCCCTGGCAGCCAGTCTGGCCCCGGATGTTCCGGCAGTGCTGACCGCCCACCTGAGCGTCTCCGGCGCGACCTTCGGCTCCGAGCGGAGCGTGATGATTGGACGGGACGCGGTCGTGCTCAAATCGGCCCTGGCCGATCCGGCCTGGGACTACGTCGCGCTCGGCCACGTCCACAAGCACCAGAGCCTCAATGAGGGTGGCTATCCGCCGGTGGTCTACGCCGGCAGCCTGGAGCGGATCGATTTCGGCGAGGAGGGGCAGCCGAAAGGATTCTGTTGGGTGGAACTGGCGCGGGGGGAGACGAGGTATAAATTCGTCGAAGTGGATGCTCGCCCTTTCGTCACCGTGCGCGCCGACGTGCGAGAGGCTCTCAATCCGCTGATGGCGCTGCAACAGGCTGTTACAGCCCACGACCTGCGGGAGGCCGTGGTGCGGCTTATCCTGCGACTGCGGGCTGACCAGGAGCCATTGGTGCGTGATCGGGACGTGCGCGCCCTGTTATCCGACGCCTACTTCGTCGGCTCCATCAACCGCGATGTCGAGCGGGAGGCGCGAGTGCGGCTGGGAAATCTGGCCCCGGAGGAGATGACCGACCGCCAACTGCTGGCGAAGTACCTGGAGGTGAAGAATGTGGACCAGGAGCGAGCCAGAGTATTGCAGGAACACGCCGAGGCCATCTTCCAGCCGGAGGGAGGAAGGTAGCATGACGGGGCTGCGTCGGATTGGCCTGCCCCTGCTGGTGGCGCTGGCGTCGCTGGCGTTGCTGCTGGTGTTGCTGAGCCGGCCCATCGAGGCTCAGCCGTCTCCACCTGATCCGTTGGCCTTCGCCGCGCAGGTCGGCCTCAACCAGGCGTGGTACGTCCAACATGGCTACGCCAACGAGGCTGTTGTCCTCCCGCCCATCGCCCCGGCCTGCTTCCCTGCATCCCCCTCACAACCGCAGACTGTCATCACTCCCGCGCTTGATCACCATGCCTACCTGCCGCTGGTGCGGGTCGGTGGCTCCAGCGAGATGACTGAGACCCGTGCGCTGTGGGTGACCCGCTGGGACTACAGCACCATCACCGACGTGCAGACACTGGTCGAAAACGCTGCCGGGGCCGGGTTCAATATGCTGCTCTTCCAGGTGCGCGGTACCGCCGACGCTTTCTATACCCCTGGCCTGGAACCCTGGGCCACCCGGCTGAGCGGCACGTTGGGCCAGTACCCTGGCTGGGACCCACTCCAGGCCGCCGTCGAGGCTGCCCACGCCCACGATCTGGAGTTGCACGCCTACGTGAACGTCTACACAGTGTGGGCGGGCGAGACCCCGCCGATCACAGACACCGTGCCCGAGCACCTGTTCTGGACCCTCTCGCACCGTCACGGGGACGATTGGCGTCACGTGGACAGTTCCGGTGTGACGATGACGCTGACCGACACGGCGTATCTCTGGGCCACACCTGCCCTCACCGGCGTGGTGGATCACGTCATCTCCGTCACGACTGATCTGGTCACCCGCTACGATGTGGACGGCGTGCACCTCGATATGGTGCGCTACGGCAACCAGAAGTACTCCTACGATCCGTTCAGCAACGCCGGGTATGAGGCTGCCCATGCTGCGGAGCCCACGCTCACCCGCGCTGAGTGGCAGCGCCGGCAGGTCACGCTGCTGGTCAACCGGGTGTATTCGAGGGTGCTTCCGGTCCGGCCGGGGCTGCGGCTTTCGGCAGCGGTGTGGCCGGTCTACCAGGACTACTGGGGGTGGGGCTACAGTGAGGGGTACAGCGATTACTACCAGGATTCCCAGGGTTGGGCACTCAATGACACCATTGACGCGATCATGCCGATGATCTATCCGGCGAGCGTTTTTTCCACTCCCAACGTCTTCACGCCAACCCAGTTTTCCATACTCGTGTCGGACTTCCTGGCGCACGATGGTGGTCGGCACGTCTTTCCCGGCATCAGCGCCCAGTACGCCGACTTTGACGAAATCGCCCAGCGCATCGCCGTCGCCCGCGACCTGGACGCACCTGGTCACGCCATCTTCTCCGCGCGGCTGGTTGCCAACAACGACTACTGGGATGAGTTTGCTGCTGGCCCCTACGTGCTGCCAGCGACTGTCCCGCCGGTCACCTGGCGTCCGTAGATGAGGTGTGCTGATGTCCCAAGACCACCACCCTGAACAGCAATCTCAACTTACACCACTCCAGCGCTTGCTCAGCAGCAGCCTGGTCACCGGTGCGGGGATGTTCCTCAGCAAATATGTACCACCCTTTGTCGGGTATGCCATAGGTGGTCTCATTGCCGGGCTGATCAACTGGCTCAAGCCGGACGTCTACTGGATCGTGCACACCAATCTGCGCCAGGTGGTGGGGCCGCAGGTGGATGAGAAGGGACTACATCGGCTGGTACGCCAGGTCTTCTGCAACACCGCGCGCAACAACTACGACCTCTGGCACCTGGTGAGCCAGGGACAGGAGGCGATACACGCGGCCGTGCACCTCTCACCGGATGCCCGGGCGCACATGGATTATGCCGCCCAGCGTGGTAAGGGAGTGGTCGTCGTCGGGACCCACACCGGTAATTTCGACCTGGGCATCCTGGCGCTGGCCGTCCATGGGCTGGAGGTCCAGGTGTTGGGGCTGGCGGCCCCTCCGGCTGGCGGCTTCGACCTGATGGATCAGATGCGTGCGCGTTCGGGCGTGCACCTGACGTCCATCAGTGTTACTGCGTTGCGCCAGGCCATCAAGCGCTTGCGCGCCGGGGGGGTCGTGCTGACTGGCGTGGACCGGCCCGTGGGCGACGAGGGGCGACGGGTCGAGTTTTTCGGCCGCCCGGCCCCACTGCCGACGGGTCACATCCGGCTGGCGCTCAAGACTGATGCGACCATCCTCGTCGCCGGGTCCCACCGCGACCCGCAGAGGGGCAACGTGGTGCGCCTCTCCCCACCGCTGGAGATGATCCGCACCGGCGACCCGGACGAGGACCTGCGGGTCAACACGCGGCGCGTGACCGCTTGGCTGGAGGAGTTCATCCGTGCCCGGCCGGAGCAGTGGGCTATGTTCGTCCCGGTGTGGCCGGAGCAGCATCCATAGAACAAGTGAGGGTTCTGATGAAAAAGGTACTTAGTATCAGCCTGGGGTCTTCGACCCGCGATCACACCACCGAAGCCGAATTCCTGGGGGAGCGCTTCTGGATCAGCCGCCAGGGCACCGAAGGCGACTTCGAGAAAGCGCTCCAACTGTACCGCGAGTACGATGGCAAGGTGGATGCCTTCGGCGTGGGGGGCACCGAGTTCTATCAGGTCGTCGCCGGCCGTCGCTATTACTGGCGCGACGCCCGCCGCATCCGAGAGGCGATCAGAATCTCCAAAGTTGGCGACGGCAACGGTATCAAGCACCTCTTGGCCCCCTATGCGCTGCGGTCTCTGGAGGAGCACGGCATCGAACTCAAGGGCAAGCGGGTGCTTCAGACGACCGCTGTGGATCGCTACGGCATGGCGAAGGCGCTGGTGGATGCCGGGTGCGACGTCACCTTCGGTGACCTTATGTTCACGCTGGGCTTGCCCATCCCCATCCGCAGCCTGCGCACCGTTCACGTTCTTGCTGTACTGCTCCTGCCACTGCTCACCCAGTTGCCCTTCTCGGTATTCTACGCGCAAGGGGAGCAGCAGGAGAAACAGCCCTCGACCAAATACTCCCGCTACTACGAGCAGGCCGATATCATTACGGGCGATTTCATCCAGATCCGGTCCAATATGCCCGATGACCTCATGGGCAAGATCATCATCACCAATACGACCACGGCCCGGAACTTCGAGGAACTCCAGGAACGCAATCTGCACATACTGGTGACGACCACGCCTCGTCTGGCGGGCCGCTCCTTTGGGACTAATGTGATGGAGGCGGTCTGCCGTTGCCTGGTGGACAAACCCGACGACCAGATCACCTCTGAGGACTTTGTTGACCTCATTGAGCGCATCCCGCTTAAACCGCAAGTGCACGTGCTGAGCTGATGTCTTCAAGTCTGTCCTAATGTGCACCATCACCCAACGCAAGTTTGCCAAACCTGTCAGGTCTCGTGTTCTTTCGTGATCTCTGTCACCGACTAGGGGGAGGGCCGTCACTTGTCCCCTTGCCATTCTTGCGGTACACTGGAAACACTGATCAATGCCTTGAGGAGTAAACCGAGGAGTGAACCAATGAAGCGACTGCTTTCGGGCAACGAAGCGATTGCGCTGGGGGCGTGGGAGGCGGGCGTCAGGTACGCCGCTGCCTATCCGGGCACCCCTAGCACGGAGATTCTGCCCGCGCTGGCCCAGTACGCCGGCGTGCGGGCCGAGTGGGCCTCCAATGAGAAGGTCGCATTGGATGCCGCCATCGGGGCCTCCTTCGCCGGGGGGCGGGCGCTGGCGGCGATGAAGCACGTCGGCGTCAACGTCGCCTCAGACAGCCTGATAACCCTCTCCTACACGGGCGTGGGGGCGGGGTTGGTGCTGGTCAGCGCCGATGACCCCGGTTCCTTCAGTTCTCAGAACGAGCAGGACAACCGCCACTACGCCCGCTTCGGCAAGTTCCCTTGCCTGGAGCCGACCGACAGCCAGGAGGCGAAGGATTTCACCCGCTTCGCCTTCGAGCTGAGCGAGCAATTCGACACGCCGGTGATGCTGCGTTCTACTACGCGCATCTCCCATTCCAAGAGCGCGGTCGAGGTGAAGATGCCCGCTGGACCACGCGAACCTGGACCCCTGCCTCCCTTCGAGCGCAAGCCGCGCAAGTACGTGATGATCCCCGCCTATGCCCGGCCGCGCCACCCGGAGGTCGAAGCCCGCTTGCAGGCCCTGGTCGAGTACGCCGAATCCTGTCCGCTCAATCGGGTGGAGTGGGGGGATAGGCGCGTCGGCGTCATCAGCAACGGCGTGGCCTACCAGTACGCCCGCGAGATCTTCGCTGGTTTTTCGTTCCTCAAACTGGGGATGACCTATCCGCTCCCAGCGGGTATGATCCGCGACTTCGCCGCCGAGGTTGAGGCGCTGGTCGTCGTTGAGGAACTGGATCCCTTCATTGAGGAACAGGTCCGCGCGCTGGGGCTGGAGGTCATCGGCAAGGAGTTCTTCCCCGCGACTGGCGAACTAACGCTGGCCCGCGTTCGGGAGAGTGCCATCAAAGCCGGCCTCCCCGTCTCCCACACTCCCACACTCCCACACCCCGATACTCCCACGCTCTCAATCCCTCCCCGCCCCCCTGCCCTCTGTCCTGGCTGCCCCCACCGTGCCGTCTACTTCAACCTGCGGAAGCTGAAACTATTGGTGTCGGGCGACATCGGCTGTTATGCTATCAGTGTCCTTCCCCCCTTTGAGGAGATGGACATGCTGATCTCGATGGGGGCGAGCATTGGGATGGCCCATGGGGCCAAGCAGGCCGGATGCCCTGACAAGATCGTCGCTACCATTGGCGATTCTACCTTTTTCCACTCCGGCCTCCCGGAACTGGCGAACATCATCTACAATCGGGGTGTGGCCTGCACGATGATCCTGGACAACGGCACGACGGCGATGACTGGCGGGCAGGACAACCCCGCCACCGGAGTCACGCTGCAAGGGGAGACCACCCAGGCGATTGACATTGAGGCAGTGGTGCGGGCGATGGGCGTCGAGGACCTGTGGGTGGTAGACGCGCTGGATGTCCAGGGAGTGGAGCGGGCCATCCGAGAGGCGACCGGAATCGAGGGCCGGCCCACTGTCATCATCGTCAACGGGGCCTGCGTCTTCACCCCGCAGTTCCAACGGCGTCCAGCCGTCACGGTTGACCTCCAGGTCTGCAACGGCTGCGGCTTCTGTTTCCGCGTCGGCTGCCCGGCCATCCTCAAGTCGGGGGAGGCAGACGCGAAGACGAAACGTCCCAAGGCGGAGATTGACCCGCTCCTGTGCACCGGTTGCACCGTCTGCCTGCAGGTATGCCCGCGCCAGGCGATCTACCAGGTGGGGGAATAGCCGCAGGCTTCGCCGTTTGTGGTATAATGAGGTCGTTATGAATAGTAAGAAGAACATCAACTTCTTGTTCGTTGGCGTCGGCGGGCAGGGCATCCTGACCGGTTCCGACATTGCTGCTGGGGTGGGGTTGGAGGCGGGGTACGACGCCAAGAAGTCAGAGGTGCACGGCTTCTCCCAGCGCGGCGGCGTGGTCGAAAGCCACGTCCGCTGGGGAGACGATGTGGCCGCGCCCCTGGCCGAGAAGGGCAGCGTGGACTTCCTCATCGCCACCGAACTGCTGGAGGCAGCCCGTTGGATCGAGTGGCTCCGTCCCGGCGGGGCGGTGCTCGTCAATCACCAGCGTATCCCGCCGATGTCAGTCACGGTGGGGGATGCGGTATACCCTGCCGACGAGCGCATCCTGGCCGCCGTGGAGACCCGCACCGACGACGTGACAGTGATCGAGGGCTTTGCTACGGCCGAGCGACTCGGCAATCCCCGGCTGGCTAATACCGTCCTCCTGGGTGCGCTCTCCACGCGGCTGGACGTACCGCCGGAGACGTGGCTGGCGGTCATTGAGCGGCGTGTCCCGCCGAAGTACGTTGAACTGAACTGTAAGGCATTCTGGGAGGGGCGCAGGGAGTAGTCCTTGATCTGTTCTCTGTCGCTACACAGCTTGCGCCAGATGGTAACGTTGGCGTTTTGCCGGGGAGCATGGTGGCTTGACTACGAAGTGCGAACCGGTACATTTCAGTGCCGGTAGTCGCTTTTTCTGCCACCAGTTGAGTGCTGCTTCCCGCCCCAGACTTCTTATCGTTTGTTACGCCGCCTGCGCTGGGTACTCTCCGGCACCAGGGCAAGTCGCAGTGGGCGACTTCGGCCAGGCGCAAACGTTTGCGCCAATCCTATCCCTGCCATTGTGCCAAACGCAGCCGCGTACAGCAGCATAAAGGGAATCAACCCGTAGCGGCCGGTAACCAGGGCCGCGACCGCTGTGACCAGCGCGTAGAGCGCCAACAGGGCCTCACCGATGATGCTGCGGTCGGCCTGGAGCCGATAACCGCTATCGGTCCAGTGGCCGGTTTGCCCTTCGAGCCGGAACTTGGGCGTGCGGGCGAACGTGCCGCCCCAGCGAGTCAGTCCACGCCACACCGCCTGCGTGTTGCACCACGCGATGCCGATCCCAATCAGCGCCAGCAGCGGGAAGGCGCGCAGCCGCCACCGCCAATCGGGATACAACTGCCGTTGTGAGATAGCGTAGACCAGCGGAGGTCCGAGGCATATCAGCCCCAAACCGCCCAGCGGGGGCTGCACAGAATCAGGCACCAGCAGCAGGGGCAGTGAGACCAGCAGGAGCACCACCATCAGTGCGTGGGCCAGGTAACTGCTCAGGTGCACCAGCGCCATCGCTTTCTGCCACCACCTCAGCCGCCGGCTGCGCAGCAGGGGACCAGCCAGTTTGCGCAAGGTTTGCACCGACCCCTGCGTCCAGCGGGTCTGCTGCCGCTTAAACGCCGCGATCTGGGGAGGCAACTCGGCTGGCGCATTCACTGTTGGCAAATAGAGGCACTCCCACCCGGCTAACTGGGCTCGATAGCTCAAGTCCAGGTCCTCAGACAGGGTGTCGGCCCGCCACCCACCGGCTTCCTCAATGCAGCGCCGTCGCCATACCCCAGCCGAGCCGTTGAAGCTCATCAGTAACCCAGAGCAATGCCGGCCGGCCTGCTCGACGACGAAGTGACCATCGAACGCCAACGCCTGGGCACGGGTCAGAGGGGAGTAATCGGCGTTGATGTACGACCAGCGCGCCTGCACCAGACCTAATCGCGGGCGCGATAGAAAGTGGGGAACCGTCTGGAGCAGAAAATCGGGACGGGGGCAAAAATCGGCGTCGAAGATGGCGACGTACTCACCACGGGTCTGAGATAAGCCCCAATCCAGCGCCCCGGCCTTGAAGCCACTGCGGTTAAGCCGCCGCAGAACCGCGATGTCTATCCCTTGCTCGCGGTGGAGTGCCGTCCGCGTGCAGGCCAGGTGGCTCGTCCCATCGGTCGAATCGTCCAGGATCAGAATTTGCAGGCGATCACGGGGGTAGTCGAGCGCGGCCATACAGTCTATGACCCGCTCGATTACGTGGAGTTCATTGTACACGGGCACCTGCACGGTGACCGGCGGCAGGGTGGATCGATCTATCTGTGGGGTGGGGATCGCTGCCCGTCGGTGGCGCAGATAGAGGAACGCCAGGATGAAGGATTGCAGCCCGTAGATCGCCAGCCAAAGGGCGACCAGGGCGTGGATGAGTACGAGGAGTGTCACCTCAGTCCCAGCAATTCGTACACCGTGATCGGTTCACTGAAGCCTTCTGCCTGTATGGGCGGGAGCGAGCGGGCCTCGATGTGCTTTCGTGTCCGTTGGTAGGCTGTGTGCGAAAGCAGGATCTGCCCCGGTGCTGCGGCCTCTTGTAGACGGCGGGCCAGATTCACGGTGGAGCCGATCGCGGTGTAGTCCAGCCGTTGTGGGGTGCCGATGTTGCCCACCACTGCATCGCCGACGCTGATGCCTACCCCATAAGCGAGCCGGTAGTCCGGGGGTATGCGCTTGTGCAGACGGACGATTCCTTCTTGTATCTTCAGCGCTGACCGCGCTGCGCGCAGGACGTGATCGGCCTGGGGGAGCGGCGCGTTGAAAAGGGCGACCACACAATCCCCCATGAACTTGTCGAGCGTCCCCTCCTCAGCCAGTACCGCATTGGCACCGATGGCCAGATAACGATTGAGCACTTCCACCAGCGTCTCAGGATCGTGCTGCTGGCTGAAGTCGGTGAAGCCACGGATGTCTGCAAACAGGCTGGTGATCTCCTGTCGCTGTCCGCCCAGTTTCAGCTCGTGGGGGTCGTCCGGGAGGCGCTCAATCACGACCGGCGAGAGGTAGCGCTGGAACAATTGGTAGCGTGATTCCAGCCGGCGCTGTTCCGTGAGGTCATCTATCACGATGGCGATACCCTGTGTCTCGTCGTTGGCATCTTTGAGGGGGGAGAGGCTGGCACGGAGGTTGACCTGGTCACGGTCGGGGAGTGACATCTCAGTCTCAAACTCCACCACGGGCGCTCCATATGTCTTGACCGCTTCGATCAGCGATTGCAGTTCGCTCTCCAGCATCGGAAGAGTATCGGCGAAATATGAGCCGACGACGACCGTCGCTGGCGTCCGCAGGATGCGCTCGGCGGCCCGGTTGAAGAATATGATCTGATCCTGACCGTCAGTGGTGATGACGCCACTGGTGATGGAGGCGAAGACGTTGTCTCTCAGTGCCTTGGCGTTGGCGACGCTTTCGAACAGACGGGCGTTCTCGATCCTCGCCGCTGCCTGTCCAGCGAAGGCAGTGAGCAAGTCACGATCCCGGTCGGCAAAGAGGCCGGTGAGGATGCGGTTGTCGGCGTAGATCACGCCAGTGACCCGCCCGCGCACTCTGAGCGGCACGCACAGAATGGAGCGCAGGTTGTAACCGATGACGCTCTCCTGTGCCTTGAAGCGGGGGTCCATCTGCGCGTTGGTCGTGACGATGGGCTGGTCGCTGGTGGCTACCTGGTCAACGATGCTCCGACTGATCTCGAATGAGGATGAAGCGATGGTCTCGCGGTCCATGTTGCGAGCGGCTCGGAACTCCAGTTCGCCTGTGCCCGGGTCCACGAGCATCAGGGAGGCACGTTCGGCCCCGGTGAGACGGATAATCTGATCCATCACCTCGTTCAGCACCTCTGTCAGGTTCAGGGAGGAGCCGATCGCCTGGGTGACGCCGTACAAAGCAGCCAGTTCGTCCCGCTCGAGTGACTGGGCTGTCAGTTCCTGTTCAAGGTGTGCCAGCACGCCCTGGAGGGCCGAGAGATGTTGCGAGATTTCCACCGCCACCGGCGTGCCAGTCTCACGGTGCCGTGTAAGAACGCGGGCGATGTTGGCCAGCCCTTCACGGAGGACGGCGACGTTATCTTGGCCAGGGATTGTTGTCTTGGAAGTGTTATTGGTCATCACAGGTCTCACCGATGGGATGACATCATTATATCGCACCTTTCCCACTCACGCAAAGGTTTGCTGATGGGAAAACGAAGTGGAACGGATCGGAAAGTCGCTCCTCTGGAACGCATCCGCCTCCCACGGGTGTGCCATCTCACGAATGCGGGGGTAGTCGTGTTTCTAGGTGTAGTAGCAGGATGGGCCTGGTTCCCCTGCAAACTTACGATGGGCAGCCTCCCATGACTGAGTCTATCGCAAACTCAGCCAAGCGGTGCTGCCCATCGCTAAATTGATAGATCGAGGTGCGCCGTACACACGCGCACTGCCATGTTAGCCCAGGACTTCCTTGTACTTCTCCGCCTCCTCCTCAATGAGGGCTTTCAACTCCGGGGAATCGGCCTTCATCAGGTTGTCCAGTTCGGCGGGATCGGTCATCTCAATCTTGACCAGCCAGCCATCCTCGTAGAAGGACTCGTTGACCAAGGTGGGCTCCCACTCCAGTTCCTCGTTGGCTTCGGCGACTTTGCCGCTGGCCATAGCAACGATGCGGCCTACCCACTTGCCCGACTCCATGGACATGAAGGTCTGCCCCTGCTCGACATCCCGCCCGGCACGGGGGGCTTCGACGAAGACGATTTCCTGAGCGATGGCCTGGCCGAACTCGGTCAAACCCTGTGTGATGACATTCCCCTCCACCTGAGCCCAGGAGTGGAGTTTGTCGTAGTATAGGCCGTCGGGGAACTCATAGCCGCTGATCTGCATTGTTGCGCCTCCTAACGTATTATGTGCTCGTCCTTAAAGTTTTCCTCGCCCGCCGTCAAGGCGGTGATGTTCCCTAGGGCAATCGCATTTATCCCATTCGCTCGGCCTGGATCGCCAGATCCAGGCCCT
>CAYLPU010000127.1:0-12623 GCA_964385635.1 uncultured Anaerolineales bacterium
TCTTCGACTATTCGTGTTTCTTACTGAGAACCCCTGGCGCAACGGAAACCGCCGTCGTTGTTCGTGGCATCAGGAAGGAGCCTGCCGCGGTTGGCGCCGCGCACGAGGTTCGGTACGATGTCCCACGAGCCCCCGCGCAGCACCCGATATGCCCCGGAAGAAGGCCCTGTCGGATTCACCTGCCGCCCGGAGGCATACTCCCCATACCAATCCGCCACCCATTCCCACACGTTGCCCGCCATATCCAGCGCATTGCACCAACTGGCGCCGGCCGGCAGACTACCTACCGGCACCGTGCGCCCCGAACACTCCCCGAAGTGTGCCCGTTCACAGGTTGGCGCATCATTGCCCCACGGATAGATGTGCCCGTCCGGCCCTCGCGCCGCGTACTCCCACTCCGCCTCGGTGGGCAATCGGCCCCCGACCCATTCACAGTAAGCCGCCGCCCCGTACCAGGACACCTCAATCACTGGGTGTTCCACATAGCCGTTCCTGGACCGGAACTCGCCGCTCACCCGTTCGATCAGGCAGTCCTCGTCCTCCAGCTCCAGCCAGGTCGCGCTCCCCTCCGTCTGATTGCCCCGCTCGTTCAGAAAGGCCGCGAACTGCGCGTTGGTCACCCCGGTCTGGTCCATCCAAAAGCCGTCCAGCGCCACGGTGTGTACCGGTTGTTCATCGCTGTCGCCCTCTGTGCTGCCCATCTCGAACTCCCCGGCCGGGACGTAGACCATCACCATCCCGTCGGTGGGGCGGGTCCAGGTGTCGCCCAGCGAGGAGCCAGCAGGTGTGGGGGAAGGCGGCGGCAGCGACGTGGCTCCACCTCCCGCACTTGTCAGCGCTCCTGCCACCAGTATCAGCACTCCCACCACCAACGCCAACGCCAACAAGGCCACCCCGCCCAGCGCCCAGGTCCACGCGGGTATGCGCTTGTGCCAGGCTGGGGCGGCGGGCTGTGCCCCCGGCATCACCTTCGTCGGCTGCCGCTTCGGTGGGGCCGGGCGCGCCTGGGCGACCGCTCCACCGCCGCCCATCGCCGCCCCCATCTCAGCCGCGCTCTGGAAGCGGCTGGCAAGCGGCAGTTCCATCGCTCTCAATATTATCGCTTCCGTCTTGCCGCTCACTCGGGGATTCAAACTCCGCACCGGCACGAATTGGTCCGGGGCCGCCATCCGGTCGCTGGCCGTCGGCGGAGCCTGCCCCGTCAGCGCGTGGTACAGCGTCGTCCCCAGGCTGTACAGGTCACTGCAAGGGCCGGTGTGACCTGGCTGGGTGCCGTACTGCTCCGGCGGCGCGTACTCCGGCGTCCCCATCCCCCGCATCACCGTCCGCGTGCGCGGGTCACGCGGGTCCCACAACTTCACCAGCCCGAAGTCCACCAGCACCGCCCGCCCGTCGGGGCGGATCATCACGTTCTGCGGCTTGACGTCGCGGTGGATGATTCCCTGGGCATGGCAGTGCGCCAGCGCGTCCAGCAATTGGTCACTCCACTCCAGCACCTGCGCCTCCGGCAGCGAGCCCTCCCGTTCAATACGGTCGGCCAGACTCTCCCCCTCGACGAAGTCCATCACCAGGTACGCGTTGCCTCCTTCTTCAAAAAAGTCGGTCACCCGCACCAGGTGAGGATGGTTGAGGCGGGCCAAGATCACGGCCTCCTGCTCGAACTGGGCCCGCAGTTGGGCCAGCGCGCGGGGATTGAGCCCCGGCTGGGGGATCATCTCCTTGAGCGCCATGGGAGCCTTCAGTCGCGTGTCCCAGGCGCGGTAGACCGCTCCCATCCCCCCTTGCCCCAGCGGGGAGACGATGCGGTAGCGATTCTGCAATACGTCACCTGCGGTCAGACTCATTTTTTTCCCTCTGGCGTGTACGTGATCTACGGCGAGACTACTCTGCCCTACCATGGCGGCCGCATGCCGATGACGTGCTCCAGTTGCACGAGTTGGATTAGGATAGCGCCAGGCTGGCCAGCCTGAGCCTGGGCCTGGATCAGTTCCATCGGCACGGCGATTTCGATCCGGTCGCCCTCGGCGCTGACAACGGTGATACCGGCTGCCTCCAGTTGGGCCACCAGTGCGGCGGTGTCCTCCGTGTCCAGCGTGTCCAGGACGAGCGTGGCGCGGATATTCCCTTCGGGGGTGAGCAGACCGTACTGCTGGGCCAGTTCCAGTGCTGTTTGCTCGCCTACCTGCTGGTAGAGCGTCAGCATTTCCTTGTATAGGGCGTGTAGTTCAGGGTTGTTGAGGATAGCAGCCAACTCCGGGTACTGTTCAGCCAGCTCGGCCGGGGAGGGAGTCGGCGAGATTGTTGGGGTGGCCGTGGGGATTGCTGGCGTGGGCGTGGGCGTGAAGGTGGGACAGGGTGTGGAAGTCGGCTGCGGCGTCACGGTGGGGGTGGGCTCCCGAGTGGGAGTGGATGGGGGCGTTGAGGTCGCCGTGGGCAAGTCAGGAGGCGATGCGGGTGCGGCTGGCTCCTCAGGCCGCAGCCAACTGCAGCCCGATGTTGCCAGGAGCAACACCCACAGGATGCAGATTGCGAATTGCCGGTTACGGATTCCTATCTGTCTGTGTGCCATTATCTCACCTCTTTCTGTCCTGGCAAGCGTCTATCAAGGCTTCGCCTCAAAGCGACGAGTGGGCCAGGGCAGCAGGAGTAGCGCTTCTGCGCTCGCGACGGATTATCAAATGCCTCGCCCTGCGGCTGAACCGTCATGTCCAGCCGGAGCAAGGTGCATACTGAGCGGCTTTTGAAACGATGCCCGAATTTGTGAAATTGGTTGGTTTAGTTGCGAGGGTTGCTGTTCAGACCTTCGCAAGGGTTTTCTTATCGCTGTACGACGGACACCTGGTACGTATTGTCGCCAATACCCGGCGCTGTGCCTGCATTGACCATCACGAAGTAGGTCTTGCTGACGTCGAGTGTGCACTTCACGGACTTGTCCTGGTCTCCTGGGGTTTCCCCTGTATAGCACAGAAGTTCGTATGTTCCACCGCCTTTGTCCTCGTAGATCAGGGCGTCCCAGTTGGTGCCAGATGGCAGGTTGGTGAATTGCAGCCAGACTTTCTCTACACTGTTCGGGTTACTCAGCGAGTAGTAGTCCTGCATATCCATAGCGCTGAAGGAACCGTCACAAGTAGCGCCCACCGTGCTGGACCCGCGTTGAGTTACCGAATCCGGTTCATAGGGATTGCAGGTGATGGTTTCCGGTTCTCCGGTACCAAATTGCCTGGTTGTGAGAGGTATATAGACTGCGTTGGCACCCAGTTCGTAGCACGCTGTCACCTGCACATCATCCAGCCAGACAATCTCGCTTGGGGATGTTCGGTTGCTAATTAAGTAGAATACGAGCGCGAGAGGCTTTCCAGATACCTGGGCTAAGTCACTGCTGGACAGTGGTTCCGATTGGCGATCGCTCCAACCTGTTCCCGCGCCGATCGACCAATAGGCTACTGTCTCGTCCAGATAACCCTGGCTATCCAACATCCATAGGACGTAAAAAGCAGCGTCAATCTCGTTCTCATTGGCATACAGTCTGCTGTACGAGGCTTGGAGGAAGGTCAGCCTGCCAGGAGCCTGGAATCCTTGCCCAAACGCGTCACAGTCCGTACTAGCATCGACGAGATCTGTGTCCGATCCGTCGGTCTCGTCCACCATGGCCAGGGAGTAGGATGCTGAATTGTAATCGACTGTGCTATAGTATACCTTCTGATCCAGGATGGACCAGTATTCTATCGAGCCGGTTCCATCGCCGAACTCCACTACATCCATCTGAGGGTTCCAGAGCATATTCATGCATGTCTCCGACGGAGACCGGGGCGATGTGCTTCCAGTGACCCTCACGCCTGGGTTTAGCACTCGAAAACGTACCCCCGCCTGGCGCAGGGCCTGGGCATGCTGGTACGCCCACTGAACGTGGGCCTCATCCTCAATCTCAATCTTAGTCTCAATCGGCTGCTCGGCGACTATTACTTCTGCCTGTGCCTGTTCCGTCATTCCCGCCACGGGCAGCGACGACGAGGCTTCATAGACCGTGGATTGGATATCCCCCTCCGGCGCGGCAGGCGTGTTGATTGGTGGCGCCGGCAGCGGGTTCGTGCTGAAACGTATCCCTGCCTGGCGCAGGGCCTGGGCATGCTGGTATGCCCACTGGACGTGGGCCTCATCCTCATCTCCGTGCTCATCCTCAATCTCAATCGGCTGCTCGGCGACTATTGCTTCCGCCTGTGTCTGTTCAGGCGTTCCTACCACGGCCAGCGGCGGCAGGGCTTCGTAGATCGTGGATTGGATATCCTCCTCCGGTGCGGCTGGAGTGTTGGTTGGCGCGGGTTGCTCCTGGATGGCAGGCGCGACCGCGCCTGCGCTGGGTGGAGGCAATGCCTCTGCCTCGAGCGCGTTCCATACCAGACTCAATCCGATCAAGCATATTCCAGCGGCGACGAACGGCAAGATTCTTTTCATTTCGCGTCTCCCTTCAATATGGGCTTTCCATTGCGATGAAGCCGGCTTGCTCCTCATCCAGTCTCGTGTTCCTGGATTGCCTCAGACATCTCCCACAGGTATGAGAGCCAGAACGTGGTCTTGACGCTGCCTACTCACGGAGGAGCAGGCGTATTCGCTCCGCCTCCACCTCCATCACCTCCACCAGGAAACGGGTTGTACCAGAACATCCCCTCGGGCGAGGTGGTCACTGCCATCCCGTTCTCCATTACTGACACTCTCCAACGCCACTCCCCGGTTTCGCCAGGCAGAGCCGTGGTCCAGCTCTGGGTGGTCAACAGATCGCTCTGGATTGTGTGCATACTCTCGGGGTGGTAGAGCGTGACCTGATACGCCTGCCCTGTACCCAGCGAGCCGCTCCATTGGCAGGTGACAGGGCTGTTGTATTCGCCTCCTGAGGCTGGGGCTACCAGCGCGGGTTGGGTGGCAGCCTGCGGTGCGGATGTCGCTGTGGCTGCAGTCGCCCGGGGCGTCGCCGTGGTCAGTGGTGTCGCCGTGGCCCTCTGCGTTGGGCTTGGCGCGTGCGTTGGTGTCTGGACCGGCGTCCCGGTGGGCATGCGAGTGAGCGTACGCGTCGCCGTGGCCGACGGCGCAGGAGAGGGTGATGGCGTGTCCGTTTCACCCACGCTGCTTGGAGTAACAGGGAGCGCCGTCTCCACGGCCGGCGTCGTAGGTGCGGCGACGCCTCTCCCAGTCACTATCCTCGTTATCACCGCCCCTCCTCCCACCAGCAATCCTATCACCAGCGCCAGCGCGGCCAGTCCTACCAGCGCCCAGACGCACCCGGGGATGCTGCGACGGGATGGGGCGGCCGATGGCGCTCCAGGCATCACCTTCGTCTTCTCACTGACGGGCACAGCCGGAGCATCACGGTCGGGGAGTTGTGCCGGAGCCGGGAGGCCGGTAATCCCTAGCGCCTCTCCCATCTCCGCCGCGCTCTGCCAGCGCTGGGAACGGGCCAACTCCAGCGCCTTCAGCACCGCTTTCTCTGTAGTGAGACTTATCTTGGGCATCGTCGCCCGCGGCGTCACGAACCGTGCTGGGTCCGCTATGCGCAAGGTCGCCGTCGGCGGGGCCTGGCCCGTGAGCGCGTGGTATAGCGTCGCACCCAGGCTGTAAACGTCGCTCCGCGTATCGGTGTGTCCCATCTCCACGTCGTACTGCTCTGGCGGCGCGTACTCCGGCGTCCCCATCCCCCGCATAGCCGTCCGCGTGCGTGGGTCGTTGGGATCCCACAACTTCACCAGCCCGAAGTCCACCAGCACCGCCTGCCCATCGGGCCGGATGATGACGTTCTGGGGCTTGACGTCCCGGTGGATGATACCCTGGCTGTGGCAGTAGGCCAGGGCCTTCAGTAACTGGCCCGCCCAGGCTACTACCTGGGGTTCCGCCATCGCCCCCTCTCGCTTGATGATGTCAGCCAGGCTCTCCCCTTCGACGAAGTCCATCACCAGATAGGCGTTGTCTCTTCCCTCGAAGAAGTCGCCGACCCGCACCAGGTGGGGATGATTCAGGCGTGCCAGGATTTGCGCCTCCTGCTGGAACTGCTGGCGCAGTTGGGCCAGGGTTTGAGGATTCAGATCGAGCTGCGAGGTCATCTCCTTGAGCGCCACGGGTACGTCCAGCCGGCTATCCCAGGCGCGATAGACTGCCCCCATCCCCCCTTGTCCCAGCAAGGAGGCGATACGGTAGCGATCCTGCAGTACTTGTCCGCTTGTCAGTGCCATACATCACCTCCGGTCAGATAGAATGGAAGTTGAGTTTCACCCGCCCCAGCCGTACCTCATCCTCGCTGTTGAGCGGATGTGGTTGCCCTGGCGTCAACCTCTGTTGGTTGACGTAGGTGTAGTTGGTGCTGTTCAGGTCCTCAATGGAGACCTGGGTGCCCTGGATGAAGATGCGAGCGTGCTGGCGGGAGACACCTCCCTCATCCCCGCCGTGGTCGGTCAGGTCAATATCAGGGAAGACGTTGCTGACCGGGTCCTCCCGTCCGAGGATGATCTCGGTCCTGCCGGGCGGGAAGGGTAGCGTGGCGTTGGTGCCCTGGACGACCAGTCGGTACTGGAGCGCCGGAGATGGATAGGCTGGTGGAGGAGCAGGGGCCGCTGGCGGGATCGGCACAGGCGGCGCTGGCGCGGGCGGCGTCGGTGGGGCCGGCGCTGGCGCAGGCGGCGGAGCCGGTGGCGCGGCAGCGCCAACTGACGAACCGCACATGTCACAGAAGTGGCTGCCAGGCTCCAATTGAGCGCCACAATTGGGACAGATCACGCCGGCCTGCGCCGGGGCGGGTGCTGCCGCCGGAGAAGGTGGAACAGGGGCGGCAGCCGGCGGCGGCGGGACCGGGGCTGCCGGGCCTAAAGCAGCACCACAGTTATCACAGAATGTCTCACCGGGCGTCACGGGTGCACCACAGACGGTGCAGGCGCCTGCCAGAACGGTGGGAGCGGGCTGTGCCGAGGCTGCGGCCGGCGGCATCGCTGCCGGTACCGCTCCTCCCAACGTCGCTCCACACTCATCGCAGAAAGCGGCCCCATCAGGCTGTTGCGAACCACAATTTGGACATACAGGCATGGCTTTCCTCCTTTATGAATCTGCAAGCCTACAAATCTACAAGTCTGCAAATCTGCAGTCTACTAATCTTCCAGTTTTTGCGTCAACTTGCGCGTCTCGTAGCGCAGTTTCTTCGTGCCACGGGCCGAGAGGCCCTCACCGTGCTCCAGCCGCTCGGCCTCCTCCTGCGCAGTCTGGGCCAGTTCCTCCTCCCCCAGTGCCAACAGGCGGGTGGCGGCAGCCCGCAGTTTCTGCGTCGCCCCGGCGATGTTACCCACCGCTGCCTCGTCCAGCGCCCGCGTCTGCAACTTGTGTGCCGTCACCTTCTCGATGACGGTCATTACATAAGGGTTGGTCTGCGTCGCTTGAGCCGGATCGGCCGTGAAGCCCAGGATGACGTCGGTCTTCGCCTTCTCCCCCACCACACCTGTTGCAGCCACATCGTAACTTACCTCGGCCTGAGCGATGCGGTAGGTGCCTGGCTGGCGGGGTGGGATGAGCATCTCGACCAGCACGCTCTGGCCTTGCTCCCGGTCCATATCGCCCAGCGTGATCTGGACGTCGCGGTCCGAAAGAGCGCGATGGCCCAGTTTGGCGATCAGTGGTGTCACCCGCCAGACCGCCCGGGGCATCACCCCCGGTAACAGCCGCAGGATCATCTCTGCGTTCTGCACGACGGTAGCCTGGGCCGCCCGCACGTGCTGTTCAAACGTGTGCAGGATGGCGGCAGGCTGGTTCTCGGGGATGAAGTCGGAGGTGCCGCCGCTCGCCTGGGCGATGTCGTCCAGGAGTTGCTCGTTCCACTCCTCTCCCAGCCCCAGTGCGGCGATGGCGACGTTCTGCCCTCCAGCCTCGGCGGCCAGGCGGCGGCAGACGTCCTCGTCGCCAAAAGTCTCCCCGTCGGTCAGGAGGAGCATGCGGCTGACCCTGTCGGACCCCAGGCCCTTCCGCAGTTCCTCCAGCCCCTTGCGCATGCCGCGTGACATCTCGGTGCCACCGCCGTCGCGGATGTGCTCGATCTGGCGTTTGAGCCCGGCAGAGTCGGTGACCGGCTGGCTCGGAGCGATCACTTTCACCTTATCGTCAAAAATGACGACGGAGGCCAGGTCTTGTGGTCCCATGCGGTCGATCGCGAGTTTGGCTGCTTCTTTAAGGCTGGCCAGTTTCCTTCCGCTCATTGAGCCGCTATGATCCAGCACCAGGCCGAAGTTGAGCGGCATTTGGACGTTGGCGATTGCGCCGGTGGGCATGGCCTCAATGAGCACGTAGACCAACTGCTGGCCTCCGGTGGCAGGGAACATAGTTTTATTGATCTGGACGGCTAATTGGACTTCTCCAGGCATAAATGTACCTCCTCATTATTCCAAATGACCCCTTACTCCCTACTTCCTACTCCCTACTTCCTACTCCCCACTCCCCACTCCTATGGACCTACAAATCCATCGCGCTGACCACGAGCGCGCTCATGTTGTCTGTGGCTCCAGCCTCCAGAGCACGGCGGACGACCTCGTCGCAGATCCGCTGCGGCTCGTTCTCCAACAACATCATCTCCTCCAGTCCGTCATCGCCCAGGCTTTCCCAGACGCCGTCGCAGCACAGGAGCAGCCGGTCGCCCGGTGTCAATTGCAGGCTGAATACATCCACTTCCACGGTCTGACTGTCTCCCACGCTGCGATATAGGACCCCTTTCTGCGGGTGATTGGCTGCCTCCTCAGGCGTGATCTCGCCTGTCTCAATGAGCCGCTCGATGACGGAATGGTCGGTCGTCACCTGGCGGAGCGTGCCCGCGTGCCAGTGGTAGGCGCGACTGTCGCCAACGCTGGTGATAACTGCAAAGTCGTCACGCACCAGTGCTGCTGTGAGCGTCGAGCCCATATCGCTGCCACTGCTCTGCGCGGCGGCGTACACCTGCGCGTTGGCGTCCTCGACGCTCTCGCTGATGATGGCGGTGAGCGTCTCTGCCAGGCAGGCCTCCCCGCTCAGTTCAGCCATCAGCACACGGAAGGTGATCCCCTGGGCCAACGTCTGGACGGCGAGGCGACTGGCGACCTCGCCGGCCTGATGCCCGCCCATCCCGTCGGCCACGGCGAGGAGGCTCAGCGCCGGGGTGGGCCGCCCCTCGTATAGCGGCGTCAGCCTGAGTGCCAGGAGGCTGTCCTGGTTGATTGTTCGATCCGGCCCTTTCTCGGTGCGGAGGCCGACGGTGAGCCACACACCTCGGGCGAAGGGTGGCCTTTCCGGTGAGGGTTCCTCGACCTCGATGGCGAAGGTATGCCCTCCGAACGGAAACGTCTCTTCCGTCTCTCGTCTCTCGCTCACTGCCTCCGGTGGGGTCAGCCACTCGTGCAGCAGGCAGGTGGCTGGGCGGGCCAGTTCCGCGCCGCAGGCGGGGCAGAAAGATTCGCCGGCCGGGGTCTCTGCGCCGCAGGCAGGACAACGCTGCCGGTCATAAGCACGGTAGGTGGCATAATCGGCCTGGCGGGCCACCAGTCCCAGAACCTCATACCGCTCTTGCAGGAGCGTGCCGGGGGGCAGACCACCCACCTCACCTAACCCCCCGGCCTCCATATTCTCCACAGGCGCGGCCTCTGCCGGCGACGCCAACGGCGCACCGCAGGCGTGGCAGAACTTCGCCCCAGTTCGATTCTCGGCTCCGCAGGTGGTGCAGATGGTCATTACCGTTCTTACTCCTGCAGGCTCAGATTATCCACGTACGCCCAGGTATTGTACCATGCACGGTCATTGTAGTATGGTGAGTCGTACTCGCGGCTCCAGATAGAGATGTACAGAGTGATGTTCCTCCCCTGAAGCAGGAGATTGTTCAAATCCAAAGTCACCGTCCTCCATCCCGAGTCCCACTGCGTCCCCGCAACTGAGGAGGCGCCGGAGCGACCACCGCAGAAAACCAATCCGGCGTCTGAAACCACCAGCGTCCCCTCGGGATTGAGCGCTGTGCTGATGCACTGGGCATTCCGTTCGGTGTCCGAGACTTGAGCCGGAGGACGGTCCACGGAGACCTCGAAGGTGTCGTAATACCCTTTGGCGCCTGTGACGACGTCATAGGAGATAACCCGGTACTCCAATCGCAAATATCGTTGGTCCACCGTGAAAGTTTGAGAGATACACCCGTAACCTACGGGGATTGAGCGGTTCGGAGCATTCGGTTCGCCAAGCAAGGCCCGGTGGTTTCCTTCAAAGAGAACCACGCTCTGGGGCATCCCGCCACCATGTCCGTTGAGTGGGAATGGTCCCTGCCCGGTATTCCACCCACTCAGCCCACTCTCAAAATCACCATTGGCAAAGGGGGAGTAGTCTCGTACCCCCAGCGGCAGATAGGTGTGCCTGCCGACGATGGTGATATCGGTGGTGGTGTCAGCAGAAGCGGCCTGGGGGGTAGCGGTGATGAAAGTGCTGGCGGTAATGTTCAGTGTGGCGGTGGCGGGGATCGTGACGCTGACGATGAACGTAGACGTCGCGCTTCCGCTCACTGTGAGGGGGAGCAAGGCAGTGCCGGTGGGCCAGTTGCCGCCTGCCAAGGTGACCGACCAGCCGCGCGAGTTGGTCGCTTCCAGGTCGAAGGTATCGGTATTCGTGCCGGTATTGGTGAGGACGTGAGTATAGGCGACGACGGTGCCTGGCTCGCCCTCCTGGCTGTAGCCGGGAGACAGCGCGACGCCAGCAGCCTGCCTGACGGCGGCGGTATCAATGGCGGCAGGCGCTGCATTTGTGTGCATACCACCCAGGAGCAGAAACAGGGCGGTAAGCAGCAATGCGCCCGCCGACACACCCGCGATGAGATGTGAAATCTTCTTTCGCATTCTTATACCTCCTCAACTAATTCGTTGCGGACCTGACGGGTTTTCCGAAACCTGTCAGGTCTTGGCTTGCTGATGACGGTGGTGGTGGTCATTATGGTATCTTGACCTATCTGGTTGGCGGCGGCTCTTCACCATTGCCATTATCATCATCGTCATCATCTGGCATCAGGTCGTCTGACATAGGCGTTGGTGACAGTGTCGGCATAGGCGTCATGGTCGGCATCGGCGTATGGGTAGGGGCCGGCGGTCGCTGCGTGGGGGTGGGTGTGTGGGTCGGCATAGGTGTGGAGGTCGGCGCGCCAGCCGGCACCGTGTCGGTCGGCTGGTCGGGTGATGTGGAGGGCGCTGCGGCCGGCGCGGTCAGCGCGGTCGCCTCGGTGGGCGAAGCCTCCACCGTGGCCGTGGGTGCGGGAGTGGGCGTCGGCGTTGCCCGCGGCTGGTTGTAGAACGCCCAGCTTAATGCCAGCCCCGCGCACAACACGATCGGTGCCAGCACCGCTCCCGCCAGGAGGATGATTTTCTGCTGCCGGGTCATCTTGCGAATGTTATCCAGCAACCCGCCTCTGGCCGGTGCTGTTCTCCCTCCCGTCCGTGCGACGATGACGGAGATGTTGTCGAAGCCGCCCCGCTTGTTGGCCGCCGCGATCAGCCGTTGGGCCGCCCGTTTTGGCGAATTGCTACCTGCCAGCCGGGCGATCTCTGCGTCCTCCAGCATGTCCGTCAGCCCATCGGAACACAGTAGCACGACGTCGCCCGGGGCCAGTTGTGTTGTCGGGAAGAGGTCCACCTGCACCGACGGCCCCGCCCCCATGGACCGGGTCAACACATTGCGATCGGAGTCCATTTCGGCTTGCTCAGGCCGGATAAGCCCCTGGTCAATCTTGCGCTGGGTCAGCGTGTGGTCTCGGGTTAACTGGTTGATCTGCCCGTTCCGAATCAGGTAAATGCGGCTGTCACCGACGTTGGCCATGTAGAGCGTGCTCCCGTGGATGACGGCGGCCGCCATCGTGGAGCCGGCCTCCCGAGTCCCCGTGCTCTGGAGGTATTGGTAGAGCGAACCATTTGCTGTTTCTATGACGGCACGCAGGTCGGCCCCCAGGTCGGGGCCGGGCAGGTCGTAGTACCGTTCCACGGCGACGCGGATGGCCCAGTGACTGGCCTCGCGGCCGCCCTGCGCACCTCCCACACCGTCGGCCACGATCAGCAGTTGTCCCTTTTGGGCCAGGTGGGCCGGCCCCGGTTTGAAGGGAAAGGTCTCCGATCCAGAATGAGGATAGATGGCGTCCTCGTTACCCTCACGCGCGCGGCCCTTGTCGGTCGCACCCCACACCTCCAGGGGTAAGGCGGGCGCGGGCACTGGCCGTGGGCCAGGTTGTGGCTGCATCGGTTGGGATGGACTGTGGGACGTGTTGATCGCGTTCATCGTTATCCTCCTCCTGCTGAAATGGGGGTAGATGAAGCAGGGGTGGGCGCAGGTGTGGGTGTGCGTGTGGGGGGCCGGGGTGTGTTCGTGGGTGTCAGCGTTGGCCTTGCCGTGGACGTCGGCCTTGCTGTGGACGTGGTTGCCTCGACCGTCGGCGAGGCGGTCGGTGTGAGTGCTGTCGGCGCGGTAGTCGGCGTCCACGTGACGGTACTGGTGACAGGTGGCACCGTTGGGGTGGGGGTTGGCGTGGAAGCCACAATCCAGTTTCTGACCCCCCAACCACCGGCGGCGAGGCAGGCGGTCAGCGTGATGCCAGCGCAGGCGCCCCGCGCGGCTGCCCC
>CAYLPU010000128.1:0-12544 GCA_964385635.1 uncultured Anaerolineales bacterium
AATATAGACGTGGAAATACGCGCCAAGGTTCCCGTCTTGCCCCAGATTATTGAGAAGATACGCGCCAGGCATCCTTCGGTGGCAGTGTCATCGGTGAGCAGTTCCCCGACCTGGTGGCCGGTGAGGACTACGCCTTCTTTATGTTCCCCGAAATGGACCCGTCCATCGGCGCACCGATGCAGGGTGGCGCGGACGTGATGGCGCTGTTCAACGCCGATAATCCCGCCGCCGTCGCGCTGATGAACTACATGTTCGGCGAGGAAGGCGGCAAAGAACTGGCCGCCTCCGGCTGGGGGCTGTCGCCCAACAATAATATCACCGCTGACGACTACGAAAGCGCGCTGCAGGGCCAGGCGGCCACGCTGATGAACGAGGCGCCGGCCTTCAGTTTCGACGCCGACGATCGCTTCCCCGGTGGCCTGAACGTGGACTACTGGCAGGCGGTCGTGGAGTACCTGAATGGTGGCGACCTGGACACCATCCTCACGCGGATGGAACAGCGCGCCAAGGAGGTCTACGGTGAGACCGTGAGCGTCGAGGAGGACCCGTGCATGGGGGCCTCCGGCGGCACCATCTCGATGATCGGCGTGTGGAGCGGTGACGAGGAAGGCACCTTCAAGAGCATCCTGGAGCCCTTCCTGGACGAGTGCAACTTCACATTGGAGTACGAGGGCACGCGCGACCTGGCTGTCTACTCCACCCGCATCGAAGGCGGCAACCCGCCCGACATCGCCGGTCTGCCCAACCCCGGCCTGCTAGTCGAGTTCAAGGACTACATGGTGCCCATCGGTGGCATCATTGACCTGGACCAGTACTCGCCAGCCTGGCAGAGCCTGGGCAGCGTGGAGGGCACGGTCTACGGGGGCTTTTTCAAGGCCGATACCAAGTCGCTGGTCTGGTACAGCCCGCCGATGTTCGAGGCCATGGGCTACGAAGTCCCCACTACCTTGGATGAAATGACGGCCTTGATGGATCAAATCGTGGCCGACGGCGGCGTGCCCTGGTCCGGCGGCATTGAGAGCGGCGAGGCCACCGGCTGGGTGTCCACCGACTGGATCCAGGACCTCCTGCTGCGCCTGCAGGGCGCTGACTTCGTCGAGCAGTGGGCGCGCCACGAGATCCCGTGGACCGATCCGGCGATCAAGGAAGCCTTCGAGCTCTACTACGCCCTCTGCGCCGACAGCACCTACGCACTGGGTGGCGCGCAGGGCACCTTGAACACCACCTTCCAGGAATCGCTCTACCCGCCCTTCGAGGACCCGCCCGGGGCCTACATGGTGCGCCAGGCCTCCTTCGCTGGCGGCATCATCGGCGAGCAGTTCCCCGACATGGTGGCCGGTGAGGACTACACCTTCTTCATGTTCCCCGAAATGGACTCCGAGATCGGCGCACCGATGCAGGGTGGCGCGGACGTGATGGCGTTGTTCAACGCCGACAACCCCGCCGCCGTCGCGCTGATGAAGTGGATGTTCGGCGAGGAGGGCGGCAAGGCGATGGCTGCCTCTGGCTGGGGACTGTCGCCCAACAACAACGTCACCGCGAGCGACTACGAAAGTGCGCTCCAGGGCCAGGCGGCCATGCTGATGAACGAGGCCTCGGCCTTCAGTTTTGACGCTGACGACCGCTTCCCCGGTGGCCTGAACGTGGACTACTGGCAGGCCATCGTAGAGTACCTCGGCGGCGGCGATCTCGATGAAATCCTCGAACGGATGGAGGAGCGCGCCAACGAGGTGTACTAAAACGCAGTCGCTACTGGTAACACGGCAAGTCAGGGAGGCCCCGTTGCCGGGGCCTCCCCTGAAACCCGTAGTGGTAAGAAACCCTGTTTTTTCGATGGAAACGGGCAGGACTCTGCTTACGAAAGTAACTGAAGAGCCACGTGCCACTGGTTCTGCCACCCCCAAAAAACCGGGTTTCTGAGAAAGGAAAGGAGTACGCTCATGGCAGCGCCAAAGGGCCAAGTTCCGGCCATCATGAAACAGGCGGGGCACGCGCCGTGGCTCTACCTCGCCCCAGCCCTGCTCATCATGCTCTTCTTCGTCGTGTATCCCACCGTGAACACCATCTACCTGAGTTTCCTGGACACCGAAGGTGAGCAATCGGCCGCCATCACCTGCCAGGAGGGGCAGCCGTGTTGGGGCGTCCTGGAGAACTACCGCCACGCCCTGACCGACGAAACGATGCTTCTAGCGTTCCGAAACAACCTGCTATGGATCATTCTTATGGTGCCGGGCACAACCATACTCGGTCTCATCATCGCCGTGCTCGTGGACCGAATCAAACAAGAGGCATTGGCCAAGGCAGTGATTTTCATGCCGATGGCCATCTCTTTCGTAGGAGCCAGCATCATCTGGAACTACATCTACGACTTCCAGAGCCAGGGGGAGCAGACCGGCCTGCTAAACGCTATCGCCACCACGCTCGGATTCAACCCTGTGCCGTGGACCACGACCGGACCCTGGGTCAACAACATCGCCCTCATCATCGTCGGTGTATGGATGTGGACAGGCTTTTGCATGACTATCCTGTCGGCCGCGCTCAAGGGCGTGCCCGGTGAGTTGCTGGAGGCGGCACGCGTGGATGGCGCCAACGAGTGGACAGTCTTCTGGAAGATCCTGGTGCCCATCATCTCGCCGACGATCGTCGTCGTACTCACCACGATGACTGTCAACGTACTCAAGATATTCGACATCGTGTACGTCATGGGCAAAGGGCAACCCGGCACACAGGTTATCGCCACGCGAATGTACATCGAGCAATTCAACAAGTTCAATTCCGGCATATCGTCGGCTATCGCCGTCGTCCTCATTCTCGCCGTGCTGCCGATTGGGTACATTAACGTCCGTCGTTTCCGGGAACAGGAGGCTATGCGATGAACGGCCAGAACAAACCGGCCCTGGGGAAGTTTTTCCTTTACGCCGTGGTCATTATTCTGTGCCTGCTGTGGATCACGCCGACCGTTGGACTCCTCGTCACCTCGTTGCGGCCCAGGCAGGACGTGGTCGAAACCGGCTGGTGGAAGGCCTTCGCGCCGCGCAAGGCAGTGGGACAGGACGTGTACGAGAAGCACCTGGCCCCCTATTATGGCCCTGATGGCAAAGCCGTTGAGGGCGTCGATCTATCCGATCCAGAACTGATTGGACAGTTCCGCCGCTCAATCGCACTGACCGCTTTCCTGCGCGAACAGATTGAGAAGGGAAATCTCCAGTTGGAAGAGATGCCTGACCCACAAGAGATGGCGGATCTGCTGACCTACCTGCGGCGACTTTCTGGCGCTGAGAGCGCCGCCAGCCGGCCACGCTTCACCGCCAACAACTATGTAGACGCAGTCGTGGGCTACTCCGGCCGGGCGAACTACATCGAATCATGCGTCGAGGGCAACCCTGACGAGGATGACGCCTGCCTCGGCACCGGGCTGACCAGTGAGCGTGGTATGGCTACTGCCTTTCTGAACAGCCTGTGGGTCTCTATCCCGGCTACCATCCTGCCCATCCTGGTCGCGTCGTTCGCTGCCTATGCCTTCTCCTGGCTTGAGTTCAAGGGCCGCCAGTGGTTGTTTGTCATCCTTGTGGCGCTCCAGATCGTCCCATTGCAAATGACGCTGATTCCCATCTACCGCGTCTACGCCAAAGTGGGCCTCACCGGCACTTTCCTGGGCGTGTGGCTCTTCCACACCGGCTTCGGTCTGCCCTACGCCATCTACCTTATGCGCAACTTCCTGGGTTCGTTGCCCAAGGACATCTTCGAGTCGGCCTACCTGGACGGCGCATCGCACTGGACGGCGTTCTACAAATTGGCCATTCCACTATCGGTCCCAGCCCTGGCGTCGCTGGCCATCTTCCAGTTCCTGTGGATTTGGAACGACCTGCTGGTGGCGTTGGTCTTCCTCGGCGGCCAGACACCGGTACTGACGTGGCAGATCAGTAACCTGGTGGGCCGGTTCACCGGTATGCACCTGTTGACGGCCGCCGCGTTCATCTCAATGATCCTGCCGATGATCGTCTTCTTCGGTATGCAGCGCTTCTTCGTGCGCGGCCTGATGGCTGGCGCGGTGAAGGGGTAGTCGAGGAGATTGTTATGCTACATCGGGTTGAACTGGAACAGAAACGGCTGGCCGATTACCGCCCTATCGCCGGCAAGGAGGTCATCGCGGAAATCCGAGCGTTGGCCAAGCCACTACAAGGAGCGCGGGTAGTGCACATCAACGCCACCGACTTCGGCGGCGGCGTGGCCGAGATGCTAGTCACGCTCGTGCCGCTGATGCGCGATGTGGGGCTTGACGCCGAGTGGCAGGTCATTGAGGGCGAGGATGAGTTCTTCAACGTCACCAAAGCCTGCCATAACGGGCTACAGGGGATGGACATCCCCTTCACCGAAGGGATGAAAGCCATATGGCAGCGCTACAACGAGATAAACGCGGCCAGGTTTGAAGGGGAGTATGACTTCGTCGTCGTCCACGACCCTCAGCCCGCTGGCCTGCTCCACTACCACGGACGCGAGGGACCAGAAAACGTAAAGGGGCACTGGGCCTGGCGCTGCCACATTGACACCTCGCACCCCAACCCCGCCTACTGGGACTTCTTCGCTCCTTACATTGCCGGGTACGAGGCCTGCATCTTCACTATGGAGCAGTACGTGGGGCCAGGGGTGGCCTCTGAAAACCTGCACCTGGCGATCATCACGCCGACGATTGACCCCCTCTCGCCCAAGAACGCGCCAATGGCGAAGGATAGGGCGCGAGAGATCGTGGCCCGTTTCGGCGTAGACGTGAACCGCCCGCTCATCACCCAGGTCAGCCGCTTCGACCCCTGGAAGGACCCGCTGGGGGTCATTGATGCCTATCGTATTGTCAAGGAGCGCATGCCGGAGGTGCAACTGGCGATGGTCGGCTCGATGGCCTCGGACGACCCCGAGGGCTGGTATTACCTGGACAAGACCATCCGCCACGCTGGGGAGGATGACGATATCCACATCCTGCACAATTTCCACGGCGTCGGCGCGCTGGAGGTGGGCGCTTTCCAGACTGCCAGCGACGTCGTCGTCCAGAAGTCCACCCGCGAGGGATTCGGGCTGGTGGTGACGGAGGCGCTGTGGAAAGGGAAGCCGGTGGTAGGCGGCAACGCTGGAGGTATCCCGTTACAGGTCATAGACGGCCAGACTGGCTTCCTGGTGGATTCTGTCGAGGAGTGCGGCGAGAAATCGCTCTATCTCCTCCAGCACCCGGAGGAGGCAGTGCGCATGGGGGCAGCAGCACGGGAGCACGTGCGGCGCAATTTCCTCACCACGCGGCACCTCGCAGATTACCTGCGCTTATTCGCGGACCTGGCTACGTGAAAGGTAGGGGCAGACCCACGTGTCCGCCCTCCAGGGCGCACACGCTGGTGCGCCCCTACCGGCCCCTACTTTTTGAAAAGATACACGTAAAACGTGATACGTACGATGACACCCTTCAGTCGCTGACCTGCAGACGAATGCCCTCCCGCACGATGCGGAACGGTATGAGAGTGGCCCCGGCGTCTACCAGGGCCTCTCGCACAGCGGGCACATTCTCCGGCTCGGCGTAGGTAATCATGCAGCCGCCGCCACCAGCGCCACAGAGTTTGCTGGCGCGCGCACCTTTCGCCTCGGCGGCGGCGATCATGGCATCAATCTCGGGCACGGTGACCCCCTCGGCCAACACCTTGCGGTTCTCCCACTCGACGGCCAGCAGGCAGGCGAACTCGTCCAGGTCACCAATGTCCAGACTCTGGCGCATAGCCAGAGCCACCTCTTTGATACGCCGCATACGGGCCACGGTGTCGCCTTCTCGCTCAATGTACCGTTTGAGTATAGCCCAATTGGTGACACCGGAAAAGCGGCTGATGTTAGTAAAGGTGAGAATGAGCCGCTCGTTGAGACGTTCTATCAGATCGCTGCCTTCGTCCAGCCGCTCCAGGCGGTGACCGTCCACGTCGAACCAGATGCTGCAGACACCGCCGAACAGAGGTGGGAAATAGTCCTGTTTGCCAGTGGGGATACCGATGACCTGCGCCTCGATGTTGGCCCCCAGGTCAATGAGACGATCTTTGCTCAGACCCAGGTTCTCGATCTCGTTCAGTGCGCTGGAGAGGGCCATGAGCAGCGCGGACGATGCCCCCAAGCCAGAGCCGCGCGGCGCTTCACTACGGAGGGTGACGTTCAGGCCACGGCGAGGCCGGTAGAAGCGCAGGGCCTTTTTGACCAGGTCGAAGCCACCGCCCATCTGCTTCTGCATCTCGTCCAGGTCGGTGAAGGTCTCCTCCGTCCCGGTGTCTTCGGAGTGGATGTGGATTCGGGCATCGGCACGCTCTTCCACGGTCACGTGACTGTGGACATTGATTGCGGCATTGACGGTCAGCCCGCCGTGCTCAAAGAGATAGAGCGGGTACACATCAAGGGTGCCTCCGGCCAGGTCTATGCGGGAAGGGACGGTGGCGGATACTTTCATTCGTGCGTCGTTCGCAGAGACGCCCACACTGCCGCGCCGATCAGTCCAGCATCAGTGCCGAGTTGGGCAGGCACGATCTGCACCTGCTCGATGGGAGTTACGTGAACACGCTCACGAACCGTGCGCCGGATTGGATCGAAGAGAAGATCACCGGCCTGGGCCACTCCGCCGCCGATGACCACCATCTGGGGACTGATAATGGCGATCAAGTTAGCCACACCGATGCCAATGTAGAAACCAGCACGCTCGTAGATGTCCCTGGCGATAGGATCGCCGGCCTGGGCGGCCTGGCAGATGACTTCCGGTGTGACTTTGTTCAGGTCGTAGGAAACGAGTTCAGCGATGCTCGTGGTGCGGCCCTGGGTGATGGCCTTGAGTGCCATAGCAGTGATGGCTGGCCCACTGGCGAAAGCCTCCATACAGCCCCGACTGCCACATCCACAGGGCGGACCGTAGGGATCAATAATCTGATGACCCACTTCTCCTGCCGTCCCGCCCAGGCCCAGGTGCAATTGGCCATTGATGACCATGCCTCCGCCGATGCCCGTGCCGATGGCCAGGCAGACCATCGTATCCACGTCGCGTCCGGCGCCAAAGGTCTTCTCACCCAGCGTGAAGGAGCGCACATCATTGAGTAGGTGAGTCGGCAAGCCAACTGCTGCCTCGACAGTCGCTTTCAGTGGGACGTTACGCCAAGTGTCGGGCAAATTGGGAAGAAAGAGAGTGACTCCCCGTTCCAGGTCCGCCATGCCTGGCACGCCGATGCCGACTCCGCCGATGTCCGCCTGACCCAGGCCAGCGTCGGCCATGACAGCATGGATCAAGCCTACCATACGCGCTATGACTGCATCGTGGCCTTCTTTGGCTAACGTAGGAATCTGACGCCTGCCGAGGACCTGGCCTGAGGTGACGTTGACCGCAGCAGCAGTGAGCGTCGTCCCACCCAGGTCCACGCCGATGAAGTGGACAGGTTGAGCCATAGTGGAAATTTCCTCTCTCAACTAGAAAAAGCTCGCATCGGCAGCCTCTCGAACGTGATTTCGATGTCGTCCAGTAGGTCCAGCACAGCTTCGTTGGCATGCATTCCCTTTTCCGCACTGATATAGGCTGCTGCCCGCTCTGGAGGCAGCCCATCCCAGTAGTTGACGGGAAAAGCGCGCGTGCCTTGTGGTAATTTCTCAGCAGCCTTGGCGCAGCCGTAGGCGATGGCGAACGTGTTGTCAAAGTGACCGTTCAGACTACTGTCCTAACAGACCACGCCGGGCTGCGGCGACGATGTTATCAATCTCGCGAACCAGGTCGGGCTCAAGGCCAGAGGGATAGTGCTCGGCCAAGATCTGAGCCTTGCGCTCGTGGGCCCAGTCGGCCATCGTCTGTGCTCCGTCGGCCCACCATTCATCCCAGCGCCGCCGGTCAAAGGCAGTGGGGAACCACAGTTCCCGGCGGAAATGTTTACGGGTGTGCACCTCGCCCAGGAAACTGCCACCGATGCTTACTTGTCGAATCACGTCCAGGGCCAGCGTATCCTCGTCCACCAAAAAGCCGCGCAGAACACGCTTGACGTAGGCCGCCATCTCGTTGTCCACGATGAGTTGTTCCAGGCTGCCCGCCTGGTCAGCACCCAGAATGCCCATGTGTCCGAAAGTATCAGCCCCAGCGAGCGCGCCCATCAATAGGGTCATCCCACGCTCCAGGCCCGAATGGACATCAACCCGTTTGCTATCCGACAGGCCGACGTTGATGTACACCGGCAGATTATAGTAGCGGGCCATCTGAGTCATGACGACGGCCATCAGCCCCTGCTCCGGCGAGCCAAAGCTGATCTGCGAAGAGCGCATATCCATGATATGCGGAATGCCACCATAACACACCGGCACGCCCGGTCCAAAGGTCTGGGCCAGTACTATCCCAGCCAGTATCTCAGCGTTCTCCAGCGCCAGCGTGCCAGCCAGGGTAGCCGGGCCAGTGGCCCCGGCCTGGACCATCGGCCCAAAGCCGACGGGCAGGCCGTAGCGGGCGCAAGTGACGAGGATTTCCAGGCCCGTCTCCGGGAAGCGAAGCGGGCTGATAGGTTCGACGAAGGCAGCGATCATCGGGCGCCGGCGGTGAGCCTCACGGCCGCCGGTCACCGCCTCGTAGATGCGCAGGATGTACTCCAGCGTTCTGCTGTTCGCCACCCACACGTGAGTGGGCTTGGACGAACCCTTGACCAACTCGGCAGCCAGCCACACGTCGCGGTACTCAGCGGGGACGTCCATGGCTTGCCCCACCGCGCCGACGATGTCAATATGTTCCAACGCGTCAGCGACACAGATACCGGCGCGCGCATCCTTCTGGGTAGGCTGTCGCCGCTGGCCGCCGTCCTCGTCCACCCAGGCAAACTGGCCCGGGCTGGAGACCAAAACGAAATCACCGTACCCGAAGCGGGCGGTCTGATCGGGATCACGACCGTGGAGAATGTACTGCTTGTCCGCTCGTTCGACGGCCTCAACTACCAACCGCTCCGGGATACGGGCGATCTGGTGATTGAGGTCTACGTCAGCCCCAGCCTGGGCCAGGGCGTCCAGCACTTCCCGACTGGGCAGGCTCACGCCTATATCATGGAGGATGGCTAGAGAGGCGTGATGGATGGCTTCGATGTCACGCTGAGCCAGCACAGTCCAGGTGTTGAACATTGACTAGCCCTTGTGCGCACCGAACCACAGATCAATGGGCCTCTTCACTCCCTGGGGACGGAAAGGCAGTTCTACCTTGCAGCCAGTGCGCGCCGATTCGTAGCCAGCGTAGAGGACCTCCTGTACCACACGACCATCCTCGCCGGTTGCGACGGGCTCCTCCTTGCCCCGCACGCAGCGCGCGAAATGATGCATCTCCTGCGGAAAGCCGTAGTTCCACAGTTCCTCATAGACCGGGTAGGTCCAGCCCTTGGTACCGGGGGCTTTCTCCACGGCATAGCCGTAGCCGTGCTCGCTGAACGTCGGCAGCGCGTTGCCCATGTGCAGGCTGGCATATGTCACGCCACCGTCGCCGTAGACCTCAATGCGGTCGTCCATGCCACCGTGCCGTGCCCAGCTATCCTCGACCAGGCCGACAGCGCCGTTCTCGAACTCGCGGAACTTCATCCAGTTCGAGGCGCGATCAAGGGTGGCAGCCTCCAACAGGTCGGCCGGCACCGTTCCCAGACCGGCCAATACCAGCAAGGTCACGAAGGGCGTCCATTGCCACACGTCTACAGTCACCACCGCGACTCGAGCCCAGAACGTGTCAATCAGCCAGGGGATAGCCGGCAGGCCAACCTGTGTCAGCATATAGTCAATGACCCCAAAGGTCTGGTCAAACATAAACCGCCAGAACAGTCCAACCACAAGAGGCACGAGCATCATCGGCAGGAAGACGATCAGCCGGATAATGCCCATACCGGTGAAGCGCTGGTTCATCACAAAGCCAAGCAGGATGCCCAGCACCACTTCGATGGAAACAGCCGCGACCGTGAACTGCACAGTGACCTTGGTAGCCAGCCAGAACTGGGGGTCGATAAACATGTTGACGTAGTTGCCCAACCCTACCCATATCGGCTTGCTCCCGATGGAGTAGTTAAACAGGCTTACACCAAGAGAGAACATGAGCGGGACAATGGCCAGTAGCAACAGCAGGCCAATGGTGGGCATAAACAACAATCGCCGCCACCACACATCTCTGAGACCTGCTGCTGCTTCCACAGCCGTGGCCGGTCCCTCTCTCTCGCCAACAATTGCCTTTTGTGCCATTACACCTCCTGAACGATGGCTCGGCACGGACCCAGAGGGCCCGCGCCAGACATCACTATATCGTGTACAACTCAAGCGTCTTCTTGGCCACCAGAAAGCCGCGCTTGACCAGTTCCTCCGTCCCTTCCCAGTTCCGGTCCTCATGCTCAATGCTGAGCACGAAGTCGTACCCCACATCGTAGAGGGCCGCAGTGAGCTCTTGCCAGTCTATCAACCCCTGTCCTGGCAAGCGCGGTATCTGCCAGCGGAAGCCACAGCCCAGGATACCATCCTGATAGAACATGTCCTCGTCCATGGCCATGTCCTTGGCGTGCACGTGGAAGATGCGGTCCCCGAAATCATAGATGAACCGGATATAATCAATGTACTGCCAGATCAGCAATTCCCGTTTTAGCATCGTTGCCACGTGATATGGCATAGTAGTGGCGACTTTAGTCGCTGGTTGCGCGGCCCAAACGACTAAAGTCGTTACTACGAACCCCATAACGGGAATTGCTGCTGCCAGATCAGATGCGAAGGGTCAAAATTGATACCAAAGTTCTCATCTGGTACAGCCTCAAACATGCGGCGCAAAAGAGCAGGTGAATGAGGCAAGTTAGATCCACCCGGCCACGTGTCGGCCCAGAGCATGGGACAGTGCTCGATGGCGATCCTCACGTTATGTTCAGCCGCGAACTTGACAATCCCCGGCCAGACCTCCATGAACTGCTCGAAGTTGTAGTCCAGGTCCTTCTGCCACTCGCGCCCGGTGACCTCAACGTTCCAGGTCCGCCCAACGAAGGTGCCGACAATGTCCACGCCGAGCATCTCGGCGCCGACGATGACCTTCTTCAGGTGAGCGACAACGCGTTCCCGGTGTACCAGGTCGGGATGGAGAGGGTTAGGATAGTAACCAAGGGAGGAAATCTCCAACCCCTTCTCGGCCAGCATACTGTTGATCTCCGATGCCTTGGCTGGGGTCAACGAGTCCACGTCAATGTGAACGACTCCACCGTACTTACGGTCTTTCTCCTCGCCGGCCGGCCAACAGGCTATCTCCAGCATCTGGAACCCGCTGTCCGAGGCCCACGTCGCCAGGTCTTCCAGGGACATGTTCGGAAAAGCCGCACTCATCACGCCGATTTTCATGTCTATAGCCTCCCAAATCTGTATATTCGTAATTCGTCATTTGTACCACTGAGAACTAGCGATCAATTTCTACCCACCGCTTCTCCTGCGCGCTGCGCCCGATGGCCTCGCAGAGAATAATCTCCTCGTGACCGTCAGCGAACGTCGGAAAATCCGGCGGAGTGGTAAGATCGCCAGCCCGGATGTAACGGTACACAGCCTGGTACAGTTGCTTGAATGTATCGGGGAAGCCCTCGTTGTGCCCGCCAGGATAGCCAGCGCATCCCCGTGCCTGCGGGGTCAGCAGTGATGGGTCTTTCATCAGCACCTGGTTTGGCCCATCACGGCGACCAATCCACAGCTCATTGGGTCGCTCGGAATCCCAAGCCAGCGCTGATTTCGCCCCATCAATCTCGAAGGCCAGACGGTTCTTGCGCCCGGCGGACACTTGCGAGACAGTCATCACACCTCTAGCACCATTCTCGTAGACCAGGAGCACCGTGGCGTAGTCCTCGGTGTGGATGGGCTGCTCAATATAGTCCTCCGGCCGCAACTCCTTGCCAGCGAAGGTGTCAATGGGTTTGGCCGGCCTCTTGCGGATAGGGATGAACGTGCGGAAATCGGCCAGGACAGCCTGGACACGCAAGGCGGTGATGAAGCCGATCAGGTCAAGCCAGTGGGTGCCGATGTCGGCCACCGCACGCAGGGTACCCCCCACGTCAGGCTCCAGCCGCCAGTTCCAATCGGTGTCGTAAAGGAGCCAGTCCTGCAAGTAGGACCCGCGGACAATGTACACATCGCCCAGGTCACCGCGTGCCGCCCGCGCACGGGCTTCCTGGCACATCGGGTAGAAGCGGATATTATAGTTGACCGCGTGGACGACCTCCGCCTCTGTTGCCAGGCGTAGGAGCACAGCGGATTCCTGAGAATTCATCGCCAGCGGTTTCTCGCACACGATGTGCTTACCGGCCTCGATGGCGGCCTTGGCCATCGGATAATGCAGATGGTTGGGTGTGGCGATGTGGACGACGTCTACCTCTGGATCAGACACCAGATCTCGCCAATCTGCATAGACCTTGCGGATATTGAGCGGTTCGGCCTTGGGACGCGCTCGCTCAGGACTGGAACCGGCGACGCCCACCACCTCAATGCCTAGCAGTTTGTCGGAGAGGAAGCTTTGGTAGCTCATGATCGACAAACGGCA
>CAYLPU010000129.1:0-12443 GCA_964385635.1 uncultured Anaerolineales bacterium
GCGCCAGACTGACGGCGACGGTTGTCTTGCCCGTGCCTCCTTTGCCGCTTGCTACTGTGATGATCATTTACTTGCTCCATTCTACTCTTCTCGGTAAGTGGCCTCCAGATGGCGTAACGCCTCCTGATGCTCGATCCGACATTCTGGACACCCTTGCAGATGTTCCATAACTTCGGAGAGGAGATCAGTGCCACCCTGAGCCAACAACTCGGAGTAATACTCCAAAATGGCGAAACATTCGTCACAGGTCAGTTTCGATGGATCTTTCAATAAAAGTCGCCACAACGGCCTCGGCATACTCAAAACTCCACGACAGTCCCCGCCGGGCAGGGACACATGACGGACGGGCCAAGTGTCAGCGTCAGAGCGATGAGAGATAGTGGGCCTCAGCGCCCACGACTCCTGCTTTGGAAGCGGGACAGTCGAGTGAATCATCAATTGACGTACTTGAGCAATTCTCCCTCCAACGCATGTCTGGGCAACGCGCCCACCTTGGTGCCTACCAACTGCCCCCCCTTGAAAATCAGGAGAGTAGGAATGGACATGGTCTGATACCGCCCCGCTACTTCACGATTATGGTCCACATCCAGTTTTCCAAAAACGATCTGGCCCTGATAGTCGCGCGCCAATTCTTCAATTACAGGAGCGACCATCCTGCAAGGGCCACACCACTCGGCCCAACAGTCCACGACTAGTATGGGGTACTTTTGGACAGCCTGATCGAAATTGCGCTCCGTCAGGGTTACCGGCCCGGTGGGGACATCCACCAGTTTTTCAGCCAGTGCCCTCCTGGCCTTCTCTGCCTCCATGATCTCGGCATAGCGGGACGAACCATAGTGCAGCACGTCGTCAATGAACTTGGCTTCGGGCTGTACGCCGATGGAGACAGAGTCCATATCTCCATTGATCACCTGTTGGGGAACGGAACTGACGTTGAACTGTCTGGCCAAATCCATGTTCTGTGATGCCTCGACGCACTCAGACTCCACCCACCCCTTGGACTCAATGGCAATCTGGTGTGCCAGTAAGACAGCACGGGGACAATAGGGGCAGTTTGGTGTGACATACACCTGGATGGAAACATCACGGTCTACGTTCTGGAGTTTGGCCCTGGGATCTCCCTGGAGCCCACTCTCCCCGCGCGAGACAAGGGAGATGGTCTCGATAAAACCTCCTGCTTCCTGCCCGACAGGAGCACCGGTGTATTTCACCTTATATCCTTGGTTCCATCCGATGAGCACGGTCGGAGTTCGAGTGATGGCCAACCTGACCGCCTCCTCATCGCTGTCTTGATACACTGTGGGCGCGATTCTGCTATCCAGTTCGCTCAATTCCTCACACAATTGAACTGTGAAATCACAGTATTCTTTATTCTCCGGTCCTACAAAGACGGACAGGCCTACCTCGTTCTGGAGTTCTCGTTGAAACTTCGCCCTCAGTTCTCTCCGTGATCTCTCGTCAATCAGTTGCTCGTTCACTTGTCGTTATTACTCCTCTTTGTGATATGAATGTGTTTCGCCTGGCAATCGCCGTGGCGACCACGACGGGACATGTGTTACCCAGGCAGCGTTCATTACAGGCAACCAGGTGCCTAGCACGCGCGAGGTGCTGGGCACCGTTCATCTGTGCCCTATGTGCGGGTCATCTGTGTGCCACACTTAGGGCATTTCTTCTGGTAGCAAGGCTGGCCGGCCGCATGCACCGCTCTGTGCCCGCAATTGGGGCAAACGCAGTCGCCGCCCGGACCGCCGCCCGGACCGCCGGCCTCAGGGCCGCCCATCCGGCCCGGTCCACGTCCGCCGCCACGCCCAGCACCACCACCGCGGCCGCTTCCGCCTCCACGACCTCGACCCATCTCACTCACCTCCTCTCATCATCCACGCCGGAACTCGCCCCCTTCAGAGCAGGGTGGCGCGTCACACCGCCCTCCCGGCCACAGCAGGTACGTCCTGCCGGCCGGGCCGTCCGCCCGCTCAAGACGAAGGGAGCAAAGATCAACTATCCCTCCTCCCCATTAGAAAATGAGGTTCGATATCACCGGGGCCAGCCTGATCCCAATATACACGAACACTGTTATTATCGCCAGTTCTACTCCCGTCTTTGGATCTATCACTCCAAGCAGGGCTGCCGCGGCAACGTCGCCCACAGCAGCGAAGAGTATCGCCCACCCGGTGCCAAATCTGATCGTTATGCGCGATAGTATCACAAACAGCGGGATGGATATCAGGGCTCCCAGGACTATGATGGCATTGAGGTTTAAGCCTTTCACCTTCGCCTGCTGGACTACCATCGCGCTCATCCTAGGGCAGATGACGTACAGTCCAAACGCCGAAGACGCTATCAACACGTTCTTCCACTCCATGTTGCATACCTCATTGGTCGGGTTTCCCTATGGCCCGATATCCAGGACCAATCCCACGCCAGCCTTGACGAAATCGGGTCCGTATTCCTCGGCGAACACCAGTATCGCCCGGTCGCCCGTGCAGTGACACGGCGCGACTTTCTGCACACCCAACTGGCGAAAGTCGGCGATGATGTGCTTGATCCGCCTCCTGCTCATACCGCCCAGATGGAAGCCGCCCAGCACCAGGTACACCTCTCCACCGATGCTCTCTTTGGCGCGGCCCACCATCTCCACAATGCCAGGATGGGCGCAGCCGGTGACGACGACCAGCCCCTGCGACGTCTCCACCGCCAGCGCCTGCTCAACGATGCCCCGGCCCACCTCTCCGGTAGTGTGGATACCAGACCGAATCTCCACCGGCCCGCGCACTTCGACCAGCGTGGCGAACGAGTGTACGTCCGCCTTGAAACGCGCGGGGAATGAACGGGGCACGTAGACCGTCGGACGGATGCCGGTCCCGAGCAGTCCCCTTAGTCCGCCGGTGTGGTCGCCGTGGGCGTGGGAGAGAACCACTGTCTTTATCCCCGCCGGGTCAATCCCCATCTTCACCATGTTGGAGAGCAACGTGCGGCCATCCCCACCAGTGTCGAACAGCAGGTCGTCGTCCACCAGGCAGGCGAAGCCCCAGCTGGAGACCAGGTGCGGATAGAGAGACGTGTTGTCGTAGACCGTTGTGAATCTCATTCTCGAATCTCCAGCCTGCTGCCGACGCCCGCCGGGATGAAATCTTCCCCGTAGGCCTCCTCAAACAGCCTGCGGGCCACGTCACCCGAACAATGGCAAGGGGCCACCCTTTGTACTCCCAACTGCTGGAAATCCTCAACGATGCCCGCGATCTCCGCCGCGCTCACGCCGCCCAGGTGAAAGCCGCCCAGGACGAAGTAGACCTCCCCGCCCGTCAGTCTCTTCGCCTGGCGCACAATATTTACGACTCCCGGGTGGGCGCAGCCGGTGATCACCACCAACCCCTGCGACGTCTCAATCACCAGTGACTGCTCTTTGATCCAATCTCCAAGTTCCCCCGTTGAATAGACATCCTCGCAGATTTCGACCGGTTCGACTTCTTGAGAAGATATCTCAATGAGTTCCGCCCCGGCGTCCATCGTGGCGCCTTTGATGCTCTCTGGGAAGGACTGGGGCAGATAGACGGTAACGGCATGGTTCTCCTCCAGGAAGCCGGCCAGCCCACCGACGTGGTCACCGTGGATGTGCGAGATGACGACCACGTTCACGTCCTGGGGGGCAATCCCCAGCGTGCGCATGTTGCGCAACAACATGGCACTGTCGCCGCCGGTGTCGAAGAGGATGGTCTTTTCCGGCCCCTCCACCAGGCAGGAGAAGCCCCAGGCCGTCTCCAACCGTTCGTTATACTCGTTGTTGTCGTAGACGATAGTGATGGTCAGTTCCTCGGCGACCTCGGTGGGCGTCGGCTCGGACGTGGAAGTTGGGACAGACGTTCCGGTCGCCGTCGGCGCGGGGCGGCTTGGGCTCGGGGTGACGGCGACCGTGGGAAGCGGTGTCGGCTTGGCGGTCGCCCTCTGTTCTGGCGTGGGAGTGATCTCCTCCAGCGGTGTACACCCATTTATGGACAGGCAAACCAGGCCAATCAGGATCGCCAATTGAGCCCAGCGATGATCAGTCATCTCTCCCTCCTCTCAGTTGTTTTTTCTCTAGCGCTCGTACCAGATGTGGTAGTGACAATGACCTCCGGGTTTTGGAAATCTGAAGATGATCGTTATTGGGGTGTGATCGCTCTCCCCTTCATAGACGAGCGCCATCAAAAAGCCTTCCACAATATCTCCCAGATACTCTGCCTTATCCGCGGAGTAGGCGTCGTATTCCTGAGCGAACTGCCCTTCCAGCGACGACAACCGCCCGCCCTGATTACTAACACTACCCGTCCCGTGGGTAGATGGCCCACATGCGGGCCAGTTCATCCTCCTCGCAGCGAATCTCGGTGTAGTGAACGGTCTTGCCATCTTGGAGAACGCACACTCCGGCCCCTTCCACGACCTGGCCCACGAAGGCGAACTCTGTCCCTAACTCCTCCAAAGTATGGCTCACGTCCTCCGTCCGCTCAGGTGGAACGGTGACCGCCAGGGTACCGGAAGAGATCATCCGCAGAGGGTCGAACTGGAACGCCTGGGCGAAGCGCGAGACGATGGCAGGGATCGGCAGCCGGGCAGACTCCACTTCAATGCCGACCTCCGAGAGGTAGGCGATCTCCAGCAGCGTCTCCAGGAGCCCGCCTCGGGTCACATCGTGCATGGCCGTCACACCCTGGGCCGCTAGCGCCAGCGCCTCCGGCGCGACGCTCACCTCGGCCATCACGCGCCGGCCCTCCGTCAAATCCTCCTCGCTCAACCCCAGGTTCCGCGCCACGTCTGCAAAGTCCTGGGCCAGGATGGCCGTCCCCTCCAGGGCGATCCCCTTGGTGACCAGCACCTGATCGCCCACGTGAGCCCCACCGGTCCGCACCGGCTCGCGCTTCGACGCGGTCCCCAGGGCCGTGACGGCGACCAGGGGGCGGGAGAGGCCGGCCGAGTACCCGGTGTGGCCCCCGATGATAGAGGCCCCAATCTCCCCGGCCGCACGGCTGGCGTCGCGCATGATCTGCTCCAAGAGTTCCTTGTCCTCTATCCGAGGCACCAGCACCAGCAGTTGAATCCAGCGCGGCGGGATGCCGGCTGCGGCGATGTCGTTACACGCCACGTGGACCGCCAGCCAGCCGATATCACCGATGGCGCCGACGATGGGATCCACGTGGGAGACCAGGATGTCATCCCCAACTCTCGTCAGCGCCACATCTTCGCCAAAGGCGGCACCAAGGACGATATCGGGATCGTCGGCCTGGACGAAGGGGAAGACCCGCCGCTGCAAGACATCGAGTGAGAACTTGGACATCGTGTGCTCCTTCCTCTTTTGTCTGTGCAATCCCTGCTCAACGCTCAGACCATTCGAGGTTGGTATGAAGATTTTCCATTTTTATCCCTCCTACAAGTTACCTTATTCATCTCTGTCCATCTCATCCCATCCCCACCCCGGCCACCGGCGTGCCACAGTTGGGGCAGCGACCGTCCGGTTGGACGTGGTTTTCCAGAATCCAGTAGCCGGAGCGTCGGATCAGCGTTTTCCCGCACTCGTGACACACGGTGTTGGCCTCGCTTGGTACGTTGCCCACGTAGACGTAGCGGAGTCCCGCTTCCAGGCCGATCTCCCGCGCTCGATTCAGCGTCTCAACGGGCGTCGAGGGCACATCGGTCATCTTGTAGGCGGGGAAGAAGCGGCTGATATGCCACGGGGTCTCCACCCCCAGCTCCTTCACCACGAAGCGGGCTGCGTTCTTCAGTTCCCCATCATCGTCGTTGATGTCGGGGATGACAAGCGTGGTCACCTCCAGCCAGATGCCCAGCCGCTTCATCACTTTCATCGCGTCCAGCACCGGCTGCAATCGCGCTCCAACGTACTTCCGATAGGTCTCGTCGCGGAACGCTTTTAGATCCACATTGGCCGCATCCAAATAGGGCTGGAAGGTCTCCAGCATCTCTTCGGTCATGTAGCCATTGGTAACATAGATGTTCGCCAAGCCGGCCTCATGGGCCAGGCGGGCCGTGTCGTAGGCGTACTCGAAGAAGATGGTCGGCTCGGTGTAAGTGTAGGCGATACTCTGACATCCGGCCCGCTGAGCGGCGGCCACAATCTGCTCCGGGCTGGCCTCCTCTCCTGTGATGAGGTCCTGCTCGCGGGGCATCTGGGAGATGTCCCAATTCTGGCACCAACGGCAGCGGAAGTTGCAGCCCGGCGTGGCGATGGAATAGGCGGTGGTGCCGGGGCAGAAATGGAGTAGCGGTTTCTTCTCCACCGGGTCCACGTGCCGCGCGATGGTGCGCCCGTAGACCAGTGTGTGGAGTGTGCCACCCCGATTCTCCCGCACCAGACAGACACCCTGCTTCCCGTCGGCGATCACGCAGTGGTGGGCGCACAGGTTGCAGCGCACCTTGTTATCCGATAGTTTCTCGTACAGCATCGCCTCTTTCATCACAAGTTCTCCTCCTATTGGGCAGCCTCGACCATCGCTTCCGCCAGCGTCGTCGCCTCAGTCTCTTCCATCTCCACCCCAGCGTCGCCAAAGACGTAGACCGGCCCCCTGCCGCGCAGGCTCTCCCTCATCAGCACCACGTCCACCTTCTGAGTCACCAGCCACTCGGCCACGCGGATGCCCTTTGCTCTCTCCAGGTCCTTGTGGGGATTGGCGACGATCTGCTGTTCCTCAATGGCACCGCCAGCCAGGCGCACCCTGACCAAGGCGAAGCAGGGAGCCTCGCCCAGGTGCTCGCTGATGGCCCCGCCGGGATCGGCCAGAGGGACGGCGTAGCGCAGGTAGGTGCGCTCCATCGGCTCGGCGTGGATCAGCACTCGCTCCACGTAGGGCACTGCCTGGCGGATCCGCGTCTCAATGTGTCGTGTGGTCGCCTCCGCCTTCTCCAGGTCGCGGACACGCAGCGTAACCTCGGCCTCGACGAAGCGAAAGCGGCCCGCGTTGCGCCCGGTAACCCACTTGAGTTCGGCTACCACCGGCTCATCAGCGATGATCTCCCGGATTCGCAGGATAGTGTCGGCGTCCAGCGAAGCATCCAGCAGGACGCGCATACCATCGGACAGCAAATCCCAGCCCGTCTTGCCGATGGCGATGACAATGACCAGCGCCGCGACGCGGTCCAGCGGGAAGTTGAACCGCTGGGCCAGAAGCGCGGCGAAAACGAGGCCCGAGGTGAAGACGTGGGTGCGGTATTCCTTCGCCTCGGCGATGAGGGAAGGGGAATTGGCCTCCTGCGCGGCGTGCAGTTCAAAGTGGCTGAAGACGAGGGGAATGACCGTCGCCAGGACCACGCCGCCTAGCATCCAGGGATCCACCGTGGCCCGGCGCGTCGGCGCAAAGATGGCATCGTAGGCGATCTCATAGGCGGTGAAAAAGATCATCCCCGCCAACACTACGGCGACCACGTTCTCCAGTTTGTACAGGCCGTAGGGGAAGACCTTCGACTTGCGCGTCGAGAGTTTCAGCCCAACCAGCACTGCCACCGCCGCCAGCAGGTCCACGATGTTGTGGATCATCTCCGCTTCCACGGCCAGGCTTCTTGACGCGGAAGCGATAATCAGATTGATCGCTGCCAGAACGACGTTGACCCCGATAGAGTACCAGCCCCAACGTTCAATGTTCATCGCCCGCTCAGGCGGCGTCTGGACCAATGGGTGTTCGCTTACCATCATGTAGCCCTTTCAGCTTTTTGACATAACGATAAAGATAGCGACCAACACCCCGGCGGCCAATGCAAGGACACTGTACTTCTTGTTCTCCCTTTCGACCGCAGGAAGCAGGTGGGAAGCACCCACGTATACCAGTGCTCCAGCGGAGATAGCCAGCAGTATGCCTAAAGTGGACTGCTTGATGTTGTTGATGAAAGGATACGACACCAATGTGCCCAACGGGGTGGATATAGCTGCCGCCAGAAAGGCATATATGGCCGACTTCCTTCGGCTGAAACCTCCCCGCTCCAGGAGCACAAACGTGACGATTCCCTCGGGGAACTCGTGGAGCACCATCCCGATAGCGGCCAACACACCCGTGAGGATGCTGACATTAAAGGTCACCGAATAGATCACCCCGTCAATGAAGGAGTGAAGGCCAATTCCCAGCATTGGGATGATGCCCATAGCAGCATAGTCTGTACATTCATACTCGTGACAGACATACAGCCTCACCAGGCGGTTGGACAGGTAGACACCCAGAAACCCGGCCAGCAGGAACACGGGAGCCGAGCCGTTCATCTCGAAGGACTTGGGGATGATGTGCATAAACGAGACAGAGATCAGCACTCCCGCCGCAAAACTCATAAAGTAAGCGGAATGTTCCCTGCCCCATTGCTCATACCTGCCGATGATGTATATGCCGATTGTCGTGACTGCACACGCCAGCAAGCTGGTCAACATCACTGCTGCAAAGGTACTGGCAAACATTCGCATCCCTCCAATCAGTGTATCTTCCTCACGTAAAATTTCCGCCCCGCATACCGGGTCTCGACGAGGCGTCCCTGCTCGACCAACTCGCGGGCGACGGCCCAACCCACCCTAGCCCGCGCCAGGAACTCACTCACGGCATCCTCCCGCATCGGATGCACCGACGTGATGCTCAACAAGTCCTCCTCGACGTTGCCCGTGAAAGCGAAAGCGTTGCCCTCGTACCCGATCAGGTACTCCACACGGTCCACTTTCTCGCTAAAGATTTGATAGGCCCGATTGATGACTTCCTCACCGGGAGGTCGTACCCACTCCTCTGCTGGTGGCCTGGTCGGGATCGCCAGATAGGCTGTAGCAGGCCTCAGGCGGGCCAAAAAGCCGGCAACCTCCCTGATGTGGTCATCGCCATCGTTGACGCCTTCAACCAGCATCGTCTCCGTCGCCAGTTCCCCCTTGAACTCTCTCGCAAATTCGAGCGCTCCGTCGAGAATTGAGGCCAGTCGCAAAGTGCCGTGGGGCCGGTCAATCTTGCGCCAGATCTCCCTCCGGGTGGAATCCATCTTCAGAGAGACCCAATCCGCCCCTAGCAGGTCCTCTCTCACGTCCTCGCGTCCGATCAGGGAACCGTTGGTGATCACGGCGATCTTGATCCCCAAAGGCCGCAACAACTCGATCTCGCGGCCGAGATTGATGTCCAGCGTGGGCTCTCCATCGGGCACGAAGGTAAGGTAGTCAATGGACTCCCCGACCTCTTTTGTCTTTTCGACCTTACCCTGGACATCCCGCAAGACTTCCTCTGGCTCGTAGAATGCACGACGTTCGACTTGCATCTTTATGGTGCGTCCCAACTGACAATATACGCAAGAATAGGTGCATATTTTGGGCGGAATGTTGTTGATCCCCAGACTGCGCCCCAAACGCCTGGATGGAACTGGTCCGAAAGCGATCATATCGTCAATCTCCCCAGCAACTGAATTGTCTGTTTTTATCCGCGAAAGCCTGCGTTCATCTGCATCCCATTCAGATAGGCTGCGCGAATCTTCATATATCCGGCTATGAAGGCATCATTTTCCTCGCCAGTGCCTATGGATACCCGCACAAACCCCGATGGCAGTTGATTTGATAAGTCCAGAATTAGAATGCCAATGTCCCTAAGCCTTTTTACTATATCAGGAATCTCTGTATTTACAACCAAGAAGTTGGTAGTGCTTTGACATACGTGGACTGCCAATTCATTCAGTGTCCTCCATACTCGCTCTCTTTCCTCAACGACTCGTTGAACATTTCTCCTCACATAGTCGGGATGGTTCAACGCTTCTATCGCCGCGTACAGACTGGGTTGGGGTAGAAAGGCATAAAACGAGGAGAACGTATCCCTGAAAGCCTCTCCAGCGATGACATAGCCGATTCGAGCGCCTGCCAGGCTGAAGGCCTTATCCATCGTCCTCGTGACCGCAAGATTGGGATGATCGTGCACCATATCGGCGAAAGTTACGCCGGAAAACTCGTAGTAGGCTTCATCTACCACGAGAAGTGTATCTGTACTCTCGATTATGGCCTCAACTGCTTGCCGGTCCAGGAGGATTTTACCCGTCGGGTTGTTAGGATTATCTATGATCACCAGACAGGGCTCCTGCAGCTCATCCATCAGGAGATTGAGGTCAAAATCGAATTCCGGGGGGCTGAGCCGGAGGCTGACCAACTTCGTGGCGAACTGTTTTGCGGCTTGAACGGTCGAAAAGAAGGATGGGCTCACTATAATAACCTTCCTCCCTTTCGAGAAAGTGTGGATCACCTCCCTGAGCAGAATGTCTGATCCGGGACTCAGAACGACGTGCTCTTCAGGGACTCCCGAGTAGTCAGCCAAAAGCCCACGTAGCCGTCCCAGGTCTTCAGGATCGGCGTAGCGATTTAACTTCGCCAGGCCCTTCTGGGCAGCCTTAATAACTTCCCGTGGAGGGAGGTAGGGCACCTCGTTCATGTTCAGTTTGATGGTCTCCCTCAACATCTGACCTTCACCATCATTCCTTCCTTGTAGCCCACCACAACTTCCATATATCCGCAGAGCAGTTCATCCAGTTCAAAGTCGCCTGTATCAACCCTCAGGCAGTCCAACCTACCTACCTTGTCCCTGGTCCCCACCACCACGATGTTTTCCCTGCCGACTTGCCTGATCACTTCAGGGGTGAACTGCTTACTCCCTCGGCCAAAGATGAAGCCGTTGCCACCTATGGGGGTGACGATGATCTTTCTCTCGTCATATCTTTCGAGCAGGCCCAGGATGCCCTTCTCATTCAGGTCCGTTCCCACCAATTCCCCACCAAAAACCGCGTCTATGCCCAAGAGCGTCTTGGGGACCTCCATCTCAGCGGCGATGGCCTCCAACGTCGTCCCCGGGCCGAGCAGGTATAAGGTCTCCCGGTCTATCTCCTCGACGATGTACGCAGCGATCTCCTTCTTGCTCTCTACAGAGGAGATGCTGACGTTCGACGCGGCCTTGCCAGGCTGCAAAAAGCTCCGCACGTTGGGGACGAGGAGGTAGCCATATAGCCTGGAAGCCAATCTGTCCTCCCTGAAAGCCTCTTCGTCTATATCCAGGACTTCCTCTTCCGTCACGTCGGTGCCTTCCACGAAGGCATCCACCATCTCGGCCGCCGCTCTGGCGCTGACCGCAAACACCGAACTAAAGATTTTGACGCCAGACGGCACTGCGACGACGGGGACTTGAGAATCAATCGCATCGTAGATGTCCCTCGCGGTACCATCACCACCGACGAAGATCAGCAGTCCGACACCGCGGCTCACCATCTCAGCGGCGATTCTCTTAGTGTCCTCCGCCGAGGTCTCCTCGCCCACGGCTCCGATCACCGTAAACGGCGTATCGAACGCTTCGGCGTACTCCTCCCCCATCTTGCCAGGCGCGACGAATAAGGTGATGTCATCTTTTCTCTCAATACGGGACAGGCAGTCCTTCGTCCTCTTGGGAGTGACCGGCTGAGCGCCCAGTTCCAACGCCTTCTTGTATGTCTCTCCATCGGTCCCCTTGAGGCCGACGCTACCGCCCATCCCTGCCACGGGATTCACGATCAAACCGACTACGTTCTTCATGTCTCTCCTCAACGGACAGTTTCCGACCAGATACCAGCGCGGGACCGGCGTGCAGAATGTAGAGACAGGATAACCCTGCCCTCCAGGGGAACCTCCCTCGGCCCATGTCCCCTGTCATGGTGGCCGGCGTGCTTCGCTCACGCGGCGTCTTCCCGCAGCATCGTGTTTAGTTCGCCGGCCTTTATGTAACCGACTACTTCGATCTGCTGCCGCGTCACCCCTTCCACCTCCGCCACTGCCTTGCGGATGGAGAGAGCCAGCGACACGGCAAGAGGGCACAGGGGAGAAGAAGGACGAAACTTATAGCGCACGACGCCCTCCTCATCTACCGCCAGATCTTCGATCAGCCGCATACGCACCACGTCAGCCCTCGTCTCAGGGTCTATGACGGTAGAGAGGCGGGTGAGAATAGCCTCGCGCAAAGCAGTTCGATCCGTCATCGCTGTACCTCCTTCACGATCCCTGTCCCGTCGGAGAGGATCAGATCCTTCATCCGTGACCACATTTCCTTCAACGCCTCTGTCACCGGCCCATCGGTGTAATCCGTCACCGGCCGGCCCTGCACCATCGCCTCCGTCACGACGTCGTCGTAGGGGATCCTCCCCACGACTTCAACGGACCGTCCCGCGCAGAAGGCGACGATCTCCTCGGAGCGGGCCAGATTCAGGTCTGCCTTGTTGATCGCCACCAACGACGGGACGCCAAAGTGGTCGGTGGTACCCATGATGCGCTCTAAATCGTGCACACCGGAGACGGTCGGCTCGACCACGTGGAGCGCCAGGTCCATCCCGGCGCTGGCAGAGATGACGGGACAGCCGATCCCCGGCGGCCCGTCCACCACTACCAACGCCGCTCCGGTGTCCAACCCCCGCAGGCGGGCCTGCTGTTTGACCAGGGTGACCAGTTTGCCTGA
>CAYLPU010000130.1:0-12290 GCA_964385635.1 uncultured Anaerolineales bacterium
TTCTCCGCAGGCCGTGCGGTTTTTCTGTTGCCAGGGGACAAATCCTCCTCACCTGCTACCCCCCGCTGCCCCCGCGAAGTCCCCCCCTCAGTCTCCTCTCATCCCGCGAATGGGGGGGAAAGCACCCGACTGGGCGACCCCCGATGTATTGTATTGCCCACCTACATGCACACAGTTGTCAAAGATCGGCAAGCGAACCGCGTTCAGGATTTGACAGAACCGGCAGGGCGTGTTACCATTAGTACTGTATGGAGCAGTTGGGCCTGAGACACTGGAATTGATGGAACGCACCGCCAGGCCGGAGGCGCAGGCCGGGCGGTGCTCTTATTTTGACGCACCATCCCGCAGGTTTGGACGGGTTTTCAACGCAAAAGCACGTCCCAACGGCTATGCAAGCCTGCGAGTACAGCAAATCGTAACCTGCGGGAGGGTAGCCTGGCAGTTACATCTATTGGAGTGAAGTGACATGACTGAGAAACTACGCATCGTGCCCCTGGGCGGCCTGGGGGAAGTCGGCAAGAACATGACGAGCATCGAGTACGGCCGCAACATCCTCGTCGTGGATGTGGGCATCATGTTCCCCGAATCGGACATGCTGGGGATTGACTACATAATCCCCGACTGGGGCTACCTGCGTGATAAGAAGGACCAGGTGCGCGCAGTCGCCATCACCCATGGGCACGAGGACCACATCGGTGCGTTGTCCCACTTCCTGGAGGAATTCAACGTGCCGGTTTACGCCACACGGCTGACCAGGGGCTTGATCGAGGTCAAACTGAAGCAGAGACACCTGCTGGCACAGGTCGACTTGCATACCTACGCCCCCGGCGACGTCATCGACCTGGGCCCCTTCACCGTCGAGCCCTACCACGTTTGCCATTCCATCCCCGACGGGGTAGGTCTGGGCATCACGACGCCGGCGGGATTGATTGTACATAGTGGCGACTTCAAGTTCGACCACACACCGGTGGATGGCTGGCCTACCGATTACGCCAAATTGGCCGAGTTCAGCGGTCGTGGCGTGCTGGTGCTCCTATCTGATAGCACCTACGCCGACCGGCCCGGCACTACCTCCTCAGAGGCGGTGCTGGACGATGCATTTGACCAGGTGATGCGCCAGGCGTCGGGCCGGGTGATCGTAGCGACCTTCGCCTCGCTCATCTCCCGCATCCAACAGGTAGTAGACGCGGCAGCGCGCAACGGCCGGAAGATCGCCATCACGGGCAGAACAATGGCCGAGAACACCAAGATGGCCCGCAAGTTGGGCTACCTCAACATCCCCGATGACATGTTGGTGACCCTGGGCGAGATCAAGAACTTGCCGGCCTGCAAGACAGTCATTATGGCGACCGGCACGCAGGGCGAACCGACGGCAGTACTGAGCCGTCTGGCGGTCGGGCAGCACCGTTCGCTGCGCATTCAAGAGGGAGACACAGTGGTGCTCTCCTCGCACACCATCCCCGGCAACGAGGAACTGATCCACCGCGTCATCAACCGCCTCTTCCAGAAGGGCGCGGACGTCTACTACGATCCCCTGGCGCCGGTACACGTCTCGGGCCACGCCAGCCAGGAGGAGCAGAAATTGCTGATCAACTTGCTCCGTCCTCGCTTCTTCGTGCCTATCCACGGTGAGCTGCGCCATCTTAAGCAGCATGGCAAGACCGCGCGAGAGTTGGGTATCCCGTCTGAGAACATCGCCGTGGTCGAAAATGGTTACGTTTTGACATTCGATGACCGAGTGCACGTTGGGGAGCGGGTGCCCGGCGGCTACGTCTTCGTGGATGGGGCGCGGGTGGGCGAAATTGGACCAGCGGTGTTGCGGGAACGGGAAGCGCTGGGGCAGAACGGTTTTGTAATGTCCATCGTGCGCTACGAGCGGAGCACGGGCCGGCCTGTGGGCCGACCACATATCATCACCCGCGGCTTCATCTTCGCCCCCGGAGCGGAGGACCTGCTGGCCCGGGCAGAGGAGGTCACCCTGTCGGCGGCCTCGGCCAAGCCGGGGACGGCCCCGGCAGAGGTCGAAAGCCAAGTACAAAAGGCGCTGTCCAGATTTTTCTACCGGGAGACCAGGAGTCGCCCTGTCGTGATCCCGGTGGTGATGGAGGTGTAGTCAGCCGTTTTGTAGTACCCTCTTCACTCCATCCGCCGAGTGGCATACGTAGATGGTCGGCTGGCGTCCGAAAGCCGCCTCGTAGACCGTCGAGACGTGAGCCTCAAAGTCGGGCACGGCATCCACAGCGACGAGCGCGACGATACACCCGCCAAATCCCGCGCCAGTGAGCCGTGCTCCATAGCAGCCCGCCACCCCACAGGCTGCCTCGGCCAGCGCGTCCAACTCCGGTGAACTCACCTCGTAGTAGTCACGCAGGCTGGCGTGGCAGGCTTTCATCAGCGCGCCCACAGTGGACACGTCCCCCCGCCGCAGCGCCGCCGTCGCAAGCGACACCCGCATTTGAGCAGTGACGACGTGAAGAGCGCGCTGGTAGATGACCTCAGGCAGATGCGCCCGCAATCGCTTCAGGTCGTCCAGGCTCACGTCGCGCAGGGCACGGATGCCAGGCAGGTGATCGCTGAGGAGCCGCACTGCCTGTTCGCACTGGCTACGCCGCACATTGTACTCCGAGGCAGACAGTCGCCGCCGCACCCCCGTGTCCGCCACCGCGATGGCGATGCCTGTCGGCAGCGGCACTGGCCGCACCTCCAGCGTGCGGCAATCCAGCCACAGTGCGTGCCCCTCCATTCCCAGCACGCTCGTCATCTGATCCATAATGCCGCAATTGACGCCCACGTAATCGTTCTCCGCCCGCCGACAGACCAGTGCCAGGTCGCGCCGGTCGAGTTGGAAGCCAGAGAGTTGCTGCCAGGCATAGGCAAACGCCACCTCCACCGCCGCCGAGGAAGACAGCCCCGCTCCCACTGGCACGTCGGAGGTCAGCACCGCCTCCATTCCCACCAGTTTAAGCCCGCGCTCCTGCAGAGACCAGGCGACACTCCGGGGGTAGTCCGCCCATCCGCCGTCCGAGAGGGGGATGACATCAAGTGGAAAGATGGCATCGCCTCCCAGGTCGAGCGCACGCACGCGGGCCTCACGGGCGGCGATGGGAGCAGCCGCGACCCAGGCGGCACGGTCCACCGCCACCGGCAGGACATGCCCATCGTTGTAGTCGGTGTGCCCGCCCAGGAGATTCACACGCCCGGGGGCACGCACGACAATCGTTGGCTGGCACGTAAAACGGGTCTCAAAGGCGGATATTACTTTGTCCCGCATCATCATCCTCCAAAGTAACTACCAATTCAAGACCTGACAGGTTTCGGAAAACCTGTCAGGTCTGGCCTGAGCAGTAATCCTCCAAAGCGATAACGTCGGGCAGCAAGCCCATCTCACCCAGCGCAGCCACAAGGCGGGGCCAATCTCGCTCGTGCACCAGAGCAGTCGTCGGACTGACCTGCTCGCGGACGAGATGCCGGGTGAGCGGGGAGGCTGTGACCTGCGCCATCAGCCCCTCGCTGGAGAGACGCAACAGCACCATTCGCTCCAGCCAGGCCTCGGTTCCACGAGCCTCCCAACGTACCAGCGCCGCCTCGACAGAGCGGGGCACGGGTGCACCAGTGACCTGGCTCAGGAATTCCAGCACGCGTGCCACGGGGATGCCATGCTGCCGCGCGCGCTCCAGCGAGACGGGAGTGAGCCGGTAGACGAAGTGACCCCCCTCAGTCCCCCCTGCGAGGGGGGAGGTACCCCCCTCAGTCCCCCCTGCGAGGGGGGAGGTACCCCCCTCAGTCCCCCCTACGCGGGAGGAAGCCACCCAGTCAGCGACGCGGGCCAGTTGAAAGCGCTCGTAGCGCCGGGCTGAAGGCACGAGCACGGCGAAATCGGGGCGCAGGGCCAGCAGCGCGGGTTCCTGCTCGGGCGGGGGTTCGGCCAGGCCGAGGAAGACCACCCCCACTGGGATCAAACGGAAGGCAGAAGGAGGCAAGAAGCAAGAGGCAGGAGAAGTGACGAGGAATATAGGACGAGGGAAACCGGTCGCGGGATTCCAGTCTGTTCCCAGATCGGTCAGGCCCAGCCAGGCCAGTGGCCCCATGATAATGTAGCGGATAAGTGCTCCCTCGACACTGTCCCAACTTTCGAAGCCGGAGAGGTACGCGCCGGTGGTCACGTCACGGATGTACCAAGTGGTATAATCGCCGTCGGGCCGCTGAAAATCGGGATCAGCCCGCTTAACGGCGGCGACGAAGTCGTCGAGTGCATACCATTCGCCCGAGGCGCATGCAATCAGATGACGCAGAATCGCCTTTCGCGCCAGGAGCGGGTCGTTACGCCAGGCGCCAGTATCGTCGGGGCGAATGGTGGAGACATGAAACAAGTCGTTCCAGGTCGGGTCGTCCCGCCAGGCTTCAGAGAGCACACTCCACTGCTGACCGATTGAGGACTGGAGCCAGACGGACACGGGGCCTGGGTCTGGGCGCAGATGACCAGAATCGGTCACACGCACCCAGCCGAGCCGCCGGACCAGATGGCGCAGAAAAGCCAGCCGTGCAGGGTCGGGGTCGTGCAGGCGACGGACAAGGCGGGCGTCCTGACGGGCGGGCCAGCCACCGCCAGGACCCGGGCATAAGCACTCGTTCTGAAGATAAGCCAGGAGCGTGCAGGCATCGTCGAGAAGCGCATCGCCGGCCGATTGCACAGCAGCGGGTTCGGAGGTCGATGCGAGGCCAATGACGGGCGGCGGTACGGCGGGCGACGGCAGATGTGCCCGCAGTTCGGGAGGAACGAATACAACCTCGTATGCTCCCTCAGCCCCCTGTTCGAAGGCACGGGAGACAAAGCCTCTGTACCAGAGCCCTTCAGCAGGGGAGATAGACCCTCGCCAGGGCTGCTCCCGCTCCAGCCGGCCTGGCCCCATCGTGCGTATCTCTCCCCACCGGCGGGCAAAGACGCGCAGAGGCATCCGCCCCCCGGCGGCGAGCAACGTGTCCAGTGCCCGGCGCTGGTCATCGGGAAGCACATCCCAAGCATCGGCGACAACCTCAGGTACAGCCATCGCCTTAGCCAACTCGGCTGCCACATCCCGCTGGCGACTGGTCGCCAGTTCCACGCCCCAGAAGCGAGCGATGACCCGCAACCGGACCAGATCGGTATCCAGCAAGCATCGGTAGAGTGGGCGCATAGTAGGCTTATTATAGCCTGACCAGAATGAGACCACAAGACAGAAGTTGCGTATTTAGATGAAGAGGTTATAATTACTAGTAAGTTCACACCAAGGAGCAAAACGATGAGCGAAGACCAACGCCCCATGCCAATCCGGCCGGATGGCACGAATGCGCTGCTGGCGTGGCTTCAGGACGTAGCGCGCCAGGCACGCCTGGCCTGGCGGCTGTTCTGGGACCAGCGCGTGCCACTGTGGACAAAGCTGATCCCACCGGCAGCGCTGGCATACATTCTCTTCCCCGTGGACATCATCCCCGACGTAGCGTTGGGCCTGGGCCAACTGGACGACGCCGCTGTGCTGCTAATCGGAATCAAGCTCTTCATCGAGTTGGCCCCGCCAGAAGTGGTACACGAGCACCTGCTGGCGCTGGGGGCACGTATCCAGGGGTGGCGCGTGGTGGAGGAGGAAAAGGGCGAACCTTCTGTGGTGATCGAGGGAGAGTACAAGATCAAAGGACCAGAAAGCCCAGAGGAAGAAGCGGCGGAGACGTAACCCGCCAAGTACTCGCTCACGTCGACTCCTTACAACCATCCCTTAACCTTAAACTTCGTCACCCAGCGGGATTTTTAAGGTGACTCAGATTAAACTCACTTGTGTGCTGCGTAAGCACGTGGTATAATCAACAAACGTCGACCCCCCAGATGTGGGGTCTTTGCTTATATACACCCCCACATCTGGCGGTCATTCTTATCCCCACCTTATCCAGGAGGCCAAAGCGGTGAGATGTCCCTACTGCGGCAGTGCCCGCACACGAGTCATTGATACGAACCACAACGCACAAGGAGTACGCCGCCGCCGTGCGTGCAAAGCGTGTGGGCAGCGTTTCAGCACTGTGGAACGCGCCATCCTGACCACCCCGCTGGTAGTTAAGCGAGACGGCCAGCGGGAGGAGTTCAACCACGAGAAGTTGATCTCGGGTCTGCGTACTGCCTGTACCCGACGGCCCATCTCGGCCGACGACCTGGAACGGCTGGCAGCCCGGGTCGAGAATCACATACGCCAGATGGGCAAAACAGAGATTCCCAGCCGCGTGATCGGTGATCTGACTATCAAGGAACTCAAAGCATTGGACCCGGTCTCCTACATCCGCTATGCTATCGTCTATCTCGGGTTGGAAGACCTGGAGGCAGTGCGGGCGGAGATTGATCGTTTATTGAAGGAACGGGAATAGAGCGACTGCTCGCTGGTGCGATCTTTGGCGACGGAGGCAGCGATGCCAGGCACGGCTCAGTCAACGGTAGTTTCACTATCCAGGCCGCAAGCGAGACCGGACATCCAGTTAAGCGAAAACGCGTTCGCGGTTCTGAAACGCCGCTACTTGCGCAAGGGGCCGGACGGTCAGCCGGTAGAAACGGTCGAGCAGGTATTCCACCGCGTTGCCAGCCACATCGCAGCAGCCGAGGCGGAGTGGGACGGTGACGCGGCAGCCGCGGAGACAGAGTTCTACAATCTGCTTACCAGTCTGCGCTTCCTTCCCAACTCGCCCACATTTACCGGGGCAGGGACGCCTCTGGCCCAGTTAGCGGCCTGCTTCGTGCTGCCCATTTCCGATGATATGGGGCGCGAAGAAGACGGCATCTTCCAGACGTTACGCAACACAGCGCTCATCCAGCAGACTGGCGGTGGAACAGGTTTTTCCTTCTCACGCCTGCGCCCCAGGGATGCCGTGGTACACAGCAGTGGGGGGCGGGCCACTGGCCCGGTGGGCTTTATGCAAGTCTTCGACGTCGCCTCCGGGATCGTCAGTCAGGGTGGGGCAAGGCGGGGCGCCAACATGGCCGTGCTGCGGGTAGATCACCCTGACATCCTCGAGCTCATCCACTGCAAGAGCAACGAGGACGCCATCACGAACTTCAACATCTCTGTCGGGGTGACTGATGTTTTCATGCAGGCGGTGGAGACGGACAACCCGATTGATCTGGTCAACCCTCAGGACGGTAAAGTCTGGGGAACCGTGCAGGCGCGGGAGATCTTCGACGAGATCATCACCGGAGCACATCGAAACGGAGAGCCGGGAATGCTCTTCCTGGACGCTGCCAACCGCGACAACCCCTGCCCACACCTGGGGGAGTATGAGGCAACCAACCCCTGCGGCGAGCAGTTCCTGCTTCCCTACGAAAACTGCTGCCTGGGCTCGGTCAACCTGGCGCAGCACTTGAGCCACGGGGACAATGGCCGCCCGGCAGTCGATTGGGAGAAGTTACAGGAGACAGTCGAACTGGCGACCCGCTTCCTGGATGACGTGATCAACGCCAACGCCTATGTGCCGGCGGTGCCGCAACTCAAGGAGGCAGCCTATCGCACCCGCCGTATCGGGCTGGGCGTTATGGGGTTGGGCGATCTGATGTACCACTTGCGGGTGCGCTACGGCAGCGACGAAGCCCAGGAACTGGCAGCCCAGGTGATGGAGTTCATCCGCTACCACGTGATGCGCGCCAGCATCGAACTAGCGCGAGAGCGCGGACCGTTCCCCGCCATCCGAGGCAGTATCTACGACCCCGACGACCTGCGTTGGACACCGCCCCAAGCGCTGACCCCCTACACGCGGCTGAAGAGGTGGGGCCGCCCGCTGTTGGGCTGGGAGAGGGTTGTCGAGAACATCCGGCGTTACGGCATCCGCAACGCCGCCCAGACAACCGTGGCTCCGACCGGAACTATCGCCACTGTCGCCGGGTGCGAGGCCTACGGATGCGAACCGGCCTTCGCGCTGGCTTACGTGCGCCACGTGAACGACAATGGACAGGACATGGAACTTCGGTACGTAAGCCCGCTCTTCCTGCAGGCATTGGAAGAGGCTGGTCTAAACAATACAGCCTGTGAGCGTATCGTACAGCAGGTGATGGTGACTGGGGATTGCCAGCATGTTGAGGATGTACCGCTGGCAATGCGCGATGTCTTCGTCGTCGCGGGAGACATCACTGTCGAGGAGCACGTGCGTATGCAGGCGGCGCTACAAGCGTTTGTTGACAGTTCGATATCGAAGACGATCAATTGCCCTTCCACCGCCACTCCCGACGATGTGGCGCGGGCCTTCCAACTGGCATGGAAATTGGGCTGTAAAGGGCTCACGGTCTACATTGCCGGCTCACGGGAGAAGGTAGTGCTGGAGACGGAGAAGATGCGGCAGGCCAGGCAACAGACCTATGGAGTGATGGTGCCCACGACCGTGCGGCCCCGGCCACACCGCCTGGAGGGTAAGACGTATCATCTGGACACGCCGTTGGGGACAGCCTACACCACTATCAACGCCAACGGCGACGGAGAGCCCTTCGAGGTCTTCCTGAACGTGGGGAAGGCAGGATCAGATACAGCAGCGGTGGCGGAGGCCATCGGACGGCTGATCTCCCTCGTTCTCCGTATTCCCTCGCCGCTCTCGGCGACGCGACGGCTCAAGCAGGTGGTGAAACAATTGAAAGGTATCGGTGGCGGACGGCCGTTGGGGTTCGGGCGCGACCGGGTGCGTAGTCTGCCTGACGGCGTGGCCCAAGTGTTGGCTGAGCATCTGGGGATAGTCGGTTCGCCAGATGAAGCAAAGGCGGCTGAACAGTTACCGCTCTTCCCCACAGGCGACCTGTGCCCGGAGTGTGGTCACGCGGCCCTGGTGAACGAGGAGGGTTGCCGCCGCTGTTACGCTTGTGGGTACAGTGAGTGCTAAGCATAGACAAATTGTCCCCTCTGTGCTAAAATAGCGTTGATGCACAAGCCTGAATATCGCGTGAGGTAGGCGACGTGGGAGACGCAAGCACTCTCCAAACCCTTCGACACTCTCAGGACAGCAGGAGCCCGCAGGCATGGGTTGTCGCAGCGGTGCTGACTGTGACAGCGCTCCTGCTGGTCCTGGCTGCTTTCCTGGCCTGGCGCACGACGCAGGTTCCTTTCCCCGGCCTATTCACCGAGCCAACTCTGGTCGTCAACGACCTGGGCAACTGGACCTGGCCCGGCTACGCGGCTGGACTCCGCATCCCCGACCACCTGGTCGCGCTTGACGGCCAGCCGCTGGAAGGGACCACGGCACTGATGCGAGAACTGGCACAGCGCGAGCCCGGTGACACAATCACGCTGACGGCACGGGGCAAGGACGGCACACTGCGCGACGTCAGTGTGCGTCTGGAGCCTTTCCCCAGCGAGGGGCTGGCCAATTTCTTCGTCCTGCCCTACGTACTGGGATTGATCTATCTGGGCATCGGCGTCTGGGTCTTCCTGGCGCGACGGCACGAACCAGCGGGGCAGGTGTTTGCAACGCTATGCGCGATGGTCGCGTTGGGCCTGGGCCTGCTGTTCGACGTCTACACCACGCACCAGTTTCCACGCGTGTGGATCACCGCTTGCTCCCTGATCGTCAGCGTCGCCATTCACCTGGCACTGGTGTTTCCCCAGTGGACAAGATTCCTCGAACGCGCCCCCTCCCTTCGCTATCTGGCCTATGGGCCAGGCGTGGTCATCGCCATCGTCAATCAATTCACCGTCTTGAATTTCGAAGCGCCTACAGCCTACTTCGACACCTGGTTCGCGGCCTTCGCCCTTGGGAGTGCCGGCATTGCTGCCATTCTGGCGATGATGATCTATCGGTACCGCCGCTCCCAATCACCCATCGTGCAGGCCCAGGCGCGCACCATTCTATGGGGCAGTCTGCTGGCCTTCGGCCCGATCACGATCTGGTTCCTCATCTCCCGTTTCACAGGGGGGGCCTTCCCTCCAGCGCTCATCTTGCCCTGGTTGATCTTCTTTCCTCTGTCCATCGCTTACGCTATTCTCCGTTACCGCCTGTTCAACATCAATCTGGTGATCAGCCGGGGTGTCACCTACGCGCTGCTGAGCGCTGTAGTCGTCGGGGCGTATTTCCTCCTCCTGTACCTGATCAGCCGCGTGTTCGGGGTGACACTGCAGGCTAGCAACCCCTTCGCCCTGGGTATCCTCGTCATTGTGCTGGCGCTGCTCCTGAACACAGTGTGGATACGTCTGCAGCGCGGAGTGGAGCGGGTCTTCCTGGGTGAAGCAGTTGACCGCCGCCAGATAGTGCGTCGCTTCGTCGGCCAACTGACCGAGACCACGGGGTTGGCATCAGTCCTACAGGCTGTGGACGAGACACTGGAGGAGGGTTGGCATTTGCAGTTCGCCGCGTTGTTCCTGCACGATCCGCAGCGCGCGTGCTACATACCTCACACCATCGGTAGCAGACCATTCCCACCTGTGACCTTTACGCAGGATGGGCCGCTCGCCCACCAGATGCTCAAGCAGCGCAAGAGCATCTATCTCTACCAAGACCACCCCCTTCCTCCTCATTTGGCCAAGCACGAACCGCTGGAGACCTTGCGCGCTGCTCTCTTCATCCCGGTTCCAGGCCACGGCTGGTTGACGCTAGGCCCCAAGCGCAGTGGTGAACCTTTCTCCTCAGACGACCTGACCACGCTGGAGTCACTCGGCTCCCAAGTAGCGGTGGGCCTGGGAAAAGCGCGTCTCTTCAGCGACCTGGAGCGGCGGATGACGGAAGTGAATGTGCTGCGTTGGGTCGGCCAAGCGGTCACCTTCACGATGGACGTGGATGACCTGATGGAGTTGATCTACGCTCAGACCAGCAGGGTACTTGATACCAGCAACTTCTACATCGCGCTGTACAACCCAGAGAAAGAAACCCTCTCGTTCGCTTTCTACGTCGAAGACGGCGAGCGACTGTACAAAGACGACGAGTGGCCAGTGGGAATGGGCCTGACCAGTGAGATTATCCGCGCGAAGCGGCCCATCATAACAGATGATTACACTCAGGAATGTCTGCGGCGGGGAATCACGCCCGGAGGCCGGCCAGGGCGGGCCTGGATGGGGGTGCCGCTCAACCCCGGTGGCCGGGTCATCGGGGCAATGAACGTCTCCAGTTTCGACCCCGCCGTGACCTATTCGGACGAACAGTTGCGGATCTTCTCCGCCATCGCCGACCAGGCCGCAGCGATCCTGGACAAGGCACGCCTGTATCGAGAGATGGAGGAGCGCGCCCGACAGTTGGCTGCCCTCAACGAGGTCGGCAGCGTCATCACCTCAACCCTGGACCTGGAGACGGTGCTGAACCTGATTATGGACAAGGCAGTCGAACTCATCCAGGCTGAGGTAGGATCGCTGGTGCTGGTAGATCAGGACACCAGCGAACTGGTCTTCAAGGTAACCGCTGGCTCAGGATCTGCTGACCTGGTGAACACGCGCCTTCCCCCTGGCACCGGTATCGTAGGCACGGTGGTCCAGGAGGGGAAACCGATTATCATCAGGGATGCACACACCGACCAACGCTGGTACCGTGACCTCGATGACCGCACCGAGTTCATCACCCATTCTATCATCGCTGTGCCAATGATTAGCCGGGGGCGCGCCATCGGTGTGATCGAACTCCTCAATCGGCGTGACGGTGTACCATTCGACGAGGACGACGAACGGTTGCTGACAGCGTTTGCAGCCAATGCCGCTATCTCTATCGAGAACGCCCGGCTGTTCACCCAGACCGATCAAGCCCTCGCCGCACGGGTGGGAGAACTCTCGACGATGCAGCGCATTGACCGGGAACTCAATGCCACCCTGGACTACAATCGGGTGATGGGCCTGACGCTGGACTGGGCGTTGCGGACGACGAGGGCCGACCTGGGACTGACGGCGGTCACCGTGGAGACTGAGGGTGGTGTGCGCGGGCTGCACCTCCTGGCCAACCAGGGTTATCCGGAGGAACTGCTCACTGCCCATGATGAAGAACCTTGGCCGTTGGAACAAGGCATCATCGGGCGAGTAGCACAAACCGGCAAGCCTGAACTCGTGGAGGATGTGGAGAACGATCCCGACTACGCGCCGGTAGTGCCGGGGATGATAGCCCAACTGACAGTGCCTATCCGACGGGAAGATCAGATCATCGGCGTTATCGCCCTGGAGTCCTCCCAGAAGGGCTGTCTCAACCAGGATACACTGGAGTTTGTCACCCGCCTGGCCGACCACGCAGCCATCGCCATCGAAAATGCCCGCCTCTTCGGGCAAGTACGCCGTGCCAACGAAGCCAAGACTGAGTTCATCTCTTTCGTCTCCCATGAACTCAAGCAGCCAATG
>CAYLPU010000131.1:0-11945 GCA_964385635.1 uncultured Anaerolineales bacterium
TTGTGTGGTTTGTCTGTAGGGAAAGTATGACATTTGTTGTAGGGAAAGTGTGACACTTTTTTGTAGGGAAAGTGTGACATGCCAACGTCGTGCGCCCATCAGCCCGAGTGGGGGTGGTTTTCATAATAGAACACGGATCAACACGGATCATACGGATGTACGCAGATAAAGATAAAAAATCTGTGAGAACCCGTTTCATTCGTGTGTATCCGTGTGCTATTTGGGCCTGTTTTGGGAAGAGACTGTAGTCACCTTCTTTCTTGACAACACGGGTAGAGGAATGGGACACGAATCAACTGGGGCAGGGTCTTATGGCCCTGCCCCTTGTCTATGCTATGGGTCTTGCGTACACCCCCGTGAATCCTGGCTATGCCCTAACGATTGTTGAGGATGAGCGGCAGGTAGACGAGGTTGGGTGGGGGTTCCGGGCCCAGTTCGGTAACCTCGAAAGGCAGCGCGTTGGACGTGTCACCGTCAGGCACAAGGAGGTTGGCCACCGTGACGTTGACCGTGCCCACCGTGGCGATGTCGGCGGCGCTGATGTCGGCCAGCAGTTGCGTGCTATTGACAAACGTCGTCGCCCGGGCCGAGCCATCCCACTGCACGGTTGAGCCGCTGACGAAGTTGGCGCCCTTGACGGTGAGCGTGAAGGCCGGGCCGCCCGCCTTAGCCGAATCCGGGCTGAGGCTGGTGATGATAGGTGCAGGGTTGGCGATCGTGAAGGGCATGGCGTTGGATGTGCCACCAGCAGGCGCGGGATTGATTACCGTGACGTCCACCGTGCCCGCCGTGGCGATGTCGGCGGCGGTGATGGCGGCGGTGAGTTGCGCGCTGCTGACGAAGGTGGTCGTCCTATCTTCGCCGTTCCAGTGCACGGTCGAGTCGCTGACGAAGTTGCTGCCGTTGACGGTGAGGGTAAAGCCTGGGTCACCCGCCGTGGCCGAGGCGGGGCTGAGGCTGGTGATGATAGGCCCGGGCCCGGGTTCTACCACCGTGATCTCACCATCCTGGGTGCTGGACGGGATTGGTACGCCAGCCGGCGCGCCTAACTGCACGTAGGTGAGGGTGATGGGGCTGGTCCCCATAACCTTGCCGCGCCAGGTGATGGTGACCAGGACTCCATCCCCACTCTGCGGCGGGCTGGGGTTCAGTTGGCAGAGGGCGTAGGCCAAGGTCCCGTTGTCATTGTCAACGGAGTTCTCGAGCAGCCAGTCTGGGCTGAGGAAGTCGCCCGGCTCTATCTGTACCACCTCCACCAACGTGGGGTCGAAGGCGATCTGAAACTCGAACACGTACAGATCGGTCACGTCCTCGACCAAGACATCGGTGATGCCAGTGCCTCCCAGGAAGACATCCTTTGAGGCTGGGGAGATGCTCACTGTCGCGGGCTCGTCGGCCCAGCCTATCGCTACCAGGTGACTGCTGCCGAAGAGAGACAGCAGTAAGCAGGCAACTATCAACTGTGTCGCCACCCGCAGGAGGGTCCAGCCGAGTCGTCGCCGGAGGGTACCCAGGCTATTTCGGATTCTGTTCATTTTCATTGCATTCATCGCATGCCTCTCTTAGATCCAAAGTTACTGTCTCCGTCTCCATAATGCCCATGCGCCCAGCCCTGCCGCGAGTAACAGCGTTCCCCCGAGTAAGCAGGCGAGGGCGACTTGCATCAGACCACTTGTCGAAATCTCTGACGAGTCCGAAGGTGAGAGCGGTGTGGGGGTTAAGGGCGGCGGCGTGGCTTCTGCCTCCGGAGGCGCAGGTTGGCTGGTTGATGTTGGAATGATGATGATTGTTGGCCGGACCGTGGCCGGTATGGGCGACGAAGTCTCCATTCCCTCTGCGACAGCCACTGCCGTCGAGATCAGGGTGGGGGCTGTCGTCGGCACACCCGCAGGTGTCGCCGTGCCGGGCAGAACCGAGCTGGGTGTGGCCGCAGACGGGTCCGTGGCTTCCAGAAGAGCCGTTGCAGGAGGTGTGGACGTTGTTGGTGGCACCGGAGTGGCGGTGGGCGTAGCGGTTGGTGTGGACGTCGGCGGCGCCGGGGTGGCGGTGGGCGTAGCGGTCGGTGTGGGGGTAGGAGTCTCCGTGGGCACAGTCGTCGGGGCGCTGGCTGGCGCGGGCTCAGCAGAGATTACGATCTGACCATCCTCGGCGCTGGCCTGGATTGTCATGCCGTCCTTCGCAGCCAGCAGCACGTGGGCGAAGTGTATGGGGCTCGTCCCCACGGCCTTGCCACGAAAGGTGATGACAGACAGGACACCATCCCCGCTCTGTGACGGGCGGCTGGCGCCCCATTGACAGAGGGCATAGGATATGGTCCCGTTATCGTTATCAACGGTGTTATCGAGCAGCCAGTCTGGGCTGAGGAAGTCGCCCGGCTGAATCTGGACACCGTCACTGTCGGGATCGGCGTCTACCACCTCCACCACCGTCGGGTCGAAGGTGATCTCAAACTCGACCCCGTAGAGGCCAGTCACGTCCTCCACCAGGATGTCCACCGCGCCTGTGCTTCCCGCTTCTATCTCCGGCGATAGGGGACCCGGACGCACTGTCACTCCCTCCTGCGCCCTGCTTGTGGTCGCCTGTCCCAGCCCAGACAGGCAAACCAGCAGGGTCACAGTCATCTGTATCACGTGTATCGCGACTGACCGGAGGATCGTCCGGCTCGGCTGCTTTCCCAGGGTGATCGGACCCCGAAGTGTCATCTGATCATTTCCTTATGGAGGTGGTGCCCCATCTTCGTGAGGCGCCACCTCCCCTATCTTGCCGTGGTCAAGCCAACGTCAGCCTTGATGGACGATGCTTGCCAGTGTTATGCCTACCATGCAAGCGGACCCGCCTTACCATAGTTGCCGCCCAGTATCGCGCAGTCCAGGATGTTCACCTTGTAATCATCGTTGATGTCGGCCCTGTAGTCACCGATGCCGGGGGGCGGGGGCTCGCTGTTGCCGAATTGAGAACCGACAATGGACGCATCGAGGCTGCCGACTCGGGCATTACCGTCGCAGTCGCCGCCGAGCAGCTTGACGAAGCCTGCATCCACGCTCCCGCCGGCTGACAACATGACATGGCCCGACGTCGACCTTTCGGCGTTCAGGTAGCGGTCCATCTCCACCTCTACGTCGTAGTCCCCTTCGACGACGAGGGTTATCTCCCAGTGACCGTTGAGGTCTGTGTAGCCGGGGTACTCAAAGCCGCCACCAGGCCCTCCGGTGATCGTGACCTTAGCGCCTGCATGACGTTCCAGACTCCCGCCGGAGACGAACCGACCCTGCAGTTCGACGTCGCCCGTCACGGTCCCGTGACCGTGTACGGTCAGCGTGCAACCTGTCTCGAGAGAGACCCCGAGTTCCTCGCCGTCTGGGTTGGATAGTATGGTGTTGACGAATGTGAGATTGCTTTCTCCGTCCGCAAGGCCCGTGAACGTGATCCTGGCCACCTGGGCCTGGGTGACATCCAGCGTCGTATCCGGTTGCTGCAGGAAAGCGGCGAACTCGATGGTGCCGTCGCTTCCAGTAGCCTGCACCACATTGGTGCCGACGGGCCACATAGACCCCTGCGTGACACTGACGTAAGTGAGAACAGCGGGATCATACGTCAGGTCGAACTCAACACCGTTGAACCCGTTTGACGTCATCATCACGTCGACGGTCACGTTCTCACCTTGTTCCACCCAACCGCCGCACGGGTCAAGCCACAGCGTCGCCAGGGACCACGGGCAGTAGTCCACGTTCTCGCTGACCTTGTCCCCTGGTTGCCCAGCAGGCGCTGTGTTCTTGTCGCATGTGTCGCAGTTCCAGCCTCCCTCGCATGGCGCCAAACATTCGGTGGATCCGGTATCGTCTAGCGGTCCGTATACAGAGCCCCACCAGTTGTTCTCGGCTTTGAGCGTGCCGGCTGCATGGTTGGTAACCCCGTAGGGGGTGTTGTTGTGGATATTGTTGAACTCAACTGTCACGTTCGCAACGTCAACGGTGTCCCTGATCAAGATCCCGGCGGCATCTGAGAACTTTGACGTACTCAGTGTGTTGTCACGCACGATGTTGCCACGAATCGTGATGTCTGTGACTGCCCAAGCGACATGGATGATCCCATTCTCGCTACCACAATTGTAGATCTCGTTCCCCTCGACAGTAACGCCACTCATATAGACAGATATGCCATCCTGAGTTATGTCGTGGATGATATTATCCTTGACCAGGACGTCTGTCTTGGTGGCGTCACTACCATGTTTGTCTCCGACTTTGATGCCGTCGTTTCCGCCGCTGCCGCTATCGCGCACAAGGTTGCCGATGATCTCCATGTGCTCAGCGTCATAGATGTAGATTGCCGCGTTCTCACCATGAATGCCCATCACCTCATTGTATCTGATGACGCCATATGACGAGTCATCGGCGATATTCAAAGCGTCGCCTGGATCGGCAATCCCGAACACATAGTTATACTCCAGCACCGCGTTGGTGGCCTTTTTGAGCTGCACCCCTTCATCGCCTCGTCCATCGTGGATGATGCAGTATTTGACGACGGCTCCACTGTGGGAATTGCTCTGCCTGATCATGTCTTGGGTGCCGGACTTGACCTCCAGGCCGTTGATGACGACGTTGTCAGCATCAATGTAGATGATCCTACCAAGTGTATGGACGCTGCCATCGATCACAGCCTCAGATGCGGAGCCAGGCGTACGGGTGCTGCCATATGAAGGCCGTGGATCGGCATCGGCCTGCGGTCCCTCAAGGACCAGGTTGTCCTCGTCGATGACGATGGTCGAAGCTGGCGTGTACGTCCCCGCCGCCAGGTTGACCGTGCCGGGCGAGTCGACCAGGTCAATGCCCTGCTGGATGGTCTTGACAGCGCAATTGGGGGCAGCAACGGTGCTGTAGTCGACATCAACAGTGCCAATACAGAGCGTATCGTCTCCCCCCGGTCGCACATAGATGGGCGACGCTGCCCGCGCTACTGGTAACGGCCTCAGGCCCAGCGCCAGTCCTACCAGCGCCAGCCAGGTCAACGCCAGCCTGAACTTCTTTGCATTTGCTCTCATTTTGATTTCTCCTTTGTTGATGGTTCTACAAGTTGAGCTCTATTTCGTAGGCCGTGCGTGACTTTGCACCTGCGCCAGTCACATATTCCAGTCCTCCGAGTCGTTTTGGCCAGACCCTGACTATAGGCGCATGGCCGTGACTATCTGCCTCTGGGGGGGTGGTGCCCCATCTATGGGGCACCACCCCCTATTTCTTTCGGGTGTGGCTAAGATTTGTGGTAGTGACGACTTTAGTCGTTCCAAGCGACTGAAGTCGCTACTACCTTCCACAGATATTAGCCAGACTCATTTCTTTCTTTGGTCAAACCAACGTCAGCCTTGATGGACGATGCTTGCCAGCGTCATGCCTACCATGCAAGCGGACCCGCCTTACCATAGTTGCCGCCCAGTATCGCGCAGTCCAGGATGTTCACCTTGTGATCATCGTTGATGTCGGCACGCATGTCACCGATGCCGGGAGTGGGATGGCTGTTGCCGAATTGAAAACCGACAATGGACGCGTCGAGGCTGCCGACTCGGGCATTACCGTCGCAGTCGCCGCCGAGCAGCTTGATGAAGCCTGCATCCACGCTCCCGCCGGCTGACAACGTGACTTGGCCCGACGCCGACCTTTCGGCGTTCAGGTAGCGGTCCATCTCCACCTCTACGTTGTAGTTCCCTTCGGTGACGAGGGTTATCTCCCAGTGACCGTTGACGTCTGTGTAGCCATCGTACGAGAAGCCGCCGCCAGGCCCTCCGGTGATCGTGACCTTGGCGTCTTTATGATACTCCAGACTCCCGCCAGCGACGAACCGACCCTGCAGTTCGACGTCGCCCGTCACGGTCCCGTGACCGTGTACGGTCAGCGTGCAAACCTTGGCGGAGGCCCCGAGTTCCTCGCCGTCTGGGTTGGATACTATGGTGTTGGCGAATGTGAGAGCGCTTTCTCCGTCCGCAAGGCCCGTGAACGTGATCGTAGCCACCTGAGCCTGGGTGACATCCAGCGTCGTATCCGCATCCTGCAGGAAAGCGGCGAACTCGATGGTGCCGCTGCCTCCAGTGGCCTGCATCACGTTGGTGTCGTACCCGTCCCACATGGACCCCTTCACGACACTGACGACAGTGAGAAGGCTGTCATCATACTCCAGGTCGAACTCAACACCATTGAACCCGCTTGACGTCATCATCACGTCGAGGGTCACGTTCTCACCGTCTTCCACCCAACCGCCGCACGGGTTAACCCAGAGGCTAGTCTGGCCGAAAGACAGGGCAGCAGTGCATTCTCCGCCAACTTCGGGGTAGTGGTTGCCACTGGAGTAGACCCAACCACCGCTACCGGCATCTTGAGTAGCGCCAAGCCAGTAGGTAGCGTAGTTGATCTCGGTCTGGTAGGTGGTCTGGTTCACTCGTGCGAGAGACATCACCGCGTAAGCAGTGGATTGCCAGTCTTCGTCGTCTGTGTTGGCTCCGTAGCAGTAGCTAAAGGCACCGCCAGGGTACTGGCAATCCAACAGCAAGGTCACCAGATCAGGAATCTTGTCCATATGGACATCAGCGGCCACGAACGCGTCAATGAGACCGCTTATCCCTAAGGAATACCAGTAGTAGTCTAGGTTGCCATAGAGGGGATCCCAGCCGTTGTTCTTGTTGGTTGTCAGATCGAAGTAGCCAAAAGGAGTCTGCTCATAGCTATCCTCATAAACTACTTCGGCCATGTCGTCCGCCGCCTGGGCATAGTCGTAGGTGTCGGAGGGATAGCGGTCCTCCAACATCTGTGCCGCAACTACCCATGCTCCGATATCCCAGGGGATGATCCCGTTTTCATATCCTTGCCCCGCGCGGAGATCACGTATGTACTCAGCAAGGCCCGTAGCCGTAACGTAGGTGGTTATTTTGGCGTCAAACTTGGTTTTGGCAGCAGCCTTGTAAATGTCCGCTGTCACTCCGGTCAGGTCCTGGAACCGCATCAGGAAGACAAGGTCGGCAGCCGAATCGATGTCTGCATCTCCGATCATGTACGTTGCAGCATCCTGCATGGCCGTCATGTACGACGCATCGCCCGTTTCCAGGTAGGCGTAGTACAGTCCCATTGCCGTGGCACCGTAGAGGTTCGTCGAGCTTGCATTGGCGGAGTGGATGAAATTGGGAAAAGTTAGGACCCAGTCCCAACCACCGTCCTGGGGATCCACATCCGGGTTTCCATTCTCGGCATTGTTTTCCGTCACGTCTGCCTGTGCGTGCTTCAGATAATAGGCGCCGGCAATCAGTGCGGCGTCCACGTCAACCGGATGGGCAGCAGCAGTAGCAGCCAAACTGACGCCGAGCGAAGAGGAACTCCCTGCAGTAGATTGTGACGTTGGTTCTGCGTCGAATGGAGATGCTATTGGATGATCGTTTTCGTCAGCCCACGCCGTCACCGTTCCAGCAGCCGCAACCAAAATGGCCACCACCAGTACCAGTGAGGTCAGCGCCAACCTGAACTTTCTTACATTCGTTCTCATTTCAGTTTCTCCTTTCGTGATAACTCTAGTCGTGCCGGATACCAATCGTGAGAGGAATTCTCCTCTTGCCATTTGAACTCTCCTTCGGTTCGCTTGCGCCCTCAGGGGGCCACGATTCGAACTGCTTTCCCACGAGAAATAATGTCCGTTCCCTCACCTCCTTCTCTTTCGCCAGTCCGCTGTGTTCCCCGTGCGGCGTCTTTGAGGAGGACGCACGGTCTGCTCCGTCACCCGATGCCCTGGCCCAGGTCGCGCCTACGCAAGCGGCCCGCCTGGGCCACCCATTTCGGGGCGGGCGTGATCGACGTCATCACAACAAAAAAAGGCCCACAGGAGGAAAATCTCCCGTGAGCCTGATGAGCCACAATGCCTGGTACCCAACGATGCGAATCAAACGTCAGCGCCCCAGGCGAAGAGGCGACAGGTGACAAGTCTATGCGTCTGTGAACTGCGATGTAGTTGGCCTGCATGAAGTGCTCCGCCACTCAATGTCTCCAACCCTGGTGGTACCGGCCACGCAGGGTTGCCTATCTCAGGAATCTGAGTCTGTTATCGCCAAGGTAATTATAGCAGATAAAGGTGAACATGCGGTGAAGAGTGCCTTGAAAATTTGTTAGAATCCGCCCGCCTTGGAGCATCTGGCTGAGAGGGGCAGTAACGAAAGAGATCCGCTGGACCGTGGGAGGTCATGGGGGAGGAGGGGCAAACGTAGGGTGACAGCAGCGAGGGGGCGCTGAAACCAAATCAGGCTCACGGGCAGACATCTCCCCGTGAGCCCAATTAACCACGACCCAGGACTCAAGCACGTGCATTGGATGTTAGAGCCCGCCCTCGGTGAAGAGGTGACAGCGTCTGCAGATTGTGGTATAATGAGGCTGCACGGGGTGCTCCGCCACCCGGTGCCCCCAGCCCTGGTGGTGCCGGCCACGCAGGGCTGGTTCTTTCCGGAACCTGAGTTCCGTTGTGGTCCCCCTGCTAACAAACAGCAAGCCGCCACCCTTTACGCTTACAGGGACAGCGGCCTTTCATTCCTTTACTTAGCCCTCCTTTCGCAAGAGCGCATCCTGGGAGGAACCCGTCTCGATGCGTGGCTCGTATTCCCGTCTGTACGGGTACTATTCTACCACAGATTGTGTGGTTTGTCTGTAGGGAAAGTATGACATTTGTTGTAGGGAAAGTGTGACACTTTTTTGTAGGGAAAGTGTGACATGCCAACGTCGTGCGCCGATCAGCCCGAGTGGGGATGGTTTTCATAAATAGAACACGGGTCAACACGGATCATACGGATGTACGCACATAAAGATGGAAAGTTACTACTCAGGCATAACCAGGAACACAGAGATGCGCAGAGGATGCACAGAGTTTCACGGAGAGAAAAAGACCAAGTTTGCCCATAATACCATGTTTTAGCAAAGAATACAGCGTTTGCATACGGGCTATCTCCCTATCTCTGTGATTCTCTGTGTCTTCTCTGTGTAACTCTGTGTAACGACTGCTGGGCTGAGTAGTTACGATGGAGAATTGGGTTATTCCAGTTGGATCAGCCCGTTCCGGATGGCGAACCTGACGATACCGGGGATGTCGCTGATGCCCAACTTGCGCGTTATGCGGCTGCGGTAGGTGTCAATTGTCTTGCGGGAAACAGAGAGGGCCTCAGCAATCTCTATGCTCGAGTTGCCCTCGGCGACCAGTTGGAGAACTTCTCGCTCGCGCGGGGTGAGGCGCACCAGCGGGCCTATCGCTTCGGCGGCTTCGCGCTGGCGCACGTAGTCGTCAATCACTTTGTCCAGGATCTTCTGGCTCAGGTAGCGATGGCCGGCGTGGACGACGCGGACGGCTTTGACCACCTCGACGCCGGCCGATTCCTTCAACAGGTAACCACGTGCCCCGGCCTGCAGTGCCCGAAAGGCGTATTCGGTTGTGTCGTGCATCGAGAGAATGACGATCTGGGTCGCTGGGCAGGTTTCGTGGATCTGCCGGGTTGCTTCGTTGCCGTTCATCTCGGGCATGGCGATGTCCATGACCACTACATCGGGGCAGAGTTGTGGCACCTGGTGCACCGCCTCGCGCCCGTTGGCTGCGTGACCGACCACTTCGATGTCGCCCTCTGCCTCCAATATGAGACGCAGCCCGTCGCGGACGATGGCGTGGTCGTCGACCAGGAAGACGGTGATGCTCATCGTGCCACCTCCACGATGAGCCGTGTGCCCTGCTGGGGGCGGGACTCGATCCGACAGCGACCGCCCACTGCCCCGGCTCGCTCGGTCATGGTGAGCAGCCCCCAGCCCTGGTGTCCGTCGAGCCTGGTCCGCTGCGCGGGGTCGAATCCGACTCCGTCATCGGCGATGACCAGACGCACGATCTCGTCGTCCACGTCCACCGTCACGCTCACCTGCGTGGCTTGTGCATGTTTGGCGACGTTGGTCAACGCCTCCTGGGCGATGCGAAACAGCGCGTTCTCGGCCGGCGTGTCCAGCCGGGGGACTGGTTCCTCACCCTGCACCGTGACGGGGACCCCCGCCCGCGAACCGAACTGTTCAGCGTACCAGCGCAGCGTGGCCACCAGGCCGTAGTCGTCCAGCATCGGCGGCCGCAGGTCGGCCATCACGTCGCGGATGCGCTCCATTGTCTCCTCCACCAGTGCCAACGAATCGTCCAGGCGGGAACGCACCAGGTCTGTCGTCGCTTCGGGCATGTGCGTCCGCACCAGGTTCAGATTGAGGCCCAGCGCGGTCAGGTTCTGTCCGACCTGGTCGTGCAACGTCCGTGCCATCCGTTGCCGCTCGCTCTCTTCGGCCTCTGCCAACTGCGCTGCCAGGGCGCGGAGTTGTTGTCGCTGCTGCATGACCGACTCAAATAGCCGGGCGTGCTGGATGGCAATCGCCAGCGAGTCGGTCAACTCGCCGACTGTCTGCACCTGTTCGGAGGTAAAGGCTCCGGGGCTGTCCGACCACAGACTGAGGTCCCCGATCAGTTCCTGCCTGGAAATGAGGGGTGCGACAATGCAAGAGCGCATCCCCTCGGCCTGCATCTTCTGCGCCGCTGGCGACGGCTGGGGAGGGCCCAGGACGTCCTCTGTCAAGCGCATCTGGCCCTGTCGAAGCGCTTCGATACCCTCTTCCGCCCCCTCCAGGGACACGCGCGCTCCTGCTCCTATGCTGGTCTCGCCGCTGGCGTGGATGGCGACTGCGGTCGCCTCGTTGGTTTCGAAGTCGAATACCGCGATGCTGGCATACTGGCAGGGCACCAGTCGCTGAATGTGGTGTAGCGAGGCCTGGGCAATCTCCTCCAGTGACTGCGCGGCCAGAACGGCGCTGTCAATTTCATGCAGGATGCTCAATCGTTCGGCATAGCCCTGCAGCGTTTCCTTCGCCCGCCGGAGTTCGGTGATGAGTGCACTGCGGATCTGTTCTTGCTCGGCCCAGATCATCTCGCGGGCCTGCTGGAAAAAACCAGTCGCCAACCCGCCGATCAGCGCAGCCAGGCGGGACTGCAGCGCGATAACCTGCCCGGCGGGCAGACCTTCGACGAGTTGGCCGGCCAGCAGTTCTAACGTTTGACCCAGGGCCTCGGGTTGGACGTAATGGAGGCTGGCCAGCGACGCGCCGATGGCCTCGGCCTGGTGGGGCTCGAACGGCTCTGCCGGCAGAAGTCTGATTGCCTGTTCAGTCAATTCGACCAGGCGCTGGCGCACTTCCGTTGCGCTGAGGGGTACGAAACTGGTTCGTGCGATCGCTGCATACCAACTATCGGCGATCTCGTCGCTGCGGCTGTGCAGTATCTGCAGGAGTTGCGACCGGTCCGCTGCATTCATCCGCTCCTCCCTTCCGACTTTGTTAGCGACTCTTCTACGCTCGCGGTGGATTGTCGAATCCACCGCCAGGCGGCTGGATCTGGCGATCCAGCCGGAGCAGAGGATAACCTGTGCCCTAACATGACATTGTCAAGTAGTGACGACTTTAGTCGTTCCCGCTACTACCTCCCACAGATTTTAGCCAGACTCGGATGTTCTTCTATCGCTCTTATGGCTTGCGCGCCCTGGATGACTTGTTATCACGTAGGGCAGGTTTCCATACCTGCCTCTCGGTGCGGCGGCTATGGAAAGCCGCCCTACATTAGACCTCTTGTTATCACGTAGGGTAGGTTTCCATACCTGCCTCTCGGTGCGGCGGCTATGGAAAGCCGCCCTACATTAGACCTCTTGTTATCACGTAGGGTAGGTTTCCATACCTGCCTCTCGGTGCGGCGGCTATGGAAAGCCGCTCTACATTAGACCTCTTGTTATCACGTAGGGTAGGTTTCCATACCTGCCTCTCGGTGCGGCGGCTATGGAAAGCCGCTCTACATTAGACCTCTTGTTATCACGTAGGGCAGGTTTCCATACCTGCCTCTCGGTGCGGCGGCTATGGAAAGCCGCCCTACATTAG
>CAYLPU010000132.1:0-5802 GCA_964385635.1 uncultured Anaerolineales bacterium
TTATTGCGACATGAATGATATCGAAATAATGGCCGAGATTCCCGACGACCGCCACCTGAAGGTCGTCGTTTCGCTGTGTGCCCTGGACACCGACCAGGACGTGTACGCCATCTACCACGGCCGCCGCTACCAGAACCGCGTCGTGGTGCTCGCGCCGCTCACCGGGGACCTGCGCAAAGACCAGAGCCTGATTGACAAAGCCAGGCGGGTCATCGGCGGTGAGGAAATCAAGAAGGACGTGAGCGAGGAGCGGGCGGCAAAGGTGCAGACCATCATTGACGAGGAACTGAAGGAACTTGAGGAGCGCATCAAAGCCCGCTTCGGCTTCTGGCACAAAGTGTCGGTCAAGGTCAGCGAAGGGCCGGACGGACAGCGGTTGGAGGAAGAAGCGGTGCGCAAAATCCAGGTCGAGGCCGACACGTCCAGCCTGCTGGAGCGAGCCGTCAGCGACATTGCCCGGGTCAAGGAAAAGATACTGGACGAGTTGCACGCCCGGGGGCCGAAAGGGCTGCGGGCCGATCTGCTCTATGGCGACTTTTACACCATCCGCCGCTATCCGACGGTCTCCGATGGAGCGCAGGTCACGGCGGCCCTGAAGGAACTCTGCAAGGCAGAGCAACTCTACATTGAGGGCCACAAGGGGCGGAACTTTTTCGGCGAGACCCCCTACGGCCTGGACGAACATTCGAGGGCTATGCTATACCACACCGATTTCGCCCAGGTCGAGCGGGGGCCGGCCGGCGAGGCGGAAAGGGTGAGCATCGTCTACGGAGAGGGCAAGGCGGCGCGTCGAGTGACGTCCAGAGAACCGGTCCTGGAGCAGGCCATTGAGGGGATCGAACCTACGCCAGCCAGGATCGTGGAACAGAAACGCCTGGAGGAAGGCGGCCGGCACCCGCGCACTGTGGCTGGCAAGTTCGAGGCCACTATGCGAGAGTCGGACGTCGTCCGGCAGGTACGGGTAGAGATCAGCAATGACTTCCAGGTCGGTGGCAAGTCGGACAAACTGGAGCGGGTCGTGAGAGCACTGGAATTTTCGCCCGAGGGGTTAAAGTTGAAACTGACGCTAGAGTGGGAGGGGCCGTTGGATAAGGCGACGTTCCTGCAGCAACTGCTGTGCCTGCCGAGCACGCCCGGCGGCAGTCTGTACGTCGTCGCCGAGGTGGACCGTGTCCACGATTCGGGTCCTCGTGCTCGCGGTGTTTGAGCGGTTGCTCGCGGGGGATGACAATCCGCCGCTGAAACGTGGACTATTGTTCACTTTGAGCAGGTGTGTTCACCAGTTGTGCTTGCGGTGTTTGAATAGTTGCGCTTGCGGCGTCTGACAGTTGCTCGCGGGGGATGACAATCCGCCGCTGAAACGTGGACTATCGTCCACTTTGAGCTAAAGGAGGTGAAGCGATATGTCAAACTGGCGTCCAGATTTTGACCCATCTCATCTTTACTTTGTGACAACCACTGCTGTCCAACACACTCATATCTTCCGGCGAGATGTCATCAGGCGCATCCTCGTGGATGGGCTGTATCACCTGCACGTCGTAGGACGAACGGCACTGTACGCCTTTGTCATTATGCTCAATCACGTTCACTTTATCATCCGCTGTCGAGAAGACTACCCCTTGAAGGACGTGATGCGGGACTTTAAAGCCAACACGGCCCGGCTCATCATCTGGCAATACCATGCCGAGCGCAACCAAAAGGTGCTCGACTTTCTGACCGCGGCCGTGACACGCCCGAAGAAGCAACGGTTCAAAGTCTGGGAGGACGGTTACAACGCCAAGGATGTGTTCTCACCGAACTTTTTGTTACAAAAGATGGAATACATCCACAATAACCCGCTCCAGTCGCATTGGTAGTTAGCAGAGCGCGCGGAGGACTATATCTGGTCAAGTGCACGGTTCTACTTGTTGGACGAGCCGGCGCTGATTCCCCTGAGCGACGCGCGGGAGCTATTTTGAGGTGCAATACAACCCGCCGCCGGCACGCGGACTGTCGTCCGCTTTGAGCGGTTGTGCTAACGCGGAAGCAGAGTGAAGAAATGAGTAACTTGACAGCAACGCGCATCACCGAACTGGTGAAAGCTGACGACCCGGTGGCGACCGTGTTCCGCTGGCTGGTGGAACTGTGGGATGCCGAGGGCGTGGACGACGCATTACTCAACGACTACTACGACGAGCGGGAAAAGGCTACTCGCCGCCTCACCTGGACGCTTGAGCAGGTCTACGGTGAGTTTCTGACCGGCGTGCTCCTGCCCCAGGTGGACAGCCGCCAGGTGGCCGAACTGCTGGCCCAGCCTCGCCACGCGCTGGTGCTGATGGACAGTCTGAGCCTGCGCGAGGCCAGTCTCTTGAAGCAAAGGCTACCGGCGCACGGCTACGAGGTGCTGGCGCTCGACTATGCTTTCAGCGAAATTCCATCCGACACGGAAACGTTTTGTCAGCGGCATTGGAGGGTGGATGCGCCGTCGGCGGTAAATGATCCCCGCTTCGTCTACGTGCGGGCCGACGCGCCGCCGCTGGACGAGTTGCGCCGCGAACAACTCGTCGTCTGGGGCACGTACCCCGACTGGTTCTGGTGGCACGCCCACAGCGGTAAAACAGAGCACATCCCACCGGATGAAATCTACTTGAAGACTGAGGCGATGCTATTGTCCATTCTGGAGCAAATCAAAGGCCACGACGAGATCGTCCTGTCGTCCGATCACGGCTATCTGGCTTTGAAGGCCGGGATGGCCTGGTCAACACCGCAACCCTATTACGCTTATCTGAAACAAGTGATGGGAGCGCGCGCCGCGCTGATCAGCGACAGCAAGGAAGCACGGGCCTTGCTCGAAAGAGAGATGATTGTAGTGCACGAGGATCACTTTCTGGTCAAGGGCCGCTACACCGGCGACTTTGGCGGTGTCTACCTGCACCGGGGGCTGTCGCTGATGGAGTGCCTGACGCCGTGGTTGGTGGTGCGGCGATGAAAGACCTATCGGCTATTCAGGCCCGCTACGTGCGCGACCCCCTGCCAGTACGCCTGGGCGGACTGGCCGCCGACCTGGCCCGTATCGCTTCATTCTCGCACAATCCGGCCAACCTCGCGCCCGTGGCAGACCTGATGCGAGAGGCCGCGCATTTTATCGAATGGTGCGCTCCGGAATCTGACCTGGAAAGCCAGGTGACACTGCTGGAACTGCAACGTTACCTGGCGCGATGGCGGATGCGGTTGCCACAGCGGTTCCCTGACCAGGTGTGGCGTGGTCAGGTGAGCGCCGAGGCCCGGCGGTGGAGCCAGCGCGTGCTGGAGATGAGCGGGCTGTTGGCAGAGGCGTAAAGGGCGCTACACCGGCGACTTTGGCGGCGTTTACCTGCACGGCGGATTGTCGCTGATGGAATGCCTGACGCCGTGGTTGGTGGTGCGGCGAAAGTGAAGGGAGTCACAATCAGGTGTGCACCCGACGGGCGGAGGCCAGGACTGACATAGCCGAACGCTTCGATGTAGCGATTTGGTAGTAGAACGGGGCGGTCTGGGCGCCGCCGGAACTGTCCCTGGTGCGGTAAGGAGAATTGAGAGACAATGGACTTTGATCAACTGTGGCAAGAGTACAAAGAACTCATCCTGGTCATCGTGACTGCCGTCGCGACCCTGGTTGCAACCCTGTTGGGGCAAAAGATACTCCCTGGCCTGTGGAAGGCAATAGTCAGGCTGTGGGAAAAGTTGAGGGCCAGCCTGGGCAGACGTCTTTCAGCAGCCGAGTTCGAGCGGCGCTACCTGGAGCAACTGTGCGAAGAACAGCGCTTTCTCAAGGTGCGCGGTATCCGTACCCGCTCCCCGGTAGCGGTGGAACTGGAAAAGGTCTACGTCTCCCTGGCGCTGAACATGCCGTCGCGGGATAGACCGGAGGCCAAGATCGGGATGGAGGCGATGTTGGAAAAAGAGTTGCCAGAGGGCGTGCGACCGGAGCCGGGCCGCCGTCCGGATATGAGAGCCGAGGAACCGGAACGGCTATCCGTCGGCCAAGTCCTGCAACGCTGCCCCGAACGGCTGGTCGTCCTGGGAGGGCCGGGCACGGGCAAGACCACACTGGTAAGTTACCTGGCCCTCAAGTTCGCCCGGGGGCAGGCGGAGGAAGCACTGGGGCTGGACGAGAAACGGTTGCCTATCCTCATCCCCCTGCGAGAACTACCGCGCACTGGGCTGTCCCTGACTGCCGATAACCTGCCTGCCCTGTGCACCACGCCGGGTCTGGCCAAAGAGTGCCCCGAAGGTTTCTTCAAGAAACGATTGGAAGATGGCGACTGCATTGTGCTGCTGGATGGGATGGACGAGGTGACCACCGAGGAAAAGCGCCGCCGAGTGGCCGAGCAGATAGACGACTTCGTGAGCACCTACCACGACGCCCGTTTCGTCGTCACCTCACGGCCAGCAGGGTACAGCGGGGTGGCCCTGACTGGCTTCACCCAGTTGGACATCTGCGATTTCAGCGACGAGGACGTGGAAGCCTTTGCCCGCCACTGGTGCCTGGCCCTGGAGTTGGCTATCAGGGGGGTAGAGCGCGAAATATCGGAAGCAGTGGCCCGCCGCAAGGCCGAACGCGAGGCCGGGGAACTCGTCGCTGCCATCCGGGCCAATGACCGCGTGCGCCGTCTGACGGTCAATCCCTTGCTGTTGACCATCGTTGCCATGGTGCATCGCTACCGGGCCACGTTGCCTAACCGGCGGGTAGAACTGTACGACGAATGTACCGAAGTACTGCTTGGCTACTGGGACCAGGCCAAGGGCATCGCCGGACAACTGGACTGGGCGCGCAAGCGCCGCGTGCTGGAGCCGCTGGCCTACTGGATGCACCAACAGGGTCTGCGCGAGGCGGAACGTGTCCAGTTAGAGCAGATCATCGCTGAGGCTCTGCCCACTGTGGGCGAGAAGAAGGCAAGGGCGGGGGAATTCCTGAAGAATGTGCGAGAACGCAGTGGCCTGCTGATGGAACGGGGGCTGGGCATCTATGGCTTTTCTCACCTCACCTTTCAGGAGTATCTGACCGCCAGTCATCTCATTGATCGAGGGGAAGAGGGACAGGAAGAACTGCTGAAACACCTGCACGATCCCTGGTGGCTGGAGGCGACGCTGCTCTACGCCGGGATGCGCGACGCCACCCCGCTGATCAAGGCCATCTTGGCCCGGCGCGAGGACCTCTTCAAGAGCAATCTTTTTCTGGCCGCCCGTTGCCTGGTGGACAGATTGAACATTGATCCACAAGTAGAAGAGGCAACGCTGTCGCAGCTGGTGGCAGAGTTCCGGGCCAGGGAGTTCCAGGGGCTGCGCGATGAAGCCGCGGAGGCATTGATTGAACTTGGAAACAGCCCCAGCGCTCCCAAAGTAGTCGAGGCCCTATTGGGGATGCTGGGCGACGAGGAGGCGACCGTGCGCGGGCGCGCCGCCTCCGCGCTGGGCGAGTTGGGGCAGGCCGAGCCGGGGGTGGTCGAGGGGTTGTTCGGTCTGCTGGGCGACGAGGAGGCGAACGTGCGCTGGCGCGCCGCCTCCGCGCTGGGCGAGTTGGGGCAGGCCGAGCCGGGGGTGGTGGAGGTCCTGGTGGGACTGCTGGGCGACGAGGATGAGACCGTGCGCGGGAGCGCCGCCTACGCCCTGGGCGAGTTGGGGCAGGTCGAGCCGGGGGTGGTCGAGGCCCTGTTGAGTCGGCTGAGCGACAAGGAGGCGGAAGTGTGGTGGCGCGCCGCCTCCGCCCTGGGAAGGTTGGGGCAGGTCGAGCCGGGGGTGGTCGAGGCCCTGTTGGGTCGGCTGGGCGACGAGGATGAGAAC
>CAYLPU010000132.1:5902-11826 GCA_964385635.1 uncultured Anaerolineales bacterium
GGTGGTCGAGGCCCTGTTGGGTCGGCTGGGCGACGAGGATGAGAACGTGCGCGGGAGCGCCGCCTACGCCCTGGGCGAGTTGGGGCAGGCCGAGCCGGGGGTGGTCGAGGCCCTGTTGGGTCGGCTGGGCGACGAGGATGAGGACGTGCGCGGGAGCGCCGCCTCCGCCCTGGGCGAGTTGGGGCAGGCCGAGCCGGGGGTGGTCGAGGCCCTGTTGGGTCGGCTGGGCGACGAGGATGAGAGCGTGCGCGCGTTCGCTGCCATAGCCGTGGTACAGGTGGGGCGAGCCGATCCGGTGGTAGTCGAGGCCCTCGTGCAACGGCTGTGCGACAAGGAGGCAAACGTGCGTGGGAGCGCCGCCTCCGCCCTGGATCCCAGAGGATGGGCTCCTAGTGTAGGTATTAAGCAGATCCCTTCACAAGTCATCCCGATGCTGAACAGTCTCTTGGGCGACGAGTCAGAATTAGAGTACCCCCTTATGCAAGTTCATAAAAAAGTCAAGGATGTGGCCTGGGAATTGTTGCGGAAATACAGCCGGGAGACAGGTGAACCCATCTATCGAGGTGACAGGGGAGTAGAACGATGAGCACCGATTGGCGGAAGATGGGCCTCTTCCTGGTCGGCGTCGGTGGCCTCTACGTCATCCTCGTCGGTGTAGCCGCTGACTTCGCCCAGGTGCTCTCTCTCAAGCACGGCATCCGGTTGCTCATCTTGCTGTTCATCGCCACATTGGGCTACAAGGGCTGGGAGTTAGGGCGCAGGCTCTGGCGCAACTACCGCGCCCTGCGGGACAGGCTGGACGAAGTACGCGATTTCATACTGCGCAGCGGGGAACGCAGCACCATCGTATTGCTCTGCACCCAGGCTCGTTGGCTCTTCCAGCAACACGGGCAGTCCATTCGCGTCAGCGAATTCCAGTCCGAAGGGATTGTGATACTGGACGTGAGACAGGTCCCCTTGAGGCCCAACGACAATCTGGTCGGGATGCACTTTGCTATCATCGGTTTCGACGAAGGTGAGAGGGCAAAAGGCACAGTGAAACTCTGCGACTCTGCTCAGGCCTGCATCGAACTATACGAACAGACGGAGGCTCCGAGCGTGGGTGATTTGGCTATCCCCATCGAGCCACCCGAGGCCACAGACCTGGAGCGCCTACTCGGCAACATTCTATTTATCGTGAGCGAGTAATCCGGGAAGCAAAGTCAACGCCCGACCTGAGCGCAGGGCTCGTCATCACCGCCCACACTGTCGCCGAGGTGCTGACCGGGCGGGTCAGCGTGCCGGCGGCATAAGGCAGCCGGTCCAACGGTCGGCAAGAAAGGTAAACGGTGAACCAACTCAACATCGAACAAACCCTCCCCCTGCTCCACCTCAACCAACTCGCCGAGCAGGAGAAGATAGCACCTTGAAGCGAGGAACCCGGTGACGCGAACCAGCATCGAACGCCATTTTCCGGTCAACGAGATCAGCGCCCTGGTGCGGGTGGAGCGCAATCACGACTCGCGCCCACCGCTCTACCTGCACAAATGGTGGGCACGGCGCTTTGGCTCCGTTTTCCGCTCCATCATTCTGGCTACGTTCCTGCCGCCGGAGGAGAACGCCTGGGAGCATCACTACCAGCACACCGACTTTGACGGCAAAATCATCCTTGATCCCTTTATGGGGGGCGGCACGACCGTCTTCGAGGCGCTGCGCCTGGGCTGCCAGGTGGTGGGCTGCGACGTCAACCCTGTCGCCTGGTGGACGGTAAAGGCCGCTATTGAGCAGCCGGAGAGCACCCAGGCTCTGTGGAGCGGTTTCCGGCAACTGGACGAGACGGTAGGGCAACGCATCCGCAGGTTATACCAGACCCGTTGCCCCAGGTGCGGCCGCCCGGCCGACGTTGTCCACGTTCGCTGGGTCAAGGTGGTGCCCTGCAAGGCCTGCGGGGAGCAGGTCCGGCTGCACGGTGACTACGTGCTGGGCCGGCGGGGCAAGGAGTACGCGGTCTTCTGTCCTGACTGCGGCGAAGTCATCAAAACGCACGAGCCCAACGAGATGCACCATTGTCCATCGTGCGGCACCCGGTTTGTGCCCAGGGATGGCGTTGCCCGCGGCGGCTCCTTCACCTGCCCGACCCCTGATTGTGGACAGCGCCAATCGGTATTGGGAGCACAGCCGGAGGGGCAACCTCCTCGATTTGAGATGTACGCTGTAGTCTACGAGTGCCCCGTGCACGGCTGGGACATCAAGAGCGTGAGCGAGGAGGATCGTGCTACCTATCTTGACGCCGTGCAGACTTTTAAGCGAACCGGGCATTCGCTCCCTATCCCCACCCAATCCATCCCACCTGGGCTGAAGACCGATACGCTGCTGCAATACGGTTACACTCAATGGCATCAGATGTTTACCCCGCGCCAATTGCTGGCCCTGGGCTGGCTGGTCGAGGCAATCCAGGGTCTGCCGCTAGAGGTGCGGGACGTATTCGTTACTCTCTTCTCTGACTCGCTGAACTATAACACGCTTTTCTGCACCAGTCATCCTCTGCGACCTGCTTCTATAGGCCGCGTCTTTACTCATCATGCCTTTATTCCACCGACTGAGGCAGTGGAGAACAATCCCTGGGGGCACAAGCGTCGCTCAGGCACCTATCCCGCGTTGTTCGAGGGTGCCTTGAGAGCGCACCGCTACCGCCAGCAGCCTTTCGAGCGGCGATTAACGCCCGAAGCATCCTCAGCCACCAAGGCTGTGTTCATCCCAGGGGAGCGGGTAGACGGCCGTCTGGCCGAGGATTTTCAGGAGTTAGCACATACTGACAAAAACGCACTGCTCCTGTGCCAGTCGTCGGAAGACCTACCCCTGCCCGACCGCAGCGTGGACGCCGTGATCACCGATCCTCCCTATTTCGACAACGTGATGTACGGCGAACTCTCGGACTTTTTCTACGTCTGGCTGCGGTTGTTCCTGAAGGATCGCTATTCTTTCTTCGCTTCCAATCACACACCCAAAATGGCCGAGATCGTCAAGAATGAGAAAGGTGGTAAAGACCAGGACTTTTTCCTGTCGGGATTGGCCCAGGTTTTCAGCGAGGCGCACCGGATTCTGAAGGACGAAGGGCTGATGACTTTCACCTTTCACCACAAGGAGCACGAGGCCTGGAGCAGCGTGATGGGCGCGGTGCTGGATGCCGGTTTTTACGTCAGTGCCATCTATCCCGTCCACTCCGAGCAGCCGACTTCGATCCACATCCGTGATCAACAGTCCATCGAGTATGATTCCGTCGTCGTCTGCCGCAAGCGCGTAGGCGATGGTCACATCAGTTGGGAGCAACTGGAGGACCAGATCCACTTCCAGGCCGCCGGGACCCTGCGCCAGTTGCAGGCCACCGGCCCTGGCCTCAGTCGCGCCGACGTCTCCGTCATCGTCCTGGGCAAGTGCCTGGAACTCTACTCCAAACATTATCCTGATGTGATGGAGGGAGATCGGCCCGTGCAGGTGGAGGAGGCCGTCATGCGGCTGTGGACCATCATCGACTCGCTGGCTGCCGAGGAAGTGACGAGCCGTCTGCCAACCGGGCTGGACGAGATCACCAAAGCCTACGCCATCACGCTGGCTGGCCGCCTTGAGATGGAGTTTGATGAACTGAACAAACGGTTGCGCCATCGAGGCCTGAGTACGGCGATCTTCAGCGACGAACGGTTGGTCGAGATCGCCGGTAAGACGGTGCGGGTGGTGGAGCCGGTCGAGCGCACGGAATACATTGAGGACAGAGTGGAACGGGGGCAGCCGCTTCGGGACATTGATCGCGTCCACTACCTCTACGCCGAATACCGCTACGGGGCCAATTTTAGGCAGGTGCGCGAGCGGTTCCGTTCCCAGGCTTTGGACGAACTGTGCCGCTACCTGGCTGAAGTGACCGGTGATACCATCTACGACAAAATCGTGGAGGCGGCGTTCTGATGGAATCAGGAGCCTACAACATCGTCGAAAGGGCGACGGCCTATCCCCCCTATCCGACCCGGTTGAGCATCGTCGAGTTCCTGCGTCTGGCCTGGCGCGAGCAGCCGCCGCCAGCGCGAGCGGTCACTGTCACCGGCCTGGACACGCTATTGGCCAGCGTGCCACGGAACGAGCGGCCAGACGTGGCTCGCCTCGTCCGGGAGACGCTGCAAGACGTGGCTAACCTGATGGCCAATCGCCGTCAGACAGTGCAGTTTGTCCTGCGGGGCCGGATAGATCGGGGGCAATTCTTCGAGGTGCGCCAACCTGACGGTGAATTCGTCAACCTGAGCGCTATCTTCGGCACCCGCCTGCACCAGGAAGCCAACGACTGGCTGGTAGCGCCATTGTGGATCTGAATCAGAGATCTGTGAGAACCCGTTTCATCTGTGTGTATCCGTGTGCAGCAATTCCCGTTTTAAGGTCGCACCGCCGTAAAACAGACGGTGCTGGTCGCTTTTTGTCCCAGCATCGGCTCTTTTAGGCCGATGCGCTTGAGCAAAATTCCCAAAGCGGGAACTGCTGATCCGTGTGCTATTTGTGCCTGTTTTGGGAAGAGCCTGAGTAATTCCATGTGGAATGACATCGCACTCTGGCTGCAACAACCCGACGAGTAAGAAAAAAGGTGTTTCGTTTCGCTCTCCTAACCACCGACGGCCGTGCCCGCGCCGGGATGCTCCAGACTCCCCACGGGCAAGTGCCCACGCCGGTCTTTATGCCCGTCGGCACCAAGGCCACCGTCAAGGCGGTCTCCCCACGCGACCTGCACGATTTGGGTGCGACGGTCGTCTTGGCCAACACCTACCACCTGTACCTGCGCCCAGGCGACGAACGCATCGCCCAGTTGGGTGGCCTGCACACCTTTATGGCCTGGGACGGCCCTATCCTCACCGACTCCGGTGGCTACCAGGTCTTCAGCCTGGCCCAACGGCGCAAGATCGACGCCGGCGGAGTGACCTTCCGCTCCCACATAGACGGCTCCGAGCACCGCTTCACCCCGGAGAAGGTTATCGCCATCCAGGAGAACCTGGGGGCCGACATTGTCACCTGTCTGGACGAGTGCGCCGAGCCTCTCGACTACGACTACAACGTCGAGGCACTGGCCCGCACCCACGCCTGGGCCAGGCGCTGCAAGGCCGCGAAAAGCCGGTGCGATCAAGCCCTCTTCGGCATTGTCCAGGGCGGTGCCTTCTCCGACCTGCGGGAGCAATCGGCCCGCTTCCTGACCGGCCTGGGCTTCGACGGCTACGCCATCGGGGGGCTGAGCGTGGGCGAGACCAAGGCGCAGATGCACGGTGTGCTGGAACTTCTCGACCGGCTTCTCCCGGCTGACCAGCCTCGTTACCTGATGGGCGTCGGCACGCCGGAGGACCTGGTGGAGTGCGTGGCGCGGGGGGTGGACATGTTCGACTGCGTGCTCCCCACGCGGCTGGCCCGCAACGGCGGGGCGCTCACCCGCGCCGGCCGGATCAACCTGCGCAACGCCCGCTTCGCCGACGACCCCGAACCGCTGGAGGCCGGCTGCGCCTGCTACGCCTGCACCTACTTCAGCCGTGCCTACGTCCGCCACCTGACCACCTCCAACGAGATCCTGGGCCACCATCTGCTCACCCTGCACAATCTGCACCTGATGCTCACCATCGGACGGGAGATCCGGGAGGCCATCCTGAAAGGGCGGTTCCAGGCGTACCGGGAGGAATTCTGGCGGAGAATGAACTATGAACTATGAACAATGACAAATGACAAATGACAAATGACAAATGACAAACGGCAAGTGGTGATACGCTTCTTACCGGGGATGGCTGCTATTGTCATTATCCTATTGTTACCCTGCTCCGCTCCTCTGACCCCCTGGCAGGTCTACGCCTTTTACGGCGGTTCCTTTGCCCTGCTTCCCTCTTCTTCCTCGCTTCCCGCTTCCTCCTCTCCCTCTCTCCCTCTCTCCC
>CAYLPU010000133.1:0-11800 GCA_964385635.1 uncultured Anaerolineales bacterium
CCCCCCCCTAATGCGCCCGCTTGACCCGCGCGGTCCACTGTGCTATAATAACCCCCGACCCAAAAAGCCCCGTGGCTGCCCGAGAGCCCGAGACATAGCCAGGGCAGCGGTGAGAACCGCCAAGACAGCATACATCCCGCCACAAGACCCGCTCACCGTCAGAGTGTGGGCGGGCTGTGCTTTTTAGGTGAAATAAAAGCCCTATAATGTGCTGGCGGTTCCCACCGAATCTGAGGATGTGTTCTGTTTTCGGGAAAGGAGGTGCAAATACACAGGAATACACCGCCAAGTGAATGTCGAGCGGCGTGTAGGTGGTATTTGCTCTGACCACGGCGCGTCCCTGCGCCGGTATTCGCTAAATGCATCTATCCACAGGGAGGATAAAATGTCTACCAAAAAGATAAGAACTGTGACTTTGTTTCTGTTCGTAGGGCTGACGTTCCTCTTGAGCCTGTCAGGGGTACGGCCAGCGATGGCCATCCCCACTTCTCCGGCCCAAAGCATCACCCTCAACCCCGCCTCCGGCGCTCCAGGCAGTGAGGTTGTGGTCCAGGGAAGTGGCTTCTCTACAGGGGGGGGAGGAGAGATTGATATCTATTGGGACTCCACATCATCGCCGCGCATAGGCTCTGGGCCAAGCGTGGGCCGGGATGGCACTTTTGCCACGACCGCTACCATCCCCCCCAACGCCACGGCAGGGTCCCATACCATCATCGCCCGGGATAACTACACCTCTGACGAGGCCGAGGCCACCTTCACTGTGGTCGGGGATCCACTGGCGGCGGTTTACATCTACAACACCGACCAGGACAAGGCTGACGACTTCAAGGCCCTGCTGGAGGAGACCGGGATGATCTCCACCACCGTGAAGCAACTGAGCGACGTGGCCATGGCCGCCGTCGACTTCTCGCTCTACGACCTGATCATCATCGGCCCCGACACCGGCAATTGGGAGAACAATGAGGCCGTAGCCAGGGTCAGAGATTCGGGCAAGCCCATCCTGGGTCTGGGCGAAGGAGGGTATGCTTTCTTCGGCAAACTGCAACTGCACATCGGCTATCCCCATGGAGCGCACTCCACAACAACAACTCAGGTCAGGCCCGTCGATCTCTCCCACACCATCTACCAGACCCCTTATGATGGCTTCCCCTCGCCGGTTACTGTTTACGGCTCAGGCACCGGGTCTGTCGAGATACACCTGCCCAGTCCGCCATCTGGTGTCCTTACGCTAGGTCGACATATAACAAGTGATGACCACTACTCTTTGGTCCAGCAGTCCGGTCGCTATTTCCTGTGGGGCTTCGACGGGGGGCCAAGGCTGGAGGAGATGACCACGAACGGCCAGCACCTTTTCGTCAACGTCGCCTGGCATCTGCTGCTCTTCAGGTCAGACGTGGACACCTTGATCCTGACCGACTACCAGCGCATGAAGGATGTGGGGTACTTGTCTGCCAACGTGAACACGCTAGAAGGCAAAGTCAACACGCTGGTGGGAATGCCCAAGTCGCAGAGTAACATGACGGCGGTGGTCAAGCGCATGAACCTGGACACGCCAACGGCTGTGAAAACGGCCCGCACGACCTGGATTGGCAACGATGACAGCGTGGCCAATACCAATGCTTACGTGACGGCAATAGACAACTACATCGAAAGCCTCAAGCAGGGCGTCTATCCCAACCTCCAATACGTCATCTTCGTGGGCGCGCACGAGGTTATCCCCATGAAGGCCAGACCTGCCGACGACATGGACAGCCCCTATAAGGAAAGCGAGTGGGCCAGCGGCCTGCCCCAGACCTCCGGCTACTTCTATAGCCTCTACCACGATACCAGCGGTGGGGCCACCCGCGGCCACTACCTGACCGATTCCATCTACGGTGACCTGTCCTACATCAACAACGGTTATGGGGACGACAATGAGCTGATACCCGAACTGGCCGTCGGCCGGCTGGTGGAGACCCCCAGCCAGATCAGCACGCTTCTGGATAACTACATGGCCAGCAACGCCACTTTCTCGCGGAGCAACATGGCCTCCATTGCCTCCAATGACTATATGGACGGTGGTCAGGCGGCGGCCAACCATATGGGAGCCTCGGCCGACACTGCCTTGATCCAGAGCACGTTCAACACCTCCCTGGTACCGCCCAAGATCAATGCCAACGACGATTTCGTCTATCTGGCCGGCCACGGTAACTACAACTACATCGCCCCAGGCTTCATGGCTGGCTCCCACGCAACCGAGGGCGACACGGAGGAACTGAACGCCAACCTGTCCGACGCGGTGATCGTCGCCTCCGGCTGCCACAACGGGGTCAACTTTGGCAACAAGCGCTATCACGACTACGCTGCCAACACCACATACGGAGAGTTCCCGGAGCGGTTTGCCAACAAGGGGGTGGGCATCTATCTGGGCAGCACCGGTTACACCTGGATCAGCGGCAGTGGATCCAGCACCAACACGGCCCATAACGGCTGGAGCGAGAAATTGGCCACCCACTTCATCAACCATCTCCTCAATGATGGCATGTGGACCACGGCCGGAAAGGCGTACAAGGCAGCCGTCAACGAGTACGTCAGCGACTATGGCGGCGTCGGCAACCCGCACCGGCGGGTGTTGGCCATCGCCACCCTCTACGGCATCCCCAATTACCACCCGCCGCGCCTCATATTCGTCGCCCCCTGGCGGCCGATCAGTTACTTGCTGGTAAGGCAATGGCTGGTGTGGCCGCTTGCTTCGGACGTTCAAACCATGTCCGCTGTCGCGGAGACGGCCACTGTCGCGGAGACGACCACTGCCACGGAGACGGTCACCCTGGAGATCACGGATTGGTATACTGATTCCAGCGGGCTGGTCAATATCCCGGGTGCTTCCTACACTGGTGATCAGAATGAGCCGATCTTGCCTGTGGTGCATGCCAGCCACGTGTTACCCGGCGATGCAAACGTCGTCACGGTCATCTGGAACCAGACCGAATCGGTGAGTACTACCATCTCCAACGACGTCCCCCTGGCTACCATAGCCGTCCTTACCACGACCATTACCGGTACTTACCCGTATACCGACACTTTCTATCCAACGACCCCCTACTACACCAGCACTGTCACCACCCTGGGAGGTGGCGCCGTCGAGGTCGGGATGAACATTGTGCCAGTGCAGTATAAACAGTCCACGCACCAGACCCGTATCTGGACCACGATGATCTTCCAACTTGTGTATGAGATAGACCCGTATGCGCTGGGTATGGACAGCGATGGCGATGATCTGCCTGACTATTGGGAGTCGGGCTATGGATTGAGCCCCAACGACGACAGCGGCGATCAGGGGGCTTCCGGCGACCCAGACGAGGACGGGTTGACCAATGAGCAGGAGCGCGGCCTGGGCACCGACCCGTTAGACCCAGACACCGATCACGATGGGAGCAACGATGGGCAGGAAGTCGCTGATGAGACCGACCCGCTCAACCCGGGCTCTCGGTTAATGCACATCTATCTGCCGCTCGCCATGCGGAACTACACCGGTACGGCCTCAAGCCCGTAAACCAACGGCCGCCATATTTCCGAACCACCAAGCCGCTGAACACGCTGAGCCCACTGAACAGCGCTGAACATTCAGTGGGTTCAGCGTCTCAGTGATTCAGAGAGACACATCTTGCTCCATCCAGCCTTGTGTGGTATCCTCTCAATAAGTCGGGGAAGGTGGGGCAAATTGGCAATTTGCCCTACGTTGGCCCCAGAATATTGAGATGATACCTTGTGTGACATACTGATAAGGAGAACAGACAATGCAAATCGTGACTGACAGCGGAGTGGACCTATTCCCGGAACAGATGGCCAACCTGGACATGGATATCCACATCGTTCCCCTCATCGTTACTCTCGACGGCGAATCCTACCACGAAGGCGTAGACATCCAACCGGACGAGTTCTACTCCTTGCTGGCGGCGACCGACAGTCTTCCCGTCACATCACAACCCTCGGCGGGAGACTTTGCCGCAACCTACCGGCGGCTGGCAGCCACCGATCCCGACATCCTGTCCATTCACATGTCCTCAGGCCTGAGCGGCACGGTCAACGCGGCCAAGGCCGGTGCGGAGATGGTGCCGGAGGCAAACGTCACCGTCGTTGACACCAAAACACTCTCGGCCGCACCAGGATGGCAGGTGGAGGCGGCTGCCCAGGCTCTTAAGGCTGGCTGGTCGAAGGAGCGAATTCTGGCACTGATGGAGCGTATCGGCGCCGCCACCGACAGCATCTACACTCTAAACGATCTCAAGTACCTGATTCACGGCGGGCGCATCAGCCACATGAAAGGGCTGATCGCCTCAATGTTGAACATCAAGCCGCTGATCGGGGTGGAGAAAGAGGGCGGGACTTATGTGCAACTCGGCCAGGTGCGTACATTCAAGCGAGCTGTTAAGGGGCTGGTCGAACTTATGGCCAAGCAGCACGCGCCCGGCAGTGAACTGCGTGTGCAAGTGCTCTACTCGTACAACCCCGAGGGAGCGGCCATGTTGCGCGAGCAGGTGGACCAACGCTTCGATTGCACGTGGCTGCCGGTTGGCCCCATGTCCCTCGTGCTGGGCGCCCACACCGGCCCTAGCATGGTGGGCGTTGCCTACGCGCCTCTGGCAACCTTTGCCGAGTGCCCTCGCGGCGCTGAAGCGCCTGCTGCAGACCCGCTGTGAACTCCAAATGAACCCACTGAACAGCGCTGAACATTCAGTGGTCTCAACGGACTCAGCGGTTCAGTGATTCAACAAGAGGGACACATTCGCGCATCTGGCTACCCCTGGCCGGGCAACGAAAACGATTTGCGTTGCCCGGCCTGCTATGCTACAATGTAAGAAGCCTCGCGGCTTCCCGGAGCCCAAAGCACGGCTAAGGCGGTGGGGTCGCCCCGGCAGGCGGAATTCTACCACAGGGCCCGCCCACCACCGAGGTGCGGCGGGCTTTTTGTTCCGACGGCACCGCGCAAGTCAGCAAGTCAGAAGGAGCTGCATGCACAAAGCGGTTACTGACTTCCTGAGCACATCCCATGACTGCCTTCTCCTTGTACACCAGGAGGTTCGCAGGCTAGAACAAGCAGCCAGTGAACTGCTGTCGGTGTATGACTGGATCAATCTACGCTTGGGCCGAGAACTGAGCGCTGTGCTGCTCTCCGAGACACCCCGACGCCGGTCCCATGAAGCCCGCCGGTGGATGAAAGCCCGCCTTGGCGAGATGTCCCCTGGTCCCGTATTGTGTAGTGAGATAGACCTGCTCTTCGAGCCAACGCTCGAACTGGATCCCCTGAGCCTGATGCGTGACGTTAGCCGGGTGGCACGGATGGTGGTTGCCTGGCCCGGAAGCTATCTGGACGACGTATTGGCCTACGCCGTACCTGACCATAGCCACTACCGCACCTGGCGCAAGCCGGAAGTGCCTATTGTGGTGCTCGAATAGTGAGAAACCAGGCTTTTCGGAAAAAACCTGGTTTCTGAGCGCGGGAAAGGAGACGCTATGCGCTACCGCGACCTGGTCCAGTTTGAGCCGATCGAGACCGTCATTCAATTGCGCGATGCAGACCAGGAGGACACTGCCCGCCACCTGGTCCAAACCTACGTCATCTCTGACCGCATGGCGGACCAACTCGCCAACGTCGTCATCCCCCAACTCCAGTTCCTGACTCCCCGCGACAACAAAGGTGTGCTCATCGTTGGCAACTACGGCACAGGTAAGTCACACTTGATGGCGATCGTCTCAGCCGTGGCTGAGTATGCCGATCTTGTGCCTGTCCTGGATCACGCCTTGGTGCAAGAGGCTGCCCGGGCTATTGCCGGCCATTTCAAAGTGGTCAGGGCGGAGATCGGTGGTGTCACCGGCAGCCTGCGCGACATCCTGCTGAGAGAACTGGAAATCGCGCTGGAGCAATGGGGCATGCAATGGACGTTCCCACCGGCTGACCAGGTCACGAACAACAAGGACGCGATCATCGCCGCGGTGGCTGCCTTCCAGGAACGCTATCCCGACCACGGCATCCTGTTAGTTGTGGACGAGTTGCTCGACTACCTGCGCACGCGCGAGGAGCGCCAACTGATCCTCGACCTGGGCTTCCTGCGCGAGTTAGGCGAGGTGGCGGCCTTGACCCCCTTCCGTTTCCTGGGCGGCTTGCAGGAGACCCTCTTCGACAACCCTCGCTTCGCCTTCGTCGCCCAGCAACTGCACCGGGTGCGCGACCGCTTCGAACAGGTGCGCATCGCCCGCGAGGACATCGCCTACGTTGTTTCCCACCGCTTGCTCCGCAAGACCGATGAGCAGATCGCCAGCATCACTGACCATCTGCGCCAGTTCACGCCCCTCTATGGTCGGCTAGCCGAGCGGTTGGAGGAGTTCGCCCAACTATTCCCCATCCATCCGGCTTACATCGAGACCTTCGAGCGCGTCTACGTGGCCGAAAAGCGAGAGGTGCTCAAGACCTTCAGCCTGGCCATGCGCGCCCTGCTCGACCAGGAGGTAGCCGCGGACCAACCAGGGCTGATTTCCTACGACCACTACTGGGACATACTGCGCGGGAATCCCAGCATGCGCGGGTTGCCCGGCGTGGCCGAGGTCATCGAGAAGAGTTACGTATTGGAGGGACGCATCCAAAATGTCTACACCCGGCCACACCTGCTCCCCATCGCCTTGCGTCTCATCCACGCACTCAGCGTCCACCGGCTGACCACCAGCGACATCTACGTGCCGCTGGGCGCTACGCCGGAGGAGTTGCGCGACGACCTATGCCTGAACGTGAGTCCGCCCGAGCCGTCGGCCGATTTTCTGTTGGATCAGGTGCAGGTGGCGCTGCGTGAGATCATGCGCACCGTCAGCGGCCAGTACATCTCCTACAACGAAGCCAACGGCCAATACTATCTGGACGTCAAGAAGGACATTGACTTCGAGACCAAGATCAGCGAGCGTGGGGATTTCTTCGACGATGTTGACCTCAACTCCTATTTCTTCGACGCGCTACGCCAGGCCCTCAACCTGAGCGATACGACTTACGTGACCAACTATCGCATCTGGTTCTACGAACTACCCTGGGCCGAGCGCAAGGTGACGCGCTCCGGCTACCTCTTCTTCGGCACGCCCGACGAGCGCAGTACCGCCCAGCCCCCGCGCGATTTTTACGTCTACATGCTGCCTCCCTTCCGAGACGTTCCTCGTAGTGACGACTTTAGTCGTTCAAGCTCCGACGAGGTCATCTTCCAATTGACCGGCTTAGATCAGGCCTTCGAGACAAGCGTGCGCCAGTACGCCGGCGCCCACGCGATGGCCAACGAGGCGGCCTCTCACCGGGAGGTCTACGCCGAGAAGGCTGACGAGCACCTGCGGAGACTCCTGCGCTGGCTGCGCGAGCACCTGACAGACCACCTGCGGGTGACTTACCAGTCCGTAACCGAGCCCGTAGGCGCTGTGCTGACCCGCACCCGCAGCACCGCCAGCCATACCATCGAGGATCTGCTGCGTTTGATCGCTTCGCACTTACTGACGCCTGACTTCGAGGAGCGCTACCCCGACTACCCTGCCTTCCACCGCCTGACCCAGCCAGTCAGCGAGCAGGCCCGCTCCACTGGTGCCATGGAAGCGATCCGTTTCCTGGCCGGGCGGGGACGCACCAACTTAGGGCTGGGTGTGCTTGAAGGGTTGGAACTGGTGGACGCAGAAACCACCATCCGGCCCTACCAATCGCCCTATGCCCGTTGTTACCTGGACCTGCTGCAGAAGAAACCTGAGGGCCAGGTGGTCAACCGGGGCGAACTGATCGAGCAGGTGGCTGGCGGGCTCTAGCCCATCGAAAAGGACATCTTCTTCCACCTGGAGCCGGAATGGGCGGTCGTGGTGTTGCTGTCCCTGGTCTACAACGGCGACATCGTGCTTTGCCTGGGCGGCAAAGTAGAGATGGACGCCAGCACCATCGAGCGTGCGGCGACGATGGCCATTGCCGACCTGACCGACTTCCGCTTCTACAAACGACCGCGTACCCTGCCGCTCAATCTGTGGACGATGATCTTCGAAGGTCTGGGGCTATCCCCCGGGCTGGTCCGCGACGAGAACACGCGCGATCGGGCTGTGCAGGAACTTCAGCGCGTTGTGGGAGCCGAACTGGAACGGACCGCGACCCTCCAGGGTCGCTTGCAACAAGGTGTACAGTTGTGGAACACCTCTCTCTTCACCGACCGCTTCACCGTCGAGGTGGAATCCGGCACAGTGGTGGGCACCGATCTACCCGCTGTTACGCTCTCAGTGACAGAACTGCTGCCCTCCCTGCGGGGCTACAAAAAATCCCTGGAAACGTTGAGCCGCTTCAACACGGTGGGCAAACTGCGCAACCTGCGCATGACGATGAGCGAGGTGACAGACGCGCTCGACGATCAGACAGTCGTGAACCGGGCGGAACAGTTGTCGCACCTGGTGGACCGGATCCAACCCCTCACCGCCTATCTGGCCGAGGCCCAGGCCAATCTGCCCGCCGACCATCCCTGGTCGGAGCGAGCGGCTGCCGTTCGCCAGGCCCTGCTGGACGACGTGCGCCATCTGGGCAGGGGGAAGGAAGGGCGCGACGGCCCGGCACTGACGCGCGAGCTAGAGACACTGAAAGCGGACTACATCACAACCTACGCCGAATTACACCGGGAACTGGTGCTGGGACCCCAGGCCGACGATCGCCGCCAGCGATTGTACAACGATCCGCGCCTGGCAGCGTTGAATCTGCTCTCGGCTATTGACCTGCTCAGCAGCCCGGAATTGGATGCCTGGAAGCAGGCGCTTTCGACGCTGCCTACCTGCCGTGAGTTCCACGAAGGGGCCATCGCCGACACACCTACCTGCCCCTCCTGTCACCTGCGGCCGGCCCAACACCGTCACGCCGGCCAGGCTGACCAGGCACTGGACCAACTGGACGCGCGGCTGGACGACCTGTTGACCCGCTGGCGGCAGGCATTGCAGGCCAACCTGACCAGCGAGACCGCGCAGCGTAGCCTGGAGGCGATGACGCCAGCCGAGCGCAGGCCGATCGAGCAGTTTCTCGACCAGCGTGAGGATGATCCACACATCCCCGATGGTTTTGCAGCCGCCGCCACCCAGGCCCTACGCGGCATTGAGGCGCTAACGCTGCCGGTGGACAGCCTGCTGGAGGCCCTGAAGGAAGGCGGCCTGCCATGCACGCTGGAGGAGTTGCGGCGTCGCTTCATCAATTTTGTGAGCCAGCGACTGCGCGGCCACGACCCACGCAACACCAGGCTGACGTTAGATCAGTAGCCGCGAATAGAATAGCGAATAGAATAGCCGCGAATGAATTCGCGGCTGCTATTCGAAACACGTTAAAACGTGTTGGTTATGGCCTGAACCTGTTTTAACAGGTTTTTCATACCAGCCGTCGAATTCATTCGACTCGACGGCTCGACGGCATTCAAAGATGCCGCGAATGAATTCGCGGGCTATTCGAAACACGTTAAAACGTGTTGGTTATGGCCTGAACCTGTTTTAACAGTTTTCCGTACCAGCCGTCGAATTCATTCGACGGCATAGCAAAGGAGAAGCATCATGCCCTTCTGGCGTCTCTACTACCACCTCGTATGGGCAACCAAGAACCGCGAACACTTCATCCAGCCCCAAATCGAAGACCGGCTCTATGCCTACAACGTAAGCAAAGCAGCCGAACTGGGTGTGTACGTCTATACCATCAACGGCTGGTACGACCACATCCACCTCGTGGTCTCAATCCCACCCAAGCACGCTATCGCCTACGTGGTTAAATGCCTAAAGGGATCCAGTTCACACGATCTCAACCAGACCGGTGGGCTCGACTACACATTTGCCTGGCAGCGCGGCTATGGAGCCTTAAGCCTGGGGGAACGCCAGAGGCCCATAGCCGAAGCATACGTGGCGGACCAGAAGAAACATCACCAACACCAGACCGCCAACGCGTGGCTCGAGCGGTATGCCGAATTTGACGAGGGGCCGGACGACATCGGCATCACGCCAGGCCCGGTCCCTTCCATTGTCCGCGAGCAGCGGGTAACGTATGAAACGTGGGGCGAACCGCCGTTCTAGCCGCTTCACAAAGGATATCAATATGGCAAAGAGACGATCACGAAAAAGACAAAAAACAAAAAGACATAGCAAAAAGCCTGCGACTGACGAATCAACGTCTCTCATAGAGATGTTAGCCAAACGGAACGCCGAGGCAGGGCCAGATGACTTTGCGGACAGCTTCATCCACATTATGCAGCGGAGTGCTACCCTGCGCCACGAACCCGAGTTCGCCGATTTCTACCTTGATCCTATGCAAACGCTAGAGGTCACAGCGCGACACTTTCCGCGCTTCCAACGCCAGATGATGCAAATGCTGCGTCGGGGAGAAGAACCGGACGCCACCAAATACGACAACTATCGCATTGCCGTGCTAGACGATATGGACACTCCCCAACTCCGGCAACAGTTGCGGCGTCGGCTGGATCGCTACACAAACCGCTACAAGCGTAAGCGTGGTTGCGATGTAGCCAAGCTCGAAAGCGCTCTGTTTCTCAGGGTGTTACTCGACGAAAAAGCAAACAAACTGGTGGGTGGCAAAAAGCCGCTGCCGCTCGGAGTGTACGCATTGGTGACGGTCATATACGAGGACTCGTTCAACCGGGCGATGGAAGAGATACCCACGGCGCGCGACATCGTCGGCGATGAACTCTATGGAACATGGTGCGCCCAGCACCATAGAGAGGACATGGAGGCCATCACCACAGCGGTGGAACAGATCGACGCTTTTGCCGAGTTGGAAGAGCGTATAGAAGCGGACCCCGCGCTGGCCCTGGCCTGGAAGCGGCAAGAACTCTCCTTGCTTAAGGAGTATCAGACACAAATATCTGCCGGATTGCGCATCGAGCCAGGTTTCTTTAGCCCTGACGAAATTGCTCTGACTATGGACAAGGTGGAGCAGCGCTACTTGAGCAAGCCCTGGAGTCCGAGTCGCTACTTTGCTCTAGTGGCGTTGCGCAACTTTGTGAAGTGCGCTCGGGAAACATTGGACGAGATTGTGTCGCCTCAGAGAGTCGCCGAGATAGCCGTGGGGCTGAAATCGGTAGGACAACACTCCCTGGAGACCAATGACGAGCGGTTGCGCGCCCTGCTCCCCCACATCCAGGCCACGATTCACTGCCTGCGGCGCATCAAGATACCCTCACAAAACCAGATTCTAATGACAATGTATGTATCAGACTTTCCCCAGGCATTGAGTGACATGGACACTCTTAGCCCAGGTTGGCAGCGACTCTTGAAGCGTCTGAAGAAAAGCCGCTTTGCGCCGAGACTAGCCAACTCAATGGACGACTCGTCATTGAGCCTGGAGAGCGAGTGATGACCGACCAGCTGCCTCTGCCCCGAACCCAGCCCAGTCCCGCCGCTGCCGCCCACGACACCGAGCGCGCCGCCTACCTCGACCGCCTGCGCGAATACCTGCGCGACCCCGAATTCCGCGCCATCGAGGGCTTCCCCATCGGCGAGGACGAGGCCATCCTGGCCCTCTCCGACCCACCCTACTACACCGCCTGCCCCAACCCCTTCCTGCCCGAAATCTTGGAGCGGTGGCAGAAAGAGCGGGAAGAGAGTCGTCAAACGTCAAACGTCATGCGTCAAACGTCACACGTCAAACGTCATCCGTCATCCGGCAGTGACGCATCACGCATGACGGATGACGCTTACCACCGCGAGCCCTTCGCTGCCGATGTCTCCGAAGGCAAGAACAACCCCATCTACAACGCCCACTCCTACCACACCAAAGTGCCCCACA
>CAYLPU010000134.1:0-11749 GCA_964385635.1 uncultured Anaerolineales bacterium
CTAGCGTAGGCTCAGGCTGTTGTGTGCGCCTCCACAGAACGACGCCCACCACCACAGCCCCTACCAGCACGATGACCCCAATGATGACCAGCACTCGACCGCTGCCCATGTTACCTCCTTTTTCCGATTGCGTCTGGCTCAATAATACTGGTTTACGACCAGAATGTCAAGTTATCTCCTCACACCGTTAAACGCTCGACAAAGGTGACGAGAACAACCAGCAGGATGACAAAACTCCCCAGGTACAGAGAAAAGACCCATTTCTCTTGATATTCTTTCCTATTCACCAGCCAGTACTGCACAACTCCCGCGCCGATGGCCGGCAGCACCAGCACTATCTGCCTGACTGCAAAGGGAGCGACGAGGTAAGCGAGCAGGAGAAACAGGCCGATGATGCGTTGGCTCCTCTCGCGGCCCCACAGTACCGGCAAGGTCTTGATACCCACCTGTCTGTCCCCCTCGTAATCCTTAATGTCAATGACATTCATGGCGGCGGTGAAGAATACCAGGAACCACAGGATGATCGGCGGCGGAAACTCGACCGCCTCCCCGCCGGCGAAGACGTACCCCATGATGACAACAGCCAACGAACCGAGCGCTATGACCCCCTTGGATAAAAAGGGCACCCTTTTTAGCCTGACCGGCGGCATGGAATACAGGCAGTAGAGCCCCAACCAGAGGAAGATCGTGAAGAGAGTGTAATAACTCACCACCCCTGCATATACCAAGGCAAGCATGCCAGCGACCACGGCTATTTTCTGATAATCGCTGCGCGGGATGGCTCCGCTGACCAGGGGCCGCGCCCTGTTGACCAGCCGGTCAATCTCCTGGTCCTCCAAATTGTTGGTCGTGATAACAAACAGGCAGCCCCACATAATGGAGATCACAACCAATACCAGGTCGAAGACCATGTCCTGACTCCAGGCAAGAGATGGGCCTAACACGATCCCAAAGGCAAACATCAGCACAGCGTGGACTTGCCTGAAGGGGCGCATATCCTTGAGCATACTGACGAAATACCGCTTGTTCCACCTCCACGCCAGGGCCAGCAAAAGGACGAATACCACAAGCAGATAGAACTTTGCGTACAGCATGTTGTCGAAAGTCCTGAAAAGATCCACGATATCCAATATGGCTTTGACGATAAAAGGCACGATGGCATAGATGAATATCACCGTGTACATGAGCAGTACAAACAACAGGCTTTTCAGCGCGGGTACTTTCTTGGCCTTGAAGTAAAAGAAGGAGGCGATCAGCACCAGGGCCACCTCAATCCTCAGACCAATGGTAATTCCGCATCCATCAAACGAACCACCTCCCGTCAGATACCGCAGCAGCAGATCGCCATGCGCGCGGGGCGAGAGATAGGTCATGTCATACCCCTGGCCCCCGCTGATAACCAGGTCCAGAATAGGAGCCAACAATACGAAACAGAACGAAAACATGATCAGCCGGGCAGTCCGGGCTATCTTCTCTCCGGTCGCCGCGGAAAACAGCAACATCATAGTCAACGCCGCACAAACGTAAAACAGGTAAAAATGAAAGTGCACCTCGAATGAAATAATCGCGACTGCGGACCTATCGGAAAAAACCTCCAGAAAATTCCTCGAGGCGACAAAAACCAGAAAGGTCAGGATGTAGTACCCAAGCGGAACGTTCGAGTCCTCGACGAAGGCGCTATATTTTTCCGCGATCTTGACTAAACGTTTCATGACATAGCCCAGGTGCGACGCACTTGTGAAGTGCGTCGCACCTTGTCGCACCTTAGCAGCCCGGCGCACCTACTGGATCAACCGCAGGAATATGCTCTCGTACAACTCGTCGAAGATGTCATCCAGTTTGTCGCGCGTGGGAGCCCAGCGGTGGTACCCACCGGTGAGATTGGCCACCTCCTCCATCAGTTCCCGGTCCGCCGAGTAGCCCAGGCTGATCGTGTAGATGGCAATGGCGTTGTCGCGCGCCTCCTGGGCGTAGTACATCACGCAGTCGTTGGCACAAGGGTACCCCTCGCCGGGGCCGCCATCCCACAAATCCTCCTCACAACAGCAATCCTCCTCCCCAATACAATCACATTCAGTCCTGCAGGCCCCCCACATTTGGTAACAATCTGGATACGTATTGGCCTGCCCGTCGGTCATCAGCACCATAATGTGGGCTGCGCCCGGCCGCCCGCAGTGACCGTCAGCAACACAATCACCCGTGCTCAGGACGTCTATGCCGAACTCCATCCCCTCGGCAATGTTCGTCGCGCCGCCGGCGCGGGTGCTGTCCAATTCGGCAAGCACCGTGTCGGTGATCACCTGCGCGGTGCAGCCTGCGCCCAAGCGCCGCACGCATTGCAACTCCACGACATCATCGTCTTCTCTATGAGGCTCGTCGTAATAAACAACTTCATCGTTATATCGCACGTACCCAATCTGGTCCAGGCCGGGGTCCAGCCGGGCGACGAAGTGATTGGCCGCCTCCAACGCGCCACGGATCGGCTGCTCGTCGTCGTAGATGGCATCGCGCCGTTGGTCCGGGTTAGCGCCAAAGTCGCAGTCGGGGCGGTAGTAGGGTTCGTCCACCGTCGGTTCATGTCCGCCGGGCCGCCCGGCGAAGCGCGGGTCGCACTCGTGACAGGCCCAGTCGGTGCGCCCGTTGTTCGGGGGCGTGCCTCCGCTTGTCATGGTGGATGGCAGAGGACTGCTGTTGTCTGTCGTGATGACGATGCGGTCCACGTCGAAACCGGCCCCACCGGCCCACAGGTTCAGCGTGTGGGTACTGCCCCTAACCAGATTGTCAACCCGGCCGAGATAGCGCCAATCCCAGCTGTAGTCCCGAGCGCCGTCGTATTGGGCGCCGTTGTCAAAACCGCTATCTTGCCCACGTGGAGCGCTATCTATGCCCCAGAAAATGTGCTGATTCCCGTTATCACTGCCACCCTGTCCCTGAATCCAGATGTAGTAGTCGTCGTCACGCGGCGCGACGAATTCGTAGTCGGCCCGAGGGGCGGGGAAGGGCCCGCCCGGCACCCCGCTCCGGCAGAGTTCCCCGTTGGTGAGGTCATCCCACGTGCACGCCACGCCCAGGCCGGAGGTGCTGCCATGCTCGGCGTACGGGTGGTGCGAGAGGTAAGCGCCGCGAGAGTCCCGCCCCATCGCACCAACGTTGCGACTGTGATAGTAATTATACTCGTTGCGCTGCACGACCCAGAAGGTCTTGTAAGGCGTGAAGCCCCACGTGTGGTAGTCTGCGCTCTCCTCGAGAGACGAGTACTCCTCGGCCTCGATGACAATGTAGTAGTTGTTGGTCCCATAGCGATGATAGTTGCAATCATTGACCTCGTAATAGGCGTTGTAGGAGTCGTAATCGCCGTCTCCATGGTCGCCGCAGGCGTTCGCGCAGTGGTCTGCGGAAGCCATCGTCGAGTCGGACCAGTGCAGCGGATAGATGTCGCCGTTGGGGTACATCTCATCCGCATCAGGTTCCCAGCAACCGTAGCACAGCGTGTCGTACTCCATCGAACCGGACTTATCGTAGACGATGACGACGTCCAGGTTGTTGATGCTCTCCGCCTCGGCCAAGGCCTCGACCGGGAAGTGGTGGAAGCCGATGAACTGCATGAAGGTCATAAAGACCTGCTGCTGAACCCGCACGCGGATGCGGTTCGCTGTGCTCGCTTGCTGGGCCGGCGGCACACTGGTGTCCCGCGAATAGAGGGTGTCAATCCAAATAACGGTCGAGGCATCGTCCTCCGGTGGACCAGATACATGGTTGCCATCAATCACCAACCGCACTTCGCTCGTGTTGGTGTGGTCATATCCGTTCCCCTGCAGGTAGACCTTCGCCCGTTCTTGCGCCGTCCCCTCCAGCGGCAGTTCAGACGCCCCCGCCAACGCGGCCGCGTCGGCCGCCCGCGCCACCCGCACGCGCTCGACGTAGACCAGGCCCAGGTCTACGCCCAGGCCAACGAAAGCCAGGATGCCGATGAAAGCAAAGATGACGATCACCAGCGTCTGTCCCTGCTGTCGCCCGCGCAGCGCTCTCCACCCAGTGGGAAGTACGGTGACAGTCCCTTCCCGTCTCGACTCCCACCTCGACCGCAACATCCCCAGCCAATGACTGATTACCTCACTCATCTCACACCTCCACTCTCACCTTCAGAGCGCCATCCTTCGGAGTCCCGGACGGCTCGACTGAGCTCGCCGAAGTCTTGTTCGGGCCGGCGATGACACACCGCCTGTCACCCCCCGCGCTCGGTGATCACGCGCATCTCCGTCTGTGCATACATCATCCAGGGATCGGGCAGCGGGACGAAGGGGCTGTTCCACAGCGGATGGTGCATAAAGAATATCTCCACCACCACAATGTGATTGTCCATCCGCTCATACCCGAGCGCGGCACGCGTTCCATTGATGTCATTTGTGACAGTGGTATGGCGGGCCTCGATCTGAGCCTGTGTAACCCTCGAATCACCTTCAACAATTCCTTGCACGCCTCCGGCCCCGTTCGGAACCACGCCAGAGTACCATTTAGTGTACGAAATCACGGCTCCAGAATCGTCCAGCACGATTTGGGTGACGATGATGCCCGTGTTGGGGTCTGTGCTATCTATATCCGTGCGCAGGAACGGCACGTTCGTAGGCGGATCGCCCAGGCTGACAACCCCGCCAGCGCTGACCACCCGCGCGCCCGCGAGTTCATCGCTGAAGCGGCCCCGGGCCGCAAAACGGCAGCCCTCGCGGTCGGCGTTGACGACGACCAGGTAGTTCCGCAGCGCATATCCCATCTCCACGACGCCGAACAACAGAACCAGGAGCACGGGCAACATGACGACCAGTTCCAGGACTCCCTGACCACGCTCCGTTCTCCGCTCGCCCATTCAACTCCCCCTATTCCAGCAATGCGCCACTGGACCCATCTACCACGACGATGAAGGTGTTCTCCGCGCCAGCCACCGATCCAACTATGGTCCAGGCCGGGTACTCACCCCCCTCATCCCTCACGCGCAACTTCATCGCCAGGTCTGTATCCGGGCGACGCTCCACGACGGTGCTCCCCCCCCTGTCCAACCACGCCTGCAACGCCTGGTCGCTATCCACGCGCCACTGATCGGCGGAGAACGTAGGGACAGTGTAGGGACTCAGGCTCTCGCGCACCAATCGCGCTGCCTCGCCAGCCACCACGATGAGCGCCAATCGCTGGGTGGAGGGGGAGAAAAACTGGAAGGCCCACACGATCTCGCCCCCCGGCTGCATCCCCATCTCTGGCCAACGACCGGAGACCGCAGCCAGACGCGCGTCCTCTTGCCACTGGGCGGCCAATTCGGCCGCGGGAGCGAACGCCTGGCGGGCAGTGACCCGATCACCGGCCAGGCCCGCCGCCGCAGGCGGGGCGGCCTGGCCGGCCAGCCGCCCGTAGACCACCACTCCCACTACAACCAGCAGGATCAGGCCCAGGCCCAACAACAGCAGCCAACGCACCCCCGAACTCTCAGCCATCACGCTCGATCCCTCCATCAAGCCTCTAGTTGACCGTCTAGCAAAAAGGGCGATTTTTAACGCAGAGACGCAAAGGCGCAGAGACTTTTGAAGGTCTCCGCCACATCGTTCGCCGAAGGTCTCCTGACCGAGGCTGTCAACGACAGTCGTAACCGTTCAGGCCATGACGAAATAGAACGCGGATCAGACGGATTTTACGGATTCGCACGGATTTTTCTTTTTTATCCGTGAAAATCCGTTCGATCCGTTAAATCTGTGTTCCATTTTACCCCCCCCACTGAACGCTTACCGATAATCATCTCATGACCAACGGCAAATTGACATCGTATACCACATCACACGCAATGATTGTCCGAGTCTCCAACAAACTGGTCTTGGCTCCATTGTGCACTTGCAGCGTCACCACGTAGTTGCCGACTACGTCGGCGGTGAAGACAGGCAACACGGCAGTCGGGTCGGACAGGGTGGCCCCGCTGCCGGCCGGCCGGCCGGTCAGCGACCAGGCGTAGGTCAAATCCAGGCCTTGTGGATCGTAACTGCCGCTCCCATCCAGCGTGACGGTGCTGCCTTGCTCCACCATCCCGGCAGCAGAAATGTCTGCCTGGGGGGGCTCCACCTCGTCCTCGCTAGCACACACGATTGTCCGAGTCTTCAATGAACTGGTCTTGGCTCCATTGTCCACCTGCAGCGTCACCACGTAGTTGCCGACTACGTCGGCGGTGAAGACAGGCGACACAGCAGACGGGTTGGACAGGGTGGCCCCGCTGCCGGCCGGCCTGACGGTCAGCGACCAGGCGTAGGTCAAATCCAGGCCTTGTGGATCGTAACTCCCGCTCCCGTCCAGCGTGACGGTACTGCCTACCAGCACCACTCCGGCAACACTGATGTGCGCATAGGGTGTGTCCGGGGAGGGCTCCGGCTCCTCGTTGGTGTCGTAGTAGACTTCCCAGACGTCTTCGCTCGGTTGCTGCATATACGCGAAGTGCAGGTACTGCTCGCCGCCGGGATCTGGTTCCCTCACGCCGACACCCGCAGAACCCAGCAGCGCCGGCTGGTCCCAGTCCAGCGTTGCGGGGGGAATCCAACCCACGTGGGTGGATGAGCCCGATGTGGCATAACTGTAGTAGATCGTATAGTCCGTACCCGCACCTCCGCTGCGGTCCGCGTGCCAGGCAACGGCCGGCCAGCCATCGCCGTTCAACGCGATGCATGGTTGGAGATACTGCAGAAAACAGTCTCGTCCACCATCCTCGTCCGCCGAATCGTAATCTTCCATATCCGGCCAGTTAGCAATCGATTTTTCGGTGCCCACCTCACGAGTATTGCCGTAGTCGCCGGTCCCCCAACTAGAGTTAGAGCCGCTGTCGTTCGAGCGTCGGTAGACCATCTTATACTTCCCACAGGGGGCCTGCCCGTCGGAACACCAATTCCAAACGACAAACACACGGCCCGTCCCGGCTGCCACGTCCGGGTTACCCGGCGGGTATTGGGCCTGCGGGCTTGGGCCGCTGAGGGAGAGAATGCTACCCCATGCCTCAGCCTCTTCCTCTATCGTCGTGTCACGCCGCCGGTACCGGACGTAACCCGCTTCCTCCTCCCACACCACGTGGGCATAGCCGTCGGCCCAGGCAATGGCAGGCATGTCGTTGCTCCAACTTGTCTCCACGCCCTCTGGGGCAGCCCAACCGGTGCCGTTATGGGATCGATAACGGATATCGCCGTAGTTCCCCTCTTGATCTTTCCTCACCCACACCAGGTGAGGATTCCCCCCCGTGTCTAAGGTGAGGTCCACCCAGCTAATCGTGTAGAACAACGTGCCAACGGAAGCCACTGTCTCTTCCCCGCCATCGCATGTCCCGCCACTCAGGTCGCACGTCTTGTAGCGCACCTGCATCTGAGTGGGGACGCCACACGAGTCACTAAAAACGACGTAGGCCACGTGGGCCGTAGCGCCCGTGACCGCCACGGCAGCCTTGTAGGCGCACGCGGAATCGCTGCCGGAGAAGACGGTGATCTTGCTCCCCCAGCCGCCGCCCGCCTCCGAGGCAGCACGCAGGTAGACGTGGCCCTTACTGCCGCTGCCATCCCTGTATTCCTCCGTCCAGACCACGACCACCCGGTCACCGTCGGAGCTGACCGCCAAGCCGGGGCGGGCCGAGACGCCGGTCTCCGTCTGTGAGAGATTGGAGCGAATATGGGGGAAGCCCAGCGAAGCGGCCATTGCCGTAGCCACCAGCACCGCCGCCAGTCCGGCCGCCACCACGATCACCGCGCCCCGCTTGCGCCCCCTCCATCTCGCCAACATCACCACCCCCATAGCACCTAATCCAACCGTAAATTCACGCTGTCGTTCCGCTCATTTGCCACCACCGTCACCGTCGCCTGATCGAACTTCAGCCCACCCTCGATCCAATCTTCCGAGTAGATGATATAGGAGCCCGGCGGGACATTGTAGAAATGGTAGGCCCCCTCCTGAATGGTGTAGGTGTGATAGACCTCTCCACCCGCGCTGTAGGCCCACACGTCCACGCCCTGGCGCGCCCGGTAGTAGCCCCCCTCCAGCACTTTTACCACTCCACCGATAGAGGCAGTGCCGGCTTCGTCATCAGGGATGGGCCATTCGGTGCACGCCTCGCACTCGAGTGCATCCAGGTAGAAGAACGTGCAATCATAATCCGACGCATCCTGCATAGCGTAGAAATAGACCCGCACCTCTTCGCCAGGGTGATCATAGGGGTTGACCGCGTCTGTCACCTCCACCTCAAAGGCCCCCCACGTCTGGGTCACCACACCCCCGTCAACGACCGTAAACGATTCTTCGGTGCCCACGTCCCTCATCTGCACGTACAACACGTCATCGGGGTCGGTGGTGGCAGAGCAACACTGCGATTCGCTTTCCGCCACCAGCCGCTGCCCCCGCACATGCACAGTCGATATGGTGTAAACCTCGGTCGGGAGCACCACCGTCTGGTAGAGATATGGATCAGGAACAGGATTGCAATAAGGATAGGAGCCCAACGTGGCGTGCAGCCGCATGGACATGCTGCCCTGGGAGAAGTAGCGCGACTGATGCTGATACCCGCCCGGCCCGCCAGCGTGCCAGTAGGAGAAGACCCGGTCGGTATTGCCCTCAAAACCCCCTGCGCTGAGCAACTGCTCGCACTCAACTAGACCAGGCACATGTGGGTCATACTCCTCCCAGGGAGGGTCCTCGTGTGTCCCCGGACACTCGCCCGACCCCATGTACGTCACCTGCACCGCCACCCAGTCCAGGCGGAAAGCCCTGTCCTCGCTCGACGAGGTGGTACTCAACCGGACGCGAAAGTTGCCGTTGGAGAAATGGGCCGGTGTCCACGGCGTCGCCTTACCCCAGTCGTCCTCAGATCCACCGAGGACGACCGTGTGTTCGGACGTGGTCTCCTGGCTGTCGGTCTGGGCCGACGTCCAGTGTGTTCCACCGTCCCACGAAAGTTCAACGTCCATGCTGTTGCTGCCACTGATGCTATTATACAGCCACCAGTCCAATCGCACCTCGATGCCCTGGATGGTGACGTCCGAGGGGATGTTAAAGTTGAAGTCGTAGTACCGATGCCGATCGGTAGGGTCCGCTGGGACCCAGCCGCTGCCAGGCTCCCCATTGTCACGGCTCTCGGCGTAGCCGCCACCGTCAGCATAGGCATTCCCCGGATCGCGTTCAAATCCATCCCCGTCGCCACCGCTGCTGGACGCGTTGGCTGCCGGGCTGTGCCAGCCGGTGGCCTCCTCCAAGTCAGCGCCAGAACTAACGGTGACGGTGATCACATCTATATTGTTTTCCTCGTTCCCATCCCCCTCGTCAACGTAGTCGCTGGTGTCCACCCGCGCCCAGATCACGTGCTCGCCGGGGGAGTCCAGCCACATCAACGTGTTCACCACCACGGTCTCTTCACGATCAATGCCGGAGACCCACTGCTTGGTCACTCCTATGATGCTCTGCGGCGGCGTGTACTCGGGGTCCACGTAGAAGTCCACGTCGAAGGTCTCGTCAGTGCTGCCCTGGGTGAGGTTTTGGATAACGGCCGACATGGTGAAGACAGTCTCCGGGCAGATCAAGTCCGGCACGTCGAAGGAGGCGATAGTGAGATCGGGAGGAACCTCTACCACGTGGACGTCTGCTGAGAAGGCAACCAGGTCACCCTCAGCGCCACAATTGCCGCTGCCGGAGTGGGTTTCCAGCCGGTACAGGCTCCCCTCGCTGTCATCAGGGACGTCGAAGGAGACGATCGCATCTCCATCGCCGTCCACATTGAGGGGGTCCATCACGACGCCCGATGGGGTGGTGCCGGAGACGACGCACCACAGCAGACGATAGGGGTTGCTGGATGGGTTGTGATCCACAACGTAGATCTCAATCGTATCCAAAGGATAGACCTGGTGGCTCGAAACGGTGATGTACGGCCCGAAGAAAACCCACGTCTTGGTCGCTGTGGCGGAGGTCTCGTTGGCATCCCAGACGTCGTCGCCGTCATAATCCAGCCAGGCGCGGATGGCTGCCGTCCCCGGCCGGGTTCCAAAGAGCGACACCGAGGCATGTCCCTGTGCGTCGGTCGTTTCCTCGATGTATGTGGGGTCAACGCCGGAGTAACTGAACCCACCTTCGTCCGTGGAGAAACTGACCGCCGCTCCCTGCACCGCCTGGCCCTCGCTATCGGTCACCGTCGCGACGAACTCGTGGGAACGATCCGCGGGCATGTTATTAGTTGCCTGCTCCGGGGCCAAGGCGATGTCATAAGTGAGCGGGTCCGGCTCCTCCGTGGGTTCCTCTGTGGGTTCCTCCGTGGGCTCCTCCGTGGGGGGATCAACCGGGGGCTCCTCAATGTCGGGGTTGGTGTGGAAGTCGGGCGGGGGCACGTCGCCGAACCCGACCTGGACGCCCTCATTGATCATCTGTGCCTCGGCCCGCACCGTGACGTGCTCAGCGATAACACGATAGAGTGGATCCACGATTTCGACGTTGTGTCTGACGACAACCCGCACCGGCAATCCCTGTAATCCGGGGTGATCGAAGCACGGATCGCTCTCCGGATTATCGGGGTCGTAGGTGGCGTTGCAGTCTGTCTGAAACGAGGGGTAGCCCCACACGCGTACGCCGAAGAAGGCCGGTTCACCCATATATAGCTGAAAGGCACTCCAGTTAAAGCCAAGGTGGTCATCATTGATGCGCAATCCAACCGCGGCATGGCGGGCGGCCTGCTTGATTAGCAATACGCGCCGTACGTGGTAGTCGTCATCCGACTCCGCTGCATAACCCGCGTAGTCCTGCGGGCAGGAGGGATACGGAGCCAGGTCATCCGGGTCATCGTCGGCGCCGACGCCATCAGCGATCAATCCATCTCTGTCAAGATCTAAACAGGCTCCTTGGAACGGCTGATTGGTGATCGCGAAACGCGCGGCCTCTCTGGCTGCGTGCTGCACAGCCAAATAGCCCTGAATCACCAGTGCAGCCTCAATGATGCCCAGGATAATAAGCAACAGAATTGGCAGAATCAGGGCGAACTCGACCAGTCCCTGCCCTCTTCGCCTTTTCATCATCGCCCTCCTTGACCGCGTGCGCAAGCGCCAGAACTCAATGATCCAACGACACAGGGATAAGTGCTACCGTAACTACCCAGCCCAGCAGTCGTTACACAGAGTTACACGGAGAAGACACAGAGAACCACAGAGATAGGGAGATAGCCCGTATGCAAACGCTGTATTCTTTGCTAAAACATGGTATTATGGGCAAACTTGGTCTTTTTCTCTCCGTGAAACTCTGTGCATCCTCTGCGCATCTCTGTGTTCCTGGTTATGCCTGAGTAGTAATGTGCTACCTTACATTATACCTCAAATGACCCCGTCTCCGCAAGTATACCTTAGTACTATAGCGCAATTGGCATTACCCTGTATGAACAGAGCCCCGCGTGTGCGAGGCTCTGTCCGGCAGTGTAGTCCACTTGCGTTGCTGCGGCGATTGTTCGACTAGATATTGCTCACGATGTTGCTGAAGATGTTGCCGATGGCTGGACCCAGCAATGCCAGAATCACGATCACCACAATGGCCACCAGAACTAGGATCAACGCATATTCGACCAGCCCCTGCCCTTCCTCGCGCGGCAAAAACAGCATTTCTCTCACCTCCCTTCAAATAAAATATGTTGGAAAACTGAGTTCTTTCACCTGATCTCATTATACCGTATTTGCGTCGGCATGACAATAGGAACTTTGTACCAATTTTACGTCCTGAGGTC
>CAYLPU010000135.1:0-11652 GCA_964385635.1 uncultured Anaerolineales bacterium
TTGGGATTTCGCGGGGTGCTCTAAGCGGGTGTGCCACCCGCGTCCCACATCCAGGGGCAAAAGGCGACCTACACGACATTGGCAAGAATCTGGTCAAGATGATGTTGGAGGGCGCTGGTTTTGAGACGGTTGACATGGGGACAGATGTGGACCCAGCAGATTTCGTGACCACCGTGCGGGAACACCAGCCTATTTCCCCGTGACCGACCGGCTGTTCCACGCGATGGAGTTTGACCCTGACTATTGGCGGCTACCTGACAAGTCTCCGGGTAACCGTTGAGCGGGCCGCAACAACGCTGGCATAGGTTCCAGAGCAAGGGGCATCCCCATCTTGCAGGGGATGCCCCTTCGGTAAGACTCTGGCGAGCTCAGTCGAACCGCTCAGAACAGGCCCTTTTGGAAACGGTCCGTTCGAAGCGCGGCCTATTCGACCGGGATCTCCTTGTAGACCTTGTCGATGTCAATGCCCTGCTTGCGGCGGTAGGCGTTGAAGCCATAGAAGATCGCTGCGGCCAGGCCGTAACAGCCGAACATGAAGATCATTGAGGTGGCGTTCTGCCATCCGATGCCGTAAAGGAAGTCCGGGTCCCACACCCAATCCACCAGCAACCAATCGAGGAAGGGCAGGAAGACCAACCCGGCCAGGGTGATCAGGGGCATCTCCTCCCCTTTGGCCAGCACTTTGGTCCCCACGTAGTACGCGATCCATACCAGCATCACAGCGTTGATGATCGTCAGTACCCACGTCCCGACCAGGGTGATCCAGGCCAAGCCGCCGACAGCCGCGCCCAGGGCGCCCATGCCGAAGCGTACCGACCTGACGATGAGGTAGATGGCTGACAAGCCGTACAGAATCGTCACGATCCAACTCAGCCAGGTGGGCATTTTTATCTTGGAGATGGGCGAGCCCTCGAACACGTCCTTCAAGCGCCACGGCAGGATGATGGCCGCCACGGTGGATCCCAGGAAGGTGACAGCGATGACCAGTGTGGCGTCTAGCGCCAGAGTCTGGAAGTCGAAGATGTTGTAGGCATAGAGGATGGAGATGATGATGGACGGGACCACCATCAACAGCAGCGCGTTGATCGGCGTCCGGGTGCGCGGTTCCACGTTAGACACCCACTCCGGCAGCATGCGGTCGAACGCGGCGGCGAAGATCACGCGGGTTGAACTCATGAACACCGTACCTGACCAGCCGAACCACCAGAGGCTCATCAGGAGAATGACCAGGAACTGGAGCACGGGGCTGGTGGTCATGAAAGCCGCGAACAGCGCCGGGTAGGGCCAGAAGGGCAGGGGCGGCGGCACGTCGGTGTAGCCCCAGGTGTAGTTCCAGAAGGCCCCGTTGGCTTTGTTGTAGAAGTCCCAGCCCAGTGTCTTGGCGATCAGGGCGAAGAAAATCACGCCCAACACGGTCGTGATGATAATCGCCAGCGCCATACCCCAGAAGTTGCGCTTGTAGTCGCTGGCGCCCCGCACCTCGCCGTAGAGGGTGGAGCCCCAGTTCGGCCACAGGTTGAAGAAGACGATCATCGGGATCAAGGCCATACTCGCCCCCACAGCCATGTTGCCCCACGGGGCCGCCACTGTGCCAGCCTCCTCGCCCGCTTGCAGGGTGGCCTGATACAGGTCTATGGCCTCAGTGCCAAACATATCGGGAACTATCGCGTTGAGATTGGTGACGAAAGTCTGGTTGTTGCCGGCGAGGAGCAGGACGAAGACCAACAGCAGGCCCACCATGCCACCCCAGAAGCAGAACTTCTGGATGCGCGCATACCACCTCATGCCAACGGCGATGTAGAAGAACACAAAGGCACAGACGACCAGCGAGCCGACCAGCAGGCCGTGGGAGGTGCCAGTGAACCATAAGGCTGCGTCCCGGGCGCCCAGGATGGCCAGAATCGGGGTGAAGAATTCATACACGAGCATCTGGCCATATAGCGGCACCCACAGCCAAAGGATGAACCACCAGCCGGTCACGCTCAGGATGAATCCGAGGGCGCGCCCCAGGATTCGGCTCTGCCAGACGTAGTCGCCACCGGCGCGCGGCATCACCGAGATCAGGCTGGCGTAGACAATCACCTCGAAGATGGTGAAGACGGCGCTGATGATCAACGCCGGCACCAGATGTCCTTCGAAGTAATAACAATAGGAGAAGATGTACAGGCCCAGGGTGATGAGGTTGATGGAGAACGTGGCGTAGATGAAGGCATCCAAGACCGACCAGGACCGTACGAGACCACTTGCTTTGCGAACGAAAACGGTTACTTCACTCATCGGGAACCCTCCTTAATAGGAAATCATAGGATAGACGCTCACGATTGAGAAAACCTTGAAGCATGGCAAAGACGCCATCTCCAATACTGCTCACACTATATCAGGACATCACCTCCTTTCCCGTCTTGAGCATTCTCAGGTATTCCCCCTTCAAGTTCTGCAGGAAGTCCATTAACTTCCTACGGGACAGGCAAGTTCGCATCGCCGGCAATACCTAATACAGTTCTTCGTTTGGGATATGTCTTCTACGTCCAGCGCAGACTGCTGCATTTCCCTGACATCCATTCCAGAATTCTCGACATCTTCGTCCATCTGGATATTACACTTGGTACTACTGAAACATCCGTCTCGCCCGGGAAGAGTGACCATTCCCACTTCAGCGGATGAAAGAACGATCTTTTCATAGGCATTCTGGGGACATGCCTTTCTACAGAATTCTTCGCAGCCGTCACACGGATCAAAGGCGACGGGGCCGGTAGGAGTCAATTCCTCTTCGAGCAGCATTGCGCGAAGACGAACCCTGGGCCCGAGTTCTGGGGTAACAAGTATATTGTTTTTGCCGATGCAGCCAAGTCCGCCCAATACCGCTGCATCCTTGAGGTATATTCCGCCCTCCTCGACATAGTAGGGCAATTTGTAGGTTCTAATACCAAATGTTTCTTCAATCCACGCAGACAGTTCCCTGTTGATTCTTATCAGAGTACGATTTCCTGGAGTGCCTTTGAACCCATCCCACCAATCAAGTTCGGGTTTGTCCCGGGGATGGGAAACGGCAACAACCAAGGCTGACCTGGCTTTTTCAGGCCATGTGATTTCACTACAGTCTGCCATCCCCGGATCAGAGCCAACCCCATCTGTCTCCATGCCGATTTTTCGTATCCTCTCAATAAGTCGGGGAAGGTGGGGCAAATTGACAATTTGCCCCACGTTGGCCCCAGAATATTGAAATGATACGATTTTTCTCAAGATCTCGTGGGAGGGTGATTCTTTGAGGAGTCTGACGCTGACGATACCCGCCATTGCCGCTCCCATTTCCTTCGCCTTTTCAATGATCTGAGAGCCCTTGTCCGACGTCATATAAACAATTCCGGTAAGCGTTCACCCCTCCCTCCCAAGGAGGGGCAGGGGGAGGGTTAGGGCAATCGCATTTATCCCATTCGCTCGGCCTGGATCGCCAGATCCAGGCCCTAGCCACTGGATTTGGCAATCCAGCGGGAGCAAAAAGGGCTTTTCGGTGTCCCAAAGTCTGCCCGACATTATAAATGCGATTGCCCTGGGGGAGGGTAAAGTCTGCAAAACTGGCGAAAGAGCTTGTGAATTCAGTCTTTTTCGAGAGAAATCTCCACCCTCACCCCAACCCTCTCCCTGCCAGGGAGAGGGGGCTGAACGCTTCGCCCAATAGACCATCGTTTTCACGCTTCACGTTTTACGCCAACCATCGGCTTCCATTCCCCTACCCTGTTGTGAGAATGTAGTTACCCACCTTGCGACGTTTGAGCTCGATCACCGCTCCGTGCAATATCCCCTGTTCATACATGCTGCCTGGGTTGATGCACAGGGTTTTCCCAACCTTGCGCGCGCCTTTGCCCTCGTGGATGTGACCGAACAGACCGAGCAGTGGCTGGTGTTCTTCTATAACCGCCAGCACCGCGTGACTGCCCACGGACACCAACGACTGACCGGCATAAGCGAGCCGCAGATCATCGGTCAACTCCGGAGCCTCGTCGAGGCCACTGCCGAAGGGCGGCGCGTGGAGGTTAAACACGGCGTTGCGAACGTCCTGCACCTGGCTGATTATGGCCTCGATTCGCTGCCGCAGTGCGTCTTCCTCTTCCTCACGATGGGTGTCCCAAGGAGTGGGATTCGACCACCCGGTGCTGACCATCTCGTGGTGATCGTCCAGGGAGATCACCCGGCCTTCGGCCAGTTCGACGTGTTTCGACGCAGCGATGACCTCGTCCAGTTCAAACATGTCGTCGTTGCCCGGGCAGACGTAACAACGGATGCCCGTCCCGGCCAGTTTCTCGTCGGCGTACTCCATCCACCGCTGGGCGGTTTCCAGTACCTGGACCAGGAAGACTTCGTCCAACCGGCCCGGAGTAGCGCTGATCTCCGCTACTTCGTCGGGGTCCGTGACGTAGGGGTAGTAGCCCCGGTCCCGGATGATGCGGACCATCTCGTCCACTTTGTCCTGACCCTCCAAGATGCTTTCCTGATCCAACAAGGTCACCTTGTACTTGTCACCGCCCTGGGCAATGATGGGCACGATGGCCTTGCCGGTCATGTCCCCCCCCAGGATGATGATGTCTGCCTCATAGAACTTGCCGCCGCTGATGAACTTTTTCCAGCAGATCTCCGAACCATGGACATCGGTAGCGAAAAACAGTTTTGTCACTTTGTATCCCCTCTCAGTTGGTCCGCAGTTATCGCCTGCATCAAGGACTGTCTATTGCCACATCAAGCAACGATTGCAGTTTGAGCCTGCGACCATTCCTCTTTTTGGTTACTCTTTTGAACGCCCTTGGTATCGTGGCCAGCAGCGATTGCGACCGCTCGGTGATGTCCAGGTAGAACTCGTTAGCCTTCTCCTCAAGCCCTATCGCCATCTCCAATGCCTCGGTGTAGCCAGTTTCTTTCGCTAACGTCGTCTCGATGGCGTGCCTACCGAGATCCAGACCTTCAAAGGAAAAGCAGGCTTCCAAGGCGTCGGTAATGGTCTCCTGATAGGTTCTAACCACCAATGTCTTGTTTTTCTTGCTCTCCTTCGCAAACGCCAGAAACGTCTCCCTATTCTCCGCGAATCTCTCAGCCATCTCCTCGTAGAACGCCGAGGAGCCATCCTCGAGTTTTTCGATGAAGCTGATGATGGCGGAGGCGGTTATGGTCGTTTTTTCCATCTAAAACCACCTTTGAACAACGACTTTGCTTTCTGTAAAGAAGCGAATTGCCTCCTGGCCCTGCCCATGTAGCGTTCCGAAGAAGGAATCCTTCATTCCGCTAAACGGGAAGAACGCCATCGGGGCTGCTATTCCGATGTTGATGCCGATGTTGCCGCACTCAACTCTGTATTGAAACTCTCGGGCCCATTTACCGTTCCCAGTGAATATCGAAGCCGCGTTGCCGAACGGATTGGCATGGATCATCTCTATCCCCTCATCCAGGCTCTTGGCCTTCATCATACACGCGACCGGCCCGAAAATCTCTTCCTGGGCGATGGTCATATCCAGGGTAACTTCCTCGAACACAGTCGGGCCAACGAAGCACGCGTCGGGCCAACCCCCTACCAGTTTCACATCCCTCCCATCCAGCGTTAGCTTCGCCCCCTCTTCTATACCCTTATTTATGTACCCTATTACCATTTCCTTCTTAGCCCTATCGCGCAAGGGTCCCATCTGAACCGTTTCGTCAAGCCCGTAGCCAACCGTAATCCTGGAGGCTACAGTGACAAACATATCCACTACTTTCTTGTAGAACGCTTCGTGTTCTCTCTCGCTAAGACCCTCACCCACGACAACGAGGTTGGCGTTTGCCAGGCATCGCTGACCGGCATTGCCATAGAAGGAAGTCATGCACGCCGCCATCGTTGCTTCCAGGTCAGCGTCCGGCATCACCAGCGCGAAGTTCTTCGCACCTGCCTGCGCAATGACTCTCTTGCCGGTCTCACCACATCTTTTGTAGATGACGTCCCTTGCCACTGGAGTCGATCCAACAAAGCATATTCCCTTGATGTCGGGATGATCCAACATCCCCGATACAACCGTTCTCCCACCATGAACCAGATTCCACACACCCGGAGGAATACCCGCTTCTTCCGCCAACTCGACGATCTTGGTCTGACAAAGTGGATCTTCGCTGGAAGGCTTCAAGACAACACAGTTTCCAGTAGCGACGGCATAAGGCGCGAACCAAAGACCGATCATAAATGGGAAGTTGAAGGGCGTAATGATCCCAAAAACCCCCAAGGGTTGCCGAATGAGGTACTCGTCTATCCCCAATGCAATATCTTCCAGGAAGCCTCCCATCATCAACGACGGAATCCCCGCCGCAACCTCTACGTTCTCGATCCCACGCCTCGTTTCTCCTCTGGACTCATCAATGGTCTTGCCATGTTCCATCGTCTGAATCCTGCTCAACTCCTCAAAGTTCTCCTCCAACAATTCCTTCAGTCTGAACAGGCACCTCACCCGCGCCAACGGAGGGGTGCTCCTCCACTCAGGGAAAGCCTCTTGCGCTGCCTCCACCGCCGCGTTAATTTCATCCTCTGTCGAGATAGGGACTCTCGCTATGGCCTTACCCGTGGCAGGGTTTATGACGCTCCTGAGCTCTCCTTCCGATTCCAGCCACTCGCCATCAATATAGTTTCTGAGATGCAATGTTTCTTTTATGGGTTCTTCTAGAATCGTCATCGTATTCTCCTTTTTGCTCAGTCAATATACTGAGCGTACTTGGGTTTGGGAGTGCCTGCTTCAGCCGGAACTCAGGCGTAAAACCCGGCTAAAGCCTCGACGCCAAAATAGTTGTGAGCCGTTTCTTACCTCTGGATCAAATGCTGTCCTGGCCGAGGAGACTTGATCCCGGGCCAGTGCTGGCGATAAACACTTCCACCGAGTGGGCGACCAGATCAGCGCGAGCGGCAGCGTCAAACTGGTCGTCTGTGACCAAACGATGAATTTGATCTATCGTGGCCACTTCGAAATTAGAAACCACTCCCCATTTACTGTGATCAGCCATAACCGCCACAGGTCCACGGGTGCGCTGGATCATGAGCCGGACGATCTCTGCCTCGGTGACGGTCGGGACAGTACAGCCATACTTGAGACTGACACCATCCACTCCAATGAAGGCCTTGCTGGCGTATACCTGACGAAGTGACTGGGTGGCGAGGCAACCTCCTGCCGAGTTGGACTGCGGAAGAAACAGTCCACCCAACAGGACAATCTCGAACTCAGCCTTATGGGTCTCCAGTACCGCGCCCACATTGTTGGTGACCACCGTGATGTTTGCGTTGCTTCGGATGTGGCGAAAAATCTGGGTGCAGGTCGTGCCACTGTTGATGAAGACAATGTCACCGTCCTCGATCAGAGTGGCCGCCAGCGCGCCAATAAGGCGCTTCTCTTTCGGGTGGGCCTGAGCGCTGTTGACATACTCCGGCTCAAGCGGCATCCGCCGACTGAGGATGGCCCCTCCGTGGGTGCGCTCAAGAAAGCCCCGAGTCTCTAGCCACTCAAGGTCACGGCGGATTGTAGCCTCTGAAACGTCCAACCTTCCGCTCAGGTCATCGTTGCGGGCAACGCGGTGGGTCTCCAGATACTTCCGTATCCACTCACGTCGTTGGGCGGGGATGAGTTGCTTGCTCATTGCACCAGGTCTCGCATCTGCTGGGGTAGACAATGATGACTGAAACTGAACACCTTGTAAACGATTATAACAAATTTTGGCCTAATTTGCAAGTTTCGGTTTTTAGGTCTTGTCCATTAACAACCTCGCACTCTCGACCACGGTGCAGAATCACTGAGACACTGAAGGAATGAAACCACTGAAAGAGCCGTCAGTTCATTTGACTTGTGTGGAGCAGCAAAATGCATTAAAATGAAGGCAACCAAAAAAGCAAGTGAGGCCCCCTTTGACCACCATCGAAGTCAACAATCTGACTAAGACCTTTGTCACGACGGAGGATGTCAAGAAAGAGATGAACTTCGTCCTTGCCGATCACGTAGACCAGGTCTTCGAGGCCGCCCTGCCCGACCGTCGAGGTGAGCCGGGAGCCTCTAAGGGCGAAGGAGGGAGTAGTGATGCTCACAAAACTGAGGGTTAAGGATTACAAAAGCCTCGAAAGAGAAAAACGAGGAAAGGAGAAAGGAAAAATGGTACGAGGGAAAAATCCGGTTCAGATGTTTATCCGCAACGCTGTTCGCTGGGGTATTGCTATCCCACTGTGGCTTTTGCTTGCCAGGCCAGATTTTCGGCTAGCCTGGGCCGAGCTTGTGGGTCCGGCAATGGACGTCGCTGTTTGGGCTGTGCGCCTTTTTGCTGGCCTTCTCAAGACCGGCGTGATCTTCTGGGTTGCAAACACCGCCGCGGGTATGTTTTACGTCCTTCCCCAGTGGGAGCGACTGGTCCTCCTGCGCCTCGGCAAGTCCGTCGGTGCCAGAGGTCCGGGGTTCTTTGTCGTGCCGCCGCTCCTCTATTCTGTTGCTCGCATCGTAGATGTCCGCATCACCACCTATGAGGTGAAAGCAACTAAGACGCTCACCAGGGACAACATTCCCATAGATGTTACCGCGGCTGTCGAGCTGGAGGTAGAGGATCCCGAAAAAGCAGCCATTGCCGTTCAGGACTACTGGAAAACGACGGAGTGGGTCTCCATGGAAGCGTTGAAGAGCACGATCGGTGGCAACGACCTGAGACCTCTGCTAAGCGAAACCGAGAGAATCGCGACGGCGCTGAAGGCAGGGATTGACACGGCGGCCAAGGACTACGGCGTAAATGTGCGGGCGGTGCGAATCACGGATGTCGGCACACCCCAAGCACTGGTTGAGGAGCTGGCTGTGATAGCACGAGCCGAGCGCTCTGCCAAAGCTAAACAGATCCAAGCCGATGCTGAAAAGGCTGTGGCGACAGCGCTCGCCGAAGCGGCCCGCACTTTGGCAGCCCAACCGCGCGCCATGGATCTACGACAGATCCAAGCCCTCCTGGACATTTCCAAGGAGGAGAGCGCTATGGTCATCGTATACCCCATGACCGGCCTCATGGGCCAACAAATCGCCGCTGCTGCCGCTGGAGCTCAGCCGAGCAAGAAGCAACCTGCTTAGGTGCCAGCCGATAGCACGTGGGCGCTGCGCAAACTGAGCGGCGGCGATCTTCCTGAGCGCCTGCGGGTGACGGTGACGGTTGATGAACGTGAGGCGTGATACGTGAAAGGAGAGGTGCTATGCAGAGTATTACGCTAGATTCTCGTGTAGGGCAGGATGGAGTTTTGAAACTAAGTGTGCCGCTCGGGTTGCCTGGCGTGAAGATGGAAGTGATGATCATTGTTCAGTCGGTTACACAGCCTCGGCCGTCTGAACTGCCGGATGGCCTCGGCTGGCCGGAAGCAAGTATGTCCGAAAATCCCGTGTGGGAAAAGCGCACGCCGGGACCTGTGCGGCGGCTGTTGGGTAACTGGCTGTCCTACCGCGAAGCCTGTGCCCATCCTTAGTTGGCTGTTGCCCAAACTCCCGAAACATGATAAACTCGTATTACAAGAATCGTATCGATTGAGGTGGAGTATGGACACAGTGACTGTTTCACCCAAATTCCAAGTAGTGATCCCCCGTCGCGTCCGCACTTCGCTTGGTGTAAAGCCTGGGCAGAAGATCAAAGTCATCCTCTACAACAACCGCATCGAGATGATACCGCTTAAGCCCGTTGAAGAATCACGCGGGTTCCTCAAGGGCATTGATACCACGGTTGAAAGAGAACCGGATCGCCTATGAACACCGTTGACTCCTGTGGTTGGCTGGAATACTTCGCGGATGGGCCTAACGCAGACTTCTTCGCTCCTGCAATTGAAGACATCGAAGAGTTGGTCGTTCCTACGATCAGCATCTACGAGGTCTTCAAGCGCGTGCTTCAACAACGGAACGAAGGAGATGCTCTACAGGCAGTTGCAGTACTGATGCAAGGTCACGTGGTGGAATTGGACACGACTCTGGCGCTAGATGCGGCTAGGATCTCCGTTGAACACAGGCTGCCCATGGCTGACAGCATCGTGCTAGCAACTGCACAGGCCTATAACGCCACGCTGTGGACGCAAGACGCTGACTTTGAAGGCATAGCAGGCGTAGAGTACATTAGAAAGAAACCATAGAGGCAGGCAGGCTAGCTATGCTCGGCGGGGCGGTCGCCCACCCCGCCGCCAGTCCAAGGCTTGTAGTGAGCCTGTCCTGAGCATAGCTGAAGGACCTATCGGACGGTGCGGCGAGTGTTTTGTTCCAGACGAAGCTATTCTGGATAGGCAGGTATTCAGGGCCGATAACGCCGATTATCAGCACTACCAAGGATCACCAACCACAGTTGAAGCACCAAACCCAAGACCGGCACCCCCCACAGACCACAGGAGACGCCAACCAATGGACAAACTGGAACTGATATTCAAAGTCGAGAAGGACACCAAGAATACCCGCCGCTACCAGGAAGAGGCCAGCGACGGCCCGCCCATCATTGGCACGCTCTACGTTCAACAGTGGGCGCTGCGCAAACTGACCGGCGGCGACCTGCCAGACCGCGTGCGGGTGACGGTGACGGTTGATAAGTGACCGTTGGGCTGGGAGGTGAAAACTCGCCAAACCAACTTATGACAGCATGATAATCCGCGAAAAAGGAAGGCAATCCCATGCCCCGCATCTTTGACAACATCGAGCAAAAACTGCTGCCCGCGCTACAGCAAACCCTGGATGTGTCATACCGCGCTGATTTCTGCGTCGGGTACTTTAATCTGCGTGGTTGGCGGCAAATTGATGCCCAGGTCGAGGAGTGGGCTGGCGGGCCGGATTATTGCTGCCGCCTGCTGGTGGGTATGCACCGCAGACCGCAGGACGAGCTTCGCGCCGCTTTTGGCTTTCTTAAGAATGACGACGAGCGCATGGATAACAAAACGGCCACCAGGTTCAAAAAAGAACTGGCCCAGGAATTCCGCGAACAGTTGACCATTGGCGCACCGACCAACGCAGATGAGGCTGGGCTGCGTCGCCTGGCGGCCCAAATCAAAGCCGGCAAACTGGTGGTCAAGCTCTTCTTGCGCCATCCCCTCCACGCCAAGTTATACCTGCTGCACCGTACCGACAACATCACCCCCATCGTCGGCTATTTGGGCAGCAGCAACCTCACGTTCTCCGGCCTGGCCGGTCAGGGTGAACTGAACGTTGACGTGGTTGACCAGGATGCGAGCAACAAACTGGCCCACTGGTTCGAGGATCGCTGGAGCGACCGCTGGTGTGTGGACATCTCGCAAGGACTGGTTGAGATCATTGATGAGAGCTGGGCTGGTGAAAAGCCCACCCCGCCCTACTACATCTATCTCAAGATGGCCTATCACCTCTCCCGTGAAGCGCGGGCTGGCCTGACCGAGTTCACCATCCCCGGTGAGTTGCGCGGTATGCTGTTCGATTTCCAGACCGCAGCCGTCAAAATCGCCGCGCGGCATCTGAACCGGCGAGGTGGCGTGCTGATCGGCGACGTGGTCGGGCTGGGCAAGACATTGATGGGCACGGCATTGGCCAAGGTTTTCGAGGAGGACTACTCGATAGAGACCTTGATCATCTGCCCCAGGAACCTGGTCAAGATGTGGGAGTTCTACCGGGATGAGTACGGCCTGCGGGCCAAAGTGCTGTCCAT
>CAYLPU010000136.1:0-11126 GCA_964385635.1 uncultured Anaerolineales bacterium
CCAGGATGTATGGTACTTGACAGAGTTCAATCGCGCCACAACTGAACGGTTACCTCTACGCAAGCGCTGGTCAAGCTAATGCGTAACGTCGAAGGGACAAACCCCTACCGCCTGGTCCTGGAACAGCTTCAGACCGCGTATGGCTTCCTTGCAGATGCTATGATCACCGCATCCAGCCAGCCGAAGATCCTGGAGGGATTGAAGCAAGATAAAGCCACTATCGAAAATGGGGCACGTCGTGTCAAAGATGTCTTGTTAAAGCGGTTGATGGCTCCATTCAACCCGGCCAGTGACTTCTACGGTGATTACCAGACAGCTATAGCAGGTTGGTACAAAAACCTGGGCGATGAGCAGAAGGATGAGTACGCTCCGTGGCACAGCCATGCTTCGCGAGCAGTCGTCCAGCGGCTGCGCACTATCGTCAACATTGAGACAACCTTCTTCGACCAACTGCCAGCCGATGCTGGATTGGGCCTGGGCAGAGTGGATGATTGGCGCCGTGACCGCAATGATGAATATGTACAGATGCTGGAGGCGGCGCTGGAACGCATCGCAGCCAATCGTGTCAAACTCCCTGCCCCCAGGTGGAAGATCCGTGGTGTGCATAAGAGAGAAGACTGGCAGACCCGCTCCCAGATTCTTTTCCGAGGCGTCGTCGTCTTGGAGATCCATGCACCCGAACCTGGCGTCAAGGTGCTGGTCACAGACATGGATGAAGATCCACGCACTGCACTACAGTGCCAGGCAGTTAAAGACAAATACGATCTGTCGGTGAAGAATACGCGCGTCGTGAAGCTGGTCAGCCAGGGAGAGGATGGCAGCTTTGGACAGGTGATCACGCTTTCTTTCATCAACGAGGATCGTAAGTACGAAGTCAGCCCGCTCACACAGCAAACACTATTGGAGCGGGAATACAAGTTCGTCTATCCAGAGGATAAAGATGCCCTGCTGGTGTTGTTGTCCAGTATCTTGCGAGATGTCATCACAGGGGGCGTGGTTGATGAGGATGACGTGCGCCAGATGTTGATTGAACTGGCTGATAAACTGAAGGGACTTTATTGAGAAGATGGCTCAAGCGACAGTCTATTTGGGCAGCGCAGAGTTGCTGAGTACTATCACTGCTGACGTCGAGGTCAACAGCGTAGCAGATTACGTGCTGGTCTATGACCGGCTGGTGCGAGCACTCCACGCCGGTGAAGACATCACCGTTGCGGTCAGCGATGTAAACGTCGGAGCCTGGTTACGTCGTCTTCAGGCGCATTACGGTTCAGAGCGTGTGCACATCGAAGAGTTGACCCGTCGCCAGCGACTGAGCGAGTTATGGAATGTCGAGGTGCCGGATTGGGTCAGCGAGGACCAAATTGCCCGCGCTCAACTGTTAGATGTCGCCATCTCTGCTCCACCAGGTCGTGGTTTCGAGGATTTCGTCCTGGAGATATTCTTCAGCCCGTTTGTGGCCCAGCCTCGACTACCGCTACAACGCCTGGGCGACCTGCTCAAGAACTATGATCCACGGCAATGGTCTGAGGCAATGGAACGTCCTTTGGTCAGCGATATCTTCAGACGTCGCTTGCAGCAATGGGAGGATAACGCCGACCAGAGTCGGGACGCCGAGCAAGCCGGGGAGAAGCTGATTGTACGGTGGCTGCGACAGTCGCCAGAGCAACTCGCACAGCAGTTGGCAACCCTGAATATGTTGACCGGCTATCCGCCTGAGGTCGGACGTCGAGTCATGGGTGATCAGTTCGATTCCTTGGCCCGGCTGGATTTGGACCTGAGTGATGTCCCAGTGAGCGGGGCACAGGTCGGCGTAGCATTGGATCAGATCCGCGTCCACCTGGAACAGTTAGTGCGATCGAATACAATCCACGAGGCGCTTCAGGCCATACTTGCACAGGCTAGTGGCTATCTCGAAGTCGAGTTTGACGCTGTGCAACGTCTCCTCCGTTCCGGTGAGGTCGCCATTGACTATGACCTGGTGCGGCGCGTGCGAGGTTTGTTCGCTCGGGTCCAGCATCGTCCTCATCTGGACCAGGCTCTGGCAGACCTTGACCTGCTGATTAGCCAGCCGCCCCCACCGAAGCCCGATCCCAACCCATCCAATCCCTGGAGTGATGAGCAATGGTTGGAGTGGGCTGAGGAGCACTACCTGCCATACCGTTTTTGGCTGGAAGAGATCGGCCAATTGACGGGTGATATTGTTGACTTTGCAAGCGCCTATGCCGATTGGCTCTACAAGCGATATCCAGCAATGCGCCTGAGTTCGCCAAGGATGGTCTACCAGGCACTGCCGGCGCTCAAAGGGAAAATGATGAGCGACGCGCCGGTGTTGGTGCTTGTCATTGACAATTTCAATGCCAAGTTCTTTCGCGACTTTACCCGTTACATGCAGGCACAAGGGTACTACGCCGAAGAACTCACATACTACGTCTCGATGTTACCTTCATGCACCGAGATCAGCAAGAAATGCCTGTTCGTCGGCCAGCCTGAGCCCTTTGCAGGGACAGCGTATGAAAAGCCGGTGCAGGAAACCTGGGAACAAGCACTGGGCGGTCGGCGCGCGTTGTACCTCCCGCATATTGGCGCTCTGCGTGCGATCAAGCGACGGGAGCACGATGTATACTTTTTGAACTACTTGCCCTTGGATATGGCCTTTCACCAGGATGAGGAGCACGTAGGTATCTCTCACGCCCAGGCTGCGCGTAGTTATCTGAGAGCCGTTGCCCGAGATGTGCGCGCCTTCGGTGAGCGTATCGGCGCCCCGCGCGACCTGGTGGTCATCGTGATCTCAGACCACGGTTCCACACGTATCCCGGCTGAGGCTCCCAACCTGATTGACTCCGCCTTTTTCGCGAAACGTGTCCTGGACAAGCACCATCGCTACGTGCGTATCACCGATAGCGAGCTGCATCAGTTACCTGACAATATCCAATATCAATGTTATACTTTCGAACGCGAACGCTTTGGGTTAGACGAGAACTATCTGGCCGCCAGGGCTCATTACCGATTTCTGCCGACGACAGGGAGCACATACATCCATGGTGGGCTGACCCCCGAAGAAACGCTGGTGCCAGTAGCAGTCTTTACACCACTCACCGTATCGCCCAAACCACTGACTGTGCACTTGCTGGGAAACGAGTTCTACTACGCCCGCAAGTCCGAGATTCAAGTAGAGTTAGTGAACACCAATGCTTATGCCTGCGAGTCCGTGCGGTTGGAAATCCAAGACGCGAACGTCGACACGCCTGGCGTTGATCTGGGCACACTGGCGCCAATGAGCCAAGAGGCCGTCACGCTCGAAGCCCGTTTCCGACGCTCGCACGGAGGAGTGGATACACTGCACATCCGTGTCACATACGACTTCCTGGGACAACCTCAGCAGCAGGACGTCGAAGAGGCGGTGGAGATGAAGTCTATGATGACGCAGGCATTCGACCTGCGTGAGCTATTCTGAACCGAAAGGCTCGGCAAGGTCTCATGACCGCCGCCGATGGGCTTTCGGGCTCGGTCAGAGACCTTCGCCCAACGGAGAACTTGGATTCTGCCTCGTCCAGGTTAGGAGACGGATTGATGGAGACATTGGGGACGTTGGAAACATTCGAGGAAAAGGCACTCGACTACTACGGCGAGGTGGCTATCGACAAGCATCTGATCCACGAGGCCGGCTTTGGCGCCCGGGCGATCCCAACCTACGTGGGCGAGTGGATCCTATCAGCATACGCCGAAGATGGCGAGTTGACCGGCGAAAGCCGTGAGAAGATTGCCTCGTTCTTGGCCAAGTTCCTCCCCACCAAAGGGCAGAAGGACGAAATCAAGAACCGTCTCCTGAAAATGGAGACGGTCCAGTTGCTAGACGATTATCATGTGAGCATTAACCTGAAAAGTGGTGAGCGCAACTTGCACATTCCATTGTTGGACATCACTGATGCGCGTGTCAGTGGCCACATCGTGGACAACAACGAACTGCTTGTCACCAGCGGCGTTTGGGGTATCGGGGACTTGTTCTACGTGCCGCCTGAATCTCGCGCGGATCGTGGGCAGGTCTGGATGCGTGAGTTCCGTCCCTTTCAGATAAGCAGCATCGACTACGACTACTTCTGCCATTGCCGGCAGTACTTTGAGTTGGAGGAATGGCTGGACCTGATGATCTCCAGCATTGGATTCAACCCTCGTTCGCTGTCTCTACGTCAGAAAATGGTCCTGATCACACGTATCGTGCCTGTTGCGCAACCACGAGTCAACCTGGTAGAGTTGGCGCCCAAGGGCACCGGCAAATCTTTCGTGTATGACAACCTCTCCCGCTACGCACGAGTCATTGGTGGGGGCAAGATCACACCGGCGGTGCTATTTCACAATCTCGCTTCGCACACACCCGGACTGATCACACGCTACGACGTGATTGTCCTGGATGAGGTACAGAGCATTCGTGGCGACAGTGCCGGCGAGCTAGTCGCGGGCTTGAAGGTATACCTGGAGTCAGGGCGCTACAGCCGGGGCAGAACAATGGGGACGGCCGAGGCCAGTTTTGTCATGTTGGGCAACATTGTCCTGGACGAGAACAGCCAACCCATCCATCAAGACTCAGGGTTATTCCGCGAGATTCCCAACTTTTTGCGGGAAACCGCATTTCTCGACCGTATCCACGGTCTGATTCCTGGCTGGGAGATGGAGCGTGTGACCAAGGATACGCCATCAAAGAGCCTGGGCTTTAAGGGCGACTTCTTCTCCGAAGTCCTCCACGTGATGCGCCGTAGTGCCCGATATGACGAGTATGTCTCCGAGAATATGGTCCTCGTCAACTGCAACGACCTCCGCGACCGCAAGGCCATCGCCCGTCTCGCTGCGGGTTTCCTCAAGTTGCTCTTTCCCGACATGAAGCCAACGGAAGAGCAGTTCAGGAAGTTCTGCGTTAAACCGGCAGTAGAACTCCGCCAACGGGTGCGAGACGAGCTACACAAGGTCGATCCGGAGTATGCTCAGGTGTCCATTGGGTTTGAGTAAGAACCAGGAGATAGGGCCCTACATCCCTGTGGTGACAGATTGGACGGGCTTTTTCCCGACCTCAGGCAATTGGGTCAGCGCGAGAACTGATAGGGGAGGATGCTGAGGGGAAGAGCAATCGTGGATGCCTTATTCAGGGATGGGGATGCTTTGCCTTACTATTTCGATCATCCAACTCGCAGGGCGCCAGCAATTCATCACTAATCCCGCTTTGACTTTCACGCAAGCCTGGGCTATGCTGGACGTGTCTCAGACAGACGAACCGGTTCATGAAAATCTACCCCTTGGCCCCGGCGACTGCCGGGCCGTGTTGGTCGACGTGAACGAGTCCCACGTGGATGCAAAGGAATACCGCCAGGCGAGCAATATCGTCGGGGTGTGCCGGCGACACGTGGGATAGAACGATTCTGTGTAGGATAGAAACCAGGGGGAAGAAATAGAAGTGGAGCGATCATGCGCGAATATCGCGAGTTAATGGCCCAACAGCGTGTGAGAGCGGTTTGGACGGTGGTGTTTGGAATCATCGTCCTCGCCATGTGTATTGGAGCAGCACTGGCTGCACGCACGTTGTTTGTGCCCACGCCAGAGCCAACGCCAACTACCACGTCGCCGATCAGTGTTGCGCCGATGACTCCCACGACGCCGCTCACGCCGATGCTGACGAACACGCCGACGCCGGCGGACACTGCCACGCCGGCTGAAACGCCGGCACCCACGCCCACTCCGACTACCGCACCGCTGCCGGAGCCTTCTCCCACCCCGCCGCCCGACCCTCAGGGCGACGTGGGCGCCTACGAGAGCGGAGACCCAGTCGAGGGAGTACCCGGTGGCGTGGACATCCGCACCGCCAGCGTGGGCGCCGACCTGCGAGTGGTGCTTCAGCCCACCGGGGGAGTACCAGCGGAATTGGCCGAATGGGCCGCCGAGGGTGAGGTACTGTTGTGGATCTACCTCTACGATCCGATCCCCGATCCCCCGACGGTGTTCACTGATTGGGTCTTCGTGCTGGATCTGGACGGGGACACAACCACCGGCCGCCCGGCGGGTACAGTTCGCGTCAACCCTGACCTGGGATACGAGGTCGCCATCGGCGTCTCATACGACGACACCAGTGGAAAGTACGAGCCCTACTTGCTGGTTTGGGACCCGGCGAAGTTGGCCCTGGTGTCGAAGCCTGACGAGCCTCGCTTCATCCTGCCTGCCCTGAGCGAAGTCGAAGGGAACGAGGCACGCACGCTGATCGGGCTGGCCCTTTCGCTGGAGACTCTGGCGGAAAACGTGGAGCAGACCACCGGCACGACACTCGTGGCTGGGGAGGTGAAGGGTCGGGCAGCGGTGCAATCCCGCGCAGGGGGATGGAAGGTGGTAGACTTCTACCCTGATCGGCCCGATTAGGTCCCTGTCCTGAGCGTGGTCGAAGGATGTGACAGGTGCGAACCGATGGCAGATCGCGGTAGAGTTGTGATCCCGTCTACGCGCCCCTCACCACGGCTGTGGAGGCCTACCACGCGGCGTTGCTGGCAAATCCGAAGGCGCTGGCCTACGCCTCGAGCCGGGGGCTGGACGGGGACACGGTAGGGTGGTGAAAATTGGTCAACCGGCTGCCCACGATTGCTCCCATTTTTGTTCCGATTTGCTATGGAAAGCAAAGACATCCTGTCTCTTTGCTTGAATAGAACGTCCCAACTCCTCCTTACACCAGGCTAAAACCTTCTTTGTTGGAACAGTTTCCAAAGCTTTTAGAATGACGTCCGAAGTGGTTGAGGCAACCATAGCACCAATACTCAGTAGTAAACCGGTGAAGCCACTCTTGGCCTGATCCTGTTCCAATCGTTTTGGTGAGTTAGTCGAGAGGTGTCGCCTTTCTTGCGGGGGCAGTTTTCGGCCCCACCCACGAGTAACACGGATAATTGGATACATCAGGCAAGTGGGGGGCAAGCGTTCAGGCCAGTGTCCCGGTCTGGCCTGCCAACCGGGAGCCCTTCGACAGGCTCAGGGCAGGCCCTACCCACGGGCGCTGGTGACGCTGCCCGAGGAGGTCTGGGTCAGCGACGCTGCCGGCAACCCAACGGCCGGCCTGCCGTCCGTGGAGGTCTGGGGAGACCCGGTGGATCCGGGCGGCGACGACTGCGACTGGAGGGCCAGTGGCTCTCGTGACGACGACTCGCCCCCTGCAGGGACGATCTGCGAGTACAGACTGAGCCTGAGGGCCGACCCGGGCAGCGAGCCGCCAACCTAGACACTCCTCATTAGCCCATCCAGGTCATCGTATTGATACGGTGGCCGCTTCCGAACTGCCAGCACTGATAAGAGCTTCCACTCTTCCTCAACCAGGTAGACGATTCGCCAAGACGCTATCCGAATACGACACAACTCTACACCTGGCTCCAGTTCTATTCCCGCCTTGGTTGTATCCAATGGCCGACTATTGTGTGGGCGCGGTTGCTGCTCTAATGCTCGCAGCATACGGATCACCCGTTGGCGCATGTTGTCCGGCAGCCGGCAAATCTCTTTCCGTACCTGGCCGGTTACCTCAACCTGGTAGGAGGCCATCCGCTATGAGTTCCTGTTCCAGAGTGTCCAAAGGGATCATATCCACCTCTCCAGCCGCCCGTTTTTCCAACCACTCCTGGAGAATGGCGTTATCTTCCTGATCCTCCAGTAGCTCTATCAATCGTTTCCAGGATGCCAGTAGTGTTTTCCAGGTTGCTAGTGGGATCAGTACATCCGTCTTATCTCCGTTAGAGTCCATCACATATCGCACGGTTGTCAGAGCCTCTGCAATTGTCATGATTTCTTCCTCCTGCTTTCCCATCGACCGCAGCGGTCACCCTGATCTGCCTCTGTCGAGCCACCCAATGATACAATAAGTCTGCGTCACCGTCAAACGAAGAAGGAAGATGAAGATGCAGGGTGAAGGGAAGATCTCGCCGCCCCGCTTTCTTCACCTCGACCGGTGGCGGTGGGCGAAGGATGTGGAGCCGCAGACTTGCCTGTCAGCGAATCGCAAACGAGGAATATGGTCGCCTGCCAGCCGGCGACGTACTGTGGCGCGCCTGGGATCGCCTCCACCACCCGCGTGCGATGGGCGGTGCTGCGCGACAACTCCACCAGGTTCTCCCTGGTGACCCTGGCGATCTCGCTCTGACCCTGGAGCAGGTCATAGTGAGCAATCACACCCATCGGAATCAGAGACAGTGCCAGAAATGCGACGATCAGTTTGACGCCGATGGACCGACGCAAACTTGTGGGTCGTTCCTTCGCGGGCTTGTTTTTCACGACTCGGCATATTCCTCCATCATCCTCGCCATTGTTCGATAAATGCGAAAGTTGCGCTACGCCGGCTCAAAGCGGCGTTCGGTCTCCTCGTCCCGTGCATCGTAGCCGAAGATGCGACCGTGTGCCTCGTGCAGCCGCCTGCTATTGATGTGAGCGTAGATGCGAGTAGTGGCCGGGGAGGCGTGCCCCAGCAGGTCCTGAACCATGGCCAGGTCACCGGTGACCTCCAGGGCTTTGGTGGCGAAGGAATGGCGTAGGGAATGTGGAGTCAGAGGCTGCTCAATGCCCGCCATTTTCAGGTGAGTGGTAAAGACGCGCCGAACCGTGTTGGTGGAGATGGGCAACACTTTGTCTCCTGCTCCCCTGTCGTGGCGGGCGAAGACGGGCAGCATGGCGAGCGCCCGGCCTGTCACCCCGTCGCCCCTGGCGTCGAGGTACACCCGTATGGCGTGCCAGGCCGCGTCATCGAAGTACACGGGGCGCTCTTTGTCCTCCTTGCCGATCACGGTGGCGGTATGCTGCTCAGCATCTACGTCGCCACGGCACATGCGGACCAACTCGCCTACCCGCATCCCGGTGCAACGTAACGTCTCCAGGATGGCGACGTTGCGCAGCCGGCACAGTTCGCGCCGGAGATCACTCTGGGGCGGCACCGAGCGGGCGGCCTGGACCAGCCGAACGACGACCTCCTCGGAGGCCAACTTGGGCAATCGCCGGTAGCCGCCCTTGCGGAAGTCACGGTAGGCGTGTTTGAGCCGTTCGTGGTCATCGGCCGGGATAGAAGCGAGCCTCTCTCGGATGAGGTAGGTGTAGAAGCGGGCCAGGGCGGCCAGGTAAGTGCGCAGTGTGGACTTGGGAACATCCCTGCCCCGGAAATGCTCGCCCACCAGCCAGTGCACGAAATCTATGGCGTGGTCGATGGTCAGAGAGGTGGTAGGCACAGTGGAGGGGGGTAGGGGGGTCTGGCAAAGATATTCTCTGAAACGGTTGAGGGCTGTAGCATAGGTGGACACGGTTCTCGATGACTGGCCGATGGCCAGGTCGGCCAGGAATTTGTCGATGGCGTCTTCGATGGTCACGATGACGGTGCTCCTTCTTGGGGCCACCCAGGCCCCCGCGACAGGGTGGGGGGCTCCGGTTTTAGGCCTTGCGCCCTGGAGATGAGCATCCTGGTGCTTATGGTTCGTTTAAGGTCTATTAAACTAACCATATCCCCTGGCCAGTTCCCCCGCCGCCTCTGCCAACGCAGTTACCAGCGGACGGATCTCGTCAGGCCAGGCGACCACCACCGTGCCTGGCGTGGTCTCCCCGTCCTGCTCTTGGCTCAAACTGCGCAGCCGCAGCCGTGGGCGTTCGCCCTCAGCCTCAGCACCGGACCAGACCTCTAACACCAGATGATCGTCGGTCACTTGGCTTTCCTTCATCGTCGTGTCACCTCCCGCATAAACCACTACCGTCGCCTGTCGGCTTGACTTCCCATGCTGACCCTGTGGACTTAGAATACTAAGCCTAGATTTCGCACTTTAACAGTTGAATAGAGAGCAAGACTGGCGGAATCGCCCCTTTTGTGGCAAAGTATAGGTTACCAAACCAACTTGCCGGAGCGATTCCAGATGTACTTTGCCACAAAATCCCGAAGTATGCAAGTCCTGGCCTGGCTGATGTGGGCCGTCGTCTGCGTTGTATCGGTCTACGCGCCTGATCAGCGAATAGTGAATGAGAACGGCTCAACCAGCCCCCCGGTGCTTCTGGGCGTTGTCGCGCACGAAGGGGGAGGTGGCTCACTTGTTCCCTGGTGGCCCAAGCGCCGCTTGCGCAAATGGGCCTGGAAGCGGTACTGCACCTTGCGCCGGGCTTACCGCCGTGCGGTGTGGGCAGCGCGTCTGGCCAAACTAGTCTTGGCCGGTGCACTGACTATGGCTCAGGTTGTGGACTGGCTGACCCGTTCACAACTGCGTCTTCACCTGGGGGCCCTGCCTGTGTTGTATGCCCTACTGGAGGGTACTGCAGGTGCGTGAGATCATCAACCGCCACTGTCCAACATCTGCTCAAGTGGACCACGGCACAGTGGCTATGGTGCTGATCCTCAACCGGCTGGTGGCGCCCCGACCGCTCTATCGCGTGGCCGACTGGCTGGCACGAACAGTGCTGGTCTACACCTTGGGTGTGCCAGCGGAGAAGTTCAACGACGACCGGCTGGCGCGTACCCTGGACGCCATCAGTGAGCACAGCCGAGACATCTGGCAGGACGTCGTCCATCGAGCACTCGTGCAAGCGGACATCGACTTGGCGATCATCTTCTACGATCTGACAGCCTTCGCGCTTCATGGTAGCTACGCCAACAGCAAGCACGTGGACTTCGGATTCGCTCACAACACGCCGATGGACAAGCGCAAGTTCAAGACAGGTCTGGATGTGAGCGCCGATGGCAATGTTCCTACGGAGTATGCATTGTGGTCTGGGAGAACAGCCGACATGGCAACTGTGCAGGAGAACATGGAGCGGCTGTGTCGCCTCCTGAGAAGCCACGGCTGGTCCGTCCAGGGAACCATCATCATCGGCGACCGGGCCAACCTGAACGACGAGTTGGCCATGGCATACGACGACCACGGCCTGCGCTACCTGGCCGGGCTCCAACCTCAGAAGAAGGCCCACCGAGAGCTACTGGTGAGGTATCCCGATGAGCAGTTCTATGCCCTGCCGTTGAACAATGAGCGTGGACGGGAAGGCTACTGGGGCAGACCCTGCCAGGTCGTCTTCAAGCACGAAGGCCAACAAGTCACTCACAGGGGACGGAAGTTCCCCCAAAAAGCTGTACCACTTGAGGCTGTGTTTATTGTGATTCT
>CAYLPU010000137.1:0-10987 GCA_964385635.1 uncultured Anaerolineales bacterium
GCGCCAGACTGACGGCGACGGTTGTCTTGCCCGTGCCTCCTTTGCCGCTTGCTACAGTGATAATCATTTTCTCGCCTCCAAGTCAAGTTTGCACCAGGATTAGACCTCCCAAACGGTCCCCGCCGGGCAAGGGCGCACGACGGACGGCCTGAGGGTCAGCGTCAGGGCGATGAAGGCCGTCTCGCCGGTGCAGTGGTTTGGGTAGACGCGCTGCACGGACTCCATTCCTACCAACACATCACTGAATTCATCACTCATCTCCAGACATTCAGGTGCCAGTCACCTTAGAAGTGCCTGGCACCTCCAAAAGATTGAGATGACTCTATTCCGCTTCCTCCTCCTCGGCCCTGACGAGCATCACCGGCACATAGGTGTGGGCCATCACGCGATGGCTCACGCTGCCCAGAAGGAGGCTTGTCAGCTCGCCGTGGCCGCGACTGCCCATCACAATCAAGTCAGGCTGGCGAGTATCAATCACCCGCAAGATGGCGTTGGCCGGTGGCCCTTCCAGGATCTCGACGATGACATCCAGACCGGCTTTCCGTAGTTCTTCAGCCACGTGACTGGTCACTTGCTCTCCCTCAGTGACGTTATGTGAGATGAATCGTTGCTGCCACGGCTCTCCCATATAGCTGGGCACCGGGGGAACGGCGTGGACGACAATCAATTGAGCGTCGTCGCGCAAGGCCAGGTCCCGTGCATATTTCAGCGCCTTCTCGGCGTGGGTAGAGCCGTCCGTAGCCAGTAGAATCTTCTTGAACATCATCACACCTCCTCTTTATGTTCTTCCGGCTTTGTTCATAGGGACTCGCTGATGAGCGAAGGTTTCCCGACCAAGTCCCTTAGTGACACCCCTGCGAAGGGTCGGTGCAGCCTCCGCAAGGGCACCAGACTCACGCTGCGCGCGTCATCTGCGTGCCACACTTGGGGCACTTTTTCTGGTAACAAGGCACACCCACTGTGTGCGGCTCCTGGTGCCCGCAGTTGGGGCAGACGCAGTCGCCACCCGGGCCGGCGGCATTAGGACCGCCCATCCGGCCCGGCCCGCGTCCGCCGCCACGGCCAGTGCCGCTACCACGGCCGCTTCCACCTCCACCTCCACGACCTCGACCCATCTTCCTCATCTCCTTTCATCATCCACGCCGACACTCGCCTCCTTCAGAGCAGGACGGCGTGGCACATTGCTCTTCCCGACCGCAGCAGGTACGTCTCGCTGAATGTTCTTTTCGCCCGCCCGCTCGTGCAGTGATTGCACGGCGGAAAACAGGTCAGCAGAAACCCTCATCTGAATATCTCCAATTATGCTATGCCATTTTGCGCGCGGCCAGTAGTCGCACATAGCCAAAGTAGTAGCGGTGAGCCTGAAAGTCGCCAAAGCCCTGCTCTCGCAAGAGCGCCCTCCAGTCGCGGCGCACAAAATCGGTCGCCAGCGGACACTCCAGGCGACGGAAGGCGACCCTCATCGGCCAAAACGTCCGCTCAGGCTCAAACTCGTTCCAGTCTAAAATGAGGAATTGCCCACCAGTCCGGAGCGCCGGTAGACGTTTTCGACGATGCTCAGCCGATTCTCCTGGATAAAGCCGTGCAGGACGAAGGAGATGAAAACCTTGTCGAAATCCTCGTCATAAGAAAGCGACTCTTCGATACGCTGCTTCTCCATCGTGACGTTGGGCAGGCGACGACAGCGTCTCCGGGCCTGCGCCAGCATCTCTGCGCCGATGTCCAACCCCACGATTCGCCCCCGGTCGGAGAGATAGCGGGCCATCAAACAGGCGTTGCGCCCGCTGCCCGATCCCAGGTCCAGGATGGCGTCCTCTGGTTGGATCGCCATATCCCGCACGGCCCGGCGGATGAAAAAGGGATAGGTGCCGGCCGTGATGAGGTTCATCAGCAGGTCGTAGTGACGGGCCTCGGCGCCCGTCACTTCGACTTTGGAGTCACTGCGGGAAAGCGGCGGCTTGCCGGTTGAACCGTCCATCAACCTCTCCAATTTTGTTGTTCCATCCTGAAAAAGCTCTGGCGTTCCTTTTGTTCGTCCATTTTTCTCTCCTTATCGCTTATCGTGTATTTCCACAATCTGTGACGCTCTTTCTGGCAGACGCCGCGTCAACAGCGCCCCCATACCGATAAACGCCGCGGCGATGAGGAACAGCGTCGGATACGACCAGTGCTGCAACAACACGCCGGCCGCCAGTGACAGAAAGGCCACCGGCAGAATCAACACGGCGTTGAGCGCGGAATACGTGGGCCGTTCGGTGGCAGGGGCCAATTCCAGCAACGCGCTGGAAAAGCCCACCCCGCGCCCGTTAAAAGTGGCCCCGCCCAAAAAGAGCACCGGCAACAGACCAGCCCAGCCAAACTGCCCCAGCACGACCGCTAACAGCGGTGTCAGCATTGAGGTGACGGCGCACACAGCGAGCATCCGCCGGCTTCCATACCGGTCTACCAGTCGCGCCCAGACCAGGTTAGCCAACACGCCACCCAGCACCTGAGCCAGCACAAACCATCCGATGGCCCCCGGGGGCGCGCCCAGCTCTTGCCGGGCGTAGACGATGTAAAACGGCAGCACCATCAAGCTAAAGCCGGTGAGCAACTGCACGCCGATCAATGTCCCCAGGCGGCGCGCCGATTTCAAGAGTTGCTCGCCGTACTCTCGCCACGAGGGAACCTCCCCATCGGCGTCGGCGCGTGGCGGCTCGCGGATGAGCCAAAAGCCCAGCGAGGCCACGAGCAACGAGAGCGCCGCCAGTCCAAAGAGCAGCGCATAGTTGGCCGGATAAGCCACGCCTGCCAGAACCTGTCGCGCCAGCAGCGCCGCGCCCACGCTCAACGGCCCGGCCAACGCCGTCCGCCCGCCGAAGAAAGCGCCGCGTCGCTCCTGCGGGATAATCTTGCCGATGATGTCGGCGTAGGGGACGCCGCCCAGTCCACCGCCGGCGTAAAAGACGGCCAGCAGCCCGACCAGCACCCAGGCCAACAGCCGAGGCCGGCTGGCCCCAATGGCATAGGTCAACCCGGCCAGCGTGCCCCAACTGACCACCCGCAGGTAGATGGCTAACATCAGGTAAGGCATCTTGCGCGGGCGCGGTTCGATCCAGCGGGCGACAAAGAGCTGCGGCAGCGCGCCGGCCACCGTGAGCACCGTCGAGAGACCGCCCACCCAGATCGTCGAGCCGGTCAGGTCGGCGACGAAGGCAGCGACGACCGTCGTCGGCTGGGTGAGGGCCATCCCCAGGGCCAGGAACGCGCCGTGCCATAGCGCGCTGAAAAAGTTACGGCGCTCCATCGCCGTCAGACGCATACTCACAGATCTGATGTCCTCCCAATGATGGGAATAGCTTGGGGCCTTTCACCCCGCTTCCGACGCTCCACAAGACCATATATTTCATCAAAGGACCTGGCTAACTCGAGCACAGAACCAGAAAGCGAGTCTACCCTCGTCACCACCGGCTGGAACTTGGTGTTATCCCTCATCCTCACAAAATTCGGGCTTCCTCTCCTGCCCAGGACGACATCACAGTCCTTGAATATCCACATGGCTACCTTTAGCTTTTTGACGTCGCCATGCTTGCTCTCACTCTCGTCTTCTTCGGGCGAGGTATTCTCCCTTTTCTCCACCAGGACCGAACTGCCGTCCTCAAAGAGATCGAAAATGTAAAAATCCCTCGCTGTACCCATGTGATCCGGCATAATCTTTTCGCCATCGTTTGAGCCAAGAGCAACTCTTATTTCCCTCACGTTTTTTCTCCCACAGTGAGCGCCGTCGAAAGGCCACCCACCCAGAACGACGAATCGCCTACAATGCTCGTCGGTACTCTTCCAACGCCGTCTCGATGTTCTCCTGCCCGGTAAAAACCAACTTGAATCCGCGCGCCTCCATGCGAGGCACACCCGCCCGCCCTATTCGCCGCGAGATAAGCGTCTGGCAGTCGGCCAGCAGATCGGCCACGTCAAAAGTCTTGCCGCGCTGGTTGGTGTTCTGGTAAGGGTTGGCGCGCAGTTGACGGGCGATTTCCCGTCCTTCTCGATCTATGTCCACGATCAGGAAAGCCGCCGCGCGTCCCAGCATCCCCCTGGGAATCGTATTACCATCATCGGCCACAGCAATCGCAAGACGATGCGTGTTTGCTGCCATTCTCTCTCCTATATTGCATCCGGCGTGGCTCTTTGGGACTTCGTGCCGCACCCCCAACGAGTTGGGGACTCCGGCCTGCTACTCACGCCGATTCCCAAAGAGCCTCCGGCGTCCTCAACAAACGTCGCAGGCAGTCGGGACGCAGGTTGAACATCGGCACTCGCCGCCGGTACTCCCGGTAAGCGTCCCCGAACTTGGCGATGGCCTCCGGCTCCTCCATCAATTTGACCATCGTCAGTATAAAAAGGGCCTCCAGGGGCGCGATCACCAGAATGAACGAGAGGGAGCCGATGAGCAAGGCCAGCGAGAGCGGGAAGAGGAGCAAGCCCAGGTGCATCGGGTGGCGCATGCAGCTGTAGACGCCCTCTGTGACCAAGCGGTTCGTATCACCTCGCGGCAGATCGCCCTCGCGCCCTTCACGCGCCAGCAGCCGTCCTGTGTTGCGGCTGATACGCATCACCAGCCAGAGCACAAGCACGCCCAGAGCGAGACTGAACACGTGAAATGGAACGCTGCGCTGCAAAAGTGGAAACCAGCGCCGATCCAGGAATATCCCCAGCGCACTGCCTCCCACCATCATCACCAGCCATACGAGTATCCGAAAAATCATCCCGCTCATCCCCTTTCCCCAACAATCCCTCCACGGCCAGCAGACTCGCCAACCTGATTGACTGACAAAATTCCTGGTAGTCAAATGGTCTGCCCCAGCGATAGGAAATCGGACCCCGTCACTACCCTCCGCGCCGCCGCCGACGACGGCCGCCGCGCCCGTCACGTCCCTCGCCGCCCGACGGGGACGTGCCCCTCACAGGCGATCCTGACCCCGCTTCCGGGCGCCGCGTCAGCCAGCGACCCACTGCCCGCGCCAGCGCGCCCGCTGCCTTCATCAGCAATCCCGTACCAGCGACGACGACAGCCGCGCCCGCCGTCTCCGCCAGCGGGCTGGGCCGGTAGACGATGGGAGCCGGTCGCTCTGGAGCAAGGATCAACTCGCCCTGGGCCACAGGCTGGATAGCGCCCTCCGGGCAAGCATCCACGCAGGCTCCACAGCCGGTACACAACTCCTCGTCAATGCGGGCTTTGTCATCCACCAGGGTGATGGCCTCGACGGGGCACACCTCCGCACACACACCACAGCCCGTACAGCGGGTCACGTCTACCCATACTGTTTGCTCGTCCATTATCCCACCTCCCGAAACCCATCACTCACGACCAACGCCATCCCGATGAAGCCCCCCCAGGGCAGTCGAGCCTGCGACCACGGCCATCCGTGAGGGAACAGAGTGGTGCGCCATGCAATGCGTGCTCCCCCGCCAGCGACCGACCGCAGCAGCCGCCTCAACTCCCCCACGCCGTAAAAGTGCGCGGATCCATAGACCGTTGGCCGGAAGAACCCTTCCAACCGGCGCTGCAGGCCAATGACGCTCCAGCGGTTGAGCACACCCAGTACCACTCCACGTCGGGACACCCGCAGCGCCTCCACCAGCGCCTCCCGAGGCCGCTCCAAAAACTCCAGCGTGGTGATGAGCGCCGTCAGGTCGAACGCGCCGTCGGCGAAGGGGAGCCTTCGCGCGTCACTCTGCGCCAAAGGAACACCACCCAATACTCGCGCTTCCGCCAGCATGGCCGGCGAGAGGTCCAATCCCACCGCCGTCAGTCCCTGGTCGTCCAGCCAGCGGCTGAAGTGACCCGTGCCGCATCCGATCTCCAGGACGCTGCCCGACCCAGAAAAGCCCTGTAGCAGCCATCCTAGAACGGCCTTCTCCAACTCGTCGGCCCGGCGCCCCTCCACCGTCTCGTACCAGGCTTCGTAGTGCGCGGCGGACCGCTTGTCGAAGGCCGTATCGCTGGGACCCATCTCACGTCTCTTTGGGCGACGGGCAGGCATTGGAGAGAGTGACCGCCATCACCACGTCCCCGTGCTCAGCAGCCCGCTGGAACGTCTCCTGCAAGGCAGCGAAAACCGCTTGTTCCTCCCCCCACACCAGAGTGCTCATCTCGCCGACGCGGGTCTTCAGGCCACGCTCACGGAAAATGCGCACCGTCTCGCGGATGGGCGGCCCAATTGAGACCTGCCGCAGCGGGTAGAGGCTGACCTGCGCCGACATCACGCTCATCTCTGACCTCCTCAACGAAAGAATGCCTGGCCCTGAAACACGAAAGCGTCATTGGCCTTGGCGACGCAGCAAGGATGCATAGGCGGCAACTCGTCTTCAGGGCCGAAATAGCGCGCCCCTATAATCTCCTGCATATCCGGCCGGAGTTCACCACCCACGACCCGGCACTCGAGGAAAAGAATCACCGGCTGCACCTGGTCGCCGTTGGGATAGGCAAAGATGTACTCCGGGCCGGAGTAGACGCCGATGAGCGCCACCGGTTCGACCTTCAGTCCAATCTCCTCGTACACCTCGCGCACGACCGCATCGGCGGCCCGCTCGCCCAACTCCATCCCCCCACCAGGGAAGCTCCACAAGTTGTCCCCGTCGCTGCGCCGCAGGAGCAGGATGCGACCTTCCCCGTCCCGGATGCAGGCCGCCGCGGACGGAGCCAACAATAGGTCGTGTCCCATGCACTCTCGCAGGCGGCCAAGATAGCCAGTTGCTCCCATCTCATACCTCGTTTACTTCATGACGACAGGCTGTCCACCAGCAATCCCTTGAAACGGTCAAGGGTGATGGGGTGAAATTCCACCTCCAGACCGGTCCAATCAAACAGTTCCAGAATCTCTTCAGCGTGCTGCGCCATATACTCCTCGGCGAGGCTAAGGCTGTCCAGGACGATGATCTTGTCGTAGAATCCCGGAAAGTTCGCGTTGGCGTCAGCGTCGTCCCAGCCGAAGTACTTTTGATAGACGATTTCCCAGTGCTTGAGCCAGCCTGGCGTGAACCAGAGGGTCTTGTCCTGTCTTCCCCCACTGATGCGCTGCCGGTACTCAAAGCCGGCCAGCATATCATAGCCGTAGTCCCCCTGCACCCTGACGATTCCCTGGCCTGCCGCCTGCAAGATCGAGTCCACCCGTTTGAGCGGCTCATCTACGCTAACGTAGCACTTTTTCCCATACACGACGATGATCCTGTGATCGGGACACGATTCCCGGGCCTGCGCCAGTCTCTTAAGAAGGTGCTCCTCCAGCCTATCGGGCAAGGCGTGCAGACCCGGCGGCGTAAAAAGGATCCGGCGCGGATTCAGAAAACCGGCCTCCACCAGGTGGGTCATCTCCGGATGCAACATTCCGCAGGAGATGATACAGCGGTCCTCGAACGTGGGGTGAATCATTCAAGTCCTCCCTCTCGTATCCTCGTTGGTGGTCATCCTTTTCAGAATGATAAAACTGTTCATCAGATCAATGCTCTCGATCTGGGCCTGGAATAACTTGCTTTCCCCCAAAAAGGTGATCAATTCAAGTCCACCATTTGCAGGCTTGATCCAGGCCACGTCCTGCATCACTTCTTCCCGTTGACCGTCCTCTTCGACATAGACCGTAGCCAAGCACATAATCCCTCCCTACAGCAACTGATCCAGTATGCTCCCGATGTCCGTCTCCAACTTATCGCTACAAACCGGACGCCCCTCCAGGCCGGACTGGAAAATCTCCGGCTCATAGCCGATGGATCCAATGACAGAGATGCCTCTCTCCTCCAGTTCTTCCCTTAATCTCGAAGCGATCTCCTTGGACCTGATTTTGTTGAGAATGGTCCACACATGTTCCACCCCGACCTCGGCAGCGAGGGTGTTTATCTTTTCAGCAAGTTCCAGCGAATCGAAAGAGGGTTCGGTCACGATAAGTACGCTGTCTATACTCGCCTCAACGCCTCTGCCAAAATGCTCTATGCCGGCCTCCATATCAATGATGGCCACCTCATCCTCCTGCAGGCGGAGCCTTTTCAGGAACTCGCGGCTCAGCGCTCCCATGGGGCAGGCGCAGCCCTCAAGGGACTGGAGGATCTTACCTATGCAAACCAATCCGATGCTATTCCTCTCCACAATATAGCCGCCTGGAATATCTGCGACCTGAATCTCCTCCTGGGTCAGGATGCTCTTGGAGGACTCTGGTTCTTCTGAGAACGTTTGAAACACCTTTTTCTTCCCTCCAACGAGACCTAGCAAAGGTTCAGGTCTCTTATCAAAGCCGAGCATTCGATAGAGCCCCGGGTTTGACTCATCGGAGTCGACGACTAACACCCGGTGACCTCTGGCTTGTATGCCATGTGCCAGGAGGGCGACAACGGTGCTTTTCCCACTGCCTCCCTTTCCACAAACTGAGACCTTCTTCATCCACATCTCCTTTCCGCTTTTGAGGTGCTCTTGATCGTCACCTTGACGCTCGCCTTGATGTCAATCCATCGTTGGACGCACAGCCGGGCGGTAGGACTCCTCCACCGAAATGGCCCCCTGTGTGAGATTCACCCTCATGGTCCTACCATTGTAGCCATACAACGCCAGCCTCTCCTTTGAACTACGATGACAGCCTTCTTATGTTGTCCTTCGGGGCGGCCTCATATCCTCTCTGGGAATCGGCAGCTGGCCGACCAGGATCATCGTCTGCCCATGCACCTCCTGCCGCAGGACATCGAACCCGGCGTCTGCCATCCATCCCGCCACCGTCTTGGTCGCGAAGTACCTCTCCCGTGCCCCTGTCTTCGCCCCTCCAACCCAGTCCATGACCAGCAGAATCCCGCCCGGCCGCAGGATCTGCTTGGCCTCCCTCGGAAACCGCTCCGGCGCGTCGAACTCATGCAGCGCGTGAAGGGTATAGACCAGATCGAACCGCTCCTCTAACGTGCTGATCTCCTCCGCATGGCGGCGCTGGCAGGGAGCTCTTCCGTAGGGATGGGGATCTACCCCCATCCCCTCCACACCTCGGCGGGCCAGCGCCCTCAACGTATGTCCCCCGCCGCAGCCCACATCCAGAACCCTTCCGCCGGGGGGAAGCAGGTCCACGATCAGCTCGGCCACCTCCTCATCCCCAAGCACCTTTCGATCCCCCTGTCACCCTTATTCCCTGAAGGAGGCTTGACCATTTTCCCTATGCCTCCCGCTCGGCGTTATCCGACCTCTACTCCCTTGCCCTCCACGACGCATCCGATGACCCAGTAGGATTGCTCTTCCCCGTCAAAAAGCGTGGTGAGCCCCCCCAGTTTCCTCTCTGGCACGGCAACGAGCAGGCCACCGGAGGTCTCCGGCGTGTAGAGCAGCATCTGCATCCACTCGCGGATAGAGGGCGCAAAGCGAACGTGCGGGTCATAACACTTCTGGTTCCGACGAGCCCCCGCCGGGAAGACCTGCTCTTGGGCATATTCCTTCGCCCCTTCCAAGAAGGGCAGACTCTCCAAACTAAGATGTATCCCCACTCCGCTTTTTTCGGCCATCTCTTGGGTGTGGCCCAGCAGAGCGAAGCCAGTGATGTCAGTAACGGCGTCTATCCCCACTTGCTGCATCAATCGGGCGGCTTTTCGGTTAAGTGCCTTTATCACCTCCACCGCTGCCCTCACGTGATCCGGCTTGGCTATCTCCCTCTTGAGCGCGGTAGCGATGATGCCCACGCCCAGGGGCTTGGTCAGCACCAGCACATCGCCGGCCTTCGCTGCGGCCTTGGTGGCGATGTGGTCGGGATGGACAGAGCCTACCACTGCCAGCCCATACTTTGGCTCCTCGTCTATCACAGTATGACCCCCAGCCAGAGCGCCCCCTGCCTCGGCGACTTTCTCAGCCCCTCCGCGTAGGATCTCACTCACCATCTCCGAAGGGAGATCAATGGGAAAGCCGCAGATATTCAGGGCCAACACCACCTCACCGCCCATGGCATACACGTCGCTCATGGCGTTGGCGGCGGCAATGGCTCCGTAGTCGTAGGGATCGTCAACGACGGGCGCGAAGAAGTCAACGGTCAGGATGATGGCACGTTCATCGCTGACCCGATAGACGGCAGCGTCATCGCTCACCTCCAGGCCGACGAGCAGGTTAGGATATTCTTTGGCGGGAAACATCCCGCTCAGGGGGCGCAGCACCTGCGCCAGGGGCTCAGGGCCCATCTTGGACGCTCAGCCCGTGCCGCTGGCCAGTGCCGTTAAGCGGATTTTCTCCATCTCAATACCAGTCTGTAAGCCGTCACTACGCTAATCTTCCTTCTGAATGGGGTGTTCTGTTCCCAGCGTCTCTGGTACTGTGGCCAACAGAGGGACTCTAAGGAGGAGGTCGAAAACTATGGGAATGACAAAGACGTACATAGGGCCAATCTCCCTCCATATAAGCCCCCCAATGATGGGGGCAGGAATCGTGACCAACCCCGTAAACAGGCCGAGCAACCCTCCCCACTTCCCTTGCTGCTCAAGCGGAACAAGTTCCAGGGTCATGGCGTTTGTAGCGCCAGAGGAGATGGTATAAAAAGCCAGAAGAGCCGCCGATAACACCAGCGTGATCGGGCCGGGAGAGAAAGCAAGAAAAAGGTTAGAAGCATACCACAGCGGTGTGAGCAAATAGATGATGCGCTTTCGCCCAATTTTATCCGCCAGTCGGCCCACAGGAATGCCGAAAACGAGTTGCGCTACAACTGTAGCGCTCGCCATTACGCCCAGAAGGTATTGATCTGCTCCCTTGATTTCGTGGGCGTACAGCTGAACAAACGGTCAAAACAAGGCCATAGGAAATGAGGTAAGAGCGGAAATGGCAATCCATCTCCCAAGGTTCCCCCTTCCCTCGAAAAGGTGACGGAAATCAGCGATAAAGCCGAACCCGGTTTCCGCGTCAGCGAGTTGTCCCCGCTGAGGTTCGCGCAGTTGGACAACCACAAGCAGAAAAATAAGGCCATACCCCGCGAACTGGAGATAATACAAGGGCCGAATGCCTTCAACC
>CAYLPU010000138.1:0-10900 GCA_964385635.1 uncultured Anaerolineales bacterium
TATCTTTTGAGGGAACGATGTCCGTTCGGTGCGATTATCATTTGAGTTGACAGGCTGGATTGGCCTTCGGCAACAGTTGTCCCCAACGTACCTACTCAATCAATCGGGGAGGTGGCACGGGTCGGGCGCACTCCCTCCCCTCGTGGGGGAAGATTGGGGTGAGGGCATGCGCGTGGGAGCCCAGCCCGCTTGGCCCACAATATCGAGAAGATACTCCCCAATTGCTCAAGGCCAGCAGGACCGCTTCTGCTCGACCAGGTCCGCCACGTAGTCCAGGACAGCCGCCAACTCCTTCTCCGAAGGTGTCCCCCGCTCCAGCAGTAGTATACGACCTGACCAGTACCGCACGCGAAAGCGGCCTGTCTGCAGTACTTGTGTGACAATGTTCGCGTATTCAGCGCGGGGATCCAGTGCAGGAACAGTCCGGCAATCTACCAGATCCAGCAGCACGTAGTCCGCCATTTGCACGTGATCCAACCGCAGGGGAGACGGATACTCCAGGACCACCAGGACGCGGCGGTTGGCAAGCGGAGGCCCCAGTCGGTTGACCACTGCCACGCCTGTCTCAGGAGGGATCTGGGCCAGCGCCTCTACAATCTGGTCGTGGTACGGATCGGGTTGGAAGGCTCCCGCTTGCGCATACAGGAGGACGGGGTTGAGAGGGACGTTGGCTCCTATCGTGCCAATCAACAAGAAGACAAGCCCCAGCCGATAGAACCGGAGCCCGCCGTGCCGAGAGGCCTTGCGCCGCAGCCGCTGCAGCCCCTCCGATACCGCCAGAAAGAACCACGGGATTAACACGGCAGGATATTGGTAGCCAACGGAGTGGAAGGCTGGACGGCTGCCCGACAGAAGATAGGTCAGGGTTGGGAGAGCCACCACAAGCGAGGCGGGCCCCAGAAGAGGGAGAAAACCCAGGGGGAGAGCCAGGTGAACCAGGAACAAAATCACAGTCTCGGGAGATGCCTCGGCGAGGGGCTGCGCAGTGCCTCCTTGAACAGATGATTTGGAGAAACCGGGCAAATGCGACCACAGTTGAAAGAAACGATACGGCTGACCATCATTGAAGTAGGGAACAATGACACCATAGCACAGGATAGTCCAAACGACGGCCATGGTCAAGAGACCTATACCAACACACCTTTTGTCCCGCTTCAGGAGGTTGACCAATCCCCAAGTCCCGATAGGGACCACCATCTCCTCTTTAGTGAAGAGGGCCAGCAACACGGCAACCCAGAACAGTGTCATCCGTCCCTCCAGCAGAGCCCAGTAGGCCATGTAGAGAAGGGGGATGGATAAGGCGATTGGGTGAAAGTCAACGAGGTTGAGGAAGCCAAGAGCAGGATAGACCAGGTAGCAACAAGCGACTATGAGCGCAGCCTTTGGATCGTCCGTCTGTCGGTGAGCGATCCAGTAGAGAGGAAAAGCCGCCGCCCCCAGAGCGACACTCTGCAGAACGAGCAGCAAACGCGGATCGGGCCACAAGCGATAGAGAAGAGACAAGCCCACCAGGATAGGCCGGACGTGGTTGCCCAGGTAACTGCCGATTAACTCGACGTTGGTCGCCCGATCTATGGATGTCTCAAACCAGCGCCCATACGCCGTGTTCCATACCACCTGAGTCATAATGCCCAAATCGAACGTAGAGGCGTGGAAAGTGTTATAGCGCGCCATGGCAAGCCCGCTGAACACGACGACATATAGAAGCACGATCCCGCTCAGCAGGAACAGCGTGGCTTGGCTTCTGTGCTGTCCCAATCCCCCCCCTATTCGCCGCCTATCGCTGCCAATCGTTCCGCAGCAAAGACCTCGTCTGGTGCGGCGTCCAGCGCCTCGCGGTAGAGCCGTCGCGCGGCTTTCAGGTCCCCGACCTCCTCGTACCAGCCACCGACGGTCTCCAGCCACTCGATCTCCCGGTCCGTGAAGCGAATGGTCTCCAGTTGGGACAGCATATCGGCGCTAATCCCCACCCGATGAAATGCGACCCCCCAGCCCCGGGTGCTGGCGCCCCAGGTGCCAGGGCCAAAGATGGACTGCTGGCGAAAGGCATCCAGCGCACGCTCTCCCAACGCCAGGGCTGTGTCCATATCACCCTGATGGTAGGCGACCTGGGCCAGGGTCCAGCCAGACCAAACGACGGCAGTCGGTTCCAGGATGCTGATGAAAGCAGCGATGCGCGCATCACGGGTGGCCTCCTCGTAGCGGCCCAGTTCCAACAACGTCGCCGCCCGGCCAGCGTAGCCAGAGGCCCATTGGGGACTGGCAGCCAGCGCCTGATCGTACAGCAGAAGGGCCTCTTCGTAATGGGCCGAGGTCAGGGCAGCCTGGGCCTTATTCGCAGTGGACTGGGGTTCCCGGGACGGGTGTGCAGCCCGCCATCTCTCCAGAACAGACTGGCGGAAGTCACTTGCCCGCCAGTAGTAAGCCTCGGCCCACCGGGGTCGCAGCGTCAGCACTTGTTCATAAGCCTCCCGCGCTCCTGTCAGGTCGCCCACTCCCTCCCGGTAGAGTCCCTGGTTGAGCCAGAAGGTGGCTTCACCGGGCGCGGCCTGCACGGACTGTGCCACTGAGGGTCAAGGCTGCGGCTGTGTCGCCTTGCTGCCAGTAGAGGGCTGCCAGGTTGGCGTAGTTCAACCCGTAGCCAGGCTCTCGTTCGATGGTGGCCTGGTAGCGCCGGATAGCGACTGGCAGCGCATCGGCAGCGCCCCGATCCGCCAGGACACCGTGGGTGTAACCCGACGCCAGGTTATACAGGGCGTGGCCGGGATCGCGGGCAATGGCTTTCTCCAGTTGAGGAGCAGCGGCCTCCCAATTGCCGGTGTTGGCCAGGGCTGTGCCGTCCAGGTAGGGCAGATAGGCAAACTGGCTCCACACACCGACAACAATCAGGGCCAGGAGGAGCAGCGTCAGAGTCAACCGCCACCAGGTGGTGTGGCGTTGCAGTTCCACAGTCTTGGACCGCGTAGCGAGGATGGCCAACAGAACGGCAGTGACAACAACGTTCACTGGCATCTCCGTGGGAGTGTCGAAGAGGGAGTGTACCATCATCGTCACCAACGCACCGATGACACCGGCGAGAGAGCGGCGCACTGACACAGTCTCAGCGAGCCAATGACGCCACCCAGCCCAACCCATGGCGACGAGCAGCGCTCCCCCACTGATGACGCCCAGAAGACCGCTCCCTGCCAGCAGATGCATGACCTGATTGTGGGCGTGCAGGTAGATGCTCAGTGGCGGGACGGATTTGTACTGCGCATAGGCAGTGGCAAAGGTGCCGGGGCCCAGGCCGGTGACGGGGTGAGCCGTGAAAGCCTGCCATGCCGCCTCCCAGAAATGCAGACGACAACCAAGCCCAGAGCCATGGATGGACCTTTGGAGTATCCAGGTCGTTGCCAGCCCGGCTGCAGCCAGAAGGAGCACGACTCCCACACCAGCCGCAAGCCGGCCCAGGGAGAGGCGCGGACGTGGGATGCGCATCCCCTGACCAGCCTCCCTCCAGCCGGCCAGCCACCACAACCCCACGGTAACCGGCAAAGCGACAGCCGCAGCCACCCACGAGGCCCGAGATGAGGTGAGCAGGATCACACCCCAATTAAGCAGAACCCAAAATGCGGCTAGGATCCGCCGAGGCCAAGAAATCGCGGCAAACAGATCGACCAGGACAACAGGCCAAAGGAGGTTGAGGAAGAAGGCAACCATGCTGCCATGGCTGAGAAGGGGATGAGGGCGGACGATGATGGGAGGGAACAGTTGCTCCCCACCGCTGATAGCCAGCCAGTCCAGCTCGTAGCGGACACTCTGCCAGATGGCCAGGCCAATGACGATGGTACCAACGACGACGATCACACGCGTGAACAGTTCCGCGGGCCAGCCTTTACGAATGAGGTCGGAGACGAGTACCCACACCAGCGCGTAGAGCGTCGTCAGGCAAAGAGCATTGAGGCTGCGACGAGGGTCCAGGGAGAGAGCGGCAGTCACCGCATACGCCCCCAGGTAGACCCCGTACACAGCGGTGACTGGCGAGAAGGCAATGGGCTGCCTGCGCCACCAGGCCCAGCCGAGCCATGCCGCCCCAACCAGTCCCAGCAGTACCAGGGAGAAGTTCACCGCCTCGTACAACACCAGGCCGTTCAAAGTGCCTCCGGCCAACAGGATGTAGGCAAAGACTACGGTGATGGCTGCTTCCTGGGCCAGATCCCTTACGTTGATTTTTTGCATGGTCTATCCTCTCCGTCCGCGACTGTGGAGAAAGTCGCGCAGGTGGCCGATGACGGCCTTGGCACCACGCCACAGATAGTCCAGGTCGCGCCAGGAACGGATCTTCCGCAGATTGCGCCATACGAAGCGTGGGGTCAAGAAAGAGCCGTAGACCTGGGCCGAGAATGCCATCACCTCGGCAGGGGTCATACCGGGCACGGCCAGTACCGGCTCACGCATGTCGTAGTGGTCGTAGTCGAGTGGGTCAAAGTCGGGGCGGAACCACTGGTGCTCGAGGGCCTGGGCATGCAGGGGAGTGCCAGGATAGGGCACGACGACAGTTGACTGAAGCATCTCAGCATGCCCCTGGGCCATCAACGCGCGGGCCAGATCCACAGTGCGCTGAGCATCATCGCGCGTCTCCCAGGGATAGCCGACCATGACAGTGAGGTGAATGTCCAGCCCGGCCTCGGAGATCAGCCGCGATTCCTCGACAATCTGCTCGACGGTGATGCCCTTGTTCAACCGGTCGAGAGTGGATTGGTTGGCCGACTCCAGCCCCATTTTCAGTTTGCGGAATCCTGCCCGCTTCATCAGGTCCAGGAGGTCAGGCTGACCAATGTAACCGTAGCGCATGTTGCAGGAGAAGAGAATGTGCTTGTTGTAGCCGCGCTCAATCATCCCCTGGCAGAACCGGCGCAGCCAGCCGCCAGCGGGGAAAGTGCCGGTGTCATCGAAGATCTCGCGAGCGCCGTGTTCCTCGATGAGAAAGCCAATCTCGTCCAGCAGGTGCTCCGGGCGGCGGACGCGGAAATGGGGATAGAGGGTCGTCCAGGCACAGAAGGTGCAGCGAGCCCAGGGGCAATCACGGCCGGCCATGGTGTAGAAGAAAGGAGTGCGCTTACGCCACTTTTCGCCGTAGAGATGGGCCTGAGTGAGATGCCGGTCGATTAAGGGCAGATCATTCAGGTCGTGATCCAGGCGGAAGGGGCCGGTGTCGTGGATGGCGTCGCCATCGCGATAGTAGAGACCGGGCGGAAGGGGAGAACCGTCGCGCAGGTGACAGGCCAGGGCCAGCAGGGAAACGTCGTAGTCGCCACCGGTGATACAAAAGTCCACGCGGCTGTTGCGCATGGTCTCCCACGGCAGGGCCGTGACGTGGTCGCCCATGAGCACTGTTTGACAGTGAGGTGCCAGGCGTTTGACCCGCTCCACGATGCGCCAGTGCTGGCGGACGACAGGCGTCTTGGTCTCAAAGGCGATCAGGTCGGGCTGCTCGCGCCGGATAAAACCAGCGAACTGCTCCCACGACCAGCCCGTGGTGATCGCATCGTTCCAGAGCACGTCAAAGCCTGCTTGGACCAGGAGAGTGGCGGCGCAGGCTGGCACCAGGGGATAGATGTACGAGGCGGCGTGGTACCATTGGAACTGGCGGTTCTGGGTCAGCATAGGGCTGCCCGGACCGGCGAGGGGCGGATACGAGATGGCAGTTTTCATATTCTCATATTCGTCTTCCGGCCAGAAATCGGCCCACAGGCCATCAACAGACTACACTGGGCGGACGCCCTGCGCCTGAGCGATGCTCTGAGACTTGTGACATCTTATAACATTCCACACCTTCTGTCAACCTGTCCAGGTGACCACCCCGTAGCAACGACTTCAGTCGTTCTTGACCTGACAATCCCTGCAATTAACGACTGAAGTCGTCACTACAGGCGTTCTTCAGACATGCTCGCAGCACGCGCAGGATGAAGAGGGGATTGCCGATGACATAGCGGCGCCATAGCCGGCACGGGTCGTTCCAGAGGCGGCATAGCCACTCCAGGCCGTGGTCCAGCATCCAGCGCGGGCCGCGAGGCTGGACTCCGGCGACGAAGTCGAAGAGCGCACCCACAGCCCACACGACCGGCACCTCCAGTTGCTGACGGTGAGCGGCGATCCACCTCTCCTGAGTGGGCGTGCCCATACCAACCAGGAGGATGTGGGGATGAGCACCGTTGACGGCAGCAATGGCGGCTGTGCCCTCACCCCCCCGGCCCCCCTCCCCCAACTCTGGGGGAGGGGGGTGTAGTAGGTAGCCGTGGTGTGTGCCGACGATACGCAGCCCTGCATGACGGACGCGTAGCAGGTCAGCAGCACGGGCAGCCACGCCGGGCCGGCCTCCCAGGAAGTACAATGTCGTTCCGTCTTCAGTGCACGCCCCACACAGAGGCCCGATCCAATCGGCGCCGGTCATCCGGCCCGGGAGGCGCTGGCCCAGCAGCCACGCCCCCAGCACCACGCCAGCACCGTCGCAGTAGACCACGTCGGCCCCGTTCAGTATGGCGCGCAGTTCGGGGTCAGCCCAGGCAGTGTTGAGGACGTGGACGTTGGCGTACATCACACAGAGGTGATTGCCCGAGGTGACAACACTCTTCACCTCCTGGATGAGGCGTTGCAAAGAAATGCTATCAACGCGAACGCCCAGGATGGCTACAGAATCTACAGAGTGGCCCGGCAACTTACCTGCTCCGATGAGTCGGACACCTTCTGGAGAGGTAACTGCTTCTTCACAAAACAGGCACAAATAGCACACGGATACACACAGATGAACTGGCCGCATCCTCTGTATCCGTTGACACCGTTGACACGGGTTCTCACAGGTTTTCTACCTTTATCTGCGTACATCCGTATGATCCGTGTTGATCCGTGTTCTATTCATGATTGGCTGAGCAGTTATTCGAACTGTCCATGCAGATCCGAGACCTCACTTGATCAATCAGCCCCCTCTCTTGACTCCAGCACACGCAATCGCTCCTCAGCTTCCGTCAGGTCAGGCACCGCCTCTAGCAAGTCACGGTACATACACGCCGCATCCTCCGTCTGTCCGAGTTGCTCATACCAGTCTCCCAGTTGCAGCATGCGCTCGGCCGCGTCATTTGTGACAGTCACCCAGACCGCGCCAGGGAGCAAGCGGTCAACAATGGCCTCACGGTTGAACACAAACCAGGTATAGGCAGTCGTCACGCCGCCCGCACCGCTTTGCATTGGCCCCGGTCGGTTGAGTCTCGCCAAAGCGTTTTCATACCAGCGAATGGCGCCCGCAAGGTCACCACGTTGGCCCAGCACATCACCCAAAGCCAGCTCCAGACGGGCTGCACGGCTCGAGTCCAGGTCGGAGATCCAGGTAGCCACCCGGAGATTCCACTCCGCCTGAGCGAGATCACCTGCTGCTAGCGCTGTCAGCCCCAGTCCATAGTAAGAATTGGGATCATTCAAGGCGCGTGCGGCCGAAAAGCAACGGTTCGCTTCTTCCAACTCGCCTGTCTGCAGGGCTTCCCAGCAATCCTGCAGCGGCTCAGGCAACACCGACAGGGTCGTAAGCCAACGGCGGCGGGTCATCGCTCGCAGGGGAGTAGCCCGGAAGAAGAAACCGTCCGCCCACGCAGGACCGACCTCCAACCCCTGGCGATACAGTTCCGCCGCGCAGGTCGGGTTCCCCATCTCCTCCTCAAATGCTCCCAGTGTGAGGGCAAAGGCCGCCTCTCGAGACGCCCGCTCGACGGCCTGCTGCAGCGCTTCGCGCGAGCCGTGCTCATCTCCCGTACGCCACAGCAGCACGCCCAGGTTGGCCCAGTTGGTAGCGAAACTTGGCTCCAGGGCCAACCCGGCGCGGTAGTCCTCCACTGCCTGTCGCAAGTGAGCACCGTCGTTTTCCTGCAGGCCGATCATTGCGTGCACGTACCCCGCCTGGAACCAATTGGTGGCCAGCGCGGGATCGCCCGCTGCGGCTTGATCCAGGAGAGGGGCAGCCGCCTCATACTGCGCCCGGTTCGCCAGAGCGACCCCATGCGTATACTCCGCATAGCGCATCAGTCCTACAGCCAGCGTACCGATCAGCGCAGGCCACGCCAGTCCAAGGACAACCCGGCTGGCGCGGTCGACCCACACACGGCGAGGACCAGGCGGTGACGAACCCTCGACCAGGGCCAACATCAGTACAATCAGCAGTGAAAAACCAGGAATTGCCTGTGGTGTATCGAACAGACTGTGGACCAGTGTAGCGACCAACGCTGCGATCGCCGCGATCAACCAGGAACGCCCGCCAACAACGCAGGAGCGCCATTGCAGCAGTGTGCTGCGCACGGCCACAAGCACGAACACTCCCAGGGCCAGGGTGCCCAGCAAGCCCGACTCCAACAGCGTGTTCAGTGGAAGACTATGCGCGTGCGTATACAACGGGTATGGGGGAATCGAATACAATTGCATCGCCTGAGTGGCGTAGGTCGCCGGGCCGCTGCCCCACAGGGGGGATCGCGCAAACGTCATCCAAACTGGGCTCCAGATGCCCTGCCGCGAACTGAACAGTGGGCCATGCCCGGGATGCTGCGCCTGGCGGACTACGAGGAGCACGCCTGCGACCAGCGCTCCAGCCAGCAGCAGCCCCAACAGCCCCATATACGCCGGCCGGCGCCGCAAGCGTCGCCACTGGGCAGCCACCCACGCCCACCTGTCCAGCGCGAACAAGAGCGACAGCGTGGCCATTGCAGCAGCCGCTCCTATCCAACTGCCCCGCGACGATGTGGCCAGGAGCAGGACCAGCATCACCGCCACCCAGACCGCCAGCGCGGCCCGTGCCAGGAGGTTCTTAGTCTTGATCCACACGGCCACGCCGAAAGGAAGCAGCACGTTCAGGTACGCAGCCAGGAAGTTGGGGTGCGGCACGATCGCCTGAATGCGCACAGTTGCAGGCGGCAGGATATGCTCCCAACCGCCAATCTCCCACCAACTGCGGTACCAGTTCAACAGTTGAACCACGCCGAGAGCCCCAATCAGCACGCCCAGCAACAGTAGCGTGCTGACCAACAGGTCTTCCAACCTGTAGCGCCGCAGCAGGTCTACAGCCACGTAGAAAGCCAGCCAGCAGAGGGTTACCAGGGTCAGCCAGGTCACGCCACGGCGCGGATCAGTCGAGAGCGCCGTTGCCAGCAACTGAGCCAGCACAAACAGCAGCCAGGCCAGGTCCAGCCGAGTGCGGGGAAACGGGAATCCGCGTGTAATCCAGGAGACCAACCACGCAATCACGATCAGCGCAAGGATGATCAGACTCAGCCGACGAAAGCCATAGAACAAGATGCCACTTTCGGAGCCTCCGATCAGGACAAGGTAACCGAGCATAAGGAAAGCGACGGCCTGTTGGACGAGGAAGCGAACGTTCAGTCGCTCCATGGTACTCCAATCCTTCATCTGTGGGTTCCCCTCGACGCCTGGCGCACTGCGTCTCCGTACCGGGCGAAGTGGCGCTGCAAGTACCCCAGTTCACCCTCCACCCGTATCGCCGCCTCCGGGCAGACGTGAACGCAGTAGAGGCAGCGCACGCACGCACTGGAGCCAAAGGCGAAGCCGGGGTCGAGGATGGGCAACGCAAGCGGGCAGTAGTCCAGGCAAAGGCCACAGCGGGTACAGAGGCCCGTGTCCAGCCAGAGCCGCTCAATGCAGGCATCCTGCGCCTCGTAGACGTCCTGCAGGATGCGCAGGCGGTAGAGCAGCCGCCGGGCCCACTCCTGCCCGTGGACGGCACGGGTGGCGTTACGCAGGAGGGCCAGGATGCGACTGTCGAGCAAGCGTACGAGCGCGCTGCGCGGGGGAGCGGGGTCGAGCCGCAACAGAGGCTCCATCCGCGCCACTGCGTCGAAATCGGCCTCGGCAAAGTGGCCCCGACGGGCAGCGACGCGCAGGTAGGGGATGGCGCTGGGGCTCAGACCGAACAGCCGGGCGGCGACCATGTCGAGTACAAAGGGATTGGTCGCCGCCAGGAGTGTATCTACGCGGCGCGGAGTGCCGTCGCCGGGGCCGTTGCCCTCCATCGCGATCAGCGCGTCGGCAATGATGAGATGGGGATGAATGACCTCGTTGAGGGCAACGATGTTGGCCGGCAGATCGGCATGCACCAGTCGCTTATCGGTGCCAACGACACAGCCGATGAGAGACTTGAGCGCCAGGCTCATCCTCGCTTCGGCGTGGGTCTTGAGTTTGGGCAGGTTGAGAAAGAAGCCGGCCTCCAGGCAGAGGCAGGCGGCGCGGACCGGGCCGGTGGCCAGGCGCACCTCGATAGCCGGGGCATGGTTGAAGTCCACACATTCCACACCGTAGTGGGCGCACAGCGCCCGCACGCCCAGCCGTTCGAAGACATCAACCCCCTTGCGGTAGATGCCGGCGTTGGGGCCATCGCCGACGAGGATGTTGGTGTAGCCACGCTGCTGAAGCACCTCGATGACAGCGGCCAGCAACCGCAGGTCGGTGGAGTTGCCGGTGAGGGCGGAGAGGTCGTTGTTGAGGTTGGGTTTGAGCAGAATAAGGATATCGGGATGAGGAGGCAAGACAACTCCCTCCAACAGTTGGCGAACCGCAGATACCACCCCGGCTCGTGTCCGGCAATCTGTGACCAGGCGAACTTCACTCCCCGAAAACGCAACTCGTTGCATAGATCAGTCCTTCACCTACCTGATACAAGCTCACCTAGAATCCGCCGATACTGCTGGTACACACCCACCCATTCGTAGTGGCTCTCAGCATAGGCACGACCAGCACGCCCCAGAGCATCACGGCGATCCCTATCCTTCAGCAACGCCGTCAGCGCGTGCGCAAGGGCGTCAACATCACCAACCGGCACTGGCACTCCCACGCCGCCGGTCGCCTCACGAATCGCTGGGTAATCTGAGTA
>CAYLPU010000139.1:0-10865 GCA_964385635.1 uncultured Anaerolineales bacterium
ACTGATCCTGATGCGCGACCACGGTCAATACGAGTACCTGGGCGGCACGCTCGATGACGCGGCAGGTGAGGCCTTCGACAAAGTGGGGCGACTGCTGGGGCTCCCTTATCCGGGCGGGCCAGCGATCCAGGAGGTAGCCCGGGATGGCAACCCGACCGCTTTCCGCTTCCCTCGTGCCTGGCTGGATAATAGTTACGACTTCAGTTTCAGCGGGCTTAAGACCGCCGTGCTGCGCGTGGTGCAGAAGTACAGCGACCCACCCCGGGGTCGCCTACTGGCCGACCTGGCGGCCAGTTTCCAGGCGGCGGTGGTGGATGTACTATCGGCCAAGGCAGCGCGGGCGGCGGCGGAGTTCGACGTGACGGCAGTGTTGCCGTGTGGGGGCGTCTCGGCCAACCAGGCGCTGCGGGCTATGACCGCCGAGCGGTCCGGTGTGCCGGTCCACTATTCGCCGCCGATCCTCTGCACCGACAACGCTGCTATGGTGGGTGCCTGCGCGTACCAACACTTCATCGTCGGCGGGCGGGCCGGTTGGGACCTGGACGTCGTGCCGGGGCTGCGGCTGGTGTGAGAAGGGGAGCGCATGACCGATGGAAAAGGTGAGAACAGGATATATCCGACCGTTGGCGCTGGGCATCGTCTGGCGCGGTGACGCGCTTCTGGTTTTCGAGGCTTACGACCACGTCAAGGGCGAGACCTTCTACCGGCCACTGGGCGGCGGCATCAAGTTCGGGGAACGCAGCCAGGAGGCGCTCCGGCGCGAGTTCCGCGAGGAACTGGACGTTGAACTCGTCGGCGTGCGTTACCTGGCTACCCTGGAGAACATCTTCACTTGTAACGGCCAACGCGGCCACGAGATCGTCCTGCTCTACGGGGCGACCCTGGCCGACCCATCCTTTTACGAACGAGAAACCTTCGAGGTGCATGAGGAGAGCGAAACCTTGACAGCATGCTGGATGGAGTTGCGCAAGTTTCAGACAGACGGCCTTCCGTTGTATCCTGATGGATTGTTGGAATTGCTGACGGGTGAGGAGCGACGCGATGACGCCACGTGATCTTCTGCGCAACACCACATTGGTAGCCCTCAACCTCCTGCGCTCCCTGCGCCGCAGGAGGCTCGATTGTGTCGTCCTGCCCATCCGCGGTTCCTACCCGGAACGGACGGTCCGGCGTGAACCGCTGCCTTTCCCTTTCAGCCGCTTGCCGCTCTTTCCCTCTGAGACCAGCCTGGAAGACGTACGAGCGATGATGGAGATGATCGACGACGACCAGCGCGTCCAGGGCGTGGTGCTGCGCTTCGACGCGCTTCAGGCCGGATTGCCCACTCTCTACAGCCTACGCCGTATGTTGCTCCGCCTGCGTGCCAAAGGCAAACGACTTGTCGCCTGGATTCCCACTGCCAGCATCGGGGGTTACTACCTGGCCTCGGCTTGCGACGAGGTCATTTTTCCCCAATCTGGCCGTCTCTTCGCGCTGGGGCTGCGGGCTGAACCGATGTTTCTCAGGGACACGCTGGCGCTGGCGGGGGTGGAGGCCGACCTTGAGGCGATCGCCGAGTACAAGGTTTCGCCCGACACCTTCCGCCGTTCGACGATGAGCGAACCGCATCGGGAGATGCTCGCTGCCATCCTCGATTCTCTCTTCGACGAGATTGTCGCTGCCATTGCCGAGGGGCGCGGGCTTGATCCGGCGCGGGTGCGCGCGCTGATTGACGCCATGCCGCTGAACCCTGCCGAGGCGGTCGAGGCAGGGCTGGCCGACGTGGTGTTGTACGAGGACGAGTTGGCGGCGCGTTTCCCTTCGGCTGCGCTCAGGGCAGGCCCTTCGGCTGCGCATGAGGAGGCGGGGAACGACGAGACCGCCGCCACGCTGCTCACCTGGCGGGAGGCGGCCCGTTGGCTTCGCAAGCCGATCAAGTGGACCACGCGCCAGCGCATCGGCGTCGTGTCGCTGGAAGGGACCATTGTGATGGGCCGCAGCCGCCGCGTCCCGGTGCCTGTGCCGGTGCCGCTTCCCCTCGTTGAGGCACAGGCCGGGGCGGAGACGATCGTGCAGGCATTGTGCCGCGCCGAGGCCGACAGGCACATCGCAGCGGTCATCTTCCACGTCGAAACACCCGGCGGCTCAGCGATTGCCTCCGACCTGGTCTGCCGCGAGGTACGCCGTCTGCGGAAGCGCAAACCGGTGGTCGTGCTGATGGGGGAGCAGGCCACCTCAGGTGGTTACTACGTCTCAGCGCTGGCCGACCGCATCGTCGCCCGCCCGACCACGCTGACCGGTTCCATCGGTATCTGGGGCGGCAAGTTCGTCCTCGCGGGTCTGTACGGAAAACTGGGACTTGGTCGCGAATCAGTGCAGCGGGGCAAGAGGGCCGGCCTTTACTCCGAGATGATCCCCTTCAGCGAGGAGGAGCGGGCCCAGGTGCGCCGTGACCTGGGCGAGGCTTATGCTCGTTTCAAGGCGCGCGTGGCCGAAGGGCGCGGGATGACAGAGGAACAGGTGGAGGAGATCGCCCGTGGGCGGGTGTGGACCGGCGCTCAGGCGCTCGAGATCGGGCTGGTGGACAAATTGGGCGACTTCGAGACGGCACTGGCGGTAGCCAAAGAGCTGGCTGGCCTCGAGCCGGAGCGGGAGTACACGGTTGTGCAGGTGCGTCCGCCCCGTCACGAACTGCTTCCGCCTCCTTTTCCCCTCGCAGGGGGAAGGGCCGGGGATGTGGCTCTTAGCGCGCTGCTTGACGCATTGCAGGGCCTGGCCCGCGAGCGCGTGTGGGCGCTGGCCCCGTGGATGGTCCAGGTGCAAGCGTAGGGACGCGGTTACCGCGCCTCTACCTGGTCTGCCAGAGCATGCCGATGTGTATGGAAGATGGGAGGTACACCCGATGACTGAGCCAGTTTGCCGTTGGAGCACTTCCACTAAGCGCACTATCACCCTGGTTATTCTGGTGCTGCTGGCGCTTGTGATCTACCGCTTTCGCGACGTCATTGCACCGCTGGCGATCGCGTTCCTGCTGGCTTTCATCCTCAGTCCTATCGTTGGCTTCCTTGCCGACCGTCTCCATCTCTCACGTGGTCCGGCCACGACCCTCGTCTTCCTGGCCCTGATTGTGGGGATGCTGGGAGCGGTGGCCGCGCCGGTAAGCGCCGTCCAGAATATTGTACGGGCCGTGCGCGAAACACAATTTGACACTATCCGCATCATCACCGACCTCGGCGCCTTCTTCGAGCAGCCTGTGGAGATCGGAGGCTACGCCCTGGACTTGAGCGACGTGTACCAGGAACTGAGTGCAATGTTGACTTCCTTCGTGGCCTCGGTCGCGGAGGGCACCCTCGACGTCGTGTTCGATATCGCTTCGGGGGTCTTCTGGTTGGTTGTCATTCTGATAACTGCCTTTTACCTGGTCAAGGACACCGACCGCATCATCGAGCAACTGGACAATCTGGCTCCCCCCGGCTATCGCGACGACTTCATACGGTTGCGCCAGCAGATTGCGGATGCGTGGAACGCGTTTCTGCGCGGCCAGTTGGTGATGGGCCTGGTGATGGCAACCATCACGACTGTGGTCTGTATGGTCGTCGGGCTTCCCTACGCGGTGGTGATGGGGCTGATCGCGGGGGTGATGGAGTTCATACCCAACCTCGGCCCGATCCTGGCGCTGATACCAGCGGTACTGGTGGCCCTGTTCGAGGGTCCCACTTTTCTGCCACTGAGCAACTTCTGGTTCGCGGTGCTGGTCACCGGATTATACCTCGTGATCCAACAGGTCGAGGGAAACCTGATCCTGCCCCGTGTTTTGGGTAGCAGCCTCAATCTGCATCCGCTGGTAGTGTTGCTCGGCGTCATCGTCGGTGGCAGCCTGGCTGGCATCCTGGGGATGCTGCTCGCTGCTCCAGTGCTCGCGACGTTGCGTGTGGTGGGGCGTTACGTCTTTTGTCGCCTCTATGATCGCGACCCCTTCGCCGAGCCGGAGGAGGAAGCAGCGTTGCCCAAACCGGGATTGATCAAGCGAGCACGCAGGGCGGCCTGGTGCCGGCTGCGAGAGAAGGTAGCAGGGAATGTTGAAGGTGAGGATTCAACCGGCGCGGGCGACGAATAGGCTTGCCGTCGAAGCCTTAGGGGAGGAGGTTGGTATTGAGCAGATGGAACTTTGTTTGGGGCAATACGGATTCGTGGGGCAGACTCGCTCAAAGGGGGTGTGCCACTCCCGTCGGTGGGGCTAAGGCACTGCATTACCCCAGATGTGGGATGCGGGTGACACACCCGCTTGGAGCACCCCGCGAATCCGCGTAGAGCCCTTTGTTTTAGATAGGGGATGGTCCAGATACTGTGCTGAGGCAAAGAAGTGCAAACAGACGTTGCTATCGTAGGTGCTGGCCCGGCCGGGTCAGTGGCGGCTCGGCGGCTGGCCGCCGCTGGCGTCCGGGTCGTGCTTCTGGAGCGGGACACTTTTCCCCGCGATAAGCCCTGCGGCGATGGGGTGAGTGCCAGGAGTCTGGCTGTCCTGGCCCGCACTGGTCTGGCTGGGTGGGCTTCCCGGTTTCCCGCACCGGAGATACTGCGGTTCACTTCGCCTGATGGTCATGTGCTCGATGTGCGCCCGAAGACAGGCGATGGGTATTGCTACGGCCGGACTATCCCCCGGCGGCTGCTCGACGCCCGGTTGGCCCAGGCGGCGGTGGAGGCGGGGGCACGCCTGGTGGAAGGGACGCGGGTGCGGGGCGTGGATCGGATTGATGGTCGTACCCGTGTCATTGCCGATGGGTTGGAGGTGGCTGCTCAATTGGTCATCCTGTCCGACGGCAGCCGGGCACCTATCACACGCCAACTCGGTCTGGCGAGCGGCCTGGCGGAACTGGTGGCAGCGCGACAGTATTTCGTTGGTGACGTGGGACCGGAAGAGCGAATGGAGATCCATTTCGAGCAGCCCGTCGTGCCGCACTACACCTGGTTGTTCCCGCTGGGGGACGGGCGGGTCAATGTCGGCACGGCCACCTACACCCGGCGGGCGAGACGGGGCGACATCAACTTGAGAGAGGTGCTGGCCCGTTTCGTGGCCAGCCACCTGGTCGCAGAGGGACGGCTGGCGCGGGCTGAACCGGTTGGTCCAGTGCGGGGCCATCCGCTGCGCACGCGGCTGGACTCCACGCGCACTCACGCCGAGCGGGTGTTGGTGGCCGGCGACGCGGCTGGGCTGGTGAATCCTCTTTCGGGGGAGGGCATCGCGCCGGCGATGGAGAGCGGCGAACTGGCAGCCGCCCGTACGCTAGTCGCGCTGGAGGCGGGAGACTTTTCGGCACAGGCGCTGGCTCCTTACAGCCAGGCTCTGGGTGCTCGCTATGGAGCCGACCAGCGGGCGGCGCGCATCTTGCGGCTGGCGCTGAGCGCTCCAATCTTGCCTAACCGCATCTTCCGCCGGCTGCGACAGGATGATGAACTGGCGCTGCTCATCGGTTACGTCATCATCGGCCATAGATCGCCCCGCCTGGCCTTGCGCCCAACCACGCTGTTGCGGCTGTTGACCTGATCACGTTTCGCGCTTCACGTTTCACGTTTGGAGGCAACTTATGGAAGAACCCGGCATCGAAATTCTGTCCGAAAGCGAGAACTTCAGCCTGTGGCAGGCTGAGGAGCCCGACGGTGAGACGACCTATCACCTGGAGTTGGGCACTGTCACCGTGCACTTCTTCCGCGAGGAGTGGGAGGAGTTCCTGGGGTTGATCGGAGCAATGAGGGAACATGCTGCAGCAGGGTAAATCTTCTCCACAACTTCAGCAGTGGTTCGACCGGCTGGCCCCGGTGGTCGAGGGGGTGCGAGCGACTTTGCACCATGTCAAGCCGGGCAAACTGGTGCTGCGCAGCGGCTGCGAGCAAGACGCGGACGGCAACTTCCGCCTGACCTTCTTATGGCGGGAATATGTCATCTCCGCCGACGGGTTCATCGTCCGGCGCGCCGATACTGGCGAGAGCCCCTCTTCCTTCACCGAGAGCCTCATCCTCACCTACCTGGCTACCGCCGACGGAACGACGCCCTCGGGCCGTTGGATCGGCTTCCGCGAACTTCCCGACGGGCTGTTCTATGCCCAGGCGTTTCAGGGCTACGCTGGCGGCCGGCTGGTGCGCGAACTACAGGGTGGCATTGAGGTCTTCCGCCGTGCCGCCGAATCGTTGGGTGGTGAGCCGCTGGCGATAGGAGACGCTGGCTACGTCTTCGCCGTGCTGCCGCGAGTGCACTTGGGTCTCGTGTATTGGGAGGGAGACGAGGAGTTCCCCTCACAGGCGCGGGTGCTCTTTGAGGACACCGCCGCGCACTACATGCCTACCGATGGGCTGGCCATTCTTGGTAGCCAATTGATAGGAAGGGTCCTGAAGACTGCGCGTTAGATTCCCCTTATCCCGGTGGGTGGCGTCCAGGTTTCCTGGTCTCCTAACCTGTGGTAAAATAGTGTCACTATGAAAGCAACGACGAAAGAGGGAACTGTTGGCACTCTGGGGGTGATTGGCTGTCTGGCGGCCGGGTTCGAAGTGGTGGGGCGGCATCTATGGCTGGTGACACTGCCAGTGCTGCTTGATCTGTTTCTGTGGCTGGGGCCACGGCTGTCGGTAGCCACCCTGTTGCAACAGTTCGCGGCCATTCTGATGGTTCAGCCTGCCCCCGACCCCGCAACGATGCGTCAGATTGCCCAGGCGGCGCAACTGCTGGAACAGTTCGGTGAGCAGTTCAATCTGTTTTCGTTCCTCAGCGCGCTGCCGCTGCTCAATGTGTCCAGCCTGCTGGCCTGGCACGCGTTGGGAACGGTGTCGCCGCTAGGCGAGCCCCACCTGCTCGTGGTCACGAACGTATTGACGCTGATAGCCTGGGAGGCGGTGCTGATTCCCATCGGCCTGGTGTTGGGGTTTTTGTACCTCAACAGCCTGGCACATCGGGTCCGTGCGATGCGCTTCTCTGACGAACAAGGGCCTGCCCTGGCTAAGGCCGAAGGGCCTGCCCTGAGCAAAGCCGAAGGGCCTGCCCTGAGCAAAGCCGAAGAGCCTGCCCTGAGCAAAGCCGAAGAGCCTGCCCTGAGCAAAGCCGAAGGGCCTGCCCTGAGCAAAGCCGAAGGGACAGAGCAGGCTGTCGAAATGAGCAGCGGGGTGGGAAGATTCATCCGCGTCTTCCTGTTTGCCATTGCTGTGCTGATAGGCGGGACAGTGCTTGTCTCGCTTTGGATGCTGTTGGCTGGGACAGCCGTGGCGATTGCACCGCTGTTGGGTCTCTTGGTCTGGGCGTTTGGCATGGGGCTGGGCAGTTACATCATGTTACATTTTCTGTTTGTTGTCCATGGTGTATTGATCGGCAGGCGTGGGCTGCTGCGTGCTGTCTGGGAGAGCATCTTGCTGATTCACACCCAATTCCCCTCTGTGATAGGGCTGGTCGTGCTCGTGGTGGTGATCTATAAAGGATTGGGATTCGTCTGGTCTCTCCCGTCTGGCGACTCCTGGTCGCTGTTGATTGGCATCCTGGGCAACGGTTGTATCGCCACAGGGCTGACAGCGGCTACCTTCGTGTTTTACCAGGAGCGGATGGTCAAGATTGAGCAGTTAGCGGCTGGCAGCTAATGGCTGTGAGTGGAGTAGAAATGGCAAGGAAGAAAGAACAGGTGGCTAGTCAGGTTGAGCGCTACGATGCGGCAGATGTTCAAGTGCTGGAAGGGCTGGAGGCAGTTCGTCGCCGGCCCGGAATGTACGTCGGCGGTACTGATGTTAGGGCACTCCACCATCTGGTATATGAGGTGGTGGACAACGCGGTTGACGAGGCATTGGCCGGTGTTTGTGACAGGATTGAGATCATCATTCACCCCGACTCCAGCGTGACGGTGACGGACGACGGGCGAGGCATTCCCACCGCGCCACATCCTGAGAAGGGAATCTCGACCCTGGAGTTGGTGATGACCACTCTTCACGCCGGGGCCAAGTTCGGCGGCGGCGGCTACAAGGTTTCCGGCGGACTGCACGGCGTAGGTGTATCGGCGACCAACGCTCTCTCTGAGTGGCTGGAGATCGTGGTGGACGACCCCCGCGATGGGCACCGTCACCGCCAGCGATATGAGCGGGGTGTGCCAGTGACGCCGGTGGAGAAAATTGGTAAGGCTCAGGGACATGGTACCCAGGTCACGTTCCGCTTCGACCCCACGATCTTCAAGGACGTGGACTTTCGTTTCGAAACGCTGGTCCAGCGTATGCGGGAGATGGCCTTTGTCACCCGTGGCGTCACTATTCGGCTCGTGGATGAGCGGGCGCAGCCCTTTCCCCGCCAGATGACGTTCTACTTCGAGGGAGGCATCGAGTCGTTCGTGCGTTATCTTAGCCGCAACCGGGAGGTGCTCCACGACGTGCTGTACGCCGAGCGGCAGGTGAACGGCGTGGGCATCGAAGTGGCGCTCCAGTATACCGGCGCCTACGCCGAGTCGGTCTACTCCTTCGCCAACACCATCCACACTGTTGATGGCGGTGCACATCTGACCGGGTTGCGCTCCGGACTGACCCGCACGATTAACGACTACGCCCGCAAGGCGGGGCTGTTGAAGGAGAAGGACCCCAACTTCTCCGGCGATGACGTGCGCGAGGGGCTGACCGCCATTGTCAGTATCAAGCATCCTGACCCCCAGTTCGAGAGTCAGACCAAGGTGAAACTGATGAACGCTGAGGTCAAGGCGATGGTGGAGTCGGTGGTGACGACAGTGTTGGGGGAGTTTCTGGAGCGAGATTCGCGGGCGGCGCGGCGCGTCGTGAATAAGTGCCTCACCTCCTCCCGCGCAAGGGCAGCCGCACGCAAGGCGCGCGATTTGGTGATTCGTAAGAGTGCACTGGAGAGCCTGACCTTGCCTGGCAAACTGGCCGACTGCTCCGAGCGCGATCCCAACAAGACGGAGTTGTTCATCGTGGAGGGAGATAGCGCTGGCGGCAGCGCCAAACAGGGTCGCGATCGTCACTTTCAGGCCATCCTCCCACTGCGGGGCAAGATCCTCAACACCGAGCGGGCGCGGTTGAACAAGATCCTGAACAACAGGGAGGTGCGGACGCTCATTTCTGCGCTGGGCTGTAGCATCGGCGACCAGTTTGACCTGGACAACCTGCGCTATAGCCGGATAATTCTCCTCATGGATGCCGATGTAGACGGGGCCCACATCCGCACGCTGCTGCTGACCTTCTTCTTCCGCTACATGCAGCCGCTCGTCGAGGAGGGCCACCTCTTCATCGCTCAGCCGCCGTTGTACCGCATCGCCGCCGGCAAGAAAGTGCGCTACGTCTACACTGAGGCGGAAAAGGACGCGAGTGTTGAGGAACTGAAGGGCGGGAAGGTCACCCTCCAACGGTACAAGGGGTTGGGCGAGATGAATCCGGATCAACTTTGGGAGACGACGATGAACCCGGATAAGCGCATCCTTTTGCAGGTCACCATCGAGGATGCAACGGCAGCCGATCGCACGTTCGACATGTTGATGGGGGCCAGTGTCCCTCCCCGCCGTCGCTTTATCCTGTCTCACGCCAAAGAAGTGCGTAACCTGGATGTGTGAGGCTCACGTGCCATCCAGCGCAGTCTGGCCAACTTGATCTTTTTGGCTCTACGTGGATTAGTTGACCCATCTTTCTCTCTCCGTGAAACTCTGCGCATCCTCTGCGCCGCTCTGTGTTCCTGGTTATGCCTGAGTAGTAGTAACGATCAGCCTATCTCGCTGAACCAGATCTCCTTGCCGTGCAATCTGGCGCGCTCGGCCCGCACGATGCCCCGTTGTGTCTGCCTGAGCGCTCGCAGCACACGGATGGTGATCCACTTACTGGGCTGTCCCCGCTCTTCGATTTGTAGTGCACGGGTGCCATACCGCTTGATCCAGCGTCCATCGGCCGCCTGCGCTGCTATCACCATGTCGAGCCGTCGCTCCAAACGTGGGTCGGGGCCGTAGTCGAGACGTGCCAGAACGTCACACAGTTCAGTCAGATCAGATTGGTAATCGAGGGGGAAGCCGAAGTTCAGCCAGCGCGCGTCCCGCCCTTCGAAGTCGAACTCGTAATCGAGCACACTATCGGCCAGGGCCTCGACGGCGCGCATCCGGTCGGGAGTGCGGTCGGCGGCGGGTAGTTCGGCGAAGGCGGCCAGCGCCTTGGTGATGCCCCACTGACATTCCCCGCTATCAGCGTAGGGGCAGGTCAGGCCGCCTGGTGTGGTGCTGCGCGCGACCAGGTACTCGAACGCCCGCTCCAGGCGTGGGTCGTCCCGGTAGCCGAAGCGGAGGAGTGTGCGGATACCGTTGCCGGTGTAGCAGAGCAGGATGCGGCCTGGGGTGCCGTCGTAGGTGAAGCCACCACTCTCGTGCTGACCGTGCTCGAAGAGATTCTCACAGGCGGCCTCAAGTTCTGGGGTGGTGGGCAGACCTAACTCGGCGAGGAGATTAAGCGTGGCGTGAGTGCCCACCGCGCCGCCGTAGAACGGTCTATCGGCCCGTCCCCAGAAATCCACCGGGTCCATCAGGGCCAGGATTGCGCGCACCGGTGGCCAGGACGAGATTGCCGCCCGCGCCTCCGCGACCTGGGAGTCCTGCTCGCCACTATCGAGCAGATGGCGCAGCGTCAGATAGCGGGCCGATGGATTCTCCCGTTCCAATAGCCAGGGGTGCGGGTCGGCTTTCAGAACACTGCGCCAGTCTCTAAGCATTCTACTTTCTACTCCGAAAATAGCCCATCTGCTCGCGGGGGATGACAATCCGCCGCTCCCCACCGCCGGATTGTCATCCGGCGAGAGCGTAACGTCATGGTGTCTACTTCCTGAACGAACGTCGGATATTTACCCCAAAAGTTGCACCAGTAGGTACTGTGTGAAGTTGACCTCC
>CAYLPU010000140.1:0-10704 GCA_964385635.1 uncultured Anaerolineales bacterium
GAGAATCACAATAAACACAGCCTCAAGTGGTACAGCTTTTTGGGGGAACTTCCCAGGGAGAGCAGTCCCCAGCCGGGGTCGCGCCCCTGCCGTACCCAGAAGTCATCCGCCCGCGCGTCAATAGGGCCATCGTGGGCCTGCAGCCAGCCTCGCCACTCGTCCTCACTTTCCAGTGTCGCCAGGGCATCCTGGATGTGATCCCAGAGGGCATCCTGCACGTTGGCAAAGGTTGCCCGGAGCGTCAACCCGAGGTCTTTGGGCAGACCCACGGCCCAGCGGGTCATGTCGTAGCGAGCTTGAAGCTCATCCGCCAGGCGTGCGTAGACTGCCCCATAGGTGGTGCTGCCCTGCCAGCGGGTGACAAAGGCCCAGCAGCGTTCACGATACATTGGCTCGGCCAGCCGCTCGGTGTAGGGAAAGTCCGGTGGCTCCAATCCGTGCTCGCGGAGGTTCGTCTCCGCCTGGGCGTAGGCGCAGGTGAGGATCAGCTGGGCGGCCAGGCGGCGGGCGGTCTCCTCGGGGTCGTCCTCCGACGTCGCCGACAGGCCATAGGCGCTCTCCAGTTGGGCGAAGAAGAGACCGTCGAGTTTCTCGCGTCTCAGCTCAGCCAGCGTGGCCTCCGGCTGGGCCAGGAAGCGAAGCAGAATGTCGTCAAAGTTGCCCAGCAGCGTCTCCCGAGCGCGCTCCAGGTTGGCCAGGTTGTACTCCCAGAAGGCGCGCCCCTTGCCCACCGAGCGGGCGGCCAGCCGCGGCAGGAGGGTCCGCAGTTCGTGGGCCACCTGCGGGTCATCAGGGAAATCCAGGCCCTGGCGGCGCAGGAACTTGTAGAGCCTTTTGCGGAAGACCAGGCTTGTGGCGAAGAAGGGACGTAGCGTCTCAGCGTTCTCGTCTTCAAAGCGTAGGGGGAGGTAGACGACAGTTCGCTCGCCAAGGGCGCGGTGGATCAGCCGGTAGCGGATCGGGAGCAGGCTGCCCTCGTAGCGCCAGAGGTCCAGGTCAGTCAGGTGATCCAGCAGGGCGCTGTACTCTCCGTCGGGGTCGAACCATAGGACGATGTCGTGGTGGTCGGCCTGGGCAAACCAGCGCTGAAACTCCTCGGTCAGGGCTTGAATGAGCATAGGTTTCATCTCCCCCTATATTCTGTGCACAACCATTTCTCAGAGCAGTCGATCTTGGGCTGGAATCCAAAGAGGGCTCTTGTCCAGGTCTCGGATAGCAAACTTGGCACTCTGACCACGATCAAAGATAACTCGAACAAGGACTACCTCCTTGTCGCGTGGCGTCATTTGACGATCGACTGTCTGGACACGTCCATAACCCAGCGCCCCATGATACACACGCTCGTTCGCTTGAAACTGAGGATTAGGGCCTTTGGCGATTTCTGCCTCCCGGTGCTCGTCAGGGTTGAGCGGGATAATAGGACGGCGATCGGCAATAGCAGCCAGGCGCTCTCCTATGTGCATCAAGTAGGAACCGTCTTGTATCCCCTTTCTCCATCGCGTGGGAATAGCTTCTACCCCGTTCAGACATCCGGCAAGACCGCCAGCAAAGGCCGCGATCGAGTCGGTATCGGATCCAATCGCATTGACAGCGTTGACGATTGCCTGCTCGACCTCGTTAGGCGCGATGGCAAAGAGGTATATTCCGGCGGCAACTGTGCCCAGGCCGGAGCCCTTCGTGGCACGAGAGAAGCATCCCAGGTCCGTCAGGGCGCTGATGATCGGAGAATGATCGCGCACCGCCTTGTACACTCTCCTCAGGCGTTCGATCGCTTCCTCGCGGGTGTCCTCAAACACTTCGCAGAAGGTCTTGCGTGGGCCGCGCTCCTCATTCCAGATGTTCTGCCATACTCGAATGGGTTCGTCATTTGGTATGCTGAGCGACTTGACGAATGAAGCCAGCTTCTCAACGAACGTCAGAGGCTCAAGCGAATTACTGACGGTCAGCAGAGCGCTCAGGGCATAGCCATACAGAAGCGCACCCCAAATCGCTCGCGGATGACCGTGGCTGATGATGGCGTTGGCCCAGATGTCCTTCTCGGCCTGCGTGTTCCAACCAGGATTGACTAACGCAATCGGAGCGACCCGCATAGCCGCGCCGTTTGCACCACTGTCGCGGCAATCAACCCTGTGCCCCCGGACCGTCTGCTGAAAGAAGTTACTGCTCCAAGTCGCTTTCTTGCGCTGGATGGCTTGAGCTGCCTTCTTCACCGTCCTGCCTGCACCGCGAGCGTAGTCCAGCCAGGAGGGAAACTCGAGTTCTGCGAAACGGACAGCATCAAAGTGTCCCTGATCGGTGGTGCAGCGAGCAGTGCAAAGCGCCAACTGCGTATCGTCTGAGTATTCACCAGGGAGAATCTCATCAGTGTAACCGTGGAAGCGGCCTCCGACTCGCTTCGACCACGCCACAAAGTCAGTTATTTGGGTCATACCGTACCTGCGCTCAGTATCGGCTGGTGATTTCTCGAACTCGGTGATCCAGCCTAGTGCGTCGCCTATTGCACTGGCAATCAATGATCCTTGGGTTTGGTGTTGAAGAGACATATGCTGCATCTAATCTTTATAGACTGTCGCCGCGCAGGCGTTCCAGGCTTGGGTAGTAGCCTTTCTTGATACACACCTTTCTGATCAACGGATCTGTCCGTTCCAGCCCGCACAGTTCCCAGGCTCGCTCAAAAGCATCTTGACTGTAGAACGCTATTATCTTGACATCATCGAGAGGAATGCAGTCGCGCACCAGTACCTCGGCTTGAACATCGACTGGTTTTCTCTCATCGGGCGCTGGAAACAGAGCATCGAAGTGGGCCAAGTCGGCCCAGGTTGGCAATTCCGAGGCGATGATATCGCGGCTTGCGCTGTTCTTGGGCGAGAAACACGTCCCCTCATACCAGATCACGCGAGGCGCCACGACGAGCACAGTCGGTGGATCCGGCAGCTTTATCATCACGCTGCTCAACATCTTCCATTGGTTTGTGATGCTCAGGCAGATATAGTCAGCGCCGAGGATTCGCTCTTTTTCTGGATTGCCCCAACTGTTGCGCAAATATCTTACGCCACGTTCGTCCATCTGTCGTCTGGAGAGGACACCGCCGGCGGCGACGATTCCGGCGAGGTTATCCAATGGCGTAAAATGATACAGTTCGCGCAGATGACGCTTTCTCACATTGGTTTGAAAGATGATCCAATTTGGTTTCAATTCGACGCCTGGCGGCACCGGACTGTAAACCGCGGCTTCCTTGACAACGAGCCCCATTTGCCTGACGACTGTCAGAACCGTCTCCACATCTACCTGTTGATCGGGCAGAATAAACCTACCCAGGGCTGCCAAAGCGATCTGCACTTGAGTAACACTCACTCCTATGCACTTGGCAAGTTCGCGAGGTGTAGTGAGCTTGACTTCCTCAATAATGATGGCGAGATTCTTCATGCGGGCAATATATTGGGTTACACTACCTTCCTGTACCGCAACACCCCCGCCTCCTGCAGCGGCGTGAGGTTGACCTTCACCCCGTCGTCCAACACCGGGTCGTAGACGCCGTTCCGGAATGGCCCCTCCGCCCAGTCGGGGATATCACACTCGACCTGGGCCTGAATGACAGCCAGCAACCGCTTCTCGAACTCGGCCAGGTCGTCCAGGATAGTCTCGGCCTGCTCGATACGGCGGGCGTTGTTCTCAGCCTTGGCCGACGCCAACTCCGCCTCGGCTGCGCGGCGGCGGGGCCAGAGGTAGAGCGTCTGCACCTTGCGCAGCGTGTCCTGGTCCAGTTTGTGGATGTGGAGGAAGCAGGCAAAGGTGTTGGACGGACTGGCCAGGTGCCAGACGACGGGTCTGCGCTTATAGAGCCTGACGTGCCACTTGAAGAAATCGCGGTCCAGCCAGGCCTCGATATCGCGGCCCAGGATTTTTTTGATCTCCGGCTCCATCCAGAAGGCGGCCTGCTCGCCGAACTCGGCCTCCAACCCCCGGCGGACCTCGTCGAGTGCGGTGGGCTGGCCGGTGCCGGGGGTGAGGGGGAGGATGCCATCCCGCTTCTTCTTGAGGACCTGGAGGAGGAAATAGGAGATGAGGCGGCGGACGTGCTCGCACCGTTTCTCCTCGTCCGACTTGCGTTCCAGTTGGGGCCAGACCAGTTCCGGCGGCCGGTCGCCCAGTTCCCGCTCAATGAGGGCGCGGTCCTCGGGGGAGATTTCGTACAGGTCGTAGATGGCCTCGTCAATCTGGGCCTGGAGTCCTTGCAGGCGGGCGTCGGCGGCGGTTTCGGTGGCGCGGACTGTGTCCAGGAGGGATGAGAGTGTGGGGGTGTGGGGGTGTGGGGGAGTGGGTAGGTCAAGTTCGGCGGTCAGCGGTTGGCCGTCGGCGGTCGTGCCTGCCAGCAGCGTGGACCGATGGGCCTGGACGAGCCAGGGGGCGTCGAAGCGGGTGCAGGTTTCGTTGCCGGTGTCCCAGAAGGCTCTGATGTTGTGGGCGATCTTTGCTGTGGAACCAAGTTTCTCTTGCAACAGTGACCCTGGTTGACTGAAGGGCAATTGACCGACGTAGCCAGATGTCTTGTGTTGCCCACACAGAGTGTTGACGGTGTAGTGCATCAAGCTGCTGTTGAGCAATGACAAGAGCGGCCACAGAAGGCTATAGTCGTTAGGAAACAGGCAATGCCCTTCATGTGTGAAAGCATGACCTTCTGGCAAGTGTTGAAGACTGATCAAATCCGTACGTTTGCCCCAAGTGATTCCTTCCTTGAACTGCAAGTGCTCGTTACGCATTCCTCTCAGAGTCTTGATTGCTTCAGCTTCATTCTCGTACAAAATAAGGTACTGGTTATCACGATAAAAAGGGGAGTAACCCCCTCCATTAGCCACAGGTACCCACCTCTTGCGCCTTCCCACGTTCTTCGACTCAATCTCCCAGTGAGCTCGAAGAAAACGCTTTGCATCATTGGGGTGTATACCCTCCTTGGCCGTCCCCACGTTTGGGTCCAATGAAAGAAACTCGCGAAACATTCTGCGAACAGACTTAGGAATCCAGTATGCGAAAGATGCGTTGGGATACGATTCGAAGTCGGACATAGAGACCACAAACGCCCGCATTTCACTCAAGGGAACAGCCGCTTCTTCCAAGTTGATTTCCTCAGGAGCTCTGAAAAAGACCGCTTCGGATTGATCGCCTTGTGCACCAACCACAATAGTAGAAACTTCCACATTTGCGTCATCGAGAACATCCCACCCAAGATCAGTAAACGCCACTACACGACCCTGCCCTAGCAAGACTTTTCTCCGAAACTTCTCATAGGTCATCTTCAGCAGGAATGTCCGGTCGAGAACTGCTCCCAGAAAGCCCTTGGGCACAAAGTCACTTAGGCCCCTCTCAACGAAAGCGCAGAGTAAATTACTGCAGAATGCTCTATAGCTCCGGTTCAGGTATGCCTTCGCGTTGCCTAACGTGCTTCCAAACGGCGGATTCATCACCATCACATCATAATCGTTGAGAAACACATCCAGTAGATGCACGGTCTTCTCTGCTTCCTCGGCGAAGAGTTGAGCGTTGAGGTCGTGGGTCTGGAGCGCATCGGCGGCGAAGGCGCGCAGGTCGTCCAGCAACCGGGCCAGCGTGTAGTGCGCCCCCCACTCCTCCGGCACGGCGCCGGCGGTCTCGGCCAGGGAGAACTGGCGCACGGGCGACTCAAGGCCGGGCAAGCCCCGCTGCCGCTCGGCGTCCCAATCCTGCACCGCCGCGTGGCCGGCTCTGGACAAGATCTCCCGCAGCCGCTCCTCCACCCGCAGGAGGCTGCCCACCTCGGCCACGTTCGCCATCTCGTCCAGTACCTGCCGCACCGCGCCCTGCACCACTTTGTCGTCCCCATACTGGTCGAGGAAGCGCTGGCGAGCGCCGTCGGCGGGAAGGACCGCATCGGCCACAACCAGGTTGACGTGAGAAATGTGGGCCCTGGGGCTCGCGGTCCCTTCGGCCTGGCTCAGGGCAAGATTGGCCTTGATGAAGAGGCTCAGTCCGGCCAGTTGCACCGCCCGCAGGTCAATGTCCACGCCGTAGAGGTTGTACCGCAGGATGGCGGATGGGATTTCGGATTGCGGAATTCGGATTATGGATTGCGAACTGCTGCCCCCCTGCTCCTGGGCGTAGAATTCGTTGAAGTCGCGGTAGATCTCCTGGAAAACCTCGAAGGCGTAATGCCCAAAATGCATCGTCCCACAGGCGGGGTCAATCAGGCGAATGTCTTGAGGGCGCTTTGGCTCGCGACGCGGCGGTGCCTTGGGATCGTTGATCGGCGAATCCGGGTCTAGCCGAAACGCTCCCTCTCCCCGTCTCCTTGTCTCCTGGTCTCCTTGTCCCCTTGTCTCCTGGTCTCCTTGTCCCCTTGTCTCCTGGTCTCCTTGTCCCCTTGTCTCCTGGTCTCCTTGTCTCCCCGCCTCGTCTGCCCCCAACGGTTCCGGCACCAAATAATCACACTTCGCCCTCACTCGCTCCGAATCCGGGTGCATCTCCAGCCACAGGCGGCCCAGGGTGTTGTCCACCAGGAACTTGACGATCCAGCGCGGGGTGAAGAATTGGTTGATGACGGCGACCTCGGCCGGGCGGCGGGGGCGGCCGCGCTTGCGGATGGCTTCTTTCTGCTCGGCGTTGTAGAATTGGTAGATCCAGCCGAGGATTTCGTCTTCGGCCCAGAGGGTGGAGGGAGACTGGAGATTGGAGATTGGAGATTGGAGATTAGGGCTTTGGCCAGCGGTGTGGTCGAGGTTGTTGATGAGAGTGATGCACTCTTTGAGGACGGGGGAGTCGGGCCAGAGGATGGCGTTGGTTGGGGGTGGGTGGTTTGTGGCCGGGTCGCCCACGTCGAAGAGGAACTTGAACTCGGCGTAGACGTGGCGGCAGACGTGACGGATGGCGGCGGGGAGCGCGTCGTCGGGGCGGCGGGCCTCGTCGGGGTGACCGTTGCGGTAGTCGTAGTGGGCGCGGGAGCGGCCGCCGTAGGCGTCGCGGGTAGTGATGATCTCCGGAATGAGGCCGCGCACTTCCAGGCACTTGAGGGCCACCAGCCGGTTGAGGTGGGTGAAGGCGACCTCGCGCACAAACCAGTCCACCGCCTCGGCGCGTTGTTGAGGTGTGGCCTCTCCAGGGTCGGCCCCGATGCGGCGCAGGTGCTGCTCCAGGGCGGCCTTGAGCCGAAAGTGGTCAATCGTCGCCTGGTCGTCCCGCTGGATGTGGGGCAACCGGTCGAGGTCGAGCCAGCGCTCGCCGGCGAAGCCGTAACGCTTGAGTTGGATTCCGATGTCGTCCTCCAGTTTGTGGCGCAGGGTGAGGACGAGTGATTTGATGGCGGATTTGGATTGGCGGTTCATCGTGGTCACAAGGTCAGATGAACTGCAATACAGCGTCCAGAACATCAGGGACATTCATTGAAGGGGCCGGATGAATCCCATCGCGATCATCGTGACGGTGGTCGGGGAAGGTGGAAACGGTGGGGTGGTGCGGCGCGTTATCCCACCGACTGATTAATCTGCCATCGGAAGTCTGCAAGTGATACCGGTACCTGGGGCGCGTCAGGATCGGGTCGGTGACAACGTATTCTGCGATGTGCAGCTCAAAGCCACCTATCAGCGTGAGGACACCGCGCACGTAACACTCGTTGACGTCGATTTCCTCAAACCGCACGTCTGAACGGAGCACGTGCGGCGCAGCGTGGATACCGTTTTGCAGGCTCAAGTAGTAATCGCGTGCGTCCAAACCTGGACCCCTGACAAGATGCGAAAGCGTCGCTCCCACAGGTCGAGGCCACGTTTGGCCGCATACCAGTCAAAATACTCGGCATCGTCGCCCAGCGCGCCGGATTCAAACTGCCGCATAAACTCTTCAGAAGACATCTGGTGCTGCTGTTCAAAGGCACGGCAAGTGCGTTCAAAGTAGGTACGCCGCGCGCTGGCCAGCTCAGCCTCGTTGCGCAACGCGCTGCCCAGAACCTTGCGGACCTCATCCCAGTTAACCACAGTGGAGAATTGGGTTCTCAGTGCAATTTCTTCCATACTTCTCTCCTTCTTCACGTTTCCCAATCGCCCAACGCGCAAATGGATTATACCCCGATGCTCTGAGCGGGTCAAACCCGCTGATCGACCGAACTATTTGCAGCCTACGCCGATGATGTGATGCAAGACGAAAGCACATCGCGGCGCTCATTCCAACTCCACCACATCTGCCTCGGTCAGCGCCTCCGTGACCGCGCCCCGCAGCACCCCCAGCGCCTCCTCCAATTCGGCCCCGTTCTTGATGCGCCGCTTCGGCACCACCTCGGCCACGCGCAGCCGCTTGACCTTGAGCACTTCATCACCATAGTCTGTCTCGACCTCGTACCGCTCCCGCAGTTCCCCCACCAGGCTGGGCAGGGCGGCGGCCTGTAGGGGTAGTTCCTTCAACGAGGCGCGGCAGTATGCGCAGTGCAGGCCGTCCTCGTCCCACTCCAACCCACGGCATTCGTAAGGCAGCAGGTTGTTTTTCACGGGCACGCCCGCCGTTTCCAGTCGCTCCCTGGCCTGGGTCGTGGCCTCGTCCCGTTGCTGGTGCAACGCGGTGTACACTTCTCTGAATCGCTCCTGCAGGGGAGTGAGTGCAGTGGTGAAGTTCTCCCACTCGTGCGCTGCCCGCCCCGAGGCCACGAGTTTCGCCAGCCGCTCCCGCCAGCGCCGGGCATCCTCCTGCGCCAGCGGTTCGGTCCCGGGAACCCCCTCGGCCCGCTCAATCTCCTCCAGCAACCGCCGCGCCCGCTGAAAGACGGGGAGGCGCTTATCGCGGATGAAGCCATAGAGCGCCTGGACCCTGGCGTGCCAGGTGCGTACCTCCTCCAGGTTCTCCAGGAACGCCTTCACTATCTTGCCCGGATTGGCAAACCGCGTGACCCGAAAATGGAGCTCCTGGTTCTGTTGCAGGGTTTCCGGGATGGGGTAGCCCGCCGGTCTCAGTTGGAGTACCACCCGCTCGGCCCGGTCGTTCCAGCGCTTCATCTCCTCGCGGATCTGCTCCGCCAGCGCGTTGGCCGTCTCCTCCCGCCGCGGGGCGTCGAAGATCACCTTCAATTCGTCCTGCGCCCGGCGCAGTTCATCCGGCGCGACCGCCTCTGCCTCCTCGTAGAAGAAGACGGCCCGCCGGAAGGGGCGTGTCTGGGTGAAGAGCACCTGCGCTGCCGGCACGGTGTGGTCGGTGTAGTGCACGTTCTCCGCCTTGACCGATACCATCCCGGCGCGGAACATCGCCGCCAGAACGAGCCGGACCACCACCGGATGCCAGCCGTAGTCCCCGCCGCTGAAGTGTGCCTCCAGCGATTTGCCACTCAGGTCATAGCCCCCATGGGAGCGCCGCTCCAGTTCCCCCCGCACCTCCTCCACCACGCCGCTGTGCTGGTTCAGGTGACCGTCCTGGTCAAAGAGATCCAGTGCGGCTCCCACGGTGGGCAGCGCATACGAGGCCACCGTCAGCACCGCCTTGATCTCATCTTCGTTCGGTTTGACGGCCGCCAGGTCGAACTTGGGGTAGACGTAGGGCACTACCTGGCCTACGTGCCGGTTGAAGATGGGGTTGAGCGTTGTGGTGCGGCCGTCCAGTTCCTCCGCCCGACCATTCCAGACAATCGTCCCGTTGATCAGGGCCACCCGCAGCGCAGTCTCGATCTTGGACCACAAGATGCTCAGTTCCGTCTCCTTCTCGCGGGTGATCTCCCGCTCCTCGTCCGTCTTGGACGACTTCGACCGCCATTTCTCCAGCACCTCGTCCAGCCGGATCGCCCGCGTCAGGTGGTTCACCAGATCGGGGCTCTCGGCGGCGATCCAGTAGACAGTCTCGGGGTGGGAGAAACTTACGACCTGCTCCAGGTCTTCCACGCTCAGTTCTTCCAATGCCACGTAGAGGGGAGAATAGACCTCAAGCGTGATGTCCCCGCCCGATTGAAACTCCTCCCCGTCGCCTCGCACGGTGACGTCGAAGGAGCGCAATCCCTCCCGGTAGTTCAACTTGCCCACCGGCCGCAACACCTCCGCCAGGTGCCTGCGGGTCTCTCGCCGGCGCTCCACCTGGCGCACGGTGAGACCGGCCACCTCCTCCTCGAAACTCTTCTTGGCCCCGGTGAGGAACTCCCAGACGTCATCCCCCTTGGGCACGACATATCGAGCCCCATACAGCCGCTTCAGGCTGTTCTCAATCTCCTGCTTGAGCGTCCCCACGTTCTCGGTCCGCACGTCCCGCAATAGCGCGTGGGCCAGCGTCTCGGCAGTGACGGCGATCCAGGGTACCGCCTGAAGCAGGTAGAGGGACTTGAGCACCCGCTGGTCCAACTCCCGGTAGCCCGGAAGCCGACTGGGAAGGCTCTCGATCTCCCGACGATCCTGGGGCTGCAGGTCCACGGCAACCTGGTCGTAGACCATATCCATTGAGACAACACGGCCAAGTTCGCCTCGGACGAATCCATTGACCGGGTTACTCAGCACACCCTGGGCCATGCCGATCATACTGCGCGCCTCGGGGTTGAGGCTGAAGCCGGTGGCGGTACCGCTCTGGACGCTGGCGAAGGTGGCCTGGATCAACACGGGATGATACGGGAGGAAGGGAGTAGCAGCGGTGAACCGTTCGGCGGCCATCCCCGGCAGGTCGCGGCTGGGTATCTTCTCAAAAAGTAGGGGGAAATCTAAGTCTCCCACGATGTGTCCAGCC
>CAYLPU010000141.1:0-10607 GCA_964385635.1 uncultured Anaerolineales bacterium
TGGCGGTAGCAGGCAATCGCCTGCTCCAGGTTCGCCGCCCGATCCCCCGTCGGCAAGTCTGAGTAGGCGTTGCCCAGGATAATCTGCATATCAGCCTGGCCGGGCTGGTCATCCAGGTGCTCACAGGCGACGAGGCCCTGCTGAGCCCAGGCCTGCTTCTCTTTCCACAGATCCCGTCTGTCTTGATAGTCGGCCAGGGCGTAGGCAAAATCCCGCGCCGGTTCCCAATGCTGCGACGCGACGGCCCCCTCCCAGGCAGCACGGACGTTGGGGTAGGCGGCGTCCATCGCGGTCAGCGCGTCCAGATAGTCGGGGCCGCTCAGGCGGGGGCGGTGGTGACGGGCCAGGGCCAGGTAGGGGCGGGCCAGGCGATCATTGAGGGCCGCAAAGCGCTGGAAGTTGTCCGGCTCCCGCCACCAATCGAGCAGGCGAGCCCGGGTCGCCTCGTGGTAGACGTAACCGCCAGCCTCGCGGGGCAGTACGAAGGAGAAGGCAGCGACGTGGTCCAATCGGGCAGCAGCCTGCCCCTCGTCCTGGTCGGCGAGCAGGGCCAGGAGGCCGGCATCGAACCAGGCGGGGAGGGCACACACACGAACGGCATCGGCTACGTCGGGCGGTGCGGCCTGCAAGGTGAGGTCGAGCAAGGCGCGGGCAACTTCCTCGTCCGACAAACCACGGGAGAGGAGGTCGCGTAGGGCGTCGTCGTTCATCGCGCACCTCTCCGGGTCTGCTGTAGCCAGTCGCCAACCTGGGACATCCTGGCCGGGCTCAAACGCGCCAAATCGAGCAGGAGGGGTGTCTCCGCCTCGGCGACGGGGAGCCCTCGCTGGCGGTAGTGCGCCAGGATGTCGTCGTCGCTGAAGGGAGCGAAGCGGTGAATGGTAGTGACGAGGTCACTCCACAGCCGGGGCTGGGCAAAGAAGGTCTGGCATTCGGGACGACCGGCGACGACGAGGAGGACGTGAGGCAGGATGTGACGCAGCGACTCGAAGAGCCACTGCTCCAGCCAGGCGCATGTTTCGCTGGGAGCGTGTTCAAAGGTGTCCACCAGTAGGACTACGCGGCGGTGCGCATCAGCCAGGCCAGCCAGGTCGCTGCATAGCGCGCGGCCCATGTCAGCTCTCTGCCTAGCGACCAGGTGGGCGGTGGGAGCAGCCTCGGAGACAGGGCCGATCTGGATGAGATCGCGTCCGGCGACGTCGGCGATGTCGGCCTCGGTAAAACGCCCGCGTCTACCCCAGTCCACGCCCGCATCACCCGTGCCAGTCCGGATGCTCACGAGAGGATGGCCGCGGGCGATGGCGTCCTCGCAAGCGCAGATGGCTGGGGTGCAGCCGTCGCCGAGATGACGACGAATGCCCCGGGCGACGCTGAGGTAGTCGGTCAGGGCACTCTTGCGCTGGTCGAAGTCGAGGAGAGCGACGGGCATAGGAGGGCGTTGCTGCTCGCACTCGTGGAAGAGACGCAAGAGGAGGTAAGTCTTGCCCTGTTCGCCACTCTCGAGGATGAGCAGGATGCGCTCGTCGGTTTCGCCAGCGAGCATCTGGCGGAACAGGGCCAGTTCGGGCTCGCGGTCCACAAAGCCCGTAGTGATGGCGATGGGCAAGGTCAATCCTCCACGATGTCGCGGCCGGCGACGTCCTCAATCCCGGCGTCGCCGAATTTGCCCTTCTTGCCAAAGTCCACGCCGGGGGTCTTGCCGCCGGGCGACTCGGCAGCGGTGGCGCCACGGCGGATATCGCGGCCGGCTATGCCGCGGATGGTAGCGCCGGTGAAATCGCCACCCTCGCCGAAGTCCACGCCAGCGGAAGATGGGGACGTCTGTGCCTGTTTCTTGCCCTTGAGTTTGACTTTGACGGGGCCGGCGCCCAACTCGATCTCATCCACTTCCTGGCGGCCGAGCCATCTCTTGATGGGCTCGCGCTTCCAGTAGATGAGCGTGGCAATGGCGACGATGAGGACAGCGATGACAGCAATTCCAACGGGCGAAAGCAGCCAAGCCATGGTCACCCCCTGATGACTACGTCGGTTTAAGATCAGAGCGCATGTGATCCAACGCCTGATCGCACCTGGGACATTGTATCATGGTGTGGGAGGTCGGTCAAGTATCAGGCCAAAAATCCTGGCCACTTGCGTCATAAGAGCGTGGGCGGTATACTGGGCACATGGATGAAATCACGCTTCTGTTCTACGCCATCTGCGGCACGCTGGTAGCATCGGTACTGTCGCTCGTGCCGGCGCTGCACATCTACAACGTCGCTGGCTTCGTCATCCTGGCCACGGCCACGCTGGACGAGTCCGTGCCACCGGAACTTCTGGCCTTTTTCTTCCTGGGAATGATCACCGGCTACGCCATGATGAACGGTATCCCCAGCATCTTCCTGGCTGCCCCCGACGATTCGACTGTCTTCGTCGTCCTACCGGGACAAAAGTACCTCCTCCAGCGACGCGGGTACGAGGCGGTGGTGCTGACCGGCATCGGCGGGCTGGGCGGTATCGCGGTCCTGGCATTGCTCACCCCCGTCGCCCCGTCCCTTTTCCCGGCACTGCGGGCCATCCTCCAACCCCACCTGCACTGGATCCTGTGGACCGTGATCGCCTACGTGCTCATCTCCGAATGGCCCAAGGGGTCCGACCGCGCCCCGGCTGGCTTCCGCCGCTGGTGGGATGGCTGGAAAAGCCTGACAGCCGGGCTCATCACCTTCCTGCTATCGGGCCTTTTGGGGTTCATCCTGCTCTACCGCAGCCTGGTGCCGGTGACGGTCGCCTACCAGAACCTGCTCCCGGCCTTCGCCGGCCTCTTCGCCGTGCCCTGGATCTTGCAGAACATCCTCTCGCGAGTCGAGTTGCCGGAGCAACACATCGCCAGGACAGTGGACGGCACGCCGGGGCTTTTGGTGCGCGGGACGCTGGCGGGCGCGCTCGGCGGGCTCTTCGCTGCCTTCTTCCCGGTCGTGACCGGCGGCATCGGCGGTCTCATCGCGGGACAGGCCACCGCCCAGCGAGATGACCGGCTGTTCATCATCTCGCAAGGGGCCTCCAAGGTGGTATACTACGTAGGAGGCTTCCTGTTTTTCTTCGTGCCGGGGCTGCACCTGACCCGGGGCGGGATGGCGTGGATGCTGAGCAGCCTCTGGTCGTCCTACACACCGCAGACCTATTACCTGGCAGTGGCAGCGGTGGTTCTCACCGGCGTCGTCTCGTTCTTCCTGCTTCTGCTGATGGCACGCTTGGCGATCAAACTGGTGCACAGAGTCCACTACCGTTGGATCAGCCTGGGCACGCTGGTCGTGCTGCTTCTCATCGTCGTCGGCACGACCGGCGGGGGAGGTCTGCTCGTATGCGCCGTCGCCACCGGCATCGGCCTCATCCCAGTGCTTTGGGGCTCCCGCCGCGTGAACTGCATGGGCGTCCTGCTACTCCCGATCGCGCTGAATATGGTGGGGGTGGGAGGGATGATGGCGGGATGGCTGAGACTAATCCAATGACAAATGAACAAATGAGCAAATGACAAAGGAGGGACAATGAGCAAGAATTGGGGACGATTTGTGGCGCCAGCGGGTTGGAACCGGGATGTGCCGTATGATATTCGGGAGCGGACATTTCAGTTCGCGGTGCGGGTCACACAGGCTATCCGTCGTTTGCCCGATGATGCTGCAACTCGGGTAGTAGCGTATCAATCAGTTGGTCAAGGCCGCGACGTCGGTAGGGGCTAACGTCGAGGAGGCAGACGGGGCAGAATCAAGCCGGGACTTTGTACATAAGATGAGCATCGCCCGAAAGGAAGCCCGTGAGTCACGCTACTGGATCCGCATTATCCAGGCCTCGATTGCCAACGACGACGAGTGGGCTCCCCTTCAGCAAGAAAGCGAAGAAATTGCCCGCATCCTCAGCGCCATCATCAACTCTGCCCAAAGGAAGACACAATAGGTAAGATTTGTCATTTGTCATTTGCTCATTTGTCATTCGCAACCGGAGGTTGCCGTGAAAGGTATCGCGCATTTCGTCACCGGCGTCGCCATTGCCACCTTCTTCCCGGAGGTGGTACAGCGGGCAGCGGAGGGGTCGCTCCTGCCGGTGCTGGGTGGCATCGCCGGCATCCTGCCGGACACCCTGGATTTCAAGTTTGTCCGCTACTTCGAGCGCTACACCGAGGAGATTGACCCAGGCCCGGAACCGGACGCGCGCGAAATCGCCGGGTTAGTGGCCGCGGCGATGCAGCGGGTCTACGAGGCCGGGAAGCCCCAGAACATCATGCTCCACACCATCCGCCTGGGGGCCGGCCTGTGGCGGCAGTATACGATCCGCTTCGACCCGGCGCAAAACGAGGTGGCGGTGCGCATCGGCCCGATCGTGGACACCGGGCAGGTCCCTCTCCCCGGTTCAGAACCGCCCCCCCTTTCATCCCCCCCAGTGGTGGGGAAAGAGGGGGGCAAGTCATCCCCCCCAGCGGGGGGGAAAGAGGGGGGGAGAGAGGCACGGATCAAAGTCGGCATACCGATGGCACCCACCTACGACGCCGAGACCAAGATAGACATCTTCAGCGGGCCGTCGTTCAAGTTCGAGCGGCGGGGCGACCAACTGCACATCCACTTTCTCGACTGGCACCGGCGCTGGTCCCACAGCCTGACGCTGGCGGCGGCGGTCGGTATGGGGGTCGGGCTGATCTTTGGAAAGTGGGCCGGGATCGTGGCGGGCCTGGGCTTTGCCGGGCACATCCTGGAGGACCAATTGGGTTTTATGGGCAGCAATCTGTTCTACCCCTTCACGAAGAGACGGTCCACCGGACTGCAGCTGCTCCGCTCCGGCGACGCGGTGCCCAACTTCCTCACCGTCTGGACCGCCGTGGCGCTGATCCTCTTCAACCTGGACCGCTTCTCGGACCGGCCGCTGTTGGATCCGTGGTGGTTCCTGGGACTGGCGGTGGCGTTGCCGCTGGTGGCGCTGGGCGGGCTGTACCAGTGGCAGAGGCGGCGGGGAAGGCCAGAGGCAAAGGAGTCGCTCCAGCAGCGGGATATCGTGTCGGAGACGGAGGAAGTTGAGGTAGGATAGAATTCAAATGTAGGGGCCGGGGTCACCATGCAGAACGCGGTTGTGGCGTAGGCGAACAAGGATCCCACATGGCTCATCCCTCAAGGGGTCAAGGAAACAGTGGTTGCCACGTGGCAATTCAGGGAGATTAGGCAATTAGGCAACGTCCACCTCACTTCACGAAGAGTTTGCGCTCAAACTTGGTAAGCAACTCGCAGCCACCCTCCGTGACGCGAATGGTCTCCGACAGACCAATCCCGCCTTTTCCTGGAATCTGAACCCAGGGAAGCAAGTGGTCGGTTTTTCGGCATCCTCGTATTGACCTGAATGTGGAGAACTGCCCCCCCCCTTGTAAGGGGGGCTTGGAACCGGCTCGGGATGGCCTCGGAATAGCAAAGTCCCTTGCACGGGAATTACGCAGCTCCCGTGGGTAACGAACCACTCTGGCGTGGGATCTGCCACCGGTGCCCACGAAGCACTATGGAAGTGTTTGTCCCTGTAACCCCCGGAACCTGACGCAAGTCTCCATAGAGTATGCGGGACAGGTGCTCGATATCTCGCACATACACGGTCACCTCAGCCTCGTAATCTCCAGTGATGAGATCGGCGCTAGCCACCTCCGGTATCTGCCCCAAAGCGTCGAGAAATGCGTCCGGGTCAACCGCCTGCTCTAATGTATTTATGTGAACTAGGGCTTTGATTGGGAAGCCGATCTTGGCTACATCAATGACTGCGGTGTACCCTTGGATAATGCCCATTCGCTCAAGATGTCTTAGCCGGTCTCGGACAGTAGGCGTAGGCCGTCCGAGTTCTCGAGATATCTGCGTGATGGGCTTGCGACCGTTTTGCTGGAGTTTTTCGATTAATGCAAAGTCCAACTCGTCAAGCATGCTTCCTCCTTAAATGGCAACTACGGCTCCAGGAACTCGCCAGGATCATATCCAACGAACAGAGCCAATCAGAATCAGATGTCTTGGGATAGGCTCATGGCTGCCGAGGCCAGATACCTGAGTGCACTTTTAGCCAAGATCGCCGCCCCGGTGGGCAAGGCCTCCTCCATGGTGCACCAACTGCTGGGCAGAATCGATCCAATGATCTGCGGTAATCAGGACCTGGGAGGCGCACTACAGAGAGACAATAGAGTTTCCTGTCCAAAAAAACCACAATATGGCGAAAACCTGTCTTTCCACCAAGGCTTGACAAACTCGTGCCATAATGGTATACTAACCACGGCTTTTTCTATTATACGCCACTAATTCAGAATAGTCCAGAACGTGCAAGTTGACCAAGCGGGCTGACTCGTTCTCGGATGCAGAACTCATAAGATGGCTAGACCTGGGCATTGGGCAGAATGTGGTTGATCTTCTCATCCGTATACAGCCTGCACTGTGACCCCAGAGGCTGTGGGATCGTTGAAGGGAAGCCGTAATTAGCTGCGTTGGGGCGCGTCGCGCTGCTCTCCCAAAACGGGGAAGGGGGTGATGACAGGAAGAGAACTGTTAGTTCAGAGGAGTATTCGGCAGAGATTCGTTAACTTAGCGAAGAGATATAAGGAGGATACGATGAAGATGAAGAAGTGGTTGTGCTTTCTAACTGGCTTGCTCGTGATTCTGGGCTTGCTGCTATCAGCCTGTGCGGCGCCAACTCCGGCCCCAGAGGAGCCGACGGCGGTGCCAGAGGAACCAGAGGAAGAGGAGGCGGAGCCGATTATTATCGGCGGGGTGTTTAACCAGACCGGCTGGATGGCAACCTACGACGACCCGCCGCGTCATGGAGCAAGCGCAGCAGTGGAGAAGCTCAATGATGAAGGTGGTATTCTGGGGCGGCCGGTCGAGTTGGTCGTGATTGATGGCAAGACAGACCCCGCGGTCGTGGCCAACGCTACAATCCAGTTGTTGGAGCAGGGCGCGGAGTTCATCATAGCCCCATGTGATTTCGACATCGGTGCACCCGCGTGCATTGAGGCCCAGAAGCGAGGGGTGGCTTGTATGTCTACCTGTGCCTCTTCACCCCTCTTCAACGAGACAGTGATCGGTGACCTGGCATTCACCTTCTCCGAGGGTAGCCATGGCATAGGGGCCGTCACCGCTCAGATGGCCTGGGAGTTCGGTTGGAGGAAAGCCTACATAATCACCGATTCAGGATGGGAGTATACCCGTTCACTCGGTGGGGGCTTCGCGTGGTCTTGGGAGAAACTGGGTGGGGAGATCGTGGGCGAGGATACCTACCAGCCCGGCGACGAGGACTTCTCCGCTCAGATCTCTCGTGTCAAGGCGCTGGAGGAACTCCCCGATGTTATCATGGTCGCCTGCGTCATGCCAGAGGGGCCCACTATCATGCGGCAATTCCGGTTGGCGGGCATCGAGACCCCCATGATCGCCGATGACGGCATAGATGACCCGGAGATCATTCCGGCGATCGGTCCGGAGAACATCTTCAACATCTGGTATACCACTCACGCGTGGTACACGCCGGACGCCGGCCCCGACTATCCTGAGTATCTCAAGTACCATGAGGAGGTGTGGGGCTCCCTGCCAAGTACCGGTTTGGCTGCGACGGGCTGGGACGTGATCATGTTGTTCTCTAAGGCCGCAGAGCGGGCAGGGACGACCGAGGGGAAGCCGGTTGCTCAGGAATTCGAGAAGATGGACAAAGAGCCGTGTCTTGGCGGTTACGTTACCTGGACACCTGACAATCACGTGCCCACGAAGCCTATGGTTGCCATTGAGGTTAAGGGAGAGGAGTTCAAGTTCTTACGCTGGATTGAGCCTCCCTTCATGCCACCTCGCGAAGAATTTACCCAGTAACTCCATACGATCCTCGTGGGATGCTCCTGTATCCTACGAGGATCATCTTTTGCAATCGGCCTATGGCCTGGTATGGACCGTGAACGCCATACTAGGTAGAAGGGGCGGGGCGCGCCTTGATCGGGAGCCAGCGGGAGTTGAGAGGCGAGGAAGTCGAGGTATCATGTCATCTACAGAGGGCAATTCCAATGGAAGCAGTCTCATCGTTCAGAGAGTCACGAAAGACTTCGTGGGGCTGCGGGCGGTCGATGCGGTCAGCCTTGAGGTCAGACGAGGGGAAATCCTAGGCCTGATAGGCCCAAATGGGTCAGGTAAGACCACACTGCTCAATGTGATCAGTGGTCTGTTATCTGCGTCCAGAGGCCATGTCTTTGTGGACGGGATCAATATCACCGGATGGCCACCTTATCGCATCGCCCGCAAGGGTATTGGAAGAACTTTCCAGACGGTACATCTCTTTGGCGCTCTTACCGTTCTTGAAAATATCGAGGTCGCAGCGGTGGGCGGCGGAATGTCACGCCGACGAGCGGCGGAGCGGGCTCAGTCGCTGCTTAAGGAGTTTGATATAGAAGAAATGGCGACCTTACCGGCCGGCACCCTTGCTTTCGGACAGCAGCGGTGGGTAGAGATTGCAAGGGCCCTGGCAATGGAACCCCGCTTTGTGCTGCTGGACGAGCCCGCAGCAGGGTTGAACGAGCGTGAATGCGATGGGCTACTGGGGGTGCTGGGTTCCATGCCTGAGAGGATTGGATGCGGGATGTTGGTCGTTGACCACGACATGCGACTCATCATGCGCCTGTGTCATCGTATCCACGTGCTTAACTACGGCCGGACGATCGCTGAAGGGACACGCGAAGAGGTTAGTCAGAGCCCTGAGGTGATTGAGGCCTATTTAGGATCTGCCGAGGAGGGTTAAGTTGTTAGTTCTTGAGGACGTGCACGCGAGCTATGGCTCGGTTGTAGCCCTGCGGGGCATTTCAATCAGGGTTGCGGAAGGTGAGATGGTGGGCCTCATCGGTGCAAATGGGGCTGGAAAGACGACCGTGCTTTCCACCATCACTGGAGTGGTGAGAGCGACGCGAGGCGAAATCCGGTTCCAGGGGAAGTCCCTCCTGGGCAAGGCTCCTGAGGAGATCGTCCGGAGCGGGATCGGGATGGTTCCAGAGGAACGGCGTATCTTCTCAGGGCTCACCGTGGCCGAGAACCTGCGGCTGGGGGCGGCGATTCGCTCCGACCGGGCCGGTATCCAGAAAGACATAGATGGGATGTGTCAGCGTTTCCCTATCCTCGGTGAACGACTTCATTCGTCAGCCGGGATGCTATCGGGCGGTGAACAGCAGCAGCTGGCCATCGCCCGGGCGCTCATGTGTCGCCCGAAGGTTCTGATGTTGGACGAGCCATCTCTGGGCCTTGCCCCAAAGTTGGTAGAAAGTATCTTCGACCTGGTGATGCAGCTACGAGACATGGGAGTGACTATTCTACTCATCGAGCAGAACGTGGCCAAGACGCTGCAGATCGTTGACCGTGCGTACCTGATGAGGACAGGCCAGATTGTGGCTCAAGGGCCAGCACGCGAGCTAGAGCAAGTCGTAGATATCAAGAGTGCCTACCTGGGGGGCAAACTGGTGGAGCATGAAAGGGGGCTTGATCGTGGAGTGGACACGCATCGCTGAACTTTTCGTCGCCGCCTTGAGTCTGGGCAGCATCTATGCACTCATGGCTCTTGGCTTGGCGCTCGTGTATGGGATATTGCGGCTCGTCAACTTCGCCTATGGTGAACTCATCATGATAGCCGGCTATGCTATGTGGCAGCTCCAAAGGCTGGGGTTCGGGGTGCCATGGGCCTTGGAAGTATTATTGGCGGTCGGCGTGGTTACTCTTACCTCCATAGTTTTGGAGCGTGTAGCCTTCCGGCCGGTCCGGGCAAGCCATGGCCCCCCCATCAATGTCCTCATCACCTCCTTTGCGTGCAGTACTGTTCTTCAGAGCCTGGCCATGGTTCTAATCTCGCCGCGCTCTAAAGGTATAGAGTACCCTCCTATCGTGAGTGCCCAACTCACTCTGGGGCCGGTTCGGATTGCGGTTTTTGACATCATGGCTATGATAGTTGGCGGTGTATCACTCGTCGCGCTGACGTTCCTCCTCAAAAAGACCTTCCTTGGCATTTCCCTTCGGGCTGCTGCTGATGATTTCACCATGACTCGCCTGTTGGGTGTCCGGGCTAATGGGGTGATAGCCGCTGCCTTTGCCATAAGTGGCGCCCTGGCTGGTATCTCCTCGGTGCTGTGGCTTGCTCGGATCGGCCTCGTGAGACCCGGTATCGGGTTGGGGCCGGTGATCATCGCATTCTTTGCATCGGTCGTGGGGGGAGTAGAGAGCCTCGCCGGGGCCGTGGTCGGGGGATTCATCTTGGGTTTCCTCACCGTTGGATTGCAGGCAATCCTGCCAGCATCCCTGCTTGAGTATCGCAGCGCTTTTACCTTTCTAGTTGTCATCATCGTACTGCTCGTCCGGCCGCAGGGACTGTTGCCCGGACGTCACATGCGGGAGGCCCGATGAAATCAAGGGTTGTTCAACTTCTAGAAAGAGTGCCTTGGGCAGGGTCTGCGCTGATGCTTATCATACTGCTCTTGGCGCTCACTGTAGCATGGTGGTGCGTGTGCCACACAGTTGACCATACGAACGAACAGCGCTACACTCTATATACACATCGTGCTCATCCGACGCCGAGCCGGAGCGCGCGCGACCCCTTGGAGGGACCCATGAACC
>CAYLPU010000142.1:0-10307 GCA_964385635.1 uncultured Anaerolineales bacterium
TTCCGCGCCCAGCGTCGCCGCCCGCCAGCGGAAGTAGACCACGCCATCGGCCCCGCGGGCGACGCTCTGCCACACCTTGAGCCCCACTTCGCCGGGCCGGAAGGTGAGATTGTAACCCGCCCAATTGACGTTGCTCACCTGCTGCTCCATGATCCAGTAGCTGCGGCGTTTCATACCCCAGTATAGGTCGTGGCTGGCGGCGACGATGGCTGGCGTAGCGCCGTAGAAGTGGTAGTTGTCCCAGGAGACAAAGTCCAGCGGCGCGGCGATGTTATAAGAATCGAGTTCTCTAGAGTGTAACGACAAAAAATTATGGGTGATGAACTGGTTGGGGGCCAGCTTACGCAGGATGCCGATTTGTATCTGCTGGTACTCGGCCATCGAGTCGCTGCCGAACCGGAGAAAGTCGAGCATATGGCCGGGGTTGTGGTAACTGGGGGTAGCCCAGGGTAGTGGCGCCTCGTCCCAATCGGCGTAGAGGGCCGACCAGAAGATGCTGCCCCAGGCATGGTTGAGGGCCTCGAGACTGCCATATCTCTCTTGCAGCCATTCCCGGAAGCGGACGGCGCAGGTATCACAGAAGCAGCGTCCGGTGTCGTGGCAACCAAACTCGTTGTCGGTCTGCCAGCCGATGACCCGCTCGTCATGGCCATACCGCTCAGCCAGGGCGCTCACGATGCGCTGGGTGTATTCGCGGTATACAGGACTGTTGGGACAGTAGTGACGGCGGCTGCCCGCATGGCGCACCCGGCGATGGTGATCTCGGGGCAGGATCTCAGGGTGAGCCGTCGTCAGCCAGGGGGGCGGCGCGGCAGTGGGTGTGCCCAGCACTACCTTGATGTCGTGGTCGGCCAGGATGCTGATGGCGCGGTCGAGCCAGTCCCAGGCGTATTGCCCCTCGCGTGGCTCCATCTTGGCCCAGGCGAACTCGCCGATCCGGGCCACGTTAAAACCGGCTTCCTGCATGAGCCGAGCGTCCTCCGCCCAGCGCGATTCAGGCCAGTGTTCTGGGTAGTAATCGCAGCCGTAGTGTAGCATAATGCTTCTACCTGCCAGCAGCAGGCAGCGTTCTCTCAAACTTCTTGCCTGTTGCCAATTCTACGCACTTATAAGCACCATCATAGATGCCGATGCTCTTGTTTCTAACGATACAGTCACAGAATAACTCTAACACATCGTTGTCATTCGTAAGTATGTCTATGGCCTGTAAAGTATGAGGGATGGAGCGGGTTTCGACGGTGCCGTCACCCAGTTCCGCGCCTCGGATTGCGCCCCACATCTCGTGTCCTCCTACTCGTTCATTGAAGATTTTTGGTACTGGATAAAAGGCAAGTTCGCTTGGTTTGGTGACCATTACGTCCACGACACGCATTAGATAGTTAGTGGCGTACACTGCGTGGAAGATGTTATCGTACAGGAAAACGTGAAGCCCTTGGACTGGCTTGGTTCTAATCTCATCGGCTAAAACTTTAGTATCATCCCAGGTGAAATGAGTTTGGATCATATCTTTGTGCTGTGCCAGTTCGTCCTGTAGCCAATCCCAGTTATCCTTGTGGTCCCCCAGATTGACGAACAGAGCCACTTTGTCCTGTTTGATCAGCGGGATACAATGCTCAATCACGGCCTTAAACAATCCTCTCTGTGCGCCGGCGCCCCCCATGGTAATCATAAATCTTCTGGGCTCGTCGTTTCTCATGCGTCTGAGGCGGGCCTCGCAGTCTAACTCGATATTCTCCACCAGTTCGTGGTCAACATGATGACCCACATAGTAAATAGCATCCGCAGGTACGGGGTTCATGACTTTGTTCGTCTCATCAAAGCCCCTCATGACTCTGAAACCATAATAGCCGGATGGTGATTGAACACCGTGTTTAGCGCCTTCTGTCAATTGAAATGCCATGGGCCAGTTGTCAAACATCATGTCTACTACATTCGTCATGCCACCCGCAACAGCCCCCATGCAATTCCACATATGCGCGGTGAGGACAGGCATATCAGAAGGCAAGGCCTCGTGCAGGTTTTTGAACAACTCACTCATCTTATAATCTTTTACGTTTGTCTTTAAGAACCTCCATGGCCAGCCCACAATCCAGGCATTCAGAAATGAAGAGAGAATTGGTAAAGTTGGCTCCCCAGTCGTAAGCGACTCCCAGACATATTTGTTGAACAGATTGCTTCTTTGCGATAAACGGGAAAAGCGGCTGTACCATTGATTACACCAGTTAATGACATCCGTGGTGATGCCTGGAATGGCCAAAAGGTCCAACCAATAAGGTGTAAATCCCATGGCTCTGGCACAGGATACGCCAGCCATAGCAATCCGATAATGGCCGAACCCCATGCGTATCGTACTGCAAATCACCGCGTTTTCTTTTTCGATTTCTTCGCCCTGATCATGACGTACGATGTTTTTTACTCCGAAGATTGGCCCCAAATACTCATTCTCCTCCAGGCTCAACGTATATGTTTCATCAGGGTCATAGTTAAACTTCCTGATAAACATATTTTGCCACCTGATTACCGTTTTTGAATGCGATCGCTTTAGCGCGTTCCCGTAAACCACAAAGCGGCCGTCTTGCATCTTCATAGCATTCCTCCATAGAGAATTGTGGTGCATTCAATTTCAGTGGGGGAGGGGCCCACAGGGGGCTTCGCTCCGCACCTGTGTGCCAACTGAGAGAACCAACTAACGACTCAGCAGCGTGTCGATCTCGCGCATCTGCTTGGCGCTCAAGGGCCCAAATTGCATTGCGGCGCAGTTTTCCTCGACTTGTCTCACGGTCCTGAAGCCAGGAATGGGGATGGTTTGCTCGCTTCGTGCCCAGATCCAGGCGAGAGCGGCCTGAGCCAGTGTCCGGCCTCCGCTGGTGAGGATCTCACGGATTGCCTCGAGCTTCTTGAGCCATTCTGGGTTTGGCTTGCCGTCCTCGAAGTATTTCATCCAGGCCGGGCTTTTATCGCCCCGGACGTCGTCTGAGGCTAATTTCGAGTCCGCCCGATACTTTCCAGTGAGCAAACCCATTGCCAGTGGCCCCCGATTGATGCTCCCCAGGCCTAACTGCTCGCATAGAGCGATCATTGGCCCGGCGTCTTCAAGCACGTTCATCTGATGCTGAACGGTCGTACAGTTTGGCCCTTCGGCGAAGACACGGGCGCGATCTGGAAAGTCGGTGCTCCAACCATAATAGCGGATTTTTCCTTTCTTGACCAATTCTTCCAGCACATCGCGCACAGCACCTGCCTGATCTGGATCGTAGTCGTTCAGGTGGAATTGGTACAAGTCGACATAGTCGGTGTTCAGGCGTTGCAGAGAGGCTTCACATGCCTGGCGGATGTACTCGGGTGACGCGTCGGAGCCGGTAATCTGGCGGGTGCTTTCGTCAAATGTGTTGCCGAACTTGGTTGCAATCACTACCTGGTCACGGCGGCCTGCCAAAGCGTGGCCAAGGACGCGCTCGCTGTGGCCTGTGCCATACACGTCGGCGGTGTCAAAGAAGTTGACACCCAGATCAAGAGCGCGGTGTATGGCACTGATCGACTCATCGTCGTCTACCTCCCCCCAACCGACGGCGTCGTCCCCGGCCCAAAACGGCCCGCCGATTGCCCAGCATCCCAAGCCCATCGCACTAACCTGGATACCGGATCGCCCTAGCAGCCGGGTAAATGTCGTGTTCATCGCAGTGTTCCTCCTTTTTTACTTAGTCGCACCCAAGGTCAACCCTTCGATGAAATAGCGCTGCAAGAAAATGAAGACAAGAACGGTGGGCACCGACGCCAGCAACGCGCCAGCGGTGATGACCGTCCAGTCCATAACGTATTGACCTTGTAAGGCAGCCAGGCCGGCGGTCACCGGCTTGAGTTTGTCGCTGCGCAGCAGGACGATGGCCCACAGGTAGTCGTTAAAGATCCAGGTGAACTCCAACGTAGCCACGGCGGCGATGGCCGGCAGCGTGAGGGGCATCATAATCTGCCACCAGGCGCGGAACTCGCCACAACCGTCAATCCGCGCCGCTTCCAATATCTCGCCGGGCACAGTGCGCATATAATTTCGGAGCAGAAACGTGCAAAATCCAAGCTGAAAAGCGGTGTGAAAGGCGATCAGGCCCCAGTAGGTATCGTAGAGGCCCAGGGCATCGGTAAGGCGAAAGACCGGCAACATCAACACCTGGAAGGGAAGCATCATGCCGCCGACGTAGAGGAAAAAGATCAGCCGGTTGCCTCGAAAGCGAAAGCGGGCCAGAGCATAGGCCGAGAGAGAGGAAAGAAACAGAGTCAGGATCAGGGCAGGAAGAGTGATGATAAAGCTGTTGGGCAGGTAGCGGCTCAAACCCCCGCGATCCCAGGCATCCTTGAAACTAGCCAACCCGAGCTGGCGCGGCAACGACCAGAACCCGTTCAGCAGGATGTCGTCGTTGGTACGAAAAGCCGTGATGAGAGCTGAGAAGACCGGCACCAGCCAGAGGATAGTGACCATCACTAGCGCAGCGTAGCCTAACACACGCCGGGGAGAACTGAAGAACTTTTTCGCCGTCATGGCCATCCTCCTCCTAATACTCCATCTCGGTTTGCAGGATACGCCACAGGTAGATGAATATGAACACCAGGCTAATGAGGAACAAGATCGTCGCGATGGCCGCGCCGTAACCCATCTTGTAATTGTTGAATGCCTCAATGTACATAAAGTTAGCCAGCACACTGGACGAATTGTATGGCCCGCCCCTCGTCATAACCGAAACCAGATCAAAGGCACGCAGCGAGTCAATGATGCTGACGACGACCACGATGACCGTGACCGGGGCCAGCAGTGGAAAGATAACGTGCTGGAAGGTCTGCCAACCACTGGCGCCGTCCACTTTGGAAGCGTCCACCAGACTGGGATCGATGCTCTGCAGGCCGGCCAGGTAGAGCACCATCACGTAGCCCACCTGCCGCCAAATGGCTACGATGATGATGGCCCACATCACCAGATTCTTATCGCTCAACCAACCTTGGGCCAGCACGTCAAGGCCCACCAGTCGCAGCATCGAGTTGATCAAACCACTGGCCGGATGATACATCCACGACCACATCAGGCCACCAACGACGAGAGAAAGCACCATGGGAGAATAGAGACTGGCTTTGATGATCTTTTCGCCGGGGATGTTACGGTTGAGAGCCATCGCCAGTGCCAAACCTGCTGCCACCGGTATGGTGATAAAACTGACCACCCACTTGAGATTGTTCTTGAGAGAGGTGTAGAAAACCGGGTCTCTGAACAACTTCAAATAGTTTCGCCAGCCGATGAAATTCGGCGTGGAGAGACCGTCCCAATCGGTCAGACTGAGATAGAACGTGTAAAACGTTGGCCCGATGATCCAGATCAGGTAAATGACCAGGGGCACGATGAGAAACAGGTACGGTGTCAATCTGGAGAGGATTCTACTACGAGTCATGACACTCACCTCATATTGGGAAGTGATGGGTGGAGAAGGAGCCCGCGGGCTATCCGCGGGCTCCTTAACTGCCCAGGCAACGCACTACTCAGATTCAAAGATCTCTTGCCGGGTCTGTTCCAGACGGGCCAGGATGTCATCAATGCTGACCGGGTCGTCCCAGAACTCCATAAAGCCGTTCATCCCTTCGTCGGCCATCTCGGGAGTGGTATCCCTATCGTAGAACTGGGCGACGTAATCGGCGGTCTGCATCATTTCGATGCCTTTTTGCTGTTGAGCACTGAAGACGGAAATGTCTACTTCGTTGTGGGTGGAGAGGCGCCCCAGTTTCTCGGCAAAGTACTGCTGCATCTCGACCGAACCCAGGAAGGCCAGGAATGCCTTGGCCTCTTCAGGTTGTTGGGCATTGGCGGCGATGAAATAACCGTCGGTGGGCGCGTCCTCACCAATGGGCACGCTGGGATCAATGATGGGGAACTGGAAGAAATCTAAATCATCCTCCAGTTCGTCGGGAAAACTGTCGCGGATGAAGTCACCCATCAGGTACATGGCTGCGTCACCGTCTATCATGAACTGCAGCCCTTCCTGCCAACTGTAGGCAGCCGCGTCCTCAATGAAATACTCATTCTCGATCAGCGGCGCCCAGTAATCCGTGAAAATCGTCTTCACACGCGGATCGGTGTAGCTTTCCGTGCCCAGCATCAAGTTGATGTGGAACTCGGGGCCGTTGACGCGCATGTTGAAGTAGTCGAACCAGGCGGCGGCGGTCCAGCGGTACTTGGTGCCGATAGTGATAGGCGTAACGCCGTTCTGCTTCAGGGTCTCACACACCTGTAGGAACTCGTCCCAGGTCTGGGGTGGCTCCAGGCCATACTGCTCAAAGATGGACGGGCGGTAGTACACGGCCCACCAGTACCAGCTCGTGGGAACAAAGTACTGCTTGTCATCCACACTACTCAGAGCGCGGAACCCCTTGGCATAGTCCTCGTTCCAGCCCTCTTGCTCCCACACGTCGCTGATGTCCATAATCAAGCCCTTGTCGATGAAGAAACGGGCCCGGTTGCCGGCGAACCAAGTCATCACGTCTGGCGGCGTCGAGGCAGTCAGATATGCCCGGATTGCCTGCTTGAAATCCTCGTGCGCTACGATGCTGTGCACCACGTCAACGTTCGGATACTCTTCCTCGAACATTTGCACCAGTTCCTCATCAGCCTCGCGGGGCAACGGGTCGCCATGCATGGAATTGTAGATCAAGATGCTCTTTTCGACCACTTCGCCAGGCACCTCGACCGTCATCTCGACAGGTACCTCGACTGTCTGCTCGACGGGTACCTCGACTGTCTGCTCGACGGGCACCTCGACCGTGACCGTCGTCGGGCCACATGCAATCAGTATGCCCAGCATTGTCACGATAGCCAGTAGGGTAAACGATATTCTTTTCACTTTATGTTCCTCCTATTATTCTAGAATCGAGTGTCACTTTTCGTAAAGCACTTGCTCGCTGATACCAATTGTTTTTTTGCTCGATAGTACCTCCTTCATTGTCATACTCTCGCTAGCGCCGTGGCCCACACGAAGATCGCTCCACGAGATGAGCGCGGAGCAAAACCGCTTCAGGTGAACTGTCTGGATTTCGTATGGTTTCGATGAGTAGACGTGCCGCTTGCCGGCCAGATTCCTCCATCGGCTGGCGGAACGTGGTCAAGGGCGGGTCAAAGTAAGAGGCCAGGGGAATATCGTCAAAGCCGATTACAGAAACGTCGTCCGGCACCCGAAGATCGGCTTCTCGTAGGGCGCGGATGGCCCCCACGGCTATGCGGTCGTTCTGGGCAAAGATGGCTGAGAAAGAGCAGCCTGCCTCCAACAGCCGCCGGGTGGCCTGATATCCCGAAGTCGCCGACCAGTCGCCGCTGACCGTCAGCCCTGGGTCGAAAGCCAACCCGGCCTGAGCCAGCGCCTGGCGATAGCCCTCCAGCCGGTCGAGGGTGCACTCTTCGTTATCCGGGCCGATGATGATTGCCACGGCGGTGTGGCCCAGGTCAATCAAGTAACTGGTGGCCTGATAGCCCCCATCTCGGTCGTCACAGCGAACCGAGGAAACCGGCTCATACCGTGGTGTGTTGTTCAGGTATACTACCGCCATGCCGTTTTCGATAAGGGGCAGAAAGCGACGGTAGCGATCGTCGGCGTAGGGGTTGAGTATCAGCAGGCCATCTACTTGGCGGTGCAACATCTCTTCCAGCAGCGGCTCCACATCGGCCTCGGTCGGGGCGCTGCCGGTGAGGATGAAGTAGCCCTGGCGGCGCGCTTCTGCCTGAGCACTTTCGATATTGATGGCAAAGGTGTAGTCAATGAGGTTGGGTGAGATGCAGCCCAAGGTACAGGTGCGCCCAGCCACCATACTGCGGGCGATAGCATTGGGGCGGTAGTCCAACTCCTTGATGGTCGCCAACACGCGGGCACGTGTTTCGGGACTGACTTCGGCTTTGTTGTTGATCACCCGTGACACCGTTTGGCGGGAGACGCCAGCACGCGCGGCTACGTCTTTGATGGTGGGACTGGATTTCACAAGATGCTCTCCTCATTTCCGTGAACGTTCCCGTGAACGTTCCCAATCATACCACAGAAGGCACGAGTTGTCAATAGGCCGCATTAGGTGTGACTGTTCGACAACCGGTAAAATTGGTGTAAGATTAGGGCCAGACTAAACCGGGAGGCGAAGGAGAAATGCGACTGCACCTGATACAGCCGCGTGTGGAGCCTGAGGAGATCAAACCGCCGTCTGAGTGCCCGTATGAGGATTGCGATGGCACCCGTTTTCAGTTCTTGCAGGAAGTGGAGAAGCCGCTGCGCGACACCAAATACTCCCAAGTGGTGGCCCATCGCTACCAGTGCCTGCGTTGTTTTCGTACTCATCGCGTCTATCCCAAGGGGGTCAGTAAAGACCACATATCGCAGCGAGTGAAAGGACTGGGCATCTTGTTGTATCTGTTGGGGCTGAGCTATGGAGCGGTGTCCCTGGCGCTGGATGCACTGGGAGTCTACATGTGCAAGAGCCGTGTGTATGATGCTATGCAGGCCGCAGCGGAACGCGTGCCGGGCATGAAGCGCGACCAGGTGTTTGAGAATGTACGCACACCAGCGCTGGGGGGTGATTTGACATCGGTGAAAGTGAAGGGGCAGTGGTATCCCTTGGGACTGACGGTGGATGACACGACGGGCCTGGTGCTGACAGTGGAGGGATTGTCGGGAGAGGACGCGGCTACGCTTGAGGAATGGATGGAGCCTATCGCTGAGGCGGTCGCGGCCGAGATTCTGGTGACGGACGATGCGGATGCATTCAAGACTGTGGCTGACAACTTGGGACGGGAGCGCCAGGTCTGCAAGAGCCACGTCAAACGCAATACGGAGAGCCTGATCGAGAATCTGCAATCGGCTGTGGCGACTGATGCACATGGATCCCTGGCTGCAATTGGCGTCACCCCAGAGCAGGCCCAAGCCGACTTGAAGCGGCTGGGCGAACTGATCGTCAGCCGGCAACCAGAAGAAGCTACCGAGTTGGAAACGATGCATCGCCGCTATCTGGCGGCCTCTCCTCCTCGCCCAGGAGAGAAAGCGACGACGGCCTATCGGTTGCGATTGCTCTTCTTGGACCGTTGGAACCTATGGCCCCGCCTGACGCGCTATCGCGTCTGGCAAGGCCCTGACGGTGAGGCATTGGATGGCACGAACAACGGCAGTGAACGCGCCATTGGCTGGTGGATCAAGGAACGGTACCGCACCATGCGCGGCTACAAGCGGATCAAGTCGGCGATCAATGTCAGTTGTTTACTGGCTTGGTGTGGCAACCATCTCAACTGCGGCGGGGCTGATCTAGCCCTGCTGCTCACATGAGAGGGGAGCAACCAGGCAGGAATCGCGGGGCACGGTTGCCTGCTTGCCCTCTTCACCAAAGTTCGAACAGTCACGTGCGTCGGGATTCGTTGCGGAATCCCGCAGTGACTGGGAAAGCGAGGCGCTGCCTGGGGACACTTCCCCAGGCAGCGCCAGCACAAACAAATCCACAGCGCAATGACTACCTGCGCCTGAGACGGTGCTGCCACTGGTTGATCGGCATCATCGCTGCCCTCGCTATGTCCTGCAACCTCGCGCGGGTGGCCACCTGCGTGCCCCACACAGCGTTCCGCACCCGCGTGACCGGCTGGAACAGATTCGCCAGCAACGGCCAGTCCTCTACCCGGATCGGTTCCTCCGCCACCCGTTCCGGCTGCCAGTGCAGCACCGCCGCTGCCCAGGTCAGTCCTGCCCCGAAGCCGACCAGTACCACGTGGTCACCGGACTTCAGGCGACCTTCTTCCAGCGCATCACATAGCGCCAGCGGGATTGAGGCTGCCGAAGTGTTACCGTACCGGTCAATGTTGATCATCATCTTCTCCGGGGCCACTCTCAGCCGGCGCGCTGCCAGTTCGATGATGCGGGCGTTCGCCTGGTGGGGGATGATCAGTTCGATGTCGTCCCAGGTCAGGCCGCTGTCCTGTACAACGTTGATTACCGAGTCGGTCATCTTCCGCGTGGCGAACTTGAAGATGCGCCGGCCGTCCATCCGCAGGTATTGCTCTCGGTTGCGCAGCATCTCCTCGCTGAGGGGCTTGGCGGTGCCGTAGCCGGGCGCTATGAGCGCGTCCCAGTCGCTACCGTCGGAACCAAGTTCGCAGCTCAGAATCCCTGTGGGTTGGTCGCTGGCTTCCAGCAGGACGGCCGCCCCACCATCTCCGAAGAGCACGCAAGTGGTGCGATCCGTCCAGTCTACGGCTGGTGAGAGTGTTTCGACCCCGACCACCAGCACCTTCTTGTACAGGCCAGTCTCAATGAACT
>CAYLPU010000143.1:0-10285 GCA_964385635.1 uncultured Anaerolineales bacterium
GAGGATCACAATAAACACTGCCTCAAGTGGTACAACTTTTTGGGGGAACCCCCGTACCTATTTGGCCAAGGTTCTTAACCCCAAGCTGTTGTGCCACCCCATCAGGTGATGTGCCAGGGGCCAAGCGTACGGCCCACTCGTCTGTTGCTATCCAATCGTCAGGCTTATTCTCAGGCGGGATTTCGGTCATTTGCATAGCCTGCAAAGTAGGCGGACTTGAAATCCCTCCAATTAGCAGTATTGCAGCAACAACGAGCAAGGATGTTAAGACAAGTATGCGAGCACGGCCATCTTTTTTGCTCAGTAGAGTATTTGACATTTTGCTTTTCCCTCCTCCATCTGTCATAACTTGGCGAAATGGTCAACTTTCAGGGGTCAGATTGACCGCAGACAACACCCAAGCGACTGATTTTCATGCTAAGCACATCTCCCAATGCCAATTCAGGTATACGTTCGTGCTCAGATGTCAGCAAATCGCTGTGAATCGCAAGAAACCTACCTCTTGATGGCCGCATAAAGGCCTTTAGTTGTGAGGGATGTCCTCCTTAAAGTGAAGTGAATTCTTCCTCAGCACCCCAAAGCAGAGGCGTAATCACCCTAACAGCAGCGGGCAGGATGCCCTCCACTTTGGGGTGCTATGAATTTCTCTAGCAGCCTGTCGGAGAGAACACGTTCTGCTGAGAGAAGCCCCACTTAAGCGCGATTTTGAGCCTGAATTCAGGTCTCTCGCACCACTTTTGCCGCAAAAAGCCGCGAATCTAGGGACGGCATTTTCACTCCGACAGACTGCTAGCCCTATCTGAATAGGCACCTTGTTTTATCGATTCACCCTTTGGTTCGAACAGTCGCCATCATATGTTCGGCGCGTGCTTCGCTGACGTTTGTATTGCTGCTCTATCCATTCCACTCGTTGGTCTTCGGCAAGCGGATCAGGACTAATGTCATAGGGATCGCGATCGGGCCTCCGGAACAAGTAAAAGCGCGGAAGGGTACCTATTGGACCCAAGTTTATAGCATTATGTTCTGAAGCAACCTCGTCGGGGTCTACTCCGGGAGATAGCTGAACAGCCCATTCATCAGTAGGTACAGGTTCTTCATCCTCCGTGGGTTTAGTGAAGGTGAGAGGATCTTGGCTCTCAAGAGTGGGGTCGGGACTCAGAAAAATTGACAACTCTGTCGTTGGAGTTGGTGATGCTGGTGGAAAAGTAGTATGTATTGGTGGAACCGTAACTGGGAGCTCCTTTGATGCCACTGTGCAACCGGCAAAAATCACCGTCGGGACACTACTCAGTATAACAAGCAAATAGACAGCCTTGCCCCTCAAGGCGTTTCTATCACGTTGATGCCGCCGCCATACGTCTTGCCCGGCTAAATTCTCTTCCACTATTGCCTCCCACGCCAAATAGCTTGGGAATCACCGTCACTGATGAATAAGATGCACAGGCAAGCGCTCCCCGTGAGCCCAACTAACCACGACTCAGAACTTAATACGAACTGATGCCAGAGCCTGCCCTGCACAGAGATCACAACGCCTGCCGATTGTGATATAACGAGATTGCAGTGCTCCCCCACCCGGTACCTCCAGCCCCGGTGGTGCTGGCCACGCGGGGCTGATTCTTTCAGGAACCCGAGTTCCGTTGTGATCCGCTACTCACAAGCAACAAGCCGCCACCCCTTACGCTTTCGGGGACAGCAGTATTTTGTTTCCTTCTCAGCCCTCCTTTCGCAAGAGTGCACCCTGGGAGGAACCTATCTTGATGTGTGATGGTCCCGCCTGTACAGAATACTATTTTACCACAAATTGTGCGATTTGTCTGTAGGGAAAGTATGACATTTGTTGTAGGGAAAGTGTGACATTTTTTTGTAGGGAAAGTATGACATCTGGTGTAGGGAAAGTTAGACAATGGCGATGATCAGTCGATGAGTTGTGAAGCGCACCCAAAAACTTGTACCATGTTGAGCTGTGTCAGTTGTGGTCCCCCCAGCATAGCATCCGAGTGCCAAAAGCCCTTCGTCGGGCTGTGCGGGCAGTGTGGGCAACTGGCGAGAACTTGACAGATACAACCCTCGTGTTAGAATGTGATCACAAAAAGGGCATCAAAAAGGCCTCGCTGCCCTACAGTAGGCATGGGGAAGTGGCGCTTTCAGAAATGCCCAAAAACGATTACCGGAACAAAACAATTGACGGAACTGGAACTCACTCCCAAGTCACCCGATCTTCCGGCTCCTCCTGCGACCCAAGCCCCACGCGGTCGTGCCAGCCAGCGACCTTTAACCAACCAAACATCAAACGTATGAGCAGACGTACCGGTTTTCTTATCACTCTGAGCACTCTCTGCCTGCTGGCCTCCTGTGCCAAGGAGCTCACGGACGATTCGGTCGCGCCCACCACTTCAGCGTTTCCGACCGCCGCACCCTTACATACCCACACACCCATACCCACCCCGCCCCCAGAGTCAGCCGCAACACCCACAGAGCCGCCGCAAACCGAACCCGATTTAGCCACCCATACTGTCCAGTCCGGCGACACTCTGCTCGGTCTGGCCAGACAGTACGGTGTGCCGATGGCCGCGATCCAACTGCACAACGGGATGGGGGATTCCACCGTCGTGCAGACTGGACAGGTGCTCTCCATCCCCCCGCAAGCCGGCTGGGAGGGGGCATCCTCCTTTTGGGTCGTGCACGTCGTGAAAGAGGGGGAGACGTTGGTCGGCATCGCCCGGACGTATGGTCTGAAACCTGAGACACTCCAGGCGGTCAACGGGCTGACCGACGCCGACCTGATTCGGCTGGGTCAGGAACTGGTGCTGCCGCTGGATGCGCCCGCCGTACCGCTTGCGCCCGCCGTACCGCTTGCGCCCACCGTACCGCTTGCGCCCACCCTCGCCCCCATCCCCACTGCCACGCCTGTCCTGAGCGAGACCGAAGTACCGGTTTCGCCGCCCACGCCAACCCCCATTCCAACCACGGATGGCCCCGGTGCGTCCCCCACGCCAACCACACCGTCGCCGTCTCCCACCGCTGTTCCAGTCATCCAATTATCTGCCGATGTGGCGGCCTGGCCCCACGAAACGGTTCGGCTGATCAACGAGGTGCGTGCCCAGCACAGCCTGGGGCCGCTGGCGTACAACGAGACACTGGCGCTGGCAGCCCAGGCTCAGGCGAACGACTGCGCTCAGCGCGGCTGGTGCAGCCACACCGGTTCCGACGGCTCAGACATCAAGACGCGCATCCTGCGCGTGGGTTACGACCCTGCCAGTTGGGCGGAATGTTGGGCGCAGAGGCAGACCCCCCAGGGCGCGGTGGACATCTGGATGGACGAGGTGGAGCCCAACGACCCACACCGGCGCACGTTGCTCACCACCTGGCTTTCGGAAATCGGCGTGGGTCTGGCCCAGACCAATTGGGGTTACTACTTCATCGCCGACTTCGGCCGGCCGCGCGGCGGACCCTGACATCCTCCTGCCTGGACGCAGATTCACGCAGATTTCCGCAGATAAAACATAAAGCCGGTACAGGGAAAAGAACTCCCAGACTCGTGCCCACTACTTCGCCAAGGCCATGCCTTGGGATGAACTATGCCTCTCTTTGGGGGTGCCAACCTGTTTCGACATCGCTTTCCGCACCTGAGGGCTGTACTCCAGGCCATGTTCGTGACAATCCTGTGGTCCACGTCCTGGGTGCTCATCAAGATCGGGCTGGAGGACATCCCAGCCATCACCTTCGCGGGACTGCGGTACAGCCTGGCTTTCCTGTGCTTGCTCCCCTTCGCCCTGCGTCATGGCCATCTGACGGCCATTCGCAGCCTGTCTGGACGAGGGTGGGCACGCCTGGTGACTCTCGGGTTTCTCTTCTATGCGGTTACGCAAGGCGCCCAATTCCTCGGCCTGGCCTATCTACCATCCGTAACCGTCAGTTTGCTTCTGAACTTCACGACGGTCGTCGTGGCGTTGATAGGCATCGTCTTGCTGGCAGAGCGACCTACAACACTCCAGTGGCTCGGCATTCTCGTTAACATTCCCTCACCGTGATGGAGTCCAGCATCATCAACAGCACTATGCTCGTCCAGATTGCCGTCCTGGCCTGGCTGTTCCTGGGAGAGCGAATCACCTGGCAGGAAGGGATCGGGATGACGCTGGCAGGAATCGGGACACTGATCGTCCAGTTCCGTCGCCACTCAGTGAAATCCACTTGACACCCCATCTGCCCCGAGTACAATAGACTTGACACAACTGATATTACTTCCCGACTACACGTATATAAGAAACTGGTGCTGGCCTGGCGCATTCGCATGATCCGCGAGAGCGCGGGAGGGACAGATGTTACTCACCATTGACATCGGCAACACCAACATCACTCTTGGACTGTACGAAGGAGAGACGCTGGGGCCGCGCTGGCGCATCCGCACGATCCATGAGAAAATGCCCGATGAGTACGGCATCCTGCTGGACCAACTTTTCCACCATCGCGGCTATCACCCTGAGCAGGTCACCGGCGTCGCCATCGCCAGCGTCGTGCCGCCGCTGACCCCGGTCTTTGCGCAGGCCTGCCGGGACTACCTGGACCAGACACCCCTGGTGGTGGACGAGGGGGTGCGGACCGGCGTGCACATCCGCTACGACAACCCGCGGGAGGTGGGAGCGGACCGGGTGGTGGACGCCGTTGCCGTCCGTGCCCTGTACAGCGTCCCGGCCTGCGTGGTGGATTTCGGCACCGCCACCACCTTCGACGCTGTGTCGGCGGAGGGGGACTATTTGGGCGGGGCCATCGCTCCCGGCATCGGCATCGCCGCCCAGGCCCTCTTCGAGCGGACCGCCAAACTGCCCCGGGTGGAACTGACCCGGCCACCGTCGGTCATCGGGCGCAACACCGTCCATAGTATCCAATCGGGCCTTCTGTTCGGCTACGTCGGCCTGGTGGAGGGGATGGTGGCCCGCTTCAAGGCCGAGTTGGGAGCCGAGACCTGCGTCATCGCCACAGGCGGCCTGGCGGAGATCATCGCCCGTGAGACCGATGTCATAGATGTAGTGGACCCGTGGCTGACGCTGCACGGGCTGCGGATCGTCTATGAACTGAACCGGTGAGCGGTGGAAAAGGTGGTGTGGAAATGATCCCTCTGCTCGAAGACAAGCGCATCCTCCTGGGCGTCACCGGAGGCATCTCCGTCTATAAGGTCTGCGCGTTGGCCAGCCACCTGACCCAGGCGGGAGCCCAGGTGGATGTGGTGATGACGGAAGCGGCGACCCGCTTCGTCACGCCGCTGACCTTCGAGGCGCTGACCGGCCGGGTCGCGTATACCGATATGTGGCACACATCTGGGCCTGCCATGGTCGGAGCCGAAGGGGAGGGCTTGCCCACTCACATCGCCCACGTGGGGCTGGCCCATGCCGCCGACCTGCTGGTGATCGCCCCAGCCACCGCCAACACCCTGGCGAAACTGGCGGCGGGCCTGGCCGACAACCTCCTCACCACCCTGGCCCTGGCCGCCTCCTGCCCGGTGCTGGCGGTCCCGGCGATGGACGCCGGGATGTGGAGCCACCCTGCCACCCAGGCCAACGTCACTGCGTTGCGAGATCGGGGTGTGTGCTTCGCCGGGCCGGTCTGCGGGAGAATGGCCTCAGGCCTCGAGGGAGAGGGCCGGATGATGGAGCCCGACGAAATCCTGGGCCACATTCGTCGTGTCTTGGGCCGGGAGGGGTCCCTGGTCGGGCAGAGGGTCGTCGTCACCGCCGGCCCTACCCGTGAGCCACTCGACCCGGTCCGCTTCCTCAGCAACCCCTCCTCCGGCCGGCAGGGGTTAGCGCTGGCCCAGGCCGCCCTCGACCTGGGTGCATCCACAACGCTCATCGCTGGCCCTATCGCGTTCCCCACCCCCGTCGGCGCAGAGCGTGTGGACGTCACCGCTGCCCAGGAGATGCACGACGCTGTGGTCTCCGCTGTGGAAGGGGCCGATGTGTTGCTGATGGCTGCCGCCGTGGCCGACTACCGCCCGCCCGCCGCTACCTCGCAGAAGATCAAGAAGGGAGAGGATGACCTGACCCTGCGGCTGGTCCGCACCCCGGACATCCTCTCCGCCGTCGCCAAACGGCGAGCCGAGACCGGCTTCCCGCGCGTCGTGGCCGGCTTCGCCGCCGAAAGCGAAGACCTGGTGGAGAACGGTCGCGCCAAGTTGGTGGCCAAGAACCTGGACCTCATCGTCGCCAACGACATCACTGCCCACGATGCGGGTTTCGCCGTGGAGACCAACCGGGTGGTGCTGATTGGACGGGACGGAAGCGTGGAGGAACTACCGCTGATGCCCAAATCCGCCGTCGCCGAGGCCATCCTCGATCGCCTGCTCCCCCTGCTAGCCAGCCAGCCAACCAACCTATCTACCAGCCTATGAAAGAGACCACTACGGCCCAATCCATCCCTGACAACAGCGCCGCCGCCCTGGGCATCCTCCTCTGCTTCCTGCCACTGCTGTTGGCCGCCTGCGTTCCCCCGACCGCCACGCCGGAGCGGCTTCCCACCCGCGCCATCACTCCCATTCCCTCCACTCCTACCCCGTTCCCCATTGGTGCAACCACCTACTACGCGGAGGGTCTGGCCCGCCAGGGGGCGGGCGACACTGAGGGCGCGGTACAATCCTTCACCTGGGCCATCCAACTGGCACCCGACTTCGCGCTGGCCTACGTCGCGCGCGGCACTGCCTACCTGGCACAGGGAAAACTCCACCGGGCGCTGGCCGACGCCGACACCGCGCTGGAGGTCGACCCCGCCAGTGCCGCTGCCTACGCGCTGCGCGGCGAGACGCTGCGCCTTCTGGGCCGCGCCCGCCCAGCGCTGGAAGCGTTCGACCAGGCCCTGGCCTTGGACCCTACCCTGAAGACGGAGACCTTCCGCTCCCGCTGGCTGGCCGCTCGCACAGCCCATTATGCTAGCCGCCTGCTGGCGCTCAGCCGTGAATACACCGATTTCTACCCCGGCGACCCTCTGAGACACTACTACCGTGGCTGGGCGCTCATCGAATTGGGCACACCAGGTGTCGCCATTGATACGCTGGTGGAGGGAATCGAGGCCACTCCCGACCCGCCCGCCTTACTCTGGTTCACGCTGGGCCAGGCCTACGTAGCGAACCACTCCTGGCAGGAGGCAACCACCTCTCTCGAGACCGCACGCACGCTGGTGCAGGCTGGCGACACCAGTCTGGCTATCCACTCCGACCAGCCCATCGCCGACCTCTTCGGCGCGCTGGGGCAGGCCTACCTGGGTGCCGGGCGCTGCGTGGACGCCGAGACGGTGTTGGAGTATGCCATTGCTGTTGGCGCTCCGGCCTCGGAGTACGCCGCCGCGTTGGAGGAGGCGCGTCTTTGCCAGACCCCCACTCCTACGGCCACGCCCTACCTCACCGTGACGCCGGGGTGAGACGGCGTCAGCATTGGGCCAGCAACTCGAAGTGCCGCGCCCGGCTCATACCAGCGGTGCGCATATTGTTCCGAATGATGGAGCAAGGGTATCCTCTCAAAAAGTTGGGGGAATTGATGAGACCAAGATTACCACGGATAGGGAAATACACGATAGTGTCTGCCCTATCGTCTGCGGTGGTCTTTATCGTGTATTTCTGCATCCGGGGTAATCCTGCTGCCCCAAAATATTGAGAGGATACGAGCAAGGGACTTTTCGAAGGAAAGTTGCCGGATGTTCACACTGAACATCGGCGAGAACATCAATGATTGAGAAATGTCGTATCCGGCTTCGGACAGAATCTCTGAAAGCGTGCCCGTCTATGGCAGCCCGCCCGCTTTTGCTCCGTGTCCTCTATCCTTCGACTAGCGCCCAATAGTTGGCAAAGACTGGCTTGCCTAGTAGGAACAGGTGCCCGAAGGTGGGTTGGCATAGCCCAGATATTCCTGGTCTTGTCCAGGACTGTCTTGATATTGATTCAAATCGCGTAGTTGATACCAGAGCGCATTACGCGCCTGGCTATCAAAGGGCTCCCAGTCATAATCTGCTTGGGTCTTATACCCAATTCCAGAACCGCAGGTACATCGCACTTGGTCGGGAAGGGGAATATCCCATCTTGTGAAGGTGTCAACAGCCCCCGGCGCAACAGGGGAGGCGAACAATCTCTTGTGAAGCCGCATTTGTAAGTCAATCATCTCAGAGTGAGTGATAGCCCTGTAGGAAAAGGTTATGTCCACAACTAGTCGAACACGTCCAGTGGGAAGAGTTTCTTCAATTTGGCAATACAAATCTGTTGGCTTGTGGTGCGCAACATCATTTTGCACAATCCGACAATAGGACTCTTCCAAGTTCGATTCATCGAAGGGAACCGGAGTAGGCGCTGGCGTATAAGTGGGCCTCGGTGTCTTGGTGGGTGAGGGCGTCGGAGTCCAGGTCGGGATAGGTGTTGCACTGGGGATAGGTGTTGCGGTAGGCGTCACCTGAGAAATAGGCAACTGCTGGTCACCACCTCTCATAGTTGTAAGTACAACGAGTCCTAATCCACAGAATACAAATACCACCAAGATTCCCAACACAATAAGTAAGGGCAATCTGTGACTTGCTCATAATAGCACCTCCCATTCCCGTCCCTGTTCCTTGCCACAGGTGATGCACCCACCAATGTTGTCAGTTGTTGCTCATCCACAGCACAGCCCGCTTGTCCCCGATGCGCTCAGTATCTCCTCTGCTACCCACGACGGCGCAGCCTCCACGATCTCCCGCAGACGCCGTTATGTAGGCTGCCTGGAGCAACCCGGCCATAGCTCGCTCAAACCAGTCTGACGGCTCAATCGTGCCCAGGGTCTCGATTGTGCGGACGAGGGCTTTGCCTTGTGCTATGATGCGTTCGGTGTGGTCGGGGGCGTTCATTGCTTGTTGCTGTGCTATCTCTTTCAGAAAGCCGGGCAAAGTGATAAGAAGATTGGTCTCTTCAATGGTTCAAGGACGACCAGTGCCGCTAGGCCGCTAATTGCCTCGATATCGCCTCATCCTCGCAACGTCCCTGGTGGCAAGAGTGTCGTCCCCGCTTCTTTGGGCGTGCGCCCGCCCTTCTTGAGGTTGCACTTGGCGCAAGTAGTCACTAGGTTCTCAATCGTCGAGCGCCCGCCCTGGCTTACTGGCATCACATGATCCAGGTGAAGGGTCATCGCCCGCCGTCCGCAATAGCGGCAGATTCCCTGGTCCCGGTCGAGCGCTGCTCGTCGCATCCAGTCAGGGATCGGCTCCCGCTCGCCCGGAATCGCCTTAATCTCCGCAGGGATCGGTGCCCGAGCCACTGGAATCGGCTCGGGCAGCCCCAGGCTTATCTCTGCCATGATCGCTTCCATTTCCGCACTGGCCGCTTCCTTCTGCGCCCCGATTGCCTCCATCTGAGCTGCGATCGCTTCCATCTGCACCCCGATTGCCCCCAGCTGGGCACCAATCGCGTTCAGTCGGGGTTGCATCCAGTCTCGCACTTTGTCAATAATGTCAGCCCCAGACGCGACACGAAGATCTTGTATATCCTCGATTATGAAGCCAAGTCCAAGCATTTGGTCTTCAACTTCGGCCGTGGTGAGCGGCTGCTCGGCCTTAATGTGGCCGTCCATCCACCTGCCCAAGGCTACATACGTGTCCCCTTGTTGCTTTAGCTCATCCCCATGTCGCCGCAGTCCGTCGGACTGTCGGTGCAGCTCGTCAGACTGTTTGTGATACCGGTTCATCGCTCTTATCTGTACCGCCAAGCTAACGTGCTGGTCAAATGGCTGGAGTCCCATTTGCTGTACCAGTATCATCGTTTCGACTTCATCGACTGTGTAACACTTGTCACCCCAATAGAATTCGTTCTCAAACATCCACAAAGTTCTACCCTTTTTCTTGCTTCTCATAACCACCACGGGAGTCTCTTCCTGAAGTTGCAGCAGTTTCCGATACTTCTCCCGACTCATCCCAGATCTTGTTCGGAGCTTTCCACTGTGAAAGCGATACTTAGGGAATAAGAACCCAGTTTTGACGAACCTGCCTCTGGTATCCTTTCTAGGCACAACCCATTGCGCTTGCGCGGGGGTAGGCTCAGGTACGGGGGGGGACATAGCATCAATTCCTGCTGGCTCAGGTTGGGCTTCGCCCCGGTTTGGATTGATGATTTCCAGGGCTCTTTCCAGGCAGTACAACCTAATTCCGTCAGTTTCAACGGCACCAGACAGCCAGAACCATGCTTGCTCACTATGCGGATTTTGTATCTTCTCAATAATCTGGGGCAAAACGGGAACCTTGGCGCGTATTTCCACGTCTATATTGTATAGTCTGAAACAGGAAG
>CAYLPU010000144.1:0-10259 GCA_964385635.1 uncultured Anaerolineales bacterium
ACAGTGCTGGACGACGACCCGCTGAAAATCCAGATCAACGAGCCGCTGCCGGAGAAGTTGCACCCGTACGAAAAGAAGTTCGTGGAGGCGGTGAAGAAGGACCACACTCTCAGCGAAAAGCGACTCCGCACCGTGATGACCGGCTTGATCAAAGCGGTCAACAACAAGATGAAGGGGTTCAGCCGCAAGGAAACGGTCGCCTACTGCCGCGACATCGTCGGGCGGGCCTGGCAGCAGGTGGAGGGTGCGGAGACGCCGGAGGTGCGCAGCCAACGGTTTGACGAGGGGCTGGAGTGGACTATGATGGACGACGACTTCGAGGATCGCACCCAGCGTGTCTTCCATACGGGCCCGGTCTTCGTGCCCATGTGGTGGGGACACTACCGGCCCTGGGCGCGCACCGCGCCCAGTCGGCCAGCTCGAGCTGCCTCCAGCGCTCCGGGCGGTTCCCAGACCTCCGGGCGTGTCAGCCTGCCAACCTTGCCCGGAGCCGCTTTCGCCGCTACCATCGTGCGCGGGGTCGAGTCCACGTCCAGCCGCATCGTCCGCAGTGTGTCCGACTTCACCGGCGGGGTGACCAAGGTGACCAACCCGCCTCCGAAGCCCTCCTCTTCCGGCGGGCGCAGTCGCGGCGGGGGTGGTGGTTGTGCCTGCGCTTGTGCCTGCGCTGGCTGCGCCTGCGCCTGCGCCGGAGGCGGGCGGTAGGTCCGCATGTCCTTTCTCGACCGGTGGCGTGAAATCCTGCGGCTTCGCTTCGGCTATGCTCAGAACAGGCGCAGAGAACAAGCCCTGTGGGACAAATTGCCAATTTGTCCTACGAGGCCCCCGCGGTCCCTGCACCCCGGTCTACATGCCTACGAGCGGCGCGACGGGACTGGCGGGCGGGTGCGGGTGCACCTGCGGGTGGAGCCGGACGGGCGGGGTCTCCTGGTCATCAACGCTTCGCGGGTGCTCCACCTGAACCAGACGGCGGCCGAATACGCCCGGCTCATCCTGGAAGAGGTCCCCGAGGAAACAGCGGTGCGGGAGATCACCCGGCGTTATCGCGTGGACGCCCGAGCCGCCCGAACCGACTTCCGGCACATGAGAACGCAGATAGAGACGCTCATCTACGCCGACGAAACCATCTGTCCCATCATCGGACTGGATCTGGAACGGGTGGACCCCTTCTCGGTGGCCCTCACAGCTCCCTACCGCATGGACCTGGCGCTGACCTACCGCTGCAACAACGCTTGCCCCCACTGCTACGTGGCCCGCTCCCCCGATTATCCCGAGATGGACACGGCCACCTGGAAGGAGATCCTGAAGCGGGTGTGGGATGTGTCCATCCCCCACGTCTGCTTCACCGGAGGGGAGGCGACGCTGCGGGAGGACCTGGTCGAACTGGTGGCGGCTGCCGAAGGGCTGGGGCTGGTGTCGGGGCTGTTGACGAACGGCCGTCGCCTGTCCGATGAGGCCTACGTGCAGGCCCTGGTCGAAGCCGGCCTCGACCACGTCCAGATCACGCTGGAATCGCACGACGAGGCCATACACGATTCTATGGTGGCCGCCCCAGGTGCCTGGCAGGAGACGGTGCAGGGGGTGCGCAACGCGGTGGCGGCCGGTCTCTACACCACGACCAACACCACACTGACCCGTGAAAACGTGAACGTGGCCAGGATTGAGGAGACGGTCGCGTTCATCGCGTCGCTGGGGGTCCCCACCTTCGCCTGCAACAGCCTGATATACGCTGGCGGGGGGGCCACCGTCGGCACCGGCTTCCGCGAGGGGGAGTTGGTCCCCATCTTGGAACAGGTGCGCGAAGCGGCCTGCCAGCATTCCCTGCGCCTTATCTGGTACACCCCAACGCAATACTGCGCCCTCTCCCCGCTGCAACTGGAGTTGGGGGTAAAAGCCTGCACCGCCGCCCTGTATAATATGTGCGTCGAACCGGATGGGGCGGTCATCCCCTGCCAGAGTTACTATGAGCGGTTGGGATACATCCTGCGCGATCCCTGGGAGTCCATCTGGAACCACGACCTGGCCCAGGCCCTGCGAGAGCGGCGCTACGCCCCAGAGAAGTGCCGGGAGTGCCCGGAGTTCTCCCTGTGTGGTGGTGGGTGTCCGTTGTACCTCAGGGCGACAGGGGGAGGGGGAGACAAGGAGACAGGGGGACAAAAAGACGGGGTGACAAGGTGACAGGGAGACGGGGTGACAGGGGGACAGAGGGACAGGGGGACCTGACGGTTCGAAGCACGGATTTACCCTTATGAACACTGAAAACATCACCCCCACTGCCCCCTCCACCATTGTGCCGCTCCGGGAGGTGGCCGTGCGCCTCCATCCCCAGGACAATGTGGCCATTGCCAAAATCAACCTGCAGGTAGGCACCACCCTGGCCCTGGGGCCTGATCCACACCCCCCCACCCTGGTGCCAGTGCGCCAGCCCATCCCCGGCGGACACAAGATGGCACTGCGGGAGATCGCAGCCGGTGAACCAGTGCGTCGCTACGGCCAGGTGATCGGCTTCGCCAGCCAGAACATTCTGCCCGGATGGCCCGCCATCCCAACGTCGGTGGGGCCATCATCAAGATCAGCACCGACTCGGCCACCTACGAGCGTATGATTGACGACATAGACCTGAACGCTGGCAGAGTACTGGAAGGGATGAATGTAAAGCAATCGTGTATCTCTGCATCCGTGGTACTCTCCGTGGTATTCCTCTCTACCCTGCCCGCCCAGACCTGCCGATGTTACAGGGAGAGTACCGCGGATAAGGAAATACACGATAACGGAGGAGAACAAGCTGTGTACTGCTGTGATGAGAAAGCAACATGAGCGAGGACGAAAGCAACCTGCTCCACGCCGACTTGACCTACGCAATCCGGGCCGTGCTGTTTCACGTCGGGAACCACCTGTGGCCAGGGTTGCCTGAGAAGGATTTCCAGCAAGCCGTCAGCATCGGTCTCACCAAGCGAAAGATACCACACTCGCTGGAAGAACAACTCCACGTCTATTACCGGGATGTCGAGGTCGGGCGATACTACTGCGATGTCCTTGTAGATCCCGTGGATCGCAAGGTGGTCCTGGAGTTGAAAGCCGTACCAGTACTGACGGGGCTCCATCGGGCACAGATCATCTCCTACCTGCGCGTGAGCGGTGCTGACGTAGGACTGCTGGTCAATTTCGGCGGCTCCAAAGTCAAGATCGAGCGCTACGCCCATTTCTACGCCCATCGCCGCTCTGACTTCACCTGGCAGCCGCGGCCTCCGGATGACCCGGCGCTGTTGTATCCTCGCCTCGTCGGGCGTCTGTACGAGTGTTTGCACCGTGTCCACTACGAACTCGGCCCCGGCTTCTTTCACCACATCTATCACCGTGCGACGCAGGTTGAGCTGAACGAGCAGCACATCTTGTTTGAGTTCGTGCGCGAGATACCTGTGTTCTACGAGGGAGAGTATCTGAGCACGCAGGACTGTCGTCTACTGATCGTCGAGGGCAAGGTCATCGTGGCAGCATTCGCCGTGCGTGAAATGAGCCCGGCATTTGATGTCAGGATGCGACGCTATCTGGGCCACTTCGATAAGAAACTGGGCCTGCTGGCCAACTTCCACGGTGAACGCTTGAGCGTGCGCCCGGTTCGAGTGCACTAGGGACAAGATATCCCTGGATGGGGGACACGCGATGAAGCAGACATGTGATCGGGGCATGGGTGCTATGGAGATAGCCAAGCGGCCCTCAGCGTCGCATCCGTGGACTTTTCCGTCCGTGGTACCTGGTACTTTTTGCGCCTTGACACCCTTGTCCATATAACGTAAAATCGTATCCTCTCAAAAAGTTGGGGGAATTGATGAGACCAAGATTACCACGGATAGGGAAATACACGATAGTGTCTGCCCTATCGTCTGCGGTGGTCTTTATCGTGTATTTCTGCATCCGGGGTACTCCTGCTGCCCCAAAATATTGAAAAGATACGTAAAATCCCTCGTCAAAAAGATCGTGTCACGACGATTGGCCGTACAGGCACTGGGTGAGCAGGAGACACTTAATGAGTGAGACCAAACAGAAAGCCGCTCTCTGGCCGCCTCCTGAGGGCTTCGTCCCCGTACCCTCGCAGGTGGACGGCATTGAACTCTACGCGCCCGCCCCCGAGGAAACGCCGGAGGAGAAGACGCGCGCCTTTAAGTGCCCCCACTGCGGCGGCGTCACCTCCTACAGCCCCACGCAGCACCAGTTGACCTGCCCCCACTGCGGCCGCACGCAGGAAATCGGGGCCGAACTGGTGGGACGAACAGCGGCCGAGTTCGAGTTCACGCTGGAGACAATGGAACGTGCCCGGTACGGATGGGGAGAAAAGCGGCGAGAACTGGTTTGTGAGTCCTGTGGCGCGGTCGTCACCATCGCGCCAGACGTACTGACAAATACCTGTGCCTTCTGTGGCTCTCAGCGCGTCATGGCCCGCAACGCTGCTGGGGACGTCCTACGGCCCACGGCGCTGACCCCCTTCGTCGTTGACCAGGGGAAGTGCCAGGCGCAGGTCACGGAGTGGCTGGGGCGGGGCTGGATGCACCCGCCGGAACTGCGTGCTGTGCGCGCGTTTAGGGAGATGGTCGGTGTCTATCTCCCCTTCTGGACCTTCAACGCTCGCGTCCGGGCCAACTGGAAGGCGGAGGTCGGTACCAAAAAGAGCAAGCGGTACTTCGAGAACGGGGAGTGGAAGACCCGCACCGTCATTGACTGGAACTGGCGCTCAGGGCGGGTGCATCTGCCGATCAATGACCACCTGGTTGCGGGGACGGCCCAGGTCAGCCGGGACGTGCTAGACAAAATAGCCCCCTTCGATCTGCACAAGTTGGTCGAGTACGACGCCGGTTACCTGGCCGGCTGGCAGGCCAAAGCCTACGACGTGCTGTTGCAGCAGGCGTGGGAGATTGCCAAAGGGGAGATGCGGGAGCGTGCTAAACGCGCCTGCTACCGCGATACCGGCTCTTCTCACGTGCGCAACTTCCGGATGACGGCCGACTTCGCCGACGAACTCTGGCGCTACATCCTCCTGCCGGTCTACCTGGCCTCCTATCGCTTCGATGGCCGCACGTTCCAGGTGATGGTCAACGGGCAGACAGGGGAGGTGGCGGGGCAGAAGCCGGTCGCCTGGCTGCGGGTCTGGCTGGTCATAGCGGCGATGCTCTCGCCAGGCGCATGCCTGGGCCTGGCGGGTCTGCTGACGGTGGGGCTGGGCGGCGTCGGTGTTTTCGGGTTGGTGTTGGGATTCATCCTGCTGGTGGCAGGGCTGATCGGGGCAGTCGTCGTCTTCCAACGGGCGCAGTCGTCGGAGGATACATGAGCAGAGGAGCGGAGAAACAAGAGAGCAGGGAGCAAGAGGCAAGAGGTAGAATGCAGGAAGTAAACAAGGAACAGCAGCAGCAAAACCACGAGCAAGCGCAGAAAGTGACCGACGTGGCGGCAGTGTGGGGCGTACCACTGACGGCGGTGCATTGCGCCCATTGTGGGGAGGCGCACCTGGTGCCAGAGCCTGCCCTGAGCAAAGTCGAAGGGGAGGAGGTCCCATCGCGCTGCCCCTTTTGTCTTCAGGGACCGGTCGCACCGCAGCCGGCCTATCTGCGGGAGGAGCCGCCCGAGCAAGTCCTGCCATACGGGGTCTCAGAGCACCGGTTGACCACCATTCTGGACCGGTGGTCGCAGGGTGTCTGGTTTCGTCCCAGCGATTTGAAGGCCAATACGCTGATGCAGCGCGTGCGGCGCTATCTCATCCCGCTTTGGCTGGTGGACAGCCGGGTCGAGGCGGTCTGGCGGGCGGACGTCGGCTTCGACTACCAGGTGGTGAGTTACCAGGACCGCTACAACGAGGTGACGGGATGGAATTCGCAGGAACTGACAGAGACGCGGGTGCGTTGGGAGCCGCGTGTGGGCCGCCTCAATCGCACCTACGAAAACACAGCCGCCCCCGCGCTCGACGATCACCGCGCGCTGATGGCCCACCTGGGCAACTTCGACCTGACCCAACGCACTGGTTACAGTCCGGAAGCACTGGCCGGCGCTGCCGTGCGCATCCCCACGCTGGAGCCGGAGGCCGCCTGGCCCGGTGTGGAGACCGCTTTCGTCCGCGTTGCCGAGGCGGAATGTCAGCAGGCCGCTGGCGCAGACCACATCCGTGACTTCACACTGGAGGCGGAGTACAGCGACCTGAACTGGACGCAACTTCTCCTGCCCGCCTACATCACCTGGTACCGCGAGGGAGAGCGCGTCTGGACGGTGCTCGTCAACGGGCAAAGCGGGCGCGTGAGCGGAGCACGGCGGGCTTCGGCTCGCAAGGCGAACGTCACGTCCCTGGTGATCGGCGCGGTAGCATTGCTCCTGTTCCTGTTGGGGGGAGCGCTGGCATTGCTGGGCGGGGTCTTCCCGCCGCTGGTAGCGGTCGGCGGGGTGATCCTGGTCATCAGCCTGCTGCTGGCACTCGTCGCGCCCATCCCTGCCATCGGTGTCTGGGTCTTCAACCGCCGGGCCTCGCCCGGCTCCCAGCGGTGAGGCGGGTGGCCAGTAGTAGGGCAAATTGCCAATTTGCCCTACTAGGACAGCTTCCCGTAGCCGCCAACCAATTCAAGAGAGGAGATACAAACGATGAAAGACAGAAAACTGCTTATGATCCCCGGTCCCATTGAGTTCACCCCCGAGGTGTTGCGGGCGATGGGCATGCCCACCACCAGCCACGTGGCCCCCAACTTCATTGAGGTCTTCGGCCAGGCGCTGGAACGGCTGCGCCAGGTGTTCCTGTGCCCCAGCGGGCAGCCCTTCGTCATCGCCGGCTCCGGCACACTGGCCATGGACATCGCCGCCGCCAACCTGATCGAACCCGGCGACAAGGCACTGGTCGTGAACACCGGCTACTTCAGTAACCGCTTCGCCGACATCCTGGAGCGGTACGGCGCGACCGTGACGCAGGTGCACGCCCCGGCTGTCGGCGACGTGCCCGCCCTGGAGGAGGTGGAGGCCGTGCTGAAAGAGGGCGGCCCTTCGACAGGCTCAGGACACGGCTACAAACTGATGACCATCACCCACGTGGACACCTCCACAGCCGTGGGCGTGGACGTGCGAGGGCTGGCCGCGCTAGGACGCGAGCACGATGTGCTGGTCGTGGTCGATGGCGTGTGCTCGGTGGCTGGCGAGGAGATGCGCCAGGAGGAATGGGGTATTGACTTGGCCCTCACCGCCTCACAGAAAGCCATCGGTGTGCCGCCAGGGTTGGCGCTGGTGGTGGCCGGGCCACGGGCGACGGACGCCTTCCGCAACCGCAAGACCCCCGTACCAAACTTCTACGCCGACTGGACCCGGTGGCTGCCCATCATGGAAGGCTACGAGGCCCGGCAGCCCCGCTACTTCGGCACACCACCGGTGAACCTGATATGGGCCCTCAACGTGAGTCTGGGCCAGATTCTGGACGAGGGGATGGAGACCCGTTTCGCCCGCCATCGCCGGCTGAGCGAAGCGTTCAAGGCGGCGGTCACCGCCCTGGGGATGAAGCAGGTGCCGGTGAGCCCCGACAAGACGGCCACCACCCTGACCGCCCCCTACTATCCCGACGGAGTGGACCGCGCGGTGCTGGCCCACATCAAGAAGTCAGGGGTCATCCTGGCCGGTGGCCTACATCCGGCCATCAAGGCCCGCTACTTCCGCATCGGCCACATGGGCGTGGTAAGCGCGTCCGACATCCTGGCCACCGTGGGGGCCATCGAGAAGGGGCTGGCCCAGGTGGGGTATAAGTTCAAAGCCGGCACAGGCCTGGCCGCTGCACAGGCAGTCCTCACAACGTGAATAGAACACGGAGCAACACGGATCATACGGATGTACGCAGATAAAGATAAAAAATCTGTGAGAACCCGTTTCATCTGTGTGTATCCGTGTGCTATTTGTACCTGTTTTGGGAAGAGCATGAGCAGTTAAGTGCAGGCAAATGTATAGGCAAGTGAACGCGGGCATAATTGAGGCGCTACGCCAGATCGTGGGCCAGAGCAATGTCCTGGTCAGTGCCGAGGAGATGGAGCCCTACACCCACGACGAGGTGGTGGGCCTGCGGGCCGACCCCGAGGTGGTAGTGCGAGTCACGTTGGCGGAGCAAGTGGCGCAGATCTTCAGGCTGGCCCAGCGGGAGCGGGTGCCGGTGACACCCCGTGGCGCGGGCTACGGCCTCAGCGGCGGGGCTGTGCCCGTCCACGGCGGCATCGTCCTCTCGACTGAGAAGATGAACCACATCCTGGAGATTGACCCGGAGAACCTGATGATCACTGTCGAGCCGGGAGTGATCACAGGCGACATCCACCGCGCCGTGGAGGCCGAGGGGCTGTTTTACCCTCCCGACCCGGCCAGCCTCGACTCGTGCTCTATCGGGGGGAACATCGCCGAGGGCGCGGGCGGCCCGAGGGCGGTCAAGTACGGGGTGACCAAGGACTACGTGTGCGGTCTGGAGGCTGTGCTGCCCTCGGGCGAGATCATCACCTGCGGCGGGAAACTGGTCAAGAACGTCACCGGCTACAACCTGATCCAACTGCTGATCGGTTCAGAGGGCACTCTGGCGGTGGTGACGGAGATCATATTGCGCCTGTTGCCCCTGCCCAAGGTGCAGATAGACCTGCTGGTGCCCTACGACGACTTCCAGGCGGCGGCCAGCACCGTGTCGGACTTCATCGCCCACCGCGTTCTGCCCACTACCATCGAATTCATGGAGCAAGACAGCATCCTGGCCGTCGAGCGGCTGCTTCAAAGGGAAATGCCCTACCACGATGCGCAGGCTCACCTGCTGATCCAACTCGACGGCAACCGGATGGAGGCGGTGGATGCCGACTGCGAGGTGGTGGGCAACCTGTGCCTGGAGCATGGGGCGCGGGACGTGCTGGTGGCCAAGGACCGGCGTACCCGCGACCGGCTGTGGGAGGCGCGCCGCCTGATCATCGACGCGCTCAATCACGAGAGCCCGATGAACCACATGGAGGACGTAGTCGTGCCCCGCGCCGAGATTCCCCCGCTGCTGAAAGGGATCAAAGAGATCGCCCGCCGGCACAGTGTGCGCGTCGTGTGCTTCGGCCACGCTGGCGACGGGAACGTGCACGTCAACGTCCTCAAGGACGCCATCCCCGACGACCGCTGGGAACCGCTCGTGCCGGCCGTGACCGAGGACATCTACCGGCTCAGCCTGTCGTTGGGCGGGATGATCACCGGTGAACACGGGATCGGTGTCACCCGCCGCAAGTACCTCCCCATGGCGCTGGACGAGGTGCAGATTGAGGTGATGTGCCGGATCAGGGCCGCCTTCGACCCCAACCACATCCTGAATCCGGGCAAGATCTTCCCGTGAATGCGTCCGACTACTGCCCCTGTCGGCCCGGCGGCCAACCGTGTAGCCCACTCGTGGACGGTGTCTCTTGCCAGCAATTCCAGTTTTAGGGATAAATTGAGGAGTGAGGCATCCTCAGATGCCGGTTTAGGTCTTGCAGGCGCTGTTCGCGTCTGAGGACGCTCTCTCCTCGCAGTCAAAGCGGGAATTGCTGGTCCTACGGCACGAGCGGGACCTCGACCGTCACGGGCCTGCCAGAGGCGTCGGGCAGATAGAACGGATCGCTCGTGGCGAGCAGGTCGCCCCCTTCCCCGTCGTAGACCAGCCAGCGGTACGTCCCCCGGCCCAGGTCTTCTTTGGCGACCCACCAGGCCTTCTGGCCTGTGATCTCGCCGTCTGTACCGACTGCGACGCCATCCAGTCCGCCCTGCCACCCCGCGACGTCGCACCAGTCCCCTCCTATGCTTTTCTGACGTTGGACGACGGTCCACAGGTCTTGCCAGGAAACGGTGGCCCAGGGCCACGCCTGGCTGAACTGGACGTGCAACTCGAGCGTCGCTCCAGTGATGTTGGCTGGGGCTGGCAAAGGCGGAGGTGGCGGCAACGGCGGGAGTTCCGCGGCTAACGCGACTAGTGGCAGCAGCGCGAGGGCGAGCAGGATACAGACGGATGTGGTGGTGAGTTTGGTGCGGGCATACTTTGTTTTTTGGGTCATGTTCGAGTCTCCTTTGTCAAATCGGCAAATCGGCGGATGTACGCTCTGGGCAGGCCTACCTTCCCGGAGGCCCTGAAGCCTCCGGGAAGGTGGGTTGGTTACTATCTGCGTGAATCTGCGTTCTGTGATATACCGCTGGCGGTGCGGTAGAATGGACCGCTGACGTTGTTGTAGGTGTCGCCGGTGACCTCGTGGGACTCCAATATCGCGCCGTAGGTC
>CAYLPU010000145.1:0-10229 GCA_964385635.1 uncultured Anaerolineales bacterium
TCGCCGAAATCTGGCTCACCCGCACCCTCTCGCCGGAGGATGCGGCCCGGCTGCGGGAGACGCTGCAGGACCTGGCGCCGCAAGCCGAGGAGCGGCCGGAGGCGCTGCTGGAACTGGCGGGGCTGGACCTGGAACTGGAAGCAGTGCCGGTCTCGCCCCCCCCCAGCCCCCCCCGCTTGCGGGGGGGGAGAGAGGGGGGGGAAGCAGCGGCGGTGGTGGTGGTGACGGTCCACGACGTCAGCCACCTCAAGGCGCTGGACCGGATGAAGTCCCGCTTTGTCTCCAGCGTGTCCCACGAACTGCGCACGCCAGTTACGACGATCAAGTTGTATGCGTACCTGATGCGGCAGAGGCCGGAGAAGCGGGAGGTTTACCTGGACGCGCTGGCGCAGGAGGCGGACCACCTGGCCGGATTGGTGGAGGGCATCCTGCAGATCTCGCGCATTGACGCCGGGCGGCTGGAGATCGAGCCCCGGCCGACCTCCCTCAACGAGTTGACCGAGGGGGCCATCATGAGACATCAGGCGCTGGCCCAGGAGCGGGGACTGACGTTGGAGCACCGGCTGGCGGAACCGGGGCCGGTGGCGCTGGTGGACCCAGGGCAGATGATGCAGGCGCTGAACAACCTGGTAGAGAACGCGATCTATTACACGCCCGAAGGTGGCAAGGTGGTGGTCTCCACCGGCAAGGAGGAGGCGGAAGGGCGGACGTGGGCCACGGCGACGGTGGCGGACACGGGGATGGGCATACCGGGGGAGGAGTTACCGCGTATCTTCGAACGGTTTTTCCGGGGGGAGGAGCCCCGGCTGATGCAAATCTCGGGGACCGGCCTGGGGCTGGCGATTGTGCAGGAGATCGTGAAACTGCATGGAGGCCAGGTGACGGTGGAGAGTCAGGTGGGAAAGGGGAGCGTCTTCACAGTGCATCTCCCGCTCACGGCCAGCGATTAGCAGTCTACGTTCCAGCCCCTATATGCTATTTACGTTCTGGAACTGGTAGTCGCCGGTCGCTGCCTCGGCCCGACGGCGGAATTCGTCCATGTAGACAATGGTTCCGTTCACGCGGGCCTGCTCGGCGGCGAAAGCCATCAGGTGGCTCTCCAACGACTCGCGGGCAGTGGTCAGCGCACAGGACGGGTCGCGCACGGCGCGGACGAAACCGGCTATCACCCCCTCATCGCCACCGCCATGGCCGCCAGCGTCCCCCTTAAGGCCCCTGGGGACTATTCTCTCCACACGACCGGTCAGATGATCGTGGATCTCAATAGAATCGCCCAGGCCGTAGGCAAACTTGCCCCGCAGCGTGGCGCGCGTGCCGTCGTAGCGCATAGTGCGCGCTTCCTCCTGGGAATGGCCGTGCATCACTAGCCCCGCCGAAGCGGTGCTCTCGAACTCCATGTTGACAATTTGGTGATCTACCACGTCGTTGTCGCAACGATAGACACAGCGACCGTAGGGGCCTATCTGGAGGGCGCGCAGGCGAGCATCGGGGCTGGTGTCCTCAGAGATGGTGGAGACAGGCCAATCCTGATAGTCAAAGGCCGTCTCCAGGCCGGGCACCAGACGCCGGGCCACGCTCACGAGCGAGGGGTAGTCGAGGGCCAGGGTGGCCCCCAGCCGCTCCAGCGCGGCAGGCGAGTGACGCGCAACGTGCATCAGCGGAACCAGGTCCAGGTACAGGCGTGGCGCGTACCAGGGACAATCGTCGGCGACCGGGCAGCCGTCGGTGCACCGCTCCGGGGCTCCCGGCGGCGCGTTCTCGGCGCGAAAATGGACCAGCGAGCCGAAGGAGTTGAGACGAACGCACGGCCCCAGGTTCCAATACAGGATGTCGAGGTCGTGGCAGCACTTGGCCAGGATCATCGGGCTTTCGATTTTGCTGTCGCGCCAGTTGCCCCGCACGAAGGAGTGAGCCATGTGCCAGTAGACGATGTTCTCGCGGTGCTCGACGGTGATGATGTCTCCCAGGCGGCCCGAGGTGACGATCTTGTGCAGGGTAGAGAAGAAAGGAGTGTAACGCAGAACGTGGCAGACTTGCAGCAGCCGTCCGGTCCGCTCTGCAGTCTGCACCAGTTGCACGCAGCCGGCGAGCGTGGTGGCCATGGGTTTCTCCAGCAAGACGTCGTAGCCGGCCTCCAGCGCGGCGGTGGTGGGCGCGACGTGTAGCCGATCCAACGTGCATACGAGCGCGGCCTCAGCGATCTGTCCCTGGGCAAGGAGGTCCTCCCAGGTGTGGAATTGACGTTCCGGTGGAATAGCGTGGGCCTGGGCAAAGCGGGCGCGACGAGCATGGCGCGGCTCGGCAACGGCAATGAAACGAATCTCGTCGGGATGGGCCAGCGCGTAGGGGCCGTAGGCGGCGTAGCCCCGGTTGCCGGCGCCGATCAGGACTGCAGTGAGAGGTTGGGACATAGGGCTCCTTTGGTGAGATACTAGTCAGGCCAGGTCTGCCACAGAGTGCGGTAGTCGCCAACGTCGTAGGTGCTCAATTCGGTATCCACGGGCTGACCCTGCAGTAGCGCCTGGCGCTGTCTTTCCAGCCAGTCGATGGCAGCCCAGTAACGGGCGTGCAGCCCAGCGTAATACCCCAGCGCGATGTGGATCTCGCTGCGGCGGGCGCGAGCCAGCCAGCCCGTTTCGAACTCCGCCCGCAGTCTCTCCAGCTCCACGTCGAGCGCTTTGAGAGCCAGGATGTACTCATGGACACAGTCCGCATCCAGGTTCGGGTCACGCAGTCCCCGCCGGATCTCCTGCGAAAGCGTCACCTTGCGGGCAGCATAGGCGGTGAGCCGAGCGGCGGAACCAATCTCGCGCAGCATCAGTTCGCGGGGATGGTCAGGAGCCAGTGCGTCGAAGGTGGCGGCAACCTCCTCGGCCAACGCGCGCATCTCGGTCAGTGTCCCGACGGGCAGCGCATCCTCGCCCTCCACTGTAGCGCCGCTCAACGGCTCGTCGAACAGGGCCAGAACGGTGTGGGAGCGGTTGGGGCGGTAGACGTTGGGCAGATCGTTGGTGTGGGCCAGTTGGTGAAGCGCGGCTAAGATCCGTTCGTGCTCTGGGCCGAAGAAGAGCAGGCCGAAGGCGGCCGCGAAGTCCTCGTCGCTCGTGCTGCCGCCGGTCCATCCCTGGGCTGCGCCGAAGACATAGCCGTACCAACTTAGGCCCAGGGGCTGGTAGTGTCCATGGTCGCCCCAGTCGGTGTTGAGCATCCCCTCAGCACCAGCGGCCACGCCGTCGCGCACGAGATTGCGAATGTTGACGTTCGCCCCGTAGACGCGCGGGAAGATACTGTTCCAGGAACCGACGCCGGGGCAGACCCAGAACCGCCGGCCGGCCTCGGCGAAGGTTTTGACGGTGGGGTACGCCTCGGCGGGATCGTAGCCCCAGACAAGCAGCGTGACATCGTCGGGAAGTTCACCGATCAATTCGGGGTGATTGAGCATGATGTCACACCACATTTGGATGCACCGTCCGTAGCGAGCGGCCAGTTCACGGATGCGCAGGATGTGGTTGAGGTAGACCCGCCCCACGCCGATCTCATTGGCCAGTGCTTTACTGGCCCTCTGGCCCAGGTCCCAGGTCTCGTCGCAGTCTACGTTAAAGGTCGTGGAGGTGAAAGCGGGCAGCATGTCGGCGTAGAGTTCGTCCAGCAGCGTATAGGTCTCCTCAAAGGCAGGGCTCAGCGTCCACAGCAGGTCCGTCTCCGCCAGGTGCTGGTACTCTGGGATGATCAGCGTGTTGCGGGCATGACCAAAGGATTGCAGGTTGGGCATCAGCTCAACCTGGTGTTGGCAGCAGAAGGAGTCCAGTTCCAGAATGTCCTGGCTACTGAGGGAGCCACAGCCGGCCCCAATCTTGGGGTGCCGGGGGAACTGAAAGGTATGCTCGGTGTAGAGTTGAAGGACGTTAAGTTTGTAGTGGCTGAGTTCTTCGGCCAGTTGCTTGAGCGTGACCAGCGTGGGGACTTTGCGACGGGAGATGTCAAGCATGAGCCCACGCTGGGGCAGCGTGGGCCAGTCCCGGATAGTCAGCGCTGGCAGAGTCCGGCTGTGCAGCCGCACCAACTGGCGCAGGGTTTGGACGGCGTAGAAAAGGCCGGCGGGCGCGTCGGCGTAGAGAACGATGTGGGTTGGCGTGATGGTCAGACCGTAGGCTTGCCCAGCCACGGCCTCCGGCGCGCCGACCGCGACCGGTCCCAAACCGAAGGCCGCCACCTGCTCCTCGCCGCAGACGGGTAGGATGAGGTTTTGGGAACGGGGCGGGGCGAAGGCTTTGACGATGGGCGGTGTCAAACAGGTAGCCCGGCACACCTCGTCCTGAAGCTGGCGGGCGGCCAAGAAAGCATCGTCGCCAACCCAGGCAGGGATGACGATGAGGGTGTCGGCGTCGAGGGCGAAAGCGCCGTCAAGCAGTGAGAGTTCTTTGGGCTGAGGAAGCAGATATATCGGTTGCATCGCGGGACACTCCTCTTGCTTGGGGACAGGAATTGATTCAGGCGTGGACTGAACTTGCTCCATCACCTCTTCCAAGATGTACACTTTACCACCATCTCTCGACGTGTGCAAGTCCACACGCTGCGCTGGCGAAATCCCTTCGACCTGAATGAGCCGTTTGAGCCACCGGAGCAACTCGTGGATTTTCCGGCTTGACGCGAGACCTGTTCGCTTGCCCTCTGCTGCCTACCGTGTACAATTGTGCTATCCCCCGTACCGAGGAGGCCAATGTTAAACACCCTATCTTTGCTCTTGCGTGGAATCAGGGAACTCGGTCTTGCGACCACCTGGGACAGCATCGCCTATCAGATCCGCCAGAAGCGATACCAGATCCGGTTCGCCAGAAAACAACTGCCCCGCCCATCCACCACATCGGACTACCTGCGCCCAGGCCACATCATAGGCCACGCACGCCAGGGCCAGACCGTGACTATCGCCTGTACCAACGGCTCCTACGCCCTCACCGTCCTGGCCCCCGATCTGATCCGTGTCCATCTCCAACTAGCCACCAGCCATCAGCATCCAGCATCCAATTCCTACTCCATCGCCAAATCTGACGCTGACTGGCCCTCCTGCGATTTCTACATCGTTGAGACGGAGGACGTCATTGAGATCAGAACCTCGCGGCTTGCTTGCCAGGTCGCCAAAGCGTCGGGCAGGCTGACGTTCCTCGACCTGGAGGGGAACATCATCAACGAGGACGAAGCCGGCGCGTGCTACCATCTTGCCGGTCCCGTCATCTGCCACAAGCGCATCCAGCCCGACGAGCACTTCTACGGCCTGGGAGAGCGCACGTCCACACTCGATCGGCGCGGACGCAGGTACGAGATGTGGAACACTGACCCCCAGACCTACCAATTGGATCAAGACCCCATCCATCTGTGCATGCCCGTGTTGCTGGGACTGCACAGCCGGGGCCGCCAGGGATACGGCATCTTCTTTGACAACACCTTCCGCGGCCAGTTCGACCTGGGCACGAGCCAGGCCGGCGTCGCCTCTTTCGGGGCCGAGGGAGGCGAATTGTGCTACTATTTCATCTATGGCCCGGCGCTGACCACCGTGATAGAGCGGTACACGGAACTGACCGGACGGATGACCCTGCCGCCTCTGTGGGTGTTGGGCTACCACCAGAGCCGCTGGTCGTACTATCCCGAGGCCCGCGTGCGCAAACTGGCGGCCGACTTCCGCGAGGTCTACCACGTCCCCTGTGATTGCATCCACCTTGACATTCACTACATGGATGGCTATCGCTGTTTCACCTGGGACAGGGCGCGCTTCCCGAACCCGGCCGGACTGATCACTGACCTTCACGAGCAGGGCTTCAAGGTCATCGTGATCATTGACGCTGGCATCAAGGCCGACCCGGACTACTGGGTCTGCCAGAGCGGCCTGGAGCAGGACGTGTTCTGCAAATACCCCGACGTAGGGCTTGGTCAGAGACCTTCCCCCAACTTCAAAGGCCCTGTCTGGCCCGGCGCCTGCTACTTCCCCGATTTCACCAGCCCCCGCGTGCGGGCGTGGTGGGGGGACCTGTACAAAGGGCTGACCGACGCGGGTGTGGATGGAGTGTGGAACGACATGAACGAGCCGGCCGTCTTCGGGCCACAGGGTACGACCCTCCCCGATTTCGTGCGCCACGACATGGAGGGGCAAAGCAGCGACCACGCCGAAGCCCACAACGTCTACGGGATGCAGATGGCGCGGGCGACGGTCGAGGGGCTGATGAGACTGCGCACCGACGAGCGGGCTGTCTGCATCACCCGCTCCGGCTGGGCCGGCGTGCAGCGGTACGCGATGAGTTGGACCGGCGACAACGAGGCCAACTGGGACAGCCTGTGGCTGACGATGCCAATGGTGATGAACCTGGGGCTATGCGGCCTGGCCAACACCGGCCCCGATGTCGGCGGCTTTTCCGGCTTCGCCACAGGTGAACTCTTCACCCGCTGGCTGCAAATGGTCATCTTCTTCCCCTTCCTCCGCGCCCACACCAACATTCACAGCCCCGATCAGGAGCCCTGGAGTTGGGGAGAACCCTACCTGGGCATCAACCGGCGCACCATCGAACTGCGATACCGGCTGCTGCCCTACCTCTACACCACCTTCTGGCAGTGCGCCCAGACCGGACTGCCCATCGTGCGCCCGCTGCTGCTACCCTTCCAGAACGACACTGCCACTCACACGCTGGACGACCAGTTTCTGTGCGGAGATGCCTTTCTGGTCGCGCCGGTGATTGAGGAAGGAGCCACCAGCCGCTCAGTCTACCTGCCCGCTGGCGTCTGGTACAACTTCTGGACAGACGAACCACTCAGCGGACCGTCCCATGTCGAGGTGGAGGCACCACTGGAGCGACTGCCGCTCTTCGTGCGGGCCGGCTCCGTTGTGCCGATGGCTCCGCCGATGCGGTACGTCGGCGAACTAATGGCGGACATGCTGACTCTGCACGTCTACCCCGGTCGCGGTGGCGCGGTTACCGCGCCCCTACTGTATGAGGACGATGGTCGCACGTGGGCTCTTCAGGATGGCGACTACCGCATCACCCGCTTCACCCTCTCCACAGACGGGGATCCACTATCGCACCTCGAACTGCGCTGTCAGGTCGAGGGCCGCTACGAGCCCGGACGCTGCGGCTTCGAGGTCGTCATCCATGGCGTGGACCGGTTGCCCCATACCGCCACTGCCGACGGTCAGCCTATTGAGCAGTGCGAACTGGGCGATAGCAGCCATACCATCCGCCTGCACGTGGGGCTGTTCAAATGTCTGGCGGTCGAGTGGGTGTAGTTTCTAGGAGCCTGACCTGCGCTCCCCGGCATCCACCTCGTCGGGCGGATTCACCACCTCCCACTCCGCAGAGCCGGGGTAATGTGCAGCGGGGACATCGTCACCGGTGGCATCGCTGTCACCGCTTCCCGATAGGTCACCAGAGGGCCGCGAGAGAAGCCTTCGGGACGAGAGTCCAGTCAGTGTGCCTGGCAAAAGCTGTTTGGGAAATGTCACTGTGCCCGTACGTTGTATATCGTCGCTGGCTCTTGCGAGGTCCTCAAAAAACGTGATCCCACCAAGCACTAAACTGACCGTGCCTGCGTGAACAGCGGCAAAGACCCAGGCCTTGATCCAGATCCAGAAACCCCCGGTGGTTGCGGTCTTCGCACTGGACGAGGCAACGCGCGGACGGCTTGTGTCCGTGGAGGCCACATCCCCGGCACGTGACTGGGATTCGTCGGCAGCGGCCACGTCCACAGCACGACGTGCCCTGGCGTTCAAAATCACCGCTACCACGCCTGCGAAGGTGAAAAGCAGAAGCCCAAGCGCACCGCTCCCAAGCGCTATGGCCCAGAGCACAGAGTCATCCATCTCAGCCCTCTTTCCTTACTTTTATGCCGCGCACTCAGTATAGCGCAAACTTGCGCGGGAGTCAACACCTCGCAGCCTGCTGGCGATTATCTATGTGCTAACGCCGCGAGCCAAGCCGAGTGGCCGTTTCGACCTACGCGCCGACTTGCTCAGGCAGGCAGGGCGGTGTACAATTCAGCACCAGCGGGCCAGTCAATGAATGTCAGTGCATCACCCCGACCGTTGTGGGTTTTCGTAGACTGTACCCCACTTCATTACAGGAGTTGTAGATGACCCATTCTGACGACAAGTGCAATGGACAGGCCTATGGCTGGCAGCGCCTGGCCACCGACTACCCATACACCTCCCACATGTTCCGCGTGCGGCGGGACCAGGTACGCTGGCCTGACGACCACGTGGCCCCCTACATCTACATCCAGGCCTGCGGCGCGATCTGGGTGGTGCCCGTGACTGCCGACGGACAGATCGTCCTCATCCGTCAATTTCGCTACACGCTAGACGATTGGTGTTGGGAGGTGCCCGCCGGGGGCTTCCACGACTTCACAGGCAGCCCCATTGACCTGGCGAAGCGGGAACTGGCCGAGGAGGTGGGGGGCACCAGCGACGACTGGCTCTACGTGGGCTGGTTCCGGCCAGGCGTCAGTGTCATCGACGAGATCTGCCACGTCGTCCTGGCCCGCGACGTTCGACTAGGCTGTGAACCTCAGCGTGAGCCAGGCGAGATCATTGAGGTGCACCTGGTGTCACCTGAGCGAGCGCTGGAGATGGCGCGCAACGGTGAGATAGTGGACGGTCACAGCGCGCTGGCCCTCCTGCGCTGCGAACCGTATCTCAGATCACAAATCACAGGCGACAAGGAGTCCAACCAACCAACTAACCAGTGGGAGGAACAATGACCCGCCATCCACACTTAGACCCATCTCCCTTCTTCCTGGAGGGCGGCCCCGTCGGGGTGCTGCTTATCCACGGCTTCACAGGCTCCCCGCCGGAGATGCGATTGGTGGGGGACCATCTTCACCAACGAGGTCTCACTGTCGCCGGGCCACTCCTGCCCGGCCACGGGACCAGCGTGGAGGACATGAATCGCTGCCAGTGGACCGAATGGACCAGTCACGTAGAGGAATCGCTGGCCGACCTACAGGCTCGCTGCGAGACAGCCTTCGTCGGCGGCCTCTCAATGGGCTCCGTGCTCACCCTCTACCTGGCCGCCCGGCATACCGAACTGCCTGGAGCCATTCTCTACTCCCCAGCCGTGTGGCCGGCCGACCGGCTGATCTACCTGACCCCCGTCCTCAAGTACCTGATCCGCAAGAAGCGCAAGTCTGACGACAGCGACCTGACCGACCCCGAGGCTAAACTACGCCTCTGGAGTTACGAGGACACCCCCACTTTCGCCGCCCACGAATTTCTGAAACTGCTCCGACAGGTCCGGCGGCTCTTGCCCCAGATAACCTGCCCACTGCTCATCATCCACAGCACCCTCGACACGACCATCCATCCTAACAGCGCGCGGCTCACCCACGGGCAAGTTGGCTCCGCCGACAAGAAGTTGGTCACGCTCCACAATTCCGGTCACTGCATCACGGTTGACAGTGAGTGGGAGGCGGTGGCGGAGAAGACCTACAAGTTCATCCAGATGCATCCAGGGGCCTGAACTCGTGCGGTTTGAGAACCCCATCTGCGCATAACACAGTGCGCTTGGACGACCACTACTCCGACCGTGCAGAGGCGATGGCTCTGGCGCCTCGGCGCAAATAGGTCACCTGACCAGGTAAGATATTGGACACATGTCCAAGAAAAAGAGGCTCCCTGGTAGTTCGCAGGGTATCCCCCGTATCTGGGGGCATGGTACAATCAACGAAAAGTCCAGGAGGTTGTGCCATGCTGAACACTGTGGGTCTCAAATCACGCAATATGATTTCGCTTCCTTTGAATATTCCTGACGAATGTCCCTACTGTGATGACAAGACGACCACGCGAACGTTGGATTGGTACGAGATCAAGAGCCCACACACTAAAGCGTACGATCACCATCTAATGGTGCAATTGGTCAATAGCACGGTAGAGGATGTCAGCCACAAAAAAGACGTAGGCTATGATGCTGTCGAGGGGGCCATTGAGCGTTGCATCCACGTCACCGTGAATTGGGACGATTTCGATGAGTTGCACGTCATCGGCATCGATGAGATCGCGCTGACCAAAGGACGGAGCAACTTCGTTGCCATCGTCACCACTCAGCAAGCCGACGGTCACGTGGCAGTCTTGGCCGTTTTGCCAGACCGCAAGAAGGAAACCGTCAGACAATTTCTGGAGACCATTCCAAAACGCTTGCGGCGAACGATGGAAACGGCCTGCACCGACATGTGGGAAGGATACGTCAATGCGG
>CAYLPU010000146.1:0-4104 GCA_964385635.1 uncultured Anaerolineales bacterium
GCCCAGGAGGTCGTCGGGGAGCCTGTCCTGAGTCCTTCGACTTCTCGCTCAGGATAAACCTGTCGAAGGGCCAGGGTGTGGTGGCGGGCGTAATTATACGCCGCCTGTTGCAAGTGGGCAAGTTGCAGGCCAGCAGGTGGCGGGCCGGTGGGGGGCTGGGTGGTGGGGGCGGCGGTGGGCGGACTGGCGGGTTGGGTGGGGGCGGCGCAGGCGGAGAGGAGCAGGGCCATCGCAACGCCTGCAACAAGAATGCTCCATCGCCGTCGGCTATGCCTTACCTCTTTCTTCCCCATCACTCTCACCTACTCCTTCACCCTCAGACGGTTCTATCAGTACACCTCATCGTGCGTACCGATGTCAATCAAGACGATCATATCTTCGCCTGAATCTGGATCGGGTTCGAAAGCAAACACGATCCGGCAATCATATTCGACCCAGCAGGCCCACAGACCTTCGAGTTGCCCCCGCAGTTTGTGAGTCTTTAGCCGGGGGTCAAACACGTCTTGGGCCAGCAGTTCCAACACTGCAAGTATGCGCTGCCGCAAGCGCGAATTCTTACGGGTCTGCCGCCTGAAGGCGCGACGAAAACTGGCATCCCAAGCCAGTGCTCTCATTGCTCAGCCAACAGATCACGCCGAAGATCTTCAACCGTGCCATACTGCGCTCGACTTTCCCGTACAGCTTGCAAGGTTTCCGCCGCGTGGCGGGCAATCTCAGCTCGCCGGCGCTCAATCAGACGACGGCGGATCAGATCAATCAGTGTCTCCTGATCCTCCGGCGGCAGCGCTTCAATGACGTCGATTGCCCTTTGAAAGGGTGAAGAGACCATTTGGCTCATACCCCACCTCCACTCCCTTGCTCCCCCGCTCCTCTGGTCCTCTGCTCGCTTGCACCCGCTCTGCCGCCTCGCGGCAACTCTCGTCCTCCACCCCGGCCCCTGCCCTGAGCCTGTCCTGAGCCTCGCCGAAGGGCTCTGTCGAAGGGCTCCCTTGCTCCAATGCCCCTCCGTACCCTAACCTTTGTTTGTTGAGATTGCGATCGGACTCGATTATACATCACAGCTTGCGTTCACGCCAATCGTGTCTGTCCCAACCTCTCACATCCTTGCTAATGGACGGCTGATTCCCTGGTCGCAACTGCAAGCATAGGTTCGAGTTCGGGAATAAGGATCGGCTCACCCGTGACCAGGGCATAGAGTACGTCCGGGTCCAGGTCGGCGCCATTCGGCCAGCAGATAGTGCCGAGGTCCGGGTTCACGCGCACTTGCAAAAAGTAGTCACGATCCCGCAGGGGAGCAAAGATGCCGGTGAACCTGATCAACTCGGCAACATCCACACTGCCCTCCACGCCGTCTTCAAAACGCAGGCTGAGACGATAGCCATCTAGAAGCTGCACTTGAACGATATCTTTGAGCATAGATTCACTCCAGTGGTTCAATCTTCTGCAACCTGGCTTGCTGACGAGCCAGGTCCCAGTCTCTCATGAGCTCGGCCTGATGGAGAAAGGCCCACTCCATGACCAAGCCAAACACTCTGGGAGGTAGTCGTCCCCGTAACAAAGTTAAAGTCTGAATGCTGATCAACGCTTTTTGACCGCCGTACCGTACATGAAAATGCGGTGGTGCGTGATCGTTGTAGTTCATCGTGATAATAATTCCAAAGAAGCGACAGATTTCAGGCAAGGAGGTCTCTCCTGTAGTGTTCCATCTACCACTGAGCAGCCGCAGCAAAGGCCAGGCGCACATACATCCCACTGGAGTAGTGCTTCACAGGCGTGTCAATGAACTTCTCCACCCCAGAAAAGTCCACCATCTCGTCGAACTTGCGCTCAATCTCCGCCCTCTTCATCCCCAGGCTTGTCCTGCCACCGCGAGTGCTCGTGGCGGTGAGTATATCGAAGGAATGGCACCGTTCAGGTAGATATTCTCCCGCCCGGTCAGTTCGGGGTGGAAGCCGGTGCCCACTTCCAGCAGGCTGCCCACCCGCCCGTGAAGCTCGGCGTGGCCCCCGGTCGGCTCGGTGATGCGGGTGAGAATCTTGAGCAGCGTGGTCTTGCCCGCGCCGTTGCGCCCAATGCTTGTCCTGAGCGAAGCCGAAGGGATGCCCACCACCTCGCCGCGCTGCACCCTTCGACTCAGCTCAGGGCAGGCCTCGAAGGAGACATCCTTCAGGGCCCATAAGGTCTCGTTGGAGGCGGTGGATGACTGGCCACGAACGACGGATGATAGACGGCGGAAGGGGGCGCCGACAGCTTCGGTCAGCGATTCGCGGATCGTCTTGTAGCCGGCCTGGGGGCCGCCGATGCGGTATTGCTTGGATAGGTTTTCTACACGGATGGCGATGTCATTCATATTTTTTGCCACGAATTACACGAATTCCTCGAATTGTTTTGGCCACGAATTGCACGAATTTTCACTAATTTTTTCTTTTTTTCGTGTTCATTCGTGAAACCTGTCCTGAGGTCCCTCCTGAGGTCCTCCCTGAGCCTGACGAAGGGCTTGACGCTTGTACTGAGCCTTGTCCTGAGCTCTGTCGAAGAGTTGTCGAAGTGAAGGGCTAAGGACATGCCTTGAGGGAAACCTTGGCCTCCCAGTCCAGCGAGTGGATGCGCGCTTTGCAGCAATGAGCACACTGCTAGAGTTCCTCGGTTGCACTTCTCAAGGGCGGCGCAGCAAATCATCGTGTTTCCCCACTCTACGCAAGAAATAGCCATCCTCGTCGATCTCAAAGCTGATCCGATCGCTTCTCGTCACTCTCAACTCATAGATGTCATCAGTGCCCTGGATCTTTTTGACTCTCAAAGAGGGATGTCGCACGTTCACCGCCAATAGCATCAATGCTTTATCTACTCGTTTCTGCAACACTGGCGACAACTTCTGATACGACTTTTTGAAGTGCTCGCTGCGACGTATCTTCATTAAAACGTCTCTTGCTCCATTGCGCTACTGCGAATGTAGGTCTGCTAACAGTGCGTCAACGCTTTCAAAGGCAGCCACTTGCCCCGTTTCTCTCTCCTGCTCCACCTCTCGTTCCCCGGCTTGCCACTCTTCTGACCACCAATACCCTTGTTCAGGGTCAATGAGATTATATTGAGCGGCCAATAGTATCTCATCAAGAGTCAACCCTTCGGCAGCCGCAAGGTTATCCCGGATCCGCGCCATTTTCCGCCTAACCTGCGACAGCCGGGCTTCTTCCTGGGCCAGGGACCTGGACTTGATTAAGAGCACACCCCGCGTGACCGGCTCGATCTCTACCTCATCTCCGGCCCGCATATAGACACGCGCCAGCACTTCTGGCCCTAAGGGAATATGCCCCTCACCGGTGATATTCACTTTAACCACAGCCATTGACCATACCTCCTTTTTTCGTCTCCTGTCACGCTCCTGCGCCCCTCAGCCAGCAATCAGGCAACAACGCAGGACATTTTTTACGTCATTCACTCCGCGTTCCGCACCGCCTTGGCTTGCGCCTCAATCCACCAGCAAAATCTCCGGCTCCAGGTGGGCGGCCACGGCAAAGGCCAACCGCACGTACATGCCGCTGGAGTAGTGCTTTACCGGGGTGTCTATGAACTTTTCGATCCCGGCAAAGGCCACGATCTCATCGAACTTGCGCTCGATCTCTGCCCTCTTCATCCCCAGGATGGCGCCGTTCAGGGTGATGTTCTCCCGCCCGGTCAGTTCGGGGTGGAAGCCGGTGCCCACTTCCAGCAGGGAGCCCACCCGGCCGTGGATCTCGGCCTGGCCCTCCGTCGGCTCAGTGATGCGGGAGAGAATTTTCAAGAGCGTCGTCTTCCCCGCCCCGTTGCGCCCGATGATGCCCACCACCTCGCCGTGCTCCACCTCGAAGGAGACGTCCTTCAGTGCCCATAAGGTCTCGTCGGTGGCGGCGGAGGACTGGCCGCGGACGACGGAGGATAGGCGGCGGAAGGGGGACTGCACCGCCTCGGTCAGCGACTCGCGGATGGTCTTGTAGCGCGCCTGCGGGCCGCCGATGCGGTATTGCTTGGATAGGTTTTCGACTCTAATCGCGATGTCAGTCATATTTTTTGCCACGAATTGCACGAATTTCTCGAATTGTTTTTGCCACGAATTGCACGAATTTC
>CAYLPU010000146.1:4204-10040 GCA_964385635.1 uncultured Anaerolineales bacterium
GCCACGAATTGCACGAATTTCTCGAATTGTTTTTGCCACGAATTGCACGAATTTCACTTTTTTTTCTTTTTCGTGTTAATTCGTGAAATTGGTGGCTAATCCTCTCTTATCTCACGATGCGTTTCTGCTGCAGGGAGTCGGCACCAAAGTTTATCAAGATAGCCAGGCGCAGGCCGATGGCGGCGAGATAATTATGCGCCTGAGCCTCGTGCATCTTGGTCAGCGTCGAGACCGCCTTGAGTTCCAAGACGATCTGCCCATCAATCACAAAGTCAGCAACGTAGTATCCCACCGGCTGGCTCTTGTACGTGACCGGCAGTTTCTTCTGTCTCTCAAAAGGAATGCCTCGCAGGGTGAGCTCGTGGGCCAGTGCCGCTTCATACACAGCCTCCAAGAAGCCAGGCCCCAGAACCCGGTGTACCTCCATCGCTGCGCCGATGATCTTGTATGAAAGCTCTTTGAACAGAATCTTGGTCATACTTGAGGTTCCTTTTTCTTGCCACGAATTGACACGAATTATCCGAATTGTTTTTTGTCTTTTCCTTGCCACGAATTACACGAATTTCTCAAATTATTTTTATCTTTTTTCGTGTAATTCGTGCAATTCGTGGCTAGAGAATTCACACCACGTCCGCAAACGTCTTTTCCATGCGCCGAAAGTAGAAAGCGCCGCTGACCAGCAGCCCCACGGCCACTAACGACGAGACGAGCATAATGGGACCTGGTGTCGTCTCCGTCCCCAGCAGCGCCCAGCGGAAGCCCTCGACCACGCCGGCCATAGGATTGATGCCATACAAGGTACGCCACGGCTCATCGAGCAGGCTGCTGGGATAGGCGATAGGCGTGGCAAACATCCATGCCTGGATCAGGAAAGGTATCGCGTAACGCACGTCGCGGAACTGCACGTTCATCGCCGTGAGCCACAGACCGACCCCCAACGAGGTCACCAATGCCAGCAGCAACAGGAGCGGCAGCCAAACTATAGCCACCGTGGGCACGATGCCGTAGAACAACATCATCCCCAGCAGCACTACAAACGCCAAGACAAAATCTACCCCGCCAGAGATCACTGCCGAGATCGGTACCACCAGGCGGGGGAAATAGACTTTCTTGATCAAATTGGCACTTGCCACCAGGCTGGTGGATGACTGGCTCAACCCGTTGGCGAAGAACTGCCAGGGTACCAGGGCCGCGTAACTGAAGAGAGGGTACGGGATGTTGTCCGAGGGCACCTTGGCCAGTTTGCCGAAGAACAGACTGAACACCACCATGGTGAAGAAGGGCTGGATAATAGCCCAGGCCGCGCCCAGCACCGTCTGCTTGTAGCGCACCTTGATGTCGCGCCAGGTGAGGAAGTAGAGCAACTCGCGGTACTCCCACAGGTCGCGCAGGTTGAGCGAGATCCAACCTCGCGACGGGCGGATGATGGTCACTGGCACTATGCTTGCCAAAGGTGGATTATCAGTCATTCCGTCTTCCTTGCCGTCTGAACCTGTGCCTCAATCCAGGGGTACGTGTATCCAATCCCCTCTTTCAGAAACACCTTTGCCCGCCACCCCAGCGAGTAAATGCGCTCGTTGCTGAAATTCCGCGAATGCACCCCCACCGGGCCTTTAACGTGCTTGCTGTGGATCGTCTTACCCGCCACCTCAATCACTGTCGCCACCAACCCGTCCACCGTCACATACTGTGGGCAGCCGATGTTGACCGGGCCTTCGAGATCAGACTGCATCAGCATAAAGATGCCGTCCACCATATCACTAACATAAGTATAGGACCGAATAGCCGACCCATCGCCCCACACCTCGATTGTACCACCATCTTCCACCTCGGCAACCTTGCGACAGATGGCCGCTGGGGCCTTTTCCCGGCCGCCAGTCCAGGTGCCTTCCGGGCCATAGCAGTTCTGGAAGCGGGCAATACGCACCTGGATGGGGTAGTGGCGGGCGTAGGCCAGTGCCATACGCTCAGCGTAGAGTTTCTCCCAGCCATACTCGTTGTCGGGCAGCGCCGGGTAGGCGTCGTCCTCGTCCAGGGCCTGTTCCCCCGGCTTCATATCCCGGTACACACAGACCGACGAGGAGAAGAAGTAGCGCCCCACGCCAATGCGGGTCGCCGCGTCGATCATGTGGTTGTTGATCAAGGCGTTGTTGCGCATAATGTCGCACTCGGCGCTGTGGATGAAGCCCATCCCGCCCATATCGGCTGCCAATTGATAGACCTCGTCAAAAGTACCGCCATCCACGGACAATGCTTGCCAGTAGTTATGCGGCTCACGCAAATCGAGCAAGTGGAACTCGTCCGCCTGTGTCGGCGCGAACTCGTGCTCTTTGATGTCCACGCCGCGTACCCAATAGCCTTCTCTCTTGAGTTTCTTGACCAGATGCCCACCAATAAACCCGCCTGCGCCACAGACTAAAGCCTTTTTCATACGAGTTAATCTCCTTTGAACAATGTTTTCACAATCCGCTCTGCAGCCTGCCCATCCCACAACTCTGGCACTCGCCCTGTCTTGCCCTTACCGTCCAATATCGTCAACGCCTCTGTCACAATCCGCCTCGGATCACAGCCCACAATCGTGTTCGTCCCCTGGGTCATCGTCACCGGTCGCTCGGTGTTCTCCCGCAGCGTGAGGCAGGGCACGCCCAGGATCGTAGTCTCCTCCTGGATGCCACCGGAATCGGTCAGCACCAATCGGGCGTTGGCCATAAGGTTCAGGAACTCCAGGTAGCCCAGCGGCTCCGTCGGGACAGATTCTAACCACAGATTCACACCGATTTTCACGGATTTTGTTTTGTTTTTTGTGTGTCGATGAACCGGCTTCGCTTGACTGAACACTGTGCTAGGCTCCGGCTGTTGAGTACACCCTGTCGGACACGCTTTCGGCCTGAAGCGTCACGCTGATCTCACCTGTCCGAATCAGCTGCCGCACCGAGGCATGCAAGAACTCCACGCTGACCGCCTCCCCATCCTCCCCGTAGCTGATGATCACACCACCCGGTTCCTCTACCGCATCCACTGGAGGCAAATCCCGCAGGACGAGTAGAAGGACATCGGCTTCAGAATCATACCGGATTCGCATCTTGTTCCTCCCTCCAATACTTCCCCACTTTGCTGGTCCAATAAACTGTCAGGACCTTGCGTCCTCCTTCTATCTCGATAAAGGGAGCTCTCAACAGGCCATTTCCTCTTCTTGCTTGAGCAACAAAGGCCTCGAGATCACCGGGCACCACCTGTTCGGGATTCCTCAGCAAATCCTCCACCTCCTGACGAGTGATGCCCACTTTCTTCTGCCACTCCCCCTGACGCTCTTCCGCGTGTCTTGTCCAAACAATCTTCACGGCGCTGCCTTTCTGCTAACCCGTTGCCTGGTCAGTTCAGGATAGAAGCTGGTGCTCACCCTTCGGCTGTAAGCGAAGCGGCGCTCAGGGCAGAGCAAGGGATGCCTACGTAGCCTGTCCTGAGCCTGCCGAAGGGCCCATACCAATGACGACGATGTTTTGCAATGATCACCTCTACGTAACACTGCTACAACTCGCTCCGCTGCCTGTCCATCCCACAACTCCGGCACCTGCCCGGCCTTGCCCCTACCGTCCAATATCGCCAGCGCCTCCGCCACAACCCGCTGCGGGTCACGGCCACAATCGTGTTCGTCCCCTCTGTAACTGTGACCGGCCGCTCGGTGTGCTCCCGCAACGTCAGGCAGGGCCTGCCCTGAGCCTTGTCCTGAGCTTTGTCGAAGGGCTGCCGAAGGGTCTTCCAGCGCGGTGCACACCTCGGTCAAGCGTTTGAGGCTTGTCCTGAGCCTTGCCGAAGGGCCCAGGAGGTCGTCGGGGAGCCTGTCCTGAGTCCTTCGACTTCTCGCTCAGGATAAACCTGTCGAAGGGCCAGGGTGTGGTGGCGGGCGTAATTATAAGCGGCATGGTGCAAGTTGGCAAGTTTGTGAGTGTGCAGGTTTGCAGGTGGCGGGTCGGCGGGTTGGGTGGTTGGTTGGTTAGTTGGGAGGGTGGGGGCAGTGCAGGCGGGGAGGAGCAGGGTGAAGATGAACCCCCAACCTATCAGTGACAGGCTCCAATGCATACGTCTCACAACGAACCTCCGCTGATCATCAGACCATCATCCAGGCCATAACATAACACGGCCAGGCGATGGCTAATCGCGCCACGAATCGCGCCATTTTTGAGCGAATCACGCCATCAAGCGGCCCTGTACTTGATGCCTCGCCCCTGTCCCGCCTGCTGTACCATCCCTGTCTTTACCAATTCCATCAAATCTCGCGACGCCGTTCTGGTGGCCACACCAAACATCTCCCGATATTCCTTGTTGCCCAGTTCCCGCCCCTCGTTCACCATCAACCGCAGCACCTCGATCTGTCGCTCGTTCAGCCCCAGCGCCCGTAAGTCCGTTACCCCGGCGCGAGGAACAAGGTCGAGAATGTGATCACCCGGCCCGCAGAAGGTCACCTTGAAGAAACTGCCCCGTTCCTCAAAGACGGGCTCTCCCAGGCCGTGCTCGCGCATGAGCCGCTTCATCTTCGTGATCCCCGTTCCGAACTGCTCCATCTCCCCAATGTCCCGGAAGCGGCGGCACAGGGTCTCGTTGCGGGTCACGTGGGAGCCCTCCAACTCACTGAGAGGGATCAGCGCCTCACCCGGGCTCATCACCTCCAGCCGGTCGTCAAAGATGTTGACCTGGATGCCACTGCTGTGGTGGTAATCCCTGTGCGCCATGGCGTTCACCAGCGCCTCACGGACCGCGTCGTAGGGATACTCGCTCACCGGCACACTCTCGAACTCTACCACCTTCATCGCCGTGCGCGTGTTCCGCCGGATGAAGCGCTCCACCTCATCCAGCATCTCCGGCAGCGCGCCGTGGCGCTGTCCTGAGCTTGTCGAAGGGACGATCAGCCGGTCAATGAAGGCCAGCGTTGTCGTGCCCTGGAAACGAGCCAGTTTCACCTCGGAGCGGGGTAGGAAACGCTGTGGGTCTCGCCCGAAGAAGAGCAGCCCGGTGTAAGTGGGTACCAGTTCCCCATCTCGTTCTCGTGCCCCTTCCAACATCTCGGCAACCACTTGCGCCAGCGGGGCGCTGGGGAGAGTCGCGCCAGCATAGGCTTCCTGCCGCCGACGCAGGAAGTCTCGCACTCTGGCCTCATCCAGATCGGTGTAGGTCGCCCCTTCTACCAATTGCTGGTCGAAGGGGGGTTGACGACGGGCCAGCAGCAGCCGCTCGTACTCTGCCCGGCTCATCTGCACGTCGGCAGCACCCACCCGCTTGTAGGCCCGGCCGCGCACCAGGTGCGGCCTATCCTCGCTCCTGGGCACCGTCACCAGGATCACGGTTCTCCCATCCAATTCTACATACTCCACCGACGGGTAGAGAGTCGGATCGGTATTGCCGGTAATCGCCTGCACGACCCGCTCCCGGGTCTGGGCGCCAATCTGCACACCCAGGACCGCGCCGTCGTCCCGCACGCCGAACAGAACGTGGCCGCCATCTGTGTTGGCCATCGCGGCTACCGCCCGCGTGCCCGTCTCCAGTTCGGCCAGCGAGCGTTTGAATTCCAGCCGTTGCCCTTCACCGCGGCGGATGAGGGCTCGAATCTCTTCTGGGGTCAAGTCACTGCTCCTATGCCCTCCGCAACGCCGCCTCCCGGCAACCCTCGTCCCACACCCCGGCCTGCTCCAGCGCGGTGCATACCTCGGTCAACCGCTTGAGGCTTGTCCTGAGCCTTGCCGAAGGGCCCAGCAGGTCGTCGGGGGCCAGGGTCTGGTAGCGGGCGTAGTAGTGGGCGGCTTCTTGCAAATTGCGAATGGCGGATGGCGAATTGCGGATT
>CAYLPU010000147.1:0-8515 GCA_964385635.1 uncultured Anaerolineales bacterium
GAGGATCACAATAAACACTGCCTCAAGTGGTACAACTTTTTGGGGGAACCCCCAACTCACTATTCGACGGCAAGCGCACGCCTCACCTGAGAATAGACCGCGATGCCTTCTTCGATGCCTGGCGCAACAACTTGCCAGAGGTGAAGCCAGATACCCAACCTGGTGAGAGCAGTATCGGTACTGACCAAAGGGAAACACCGGTGTTGACCAAAGGGGAACATCGGTCTTCCCCAAAGGGTAATACCGGTGTTGACCAAAGGGCGACACCCATAACAGAGACTACAGCAAAGCCCACAGCAGAGACTACAGCAGAGGCAGCGGCAGCGTTTTCTGTCATCTGTTCCATCCACGATGCCGACATGCAACTCAGGACCAAAAACGGTGACCAATGGTACAGCCATCTGCTTGCCGATGGTAACTGGTGCAAGGGTGGGCCAGGCGATGCGCCAGGCAACGACGACAATAAGAGCAAATTCGTGACCTGCCACCACTGCGGGTGTCCTGTTTACGCAGTTGGTACCTGTGCGCATGGGTGCTGGCACTGCTGTACAGAGTGCTGGGAGACAGGGGAGGAGACATCAAATGTATGAAGAACAGACCAGAGCCCAGGACGCGCCCTGGGACACCATCACCCTCTCCCTCCCGTCCGACACAGCCATGCCAGTCCCCGCAGGCCAGTTGCAGCACCACGACGGCCGCATCCTTGCCACCTACACTCCCGACGAACTCGACCTCGCCGTAGAACTGGCGCTGGAATGGGAATTGGCCGACCTGGAGGCCCGCCTCGAATGGTGGCTGCACATACTGGCGGCATCCACCGGCTGCGACGACGCCCAGGCCGAGCGGCTCCTTGCCCGCTGGGATGCCCTCAACACCACATACACGGCCACAGTCACCGCACTGGTACCGGTGAATCAATCCGTTAATCCTGGAAATCCTGTTCTTGATGACCGAACAGCCACCATCACAGCGCTGGCACCGGTGGAGACACACACCAGGCGCAAAAACCTTTCGTGACTTTCGCCTTCTTTCCTGCCCTTCGTGATCCAAACCCCTCGACAGCACAAGGAGTAAGGACAACGATAATGACAACGACAATGACAACCACAAATCCAGACCCCCAACCCGCCCCACCCCTGGTCGAACTCCTCGACGCCCCTCCCCCCATCATGCGCCGCCCCCTCGCCCTCATACACGGCCGCGCCTACGCCGCCGCCTGGCTCTACGTCCGTGTCACCACCACCGAGAGCCGCGACAAGCACGGCAACCTCGTCCCACACGACCCACCCCTCGTCGAGACCCGCCTGCGCCGCCTCGTCCTCCGTCAAGACGGCGCCCTCTTCGGCCCTGGCGGCGACGCCCCCCTGTCCGACCTCGGACTCGACCTCCTCCTACCCGAGATGCCCCACCCATCCCGCACCTGGTCCACCGGGGGCATACGCGCCTACCGCGCGGGTAGTCGGCCCGATCCCGTCCATGTTTTCAACCGCATCGCCGACGTCGTCAGCCGCTTCGTAGACTTTGACCGCTCCCTCGCCGACCAGCACACTTTAGCCGAGATGATCGCCTGCTACATCCTCGCCACCTGGTTCCTCCCCGCCTTCAACGTCATCGGCTACCTCTGGCCCAGCGGCGAGCGCGGCTCCGGCAAGACCGTCCTCCTCCACACCGTCGCCCAGATGGCCTACCTCGGCCACGTCATCCTCGCCGGTGGCAGTTACGCCAGCCTGCGCGACCTCGCCGAGTACGGTGCCACCCTCGCCTTCGATGACGCCGAGAACCTCTCCGACCCCCGCAGGAGCGACCCCGACAAGCGCTCTCTCCTGCTCGCTGGCAACCGTCGCGGCAGCACCATCACCGTCAAAGAGATGGGGCCGGACAATCTGTGGCGCACCCGCCACGTCAACGCCTTCTGCCCCCGCCTCCTCTCCGCCATCCACCTGCCCGACAACGTCCTCGCCAGCCGCTCCATCGTCATCCCCCTGATCCGCACCCCCGACCGTTACCGCGCCAACGCTGACCCCCTTGATGATGAAGCCTGGCCCCACGACCGCCGCCAGTTGATAGATGACCTCTGGGCCCTCGCCCTGGCCCATCTCCCCGAACTGCGGGACTACGAGCGTGCCGTCAACCGCCGGGCCCACCTGACCGGGCGTTGCCTTGAGCCCTGGCGCGCCCTCCTCGCCGTCGCCCTCTGGCTCGACGATCACGATGCTCAAGCAATACTGCACCGGACAACCTCCTCAGATCGGGTCTCACACCCGGCCGCCCCCCCCTCAAGCCGCCGTCCCCGGGGACGTTGGCCCACAGACCGCACTCTGGGACCGCTTAGAGACCCTCTCCATCCGCTACCAGCGCGAGCGATCCGACCTGGAGACCGACGACCTGACCGCTTTGGTCATCCGCGCACTCTGTGGCTGTGCCATTAGTGCCATTAATGCCATTAGTGCCATTAATACAGAGACCCCCTCACACTTTGTCTTCACCACCCAGGAGATTCTGGCCTTCGTCCAGGCCGTCGCAAAGATGAAAGACGGCGACCCGGACCTTGTCACCCATCGGCGTGTCGGACGCGCTCTGGGCCGCATGCGGCTGCAAAAAGCGCCCCGCCCCGGCGGCAAAGGAAGCCGTCGCTGGCGGGTGACGCTCGGCGACCTTGAGCGCTGGACGGCGGCGTATGGTCTGACACTGCCCGCCCCTCTTGCTGTGAACGGCACTGACTTCGAGCCGGCCGCCGTCAGGGACAACCCCGCAGAATGAATCGTGTATTTCTCTATCCGTGGTCATCTCCTCCGGCACAGAGTTTTTCTAATGGTATTCTAATGCAATGTAAACGCATTTCCAATGTACCGGTGAGATAATATACTGAGCGTATCTTCTCAATATCTTGGGGCAAGGGCAGCGTAGGGCGGTTTTGCTAACCGCCACAGGGCCGGATAGCAAATCCGACCTACTTTCGCCCCAACTTTTTGAGAAGTTACTACTGAGCACACCTGAGATCTGCGAAGCGAGTGGAGCCTGTCGTACCGCTTAATAATCTCTGCGCCTTTGCGTCAAAAACCGCCCTTTTTACAGGAGAGGCGTCTTACGTTTCACGCCGAGTTGATGAGGTGAGATATGTTACTACCGCTGTTTCAAGCGAAGGAAGAACAGAGTGATTGGGAGGGCAATTGGCCGCCTGAGTTGCCGGTTCTGCCCCTGCGTAACGTGGTCCCGTTTCCGTACACGTTGCTGCCGCTGGCGGTTGGGGTGTCGAGTTCGGTGCGCCTGCTGGAAGACGTGCTCGACACCGACCGGTTGCTGGTGTTGGTGGCGACGACCGACCCTGAAGTTGAGGAGCCCGGCCCCGATGGTCTCTACCAGGTGGGCACGCTGGCCCAGGTCGAACGAGCGCTACGCCTCGATAGCGGCCCCAAAGATGGCGACTTCCAGATCATAGTGCGCGGGCTGGCGCGGGTACATATCGCCGAGTGGTTGACCGAGGAGCCTTACCTGAAAGCGCGGGTGGCCCTGTCTCCTGAGAATACCAAGGACGCGACCGAGGTCGAGGCGCTGCGGCGCGAGTTGTTGGCCGCCGCGCGGCGATTGGTGGGCTTCCTCCCCCAGGTGCCCGACGGCATCGTGGACATGATGGATCAGATCGCCGAGCCGAACACGTTGCTCTACATGATCGCTTCCAACATCCGCCTGGAGGTTGCCCAGGCACAAGAGATCCTTGCCGGCGATGACCTGGCGACCCAGATGCGCACGTTGCTGACTGTGTTGCAGCGCGAACTGGAGGTGCTGGAACTCGGCCAGAAGATCCGCCAGGAAGCGCAGTCGGAGATGGAGAAGACGCAGCGCGACTACTTCCTGCGCCAGCAACTCAAGGCCATCCAGAAGGAGTTGGGCGAGGATGGCGAGGGATCGGAGGCCGAAGTCTACCGGCGCAAGGTCGAGCAGGCGGACATGCCGGAGGAACCGCGCAAGGAGGCGGAGCGGGAGTTGGATCGGCTGGCGCAGATGAGTCCCCATTCGGCTGAGGCAGGGGTGATCAAGACCTATCTGGATTGGCTGGCCGAATTGCCGTGGAATGATCTTTCGGAGGACAATTTTGACCTGGCTCACGCCGAGCAGGTGCTGGACGAGGATCACTACGGGCTGGAGAAGGTCAAGGAGCGCATCCTGGAATTCCTGGCGGTGCGCAAGTTGCGGCTGGAGCGCGGCGTGGAGGAGGATGACGAGCACGCGGTGGCTATCCTGTGCTTCGTCGGCCCGCCGGGCGTGGGCAAGACCAGCCTGGGGCGCTCCATCGCGCGGGCGCTGGGGCGAGAGTTCACCCGCATGAGCCTGGGCGGCGTGCGCGACGAGGCGGAGATCCGGGGCCATCGCCGCACCTACATCGGCGCGATGCCCGGCCGTTTCATCCAGGCGCTCAAGCGCGTGGGCACCCGCAACCCGGTCTTTATGCTGGACGAGGTGGACAAGATCGGCGCGGACTGGCGGGGCGACCCGGCGAGCGCGTTACTGGAGGTGCTCGACCCGCAGCAGAACTATGCCTTCCGCGATCATTACCTGGACGTGGATTTCGATCTGAGCCAGGTGTTCTTCATCACCACGGCCAACACACTGAGCACGATTCCGCCCGCGCTGCGGGACCGTATGGAGGTGATCGAGATTGACGGCTACACCGAGTACGACAAGGTGCAGATCGCCCAGGGGTACCTGGTGCCGCGTCAACTCAAGGCCAACGGCCTGCAACCGCGCGAGGCGGAGTTCACCGCAGACGGGCTGAGAGGTATCATCCGCGACTATACCCGCGAGGCGGGTGTGCGTAACCTGGAGCGGGAGATCGGGCGGGCGTTGCGCAAGGTCGCTATGCAGGTCGCCGCGTGCGATGCTGAATGTAGTGTGCTCGTGGACCCTGAACGTGTGCGCGAGTTCCTGGGTAAGCCCCGTTTCCGCGACGAAGCGCAGTTACGCACCGAACTGCCCGGTGTGGCGACCGGCCTGGCCTGGACCCCCGCCGGTGGCGAGGTTCTCTTCGTCGAGGCGAAGGTGATGGAGGGCCAGGGTGGCCTGATCCTCACCGGTCAACTGGGCGACGTGATGAAGGAATCGGCCCGCATCGCGCTCAGTTACGTACAGGGTGAACTAGAGCGCTTGGGCCTGCCGGAGGACGCGCTGGAGGACAAGACGGTGCACCTGCACGTGCCGGCGGGCGCGATCCCCAAGGATGGTCCCTCGGCGGGCGTGACGCTGGTGTCGGCGTTGGTCTCAGAACTGACCCAACGGCCTGTGCGCGGCGACGTCGGTATGACCGGCGAGGTGACATTGCAGGGGCAGTTGTTGCCCGTCGGCGGCATCAAGCAGAAGATGCTGGCTGCCCACCGGCACGGGTTGAAAACGGTGATCCTGCCCCAGGCGAACGAAGTGGACCTGGACGACGTGCCGCAGGAGATACGGGACGAGTTGTCCTTCGTGCTGGTCGAGCACCTGGACGGGGTACTGGAGACGGCAATGACGCCGGGCGTGGAGTTTGAGGTGGGTGTGGAGGAGGTGGGCGGCAACGGCCGCTCGCGGCCGGCTGCTGAATTGCTCTCGTAGGCGACTGCTTGCTCAGCGGTCTAGCGAAAAAGCCCCGGAGTTTGACTCTCTGGGGCTTTTGCTGTAGCAGTGTCTTTGCAGTGCCGCAAAAGTCGCCCTGACGGTTGACCGTCATTCTGAGCGTAGCGAAGAATCTCCTTATTACGGTGGTGGAGACCCTTCGCTTTGTTCAGGGTGACAGGGTAGGGCAATCGCATTTATCCCATTCGCTCGGCCTGGATCGCCAGATCCAGGCCCTAGCCACTGGATTTGGCAATCCAGCGGGAGCAAAAAGGGCTTTTCGGTGTCCCAAAGTCTGCCCGACATTATAAATGCGATTGCCCTGGGTGACAGGGCGGGTTTTGCGCTATTGCCTTAATATACAAGCAGTTACGGTTTGCCGTTAGTCATTCCTGTGTTATACTGTTAGCCACTTTAATTAGCCGATTGGTGGGAGAAGGTGGCGATGGGTACAGAGAGGCGGGTCACGGCTGCCGAGGCAAAGAACCGCATGGTCTACCCGCTCCCTCCCCCGTCTCGGGAGAGGGGTGGGGGTGGGGTGGGGTGATGGACTTCCTGACGAGCGTCGCGACCCCCGGCCCCCAGGCACGCCCGCTGCGCGTGCTGGTGGCGCTGCCACGACCGTTGCTCACGCTGCTCAGAGAACAGGGGGGCAACTCGATGGTGGCTATGGACTGGGATGCGGCCACCGGCGCGACCCACGTCCTGCCGCTGCGCCGTGAGTGGAAGGTGGAGGCGATTGAGCGCGCCTTGCGGGAGGCCGCTGTCCCGCTGGAGGCGCGCTTCTTGCGCCATCCCACCGAGGCCGGCCTGCGTCGCGCGCTGCGCGAGGGGGCGGGATACGACATACTGGTCGTGGACGCCCACGGACACCCAGACGGTTCGCTGTGTTTTGAAGGCCCCCACGGCGAAAACCACCCGCTCTCCCCCGCCAATTTGGGTCAACTGCTGGCGGAGAGCGATGTGCGATTGGCGCTGCTCTCGGCCTGTTATTCGGCCGCTGCCTGCGATACGATGCGCCAGGCCGGTCTCCCCGCCGTCGTGGGCATGGCGGAGAGCGTGTGGGAGGACGCTGCCCGTGCTTACCTGGAACCGTTCCTGGCGTGCCTGGCTCGGGGGGAGCGGCTGGGAAAAGCGCACGAGCGGGCCTGCGACACGTTGCGCACCCGCTGGTCGGCTCGCCCGGGCGAGGCAGACCTGCCGCGACTGGTCGGTTCCTGGCGGCAGCGGCGCAGCCGTTTGGTGCGGCCCGGCGCTGAGGGGGCCTACGTGCGGTTGGGGGAGGGCCCCACGCCGCCCGCACCGCCCGCGCTGGCCGTCTGGTTGCGCGGGCGTGAACTCGACCAGGTGCTGGTGCAGCGCGACCTGCTGATCCGCCGCCTGCCAGAGGGGGTCTCGCCGCTGGTGACGCTGGCTGGCTTCGGCGGCGTGGGCAAGACCGCCCTGGCGCTGGCCGTCGCCGGCTGGTGCTGGAAGCGGGCGCTGTTCCCCGGCGGTCTGCTTTTTATTCCCCTGGCCGGCCTGCGCGTAGCGGAGGGGGAGACGGTCGCCGACCGGCTCCTGCGCGTCTTGGGCCTGCCCCTGCCCCAGGTGGCCCCCGGCCAGAGCGAGAGCGAGGAAGACGAGTACCGCGCCAAGGTCGTTGCTCTCTGTGCGGCGCTATCGGGCGATCGGTGGCTCCTGATCCTCGACAACTTCGAGACCGCCTGCGCCGGGGACGCTGGCAGGCGCAACCTGGCGCTGCTGGCCGAACTGCGGCGGCGCTGCCCGGCGCTGCACTTGCTGGTCACCAGCCGCCGCGCTCCGCTGAACCTGCCTGGCGAGCGGGTACACCGGCTGCGGCCGTTGGCGCGGGACCCGGCGCTGGAGGTGTTCTGCGACCGGGCACGGGAGGTGGGCGCAGTCGTGGGCGCGGAGGAACGGGCGACGGTGGCCGGGATCTGCAAGTTGCTGGACCGCGTCCCACTGCACATCCGCTTGGTGGCCAGCCACACTCGCGCCGAACGTCCGGTCGCCATCCTGAGGGGGCTGCGCGACGCCGAGCGACGTTACCACCTGACGGCGGCCGATCTGCCCGACGCGGCGGCGCATCACCAGAGCCAGGAACTCTCCCTGCGTTACACCTACGACCTGCTGAGCGATGGTGGGAGACGCTTGTGGGCCGTCATGGCGGCGGTCTTCGCCGGGGGGCCCGACCGGGACGGGGTGCGGGCCGTCTACGGCGCGGGGGCCGATGGAGCGCTGGACGAACTCTTCGACTGGCTGGTGGTGGAGCGGGAGGATGGGCGCCAGCGGATGGTGGAGGCGGTGCGGGAGTTCGGGCGGGCGCGATTGGGGGAACTGGGGTTGGACGAGGCCGGACTGCGGGCGCGGCATGCGGCGCACTATCTGGCTGTGGCGCGGGAATCGTTCAGTCTGGAGAAGTACCAGCGGGGCGAGTGGGCCGCTGTGGAGCAGAGCGACGGCCCGGACATCTTCGCGGCGGCCGATTGGGCGGTGGCCGAACTGGAGCGGGCCGAGGGCGCGCCGGTGGAGGAACTGCTGGCGCGGTGGGAGGAGTTGGAGCCACGGGGGGAGACGGTACCGCTGGCGGGAGAATGTGCCTATGCGATGTACAACTACGTCTTTCGCCGCTGGCCACCGGGCGGCTACCGCTGGCTGGCGGGGGGTCTGGTAGCCTGGCGCTTGAGTGGGGCGGAGCAGGCCCGCGCGCGGCAGTCGCTGTTGTGCAACGAGTTCGGTCTCATCCATAAGGCCCGAGGGGAGTACGGGGCGGCGCTGGAGTGGTACGAGAAGAGTGTGGCGCTCAAGGAGGAACTGGGGGACCGGGCGGGGCTGGCGACCTCCTACAACAACATTGGCCAGGTTCAGTACGCCCGAGGGGAGTACGGGGCGGCGCTGGAGTGGTACGAGAAGAGTGTGGCGCTCA
>CAYLPU010000147.1:8615-9969 GCA_964385635.1 uncultured Anaerolineales bacterium
AGGAGGAACTGGGGGACCAGGCGGGGCTGGCGACCTCCTACAACAACATCGCCTCCGTCCAGTACGCCCGAGGGGAGTACGGGGCGGCGCTGGAGTGGATGACGAAGAGCTTGGAGATCTTCGAGGAGATTGGTGCCCAGGCCAACGCTCAGGTTGTGCGTGGCAATGTCGCCGAGGTGCGGCGGCGGATGGGAGGCACAACAACGGATTGAGAAAAGAACGGAGGATTGAGAAAGGAACAGATGAGCAACTGAGCTATTCGAGAGGGGTGGGGTACTCACGAACGCGGAGGTCGTTTTTTTGTGGGTATTTTCCAGGCATAGGCGAGGGCATCCCTCGTCACCTGCTGCTCGTAGGCCATAAAGCCGTCGAAGTGCAGAGCAAGGAGGGCTCGCAGGCTGTTCAGAATCAGGTGCTTGTAGAACCTGAGCCAGCGGTACAGAGGAGCGCGTCGTGGGATGGTGGTGACGTTATAGCACAGGTGGTGAGTATTAGGTAGTAAGGATGCAAGAAGCAGGATGCAGGATGCAGGGGGCAGGATAGGACACAACAGCGGATTGAGACAAGGCCTCGCTCCGGGTCTCCTTGTCTCCCTGTCTCCTTGTCTCCTCGTCCCCTTGTCTCCCTGTCTCACTACATCTCACAAACCCTCCCCTACCCGTGTACATGATATATACCGATGACCGACGCCGAGACTATCGCGCGCGCCGTAGACGGGGATGAAGCGGCACAGCGGGCGCTCTACGAAGCGCACCACGCGGCCGCTTTCCGCCTGGCCTACCTGCTCCTTCGGGACACCTGCGACGCCGAGGAGGTGGTGCAGGATGTTTTCGTCTACCTGTTCCGCAATCTGCAGCGCTACGACCCCGGACGCGGTTCCTTCTGGGCCTGGCTGCGCGTCGTCCTGGTGAGCCGTTGTCGCAACAAGCGCCGCCGCCAGCAGTTGCACCTGATCTCGCTGGAATTGCTCGACGGTGCTGGTCAGGGTCTGGCCGACCCGGACCCGGCCGGCGACCCGGCGAGCGTGCTGGAGAGGCTGGGTATGCGCCGGGCGGTGTGGGAGGCGCTGCAGCGGGTCAGTTCTGGCGCTCGGGATGCGCTGATCCTGCGCTACTACGAGGGATTGTCGTACGCGGAGATCGCGCTGGCGCTGGGCTGCTCCAACGACGCCGCCCGGGCACGGGTGGCCCACGGCAAGGTGCAACTGCACCGTCTGCTCACCGCGCCAGAGGAAGAGGCGCTGTGCGAGGGAGGGGCCGTGCGCACCGCGAAGGCGGGGTGAGGGATGATTGGTCCGGATATGTTGTGCTTGCCAAGGCCGCCCGGCGATGACCCTTCGGCAGGCTCAGGGCAG
>CAYLPU010000148.1:0-9951 GCA_964385635.1 uncultured Anaerolineales bacterium
GGGAAATCGAATGACTGTTCGAGTGGTTACCCCGGATTATTGAGAAGATACGTCAAAACGATCAAGCGGCGCTGTTACGGAATCCTCCGGGTCACAACTCTATTCCAACGTCTTTACCTTGACCTTGAAGGCTATCGCCGATTTGCCTAATCGGAGTACCCCCATATGTGGCCTTTCCACGCGAAATCCCAAAGAGCCATCATTGTTTCTGAAAAGAGGTTCACCCAGCCGAGAGGGCGGCCCAAGTTGTGGTAGGCCGGGGCCTCCCAACCCCGGCCTCCGCTATCGAAGAGGATGGGCGGTTGCGCGCATGAATCGTCGCTCGTGTCTCAGACTAGCTCCATCGCCCACCGGCGAAAGCGCTCCTGCCCGTCCTGCTGTTTTGCCAGATCCGCGATGCTGTCTGCGCCCTCCGGCAACCGGACGACACTCCCGCGGCCGATCTCTTCCCTCCATTGCCTGACGCCAGGGCCGTCGACGTAGTACAGGGACTCTCTGGCTGCGATGTCGTCCGCTCCGTTTCCGATAGGGACGTCTTGGACCGCCACCCCCTGGAAGCCCCACTCCCACAGCGTCGCGCAGTCAGCCAGATCCCATACGACGAACAGAGGGCCTGTAGTGGCGGGCAGCACCAGGCCGTACACGGGCATGGGAGGCTCCTCAACCAGCTTGTGGAAGGCGCCCTCACCGCCTTCCTCTTGGGCCAGGTCGTTTGCGTCCTCCACGTTCCGCGGTAGCTGGAGAACACGACCACGGCCGATCGCTTCCCGCCATCGGGCCGCGGCGTGGAGGCCAGCAGCGTTGTTGTCGGCGACGTATACCACGTCCTCCGACTTACCCAGACGAACCGCGTCCTTTTCCTTGATCGAGGTTCCAAGCGTTGCGACTGCCTGGTACCCCCATTGCCGGAGGGTGATGTAGTCGAAGAAGCCCTCGACCACAAACACGGGGCGCGAGGGGTCGAACCGCGCCAGGCCGTAGACGGGCCTGGGTAGTCCGGGAAGAAACAGGTACTTGAGCCGTGCTTTGCCGTCGAGAGCCCGCCCGGCCACGTGGATCACCCGACCGGCGCGGTTCCGCTCGACGAAGATGATGCGACCGGCGAAGAACTCCCACGTCCGCCCGTCCTGGCGACGCAGCAGCCCGACACCCTCCGCGTGTGCCGGGTCGCTGCGCAGGTAGCGCAGCGCGGGAGAGAGCATGGCGACGGAGCAGTAGCCAACCCTTCGGCTCCGCTGAGGACAGGCCCTTCGGCTGTGCTCCCCTCGGCTATGCTCGGGGCAGGCAGGGCAAGGCTGGAACTCCTGGATGGCCTCGACGGTCAACCCTCGCCCCAGCAGGTATCCATACAGGGAATCGGCTCCCTTGGGGTCGGCGACCAGCGTCGTGTGGTAGACGCGGGCGGCCAGGTCGAGGGCTTCCGTCCCTTCGGGACTCAGGGCAGGCTCGGCGCGATTGAGTTTGCGCGGGGGGCGGGGCCGTAAAACGTGACGGCAAAACAGTCGTCCAAGTCCTCCAGGTGTGGCTCCGCCAGCCCGTGCTCGCACATCAGGCAGCGCATGCGTGCGATGCCGGTGCCCCACTTCTCGATGTAGAAGATGTCGTACAGATAGTTGGCGATGAGGTGGTTGCGCAGGACGTGCTGGCGCTCGATGTTGGCCAGCGTCACGCCTGGCGGTAGCCCGCCGGGGCTGTTGACCTCAATGCGATCGGCAAAGACCATAATGCGCACGCTGGCCCCTGCGATGCGATGTCGCGGTGACAGACGGCGTTGCAGACCGCCTCGCGGATGGCCTCGTAGGGATACTCGGTCACCTCGTGACGGCGAAAGCCAACCACCCTGGCAGTGCCAGGCGGGTGTTGCGGCGGATGAACTGTTCCTGTCATACGGCCCTGTCAGATCACACGTCCGCTTTGCCTGAACCGGCGATCGCCTTTCTGAGACAGTCTACAATCCCCTGCCAGTCCCGCTCGGAACAATGACCAATGTGGGTGGCTGCGGTGGCTGGCAGCGTCGCCAGGAAGGTACGGAATGCGGATGGGCGATATAGCCCCTCTTTAGCCCAGTCCTCCAACAGATAATCGGTGGGGGCCGTTGCTCTTTGAATCTGCGAGGTCACAATGCCCACAATCACGTCAGGGCGGTGTTGGTGATACGTGGAACTGGAGACCACAATTGCCGGCCGGCGTTTGACACCCTTCACGCCAGGGAAGTCAATCGTCACGATGTCACCTGCTCGTAAAGTCACTGCGCCTGCCCCCACAGTGATTGAGCCGCATACGCCAGCGATGCCCGCGTCAAATCGGTGTAGTCCTCCTCGCTCCACACGTCACTTTCATCTACGATCCATGTCGTAGGGCCACTCATCAGGTCATCCATCACCAGTTTTACCAGTCGCAGACGTTCAATGACAGGCAGGTTTTTCACGCCTGTTTCGTAAATCTGCAGGGCAGCCCCTGTCGTTTGCATTACACATCCTCCTCCAGTGGCAAATCTCATCCGGGAAGAGTGCCTCCATAATATACCATATCGCCAAACCTCGCGCCGGCACCGCCTCGCCGTCAATTATATCCCAAACCTGCGGTTGAAGCAACACGACCATAGTTTGCGCACGCCTCCGGGTGAGCAGGCGCACGACACAAAAAAGGGATCAGTCATAACCATTTCTGGAAACACCCCTCGTCGTGAACAGGTAACTTCTGCTTGCAATTATACACCTGTTTCACAATTCCACACAACTCAAGAGCGTATCCCAAATCACAACTCCGCCAATTTGCGCCCCACGTTACGCTACATCGGTAGCCGTTGCGCCCCATCAGACCGCCCGGTAGCGTGTTCCTCTGCCGATTCCTTTGACCCTTACCCACCCTGTTTTCACTAAAGCCTGCAAATCTCTGGAGGCGGTGTTCCTGGACACATTGAACAATTGCCGGTAATCCGCGTTGCTCAACTCCTGGCCTTCATTAACCATCAACCTTCCGGGATCAGATCCAGGATACGGTCGCCGGGGCCGTAAAACGTGACGGCAAAACAGTCGTCCAAGTCCTACAGGTGTGGCTCCGCCAGCCCGTGCTCGCGCATCAGGCGGCGCATCCGGGCAATACCGGTGCCCCACTGTGTCTCCACCCTGTCTATGTGTCGTTTGACTATATGATGTTTGGCTATTGACAAGTTACACATAGTGTGGTATACTATGGTTGCTTGAGGCAGAGTTTGGTGGTCCCGTAAGGAAGGAAGACGGATGCGAGGACGGGGTTACAGGAGGCGAACACGTGGTCGCCGGACGGTGCGGATGCTGGAACCAGCACTACTCTTACTTCTGCACCACGGCCCGGCCCACGGCTACACTCTCCTGGAACAGTTGAGAGAGTTTGGCCTGGGGGACCTGAACCCCAGTGCGGTCTACCGGGTGCTGCGAGACATGGAGGCAAAAGAGTGGGTCACTTCGACCTGGGACGAGGAACAGACGCAGGGACCGCCCCGACGGGTCTATCGCTTCACCGCCCTGGGGGATGAGGTGTTGGCCCTATGGATGCAGGATCTGATGGAGAGCAGAAGGAAGGTCGATTATCTCTTGGGAGCCTACCGCCGCCACATAGGGGAGGGTGAGGGTGAGCATGATTGAAACACTGGTGATTTTAGCGTACGATTGACAACGAAAAGGAGATGAGTGATATGCCAAGATTTGATGGAACGGGGCCGCGAGGCCAGGGTCCGATGACCGGACGCGGCGAGGGGTACTGCGCAATGGTGCTTCCTGAATCGGGGCAAGCACCCGATGGTTATGCCGGGTTGCAGGGCACGCCTGCGCGCCTGGGGGTGCCGGCCGCCCGGCCCGCGCTCGGGGCCCGCTTCGCCCGCTGGCTGCGTCCGGCGATGCGGCGTGGACGCGCGTTCGGCCGTGGACGAGGCCGCCGGTTCGCCCGGTGGTAAGTTGTAGTACGTCGGTGAGAGTGATAGAAGGAGGTGAGTGACATGCCAGGATTTGATGGAACTGGACCGGCCGGAATGGGACCGATGACTGGCGGAGCACAGGGGTGGTGCAACTCGTATAGCCCCATGTATGCTGGCTACGGTCCATACCGTACACCCTATCCGCCTCCGGTGCGGCCGTACTATGGAGGCTATGCGCGGCCCTTCGGCCTCGGTCGCCCTCGCTGGGGACTGGGCCGGGGCCTCTGGGGGCGAGGCCGGAGAGGCTGGGGCCGTGGTGGGGGTCGTGGACGGTGGTAGTAGAGACAGTATCAGTCGCAATGAGTGAAATACTTTTAGAGAGGAGGTGAACGAGATGCCAGCAGGAAATGGAACTGGTCCGAGGGGAATGGGACCGATGACAGGTCGAGGGGCCGGCTACTGCGCTGGCTCCGGCATGCCCGGCTACGCGAACCCGGTTTCCGGGCGTGGCTTCGGCATGGGCTGGGGCCGTGGCGGGGGCCGCGGCGGCGGTTGGCGCTGGCGAAACCAGTACTACGCCACCGGAATGCCCGGCTGGGCCCGCTTCGGGTATGAGCCAGCATGGGGTGCGCCGCCGGCTCAGGCGTATGGCCCTTATGGTGCGCCGCCGGCTCAAGCGTATGGCCCTTACGCCGCGCCGCCGACCCCGGAGCAGGAGACCGAGTTCCTCAAGACGCAGGCTGAGTGGCTGAAGGAGCAACTGGACGCCATCAGCCAGCGCATCGCGGAACTTGAGCAAGAGAAGTAGCCGCGTCAAGCGGCGGAATGCGTCGGGGCGGGTGACGTTGCCATTACACTTCGCCACCCGCCCCGCTGCCCTAACCGGGTGAGGGGCCTGCAGGGCTCCCCACCCAGTGGACAAATCTGATTATACCTTTCAACAGGAGGAATGCAAATGAGAATAGTCGTCACAGCCAACGGCGCAGACCTGAACGCGCCGGCCAGCCCGGTCTTCGGGCGCTGTCCTGCGTACGTCTTCGTGGACACGGAGACGATGGAGTTCGAGGCCGTGGAGAATCCGGCGATAGCCGCTCCCGGCGGGGCGGGCATCCAGGCGGCCCAGTTTGTCATTGAGCGCGGAGCGCAGGCAGTCGTGACCGGCAACATGGGTCCTAACGCCTTCAACGTCTTCCAGTCCGCCAATGTGCCCATCTACCGTTTCGGGGGCGGGACAGTGCGTGAGGCGGTCGAGGCGTACAAGGCGGGCGGACTTCAGTCCGTCGGCGGCGCCAACGTCCAGGCTGGAATGGGTATGGGTCGTGGCATGGGCATGGGGCGAGGTATGGGCATGGGCCGTGGCATGGGTATGGGGCGAGGTATGGGCATGGGCCGCAGTGCGGGTGGGGCTTTCCCCCCGACACCACCTCCGTCTCCGATGGCCACCGCCAGCCCGGCCCCTTCCCGCGAAGATGAGATGGCGTCTCTAAAGGATATGGCCAGCGGGTTGCGCAATCAACTGGCCGAGGTGCTAGAGCGACTCGACCGGTTGGAAAAGGGAGAATGAATAATGCGCGTTGCGGTTTCGGTAGACGATAGCAACGGACTGGACAGTGTGGTGAGTCCCCACTTTGGGCGCTGTCCATACTATATTCTGGTTGATCTCGATGGCCAGGAAGTAAGGCAGGTCAACGCGGTGGCGAATCCCAACTACGGCCGGCACGCACCCGGGACAGTACCCACGTTCATCCAAAATCAGGGCGCGGATGTCATGCTCGCCGGCGGGATGGGTAGACGGGCCATCGCCTTGTTCCAGCAGTACGGCATCCAGGCGGCGACCGGGGCCACAGGCTCCGTGCGCCACGCGCTGGAGCAGTATCTGGGCGGGGTGCTGCAGGGGGCCGAACCGTGCAGCACGAGCCTTGGACATGACCACGAGGAGTCCTCAGTCGAAGGCGAGTACGAGCAGGACGAGGTGGGCCGGCTGCGGGAAGAGGCCGGGATGCTGCAGCAGCAGTTGACCGAAGTGGTGGAGCGGTTGGACAGGTTGACGGCAACTTGAAGTGGCAGGGCTGGAAATCGTCACGTACTCCAATCCCATCCTGTTGAGCAAAGCCCGGCCAATCCCCAGGGTCACCCGGCGGGTGCGGTCTCTGGCCCGCGACATGCTGGAGACAATGTATGCCGCGTCGGGCGTGGGGCTGGCGGCACCGCAGGTGGGCGTCCAGCAAAGGGTGATCGTCGTGGACGTGGGCGAGAACCCCATCACGCTGGTGAACCCTGAGATCACCACTGCTGAAGGGGAGCAGGTGGGACTGGAGGGCTGTTTGAGCCTGCCCGATCTGGTGGGCGAGGTGCGCCGGGCCGAGTGGGTGGTGGCGAAAGGGCTCAATCGCCGTGGGAAGCCGATCACCGTGGAGGGCGAGGGACTGCTGGCCCGTGCGCTGCAGCACGAGGTGGATCACCTGGATGGCATCCTGTTCATTGCCCGCATCGAGGATCCCACGCGCCTCTGGAGAGTGAGTGAACTGAGCGCAGCGGCCGAGAAAGAAGTCATCCACATCTGAGGAGAAAGAAGATCGAGATCAGCATCTGATAACGCGAACGTTCACACGTGGGGCAGGTTTTCGAGCCTGCCAGCAGCCTGGCAGGGCTGCTCCACGTGTGGCTTTTGCCCAAGTGTGAAAGAAGGTGATAACAGTGGTATACGTTGACGAGGCACGTTGTACGGGCTGCGGCCTGTGCACGGATGTGTGTCCAACAGGTGCCATCAGCGTGGTGAACGGCGTGGCGCGGGTGGAGCAGAGCCTATGTCGAGAGTGCGAGGTGTGTCTCTCGGCCTGCCCTAACGGAGCAATTCTAGCGCTGCGGGAACCCGCCGGGGCTGAGAAGCCAGTGCCGGTGCGCGCGCCTGTACCGTCCCCAATCCCGACTAGGCCAGTCGCGCCAGCACCCCGGCCCAGCGGTGGTGTGTGGCCCTGGCTGGGTGTGGCGTTGGGCTTCGTCGGGCGGGAGGTGGTGCCCCGCGTGGCGGCGTTTTTGGGGAACCGAGGGCAACGATCTCGCCCGACGGTTACCCCATACCGTGCCATAAGCACTCCCGGTCGCAGGAGCTATGGCGAGCGGGGCGGCGGCCGGCGCTCACGCCGGCGGCGGCGGGGACGCTGGTAGCCAGGATGTAAACGTTCGGCTAGTTGGCGAGAAACAAGGAGATCACGTGGGGTATCGAGTAGAGGAAATCGACTTCGACCGCATGGTGGCTGAACTGCAGAGAGAGATCATCGAACAGGAACGGGCGATCTACTCGGACAAGGTCATTGAGGAATTCTACAATCCCAAGAACCTGGGCCGCATGTCTGAACCGGATGCACGCGGGATCGTGCAAGGTTGGTGTGGCGATACGGTGGAGATCTACCTGCGGCTGAATGGCAAAGATCGAAGAGGCCACTTTCATGACCGATGGCTGCGGGCCGACGGTGGCCTGCGGGAGTATGCTCACCAAGATGGTGACGGGGATGCCGTTAGAGAAAGCGGGCAAGATCGCACCGAAGAGTCTGATCGCTGCCCTGGACGGTCTGCCCGAGGAGAGTATCCACTGCGCCGAACTGGCGGTGAACACGCTGCGGGAGGCGATTGCAAATCGGCCCCGCCGTGACGTGGAAAGCGTGTTCCATAATTAGGTGTGAGAGATGTACGATGTGTACATCAAGTCTAAGCTAGATTACAGAAAGGAGCAAATAATGGAAAAGGCTGACATAATCGTTGTAGGTGGGAGCGCCGCTGGTTTGACTGCCGGAATTACGGCGCGGCGTCACTATCCCGACAAGGAGATTCTCCTGGTGCGTATGGAGAAGCAAGTTCTGATACCGTGCGGTATTCCTTACATCTTTGGCACCGTGGAGAGTCCCCAGAAGAACCTCGTCGGCGATGCAGTGCTCGAAAAGAACAACATCGAGTTGCTCATCGCCGAAGCCACGGACATAGATCGAGAAGGGAAAGTCCTTCACACCACCGAGGGTGACGTGGGCTACGAGCGGCTGATCATTGCCACAGGCTCGAGGCCTGCCATGCCGCCGATACCGGGGTTTGACCTCGACGGCGTTTATGCGGTGGTCAAGGACGTTGAATACTTGAGCGGACTCCAGCAGCGACTCGAAACCGTCGAGGACGTGGTCGTCATCGGTGGCGGATTCATCGGGATCGAGTTGGGCGACGAGATCAACAAAGCGGGTGACAAGACCGTCACCATCGTCGAGATCTTGCCGCACTGCCTCGCGCTGGCGTACGACGAAGAGTTCTGCGTCGAGATGGAGAAGGTGCTCGAGTCCCGGGGGATCAATATCCGCACCTCCTCCAGAGTGGATAAAATAGATGGCGATGGAAAGGTGGAAAGGGTCATCCTATCCGATGGCTCTGAGATCAAGGCCGATGTCGTGATCCTGGGCATCGGGGCTGTGGCCAATGTGGATCTGGCGCAGAGGGCAGGACTGCGCATCGGCTTGACGGGCAGCATCGCGGTGGACCGGACGATGCAGACGTCTGACGAGAACATCTACGCCTGCGGCGACTGCGGCGAGAAAATATCGTTCTTTGGCGGAAGGCCCTCGCCGCTAAAGTTGGCGTCCATCGCTACGTTGGAGGCGCGCATCGCCGGAGCCAATCTCTTTGGCATCAGGCGAGAGAACATCGGCACGGTGGGCGTCTGGTCCACGGCCGTGGGGGATACTGCGCTAGCCACCGCCGGGTTGACCGAGGAAATGGCCAGGCAGCGCGGTTACGATGCGGTCGCCGCAACCATCGCAGGCCCCAACCGTCATCCTGGCCTTATGCCCGGCGCGGCGAACACCAGGGTCAAGCTGGTGTTCGAGCGCAACTCCGGCGTAATCCTGGGGGGGCAGGTCATGGGTGGCCCCGCGGCAGGCGAGGTCATCAACGCCATTTCCGCCTGCGTGCAGAACCGCATGACGGCGGAGGACATTGCCATGTTCCAAACAGGCACCCATCCTGCGCTGACGGCCTCACCTATTGCTTACCACATGGTGAACGCCGCAGAGATGGCCATAAAACAGATGCGTGAGCGTGGAGGTTAGCCATGGCAAAGATACTCGTTATAGACGATGACCCTGATTTCCTCCTTGCCGTGCGGATGGTGCTCGAGGCCCACGACTTTGAGATGGAAACAGCGATGACGCCCGAGGAAGGGATCAGCAAGGTTCTAAGCACCGAACCAGACCTGGTGATCCTGGATGTCATGATGCCGACAGGCTACGAGGGATTCGACGTCGCCCGCGAGATCAGGGAGAAGCACAAACTGATAGATCTACCCGTTTTTATGCTCACCAGTATACACGGCACCAAAAAAGTGCCCTACCGTTTCGCTCCCGATGAGCATTACCTGCCGGTAGACGTGTTCCTGGACAAGCCGATTGAGCCGGACCAGCTCGTTGACACGATCCAGGAGATGCTGGGTGAGCGCCGGGAGGAACCGGAACATCCGTTGTAGGACTGGTTTATCCAAGAGATCACGTGAAAGATTAGGATGCGTTTCATTTCAGTTGGGAAGAAAAACCTTGAAAACCTTTGGGAGGAATGGATGCTCCAGTTTGCAGGACTCGCCAGGAGGATAGAGTGAACACAGTCGGTAAAGTAACTGGGAGGATCAGAGATTTCATCTACAGGCAGAAACACAATTATCGGGTGGGCGCGGCGCGCTTATCCGCGAACAAGTTTCTAGTCGGCCTCACCAGTCAATACAGTGCGATATATACTGTGGGGTTGGGGGCCGATCCTGTGCAACTGGGGTCTCTCAGCAGCGTGGGCAGCGCGATCAGTGCCCTTATTTCTGCACCCGTAGGATGGCTGATGGATCGCCATGGCATCAAACGATTTTTTCTGCTGGCGGTCGTCTTAACAGCAGGTGGGAGCTTGCTCTATGCGCTAGCACACGATTGGCGATTCCTCATTGCGGCGGCCATCCTTGCTTCCGTCGCCTTAAGCCTGAGCAACATGGGGTGCAGGGTGATCTGCGCTGATTCGGTACAAAGCAGAGATCGAGTGAC
>CAYLPU010000149.1:0-9917 GCA_964385635.1 uncultured Anaerolineales bacterium
GCAGTCGGCCACGGTGAAGTCCACGGCCCGGGTGCCGAAGAGGTTGACCCGCACCCGGTCGCCCGGGGTCAGTACCAGCCCCTCCAGCAGCCGCCCCACGTAACGGCTGTCGGAACCCCGGGGCAGTGCCCGGCTCGCGGTCAGCGGTTCCAGCGTGACGGACCGGGCTGTCTGGTAGTCCACCTTGCGCAGACTAACCTTCTCCCCCAGGCCCACCTGACCGTTCTGGCGGATGATGCCGTCAATCTGCACGATCCCTTTGCCCCGGTCTGCGTGGTAGGCCGGCATCAACTTGACCGCCGTGGCTCGCTCGCCGCGGACTTCGACGATGTCGCTGATGCTTGCCCCCAGCCGCTCGATGTCCCGGGGGTCGAGACGGGCGATCCCTCGTCCGACGTCCTTGGCCTGGGCCTCGGCCACGCGGAGGGTGATCGTTTTCATCTCAGTGTTGTTGCTCAAAGCCTCACTAACTCCTTCTTGTGTTTCACGCTTGGCTCGATGCCCGCCACCAGATACGCGGCCAGTTCCCCTGCACGAGCCTGTTTGTGCGGCTGGAAAAAGCTCCTCTGGTACTCGGCCACCTTCTCCCTGGCTTTGACCTCCTCGACCGCGATGTCCTCGGCCAGCCTGGGGATGATGTTGTGGAAGGCACCGATGAACAGAATACCGTTTCGCTCCAGAGTGCTGTTGATGGTGTGGGCGATGTACCGGTCTCTTTCCTCAAGAAGTTTCTTTTTCACCCGCTCGTATTTCAGAACGGCCCAGGACTTTCCGGCCGCCGTTCGAGCGTTAGCGATCTCCTTGATGCTCTCCACCTCCTTAATGACGATGGAGGCGTCCTCCGTCTTCACTATCCTCGCTCCCCGCTCCACCAGCCTCTTGATCAGTTGGTAGTTGAGGCTGCCCTTGCTGGCAGCGTCCCTCGCAATGCGCATACCCAGCGCGCCGTCGGCAGCCAGTCCATCCTGGTAGATCTGATAGCCGCTGGCGTCCAGACCATCGAAGTACCGCGCGATGGCTTCCCAGAAGCCAGCCACCGTCCGCTTATGCTCCTTCCAGGCCTCCTCGCCGCTCGTTGCGCGGCCTTTTTCCTCCAGTTGCGAAGCCACGCTGCCCAGGTCTGCGCTGGTGTGGATGATGGGGACATAGACCAGTCTTCTCGTCACGCGCCCTCTTCAGCCCCGCCCTTGCGCAGCCTGATCTCCAGGACACCGTTCTTGTAGGCGGATTCCATCGTGCTCTCCTCGACTGAGCAGGGGAGCTGCAATTCCTTGGCGTACTTTCTCCCCTTGGTCGCTGTGGAGAGTTTGAGAACGTCGTCCTGGATCTCGATCCGGACATCCTTCTCCTCCACGCCGGGCAGTTCGGCGATGACCAACAGCACGTCCTGCTCGTCGAAGACGTCCACCAGGGGCTCCCGCACCTCGTCAACGACCGGCCCCCTCTCGGTGCGGCGGATATTGCCGAAGGGTTGCACCCTGGGGATGCCACCAGTCCCTCTGCGCACCGAGACGCCGTAGACACCCCTCGGTATCCCGCCGACCCTCGTCTGGCTGGCACGCCGCAGTTCGGCGATTTTCTCCTCATCGAGTTCAGATAGGTCAACCTTGTCCGCCAAGTCCGCTGCTACTTTGACCAGGTCACCGAGTCCCTTGAACATCTCACCCAACCCCAGGTCAATGTGTATTCCTTTGCCTTTCTCCTCTGAATCCCCATTCCCCATTATTCATCCTCCATTTAGGCTGCCTTGCGCAGCCGAACCTCGAGTATCCCGTTACGACAGGTGGCTTCCATTGTGTCCGGCTCAACCAGCGAGGGCAGCAGGAGCTCTTTGGCGTACTTTCTCTCTCCCGTTGTGGAGAGGGATAGGATGTCGTCCCGGACCTCGATCTGGACGTCGTCCTCTTGAACCCCGGGCAATTCGGCCACGACCAGGATCACATCACCTTCGTCGAAGACGTCCACCAGTGGCTCCCGCTCCTCCGCCACCACGGGTCCTTCGTCGGTGGCGCGGACGTTGCCAAAGTGCTCGACGGTGGGTGTGCCTCCCAGGCCCATGCGCACATTGAAGCCGTAGACCCCGCGCGCCTGGTCGAGACCCTTAACCTTGAACTCGCCGCGGCGGCTGACCTCTGATTCCCCTTCCTCGATCATTTCCGACACCAGATCAATCAGGTTGCCGATTCCCTTGAACAAGCCCCCCATTCCGAAATCAACCTGAACCCCTTCTTCTCGTCCCGTTTTCTTCCTTTCAGTCATTTTACACCTCCACCAGTTTTGCACTCTATATTTCCGGTCTTGACAATGCTCTACGGTAAAGGGTGGGTCTTGCTGGCCGGCATCGAGCTGCCGGCCAGCAAAACCAGGGTGGTGGCCGCCAGGGTGGACCCCTTCCTCAAGTACGCGGCGGCCATCGGCTTGACCCCATTGTCAACGTCAACACGTCTCTCGTTACCTTAAGACCTCCACATGCCGCAGGTAGGCCTCCACAGTCGAGAGCGTCGTGCCTCTTTCTATCGTGACCGATGAGCGCCACCAACGGTCACGGGCTGCCTGGTACTCGTTTGGATCTGCCTGCCAGGCAGCGAACAACTCGTAAACCCGCCGCAGGCCCTGCTGGGCTGCGGTCCACTCGCTGTCAATGGAGAGGGCAGCAATCTCCCCAGCAACCGGCCGCTGCCCGGCACTGTAGGCGACCAGGGCCGCGTCCCGCTCGAACTCGCTACCGTGCCCACCACTCGCCCCAGTCACCAGGTAGCCTAGCGTGTCGCCGAAGGCGATGGCCATCTGCCCCTTCAGCCCCAGTCGATAGCCCGCGTTGATAGCCAGAAAAGTGATCAGACTTAGCAGGGCGGCGCTGTTCTGGATCCGGGGCGACGGAGCTTCCTGCTCAATGTACCTCTGAAGGATCAGGGCGTCGTTGTAAGCGAGTGGAGGACGCTCGTGCCAGTGGCGGGGAGGGAGGAGGGCGACGTTGAAGTCACCCAGGGCAAAGTCGCCGATGTCGCCTACGGCCTCCAGGCCCCGCCGCAACATCCCCCACAGTTCGATGAAGAGGGCCTGAGCCACGGAGAGGTCGGGCAGCAGGACGATTTGCGGACGCGCCCCATCCTGCAGGACGATCTCACACTCGATGCCGGTCAGGGCTTGCACCTCCACCGGCAGAGTGATCTCGATGCTGCCGCTGGTGCGCCCCGCCGAGCGTACCTTGCGCGTCCCCAATTGCATTGCAGAGTCCCTCCCAGACTATCTAGCATTTCATCTAGCACATATTATAGCACATCCCGAACGCTTTGTCAAGTAGGCTATCCACTGGGTCGGGAGCACCGATGTAGAGACCATAGTGCACACGACCGTTGGCATTCAGACACCCACATACGCTGCACCTGCGACTGGCATTTCAGGCCACCAACCTGGCCGACATCCTGGAGCGGGTGCTCGATAAGGGCATCGTTATCGCCGGGGACATCACCATCTCCCTGGTGGATGTGGAGTTGTTGAACATCAAGCTGCGCCTGTTGGTGGCCTCGGTGGATAAAGCCATGGAGATGGGCATCAACTGGTGGGAGAGTGACCCCTATTTTTCCTCCCGAGCCCACCAACTGGACGAGGAGAATCGCCTGCTCCGGGAGCGACTCGATCGTCTGGAGGCGAGATTGGAGGTGGCAGCATGACCAGAGCAAACCCAGAGAAGGCGACCGCCACGGTGGACGTGACCTGCGCCTTCTGTGGCGGCAAGGGCCGGGACCCCTTTGGCATCCTGTCCCCCCTGGCTACCTGCCAGGTGTGCGAAGGGACGGGACAGCACACCCTGCACCAACCGACGGCTCCCTGCCCCTTCTGCGGGGGCACGGGTGTCCACCCCTTATCCCGCCTGATCTGCACCGCCTGCGGCGGCGTGGGCACGGTGGAAGTCCCCGCCGACGCCGTCACCTGCCCCGGCTGCGGTGGCAGCGGCCGGGCTGCCGACTACATCTGGCCGGACAGTCCCCTGTCCTGTGACTGTTGCGGGGGCAAAGGGGTCGTGGTCCCAGAGCAGTAGGAAGGAGTGACCGATGCAGAAAAGCAAAGTGGAGGTGACCTGCGCCTTTTGCCGGGGCACAGGGCGCTCGAGGGGAGGGGTGTGCCCGGTATGCCGGGGGGCGGGGACGGTCTCCCTGTCCGCGCCGGCCAGGCGCTGCGCCTACTGCCGGGGTACCGGCCTGCAGCAGCGTGGCAGCGCTCTCACCTGCGGCGTCTGCGGCGGCGTGGGCTGGGTGACTGTGCCGGAAGACGCTGTTCCCTGCCCACCGTGCGGCGGGACGGGGATGGCGCCCGAGAGCAAGCTCCCCTGCCTGACCTGCCGGGGCAAGGGCGTCATCTCGGCCGAACGGGCCAAAAAGTTACCGCCGGAGAAAAGGCACCCACGCCGCAGAGGACGTGGCTACGGCTCGGGGAAAGTGACCCTGGAGTACTGATAGCCGATAGCGGATGGCCGATAGCAGATGGGCCACCAGCGTCAACCATCAGCCAGCAGCTATCAGCCATTAACTATCGGCTATTTGCCATCTACGGCGGAGCGCCGAGGGAGGAAGGCTATGTCTTGGGAAAGAAGGGCCATGGCCCAGTTCGATGCCTATGTGCGCCAGGCAGAGGCGCGTGCAGCCCGAGGGAGGTCCCAGCAGTCCCCTCAAGAAACAGCCGACGAAAGGGACCTGCGTCTGGCTGAGCGCGAGCGTCAGTCGGAGGAAGCGAAAAACAAGTTAGCGAAGGAATTGAGGAAGCTGGAGGAGACGGCTATCCTCAAGAAAGCTGACCTCCAGCGCCAGATCGAATGGCATGAGCGCCAGATCGAGGCCGTGAAGCGACAGCGCCAGGAGAATAGAGGCTTCGCCACAACTTTGGAATACTGATGGTGCATAGCTCCTGTACCGTAACAGTGGTAGATAGCCATCTGCTATCAGTCAAGAGAGGGCTAGGACTAAGGTGACTGCAAACATAGGAGATACCCAATCGGGTAGGGCACGAGATGTACTCCTGCGGGTGGCCGAGGCCCTGCCCAAGGACGCGGGACGGGGGCTGGTCCGCGTGGACCCCCAGGACCTGGAACGGCTGGAAGTCAGCATCGGCGACGTGGTGGAGATCGCCGGTAAGCGGCCCACCGTGGCCCGGGCCATGCCCGCCTACGCCGACCAGCGAGGCCAGGACCTGATCCAGATGGACGGCATCCTGCGGGCCAACGCCGGCGCCGGCCTGGACGAGCGGGTGACGGTGCGCCGGGTCCAGGTGCAGCCGGCCCGTGCGGTGGTGCTGGCGCCTGTGGAGAGCCTGCGGACCACACCAGGGGCGGCCCAGGCCCGCTATCTGGCCCGGCTGCTGGACGGCATCCCCGTCGTGCCCGGCGACCGGGTGCGCGTGGATCTGATTGGCACCCGTGCCCAGACCTTCACCGTGGCCGAGACCACCCCTGCCGGCCCTGTGCTCATCGGCCCCGCCACGGCCATCCGCCTGGCGGGCGAAGGGACCAGGCGGGAACGGGGTGCTATCACCTACGAGGACATCGGTGGGCTGCGCCGGGAGATTCGCCGCATCCGGGAGATGATCGAACTGCCCCTGCGCTACCCGGAGGTCTTTGAGCGGCTGGGCATCGATCCGCCCAAGGGGGTGCTGCTCCACGGGCCGCCCGGCTGCGGCAAGACTCTCATCGCCCGGGCCGTGGCCCAAGAGACCAGCGCCCACTTCATCCACATCAACGGGCCAGAAGTGATCGACAAATGGTACGGCGCGTCCGAGAAACACCTAAGGAGCATCTTTGAAGAGGCCGGTCGCCGCGCTCCGGCCATCATCTTCGTTGACGAGGTGGACGCCATCGCCCCCAAGCGGGAGGAGATGAGTGGCGACCGCCAGGTGGAACGCCGCGTGGTCGCCCAACTGCTGGCCCTGATGGACGGACTGGAGTCGCGCGGTCACGTCATTGTCATCGCCGCTACCAACATCCCCAACACCCTCGACCCCGCCCTGCGCCGTCCCGGCCGCTTCGACCGGGAGATCGGTATCGGCGTCCCCGACAGGGATGGGCGGCGGGAGATTCTGGAGATCCACAGCCGGGGTATGCCCCTTCGACTACGCTCAGGACAGGCCCCGGCGGATGACCCTTCGACAGGCTCACCGCCACGAGTACTCGCGGTGGCAGGGCAGGCTCCTTCGACAGGCCGTCGTGGTGAGCTTGTCGAACCATCAGGGCAGGCTGTGGATCTGGAGAGACTTGCGGCCATCACCCACGGCTTCGTCGGCGCCGACCTGGAGGCCCTCTGCCGCGAGGCAGCCATGAGTGCCCTGCGCCTCCTGATGCCCGACATTGACTTCGCCCAGGCCCACATCCCATACGAGAAGCTCATGGCCATGGAAGTGACCATGGACGACTTCCTGGCCGCTCTGGCCGAGATCGAGCCCTCGGCTATCCGCGAGGTCTTCACCGAGGTGCCCGATGTGGGCTGGGACGATATCGGCGGGCTGGAGGAGGTCAAGCGCCTGCTGATAGAAACGGTGGAGTGGCCCCTGCAGCACGGCCCCCTCTTCGCCCACGTCCATACCACGCCTCCCAAGGGCATCTTGCTCCATGGCCCGCCGGGGACGGGCAAGACACTACTGGCCAAGGCAGTGGCCAAAGAGAGTGAGACGAACTTTATCTCGGTGAAAGGCCCTGAACTTCTATCCAAGTGGGTCGGCGAGTCGGAGAAGGGCGTGCGCGAGGTGTTCAGGAAGGCGAAGCAAGCCTCGCCTTGCATTGTGTTCTTCGACGAACTGGATGCTCTGACCCCCCATCGAGGAACCGGGTCCGATTCCCACGTCACCGAACGGGTGGTCAGCCAGTTCCTGGCCGAGATGGACGGCATTGAGGAACTCAAGGGGGTGGTGGTACTAGGGGCCACCAATCGTTTGGACATCGTGGACCCGGCTCTCTTGCGCCCCGGTCGCTTCGAGGTGTTGGTAGAACTGCCGATGCCCGAACGAGAGTCCCGCCTGGCTATCTTCCGGGTGCACACCCGGGGCAAGCCGCTGGCCCCGGACGTGGACCTGGCGGAACTGGCCGAACGCACCGAGGGGCTGGTGGGGGCCGACATCGAGGGTCTCTGCCGCCAGGCGGCCATGCTGGCTATTCGGGAGTTCCTGGAGGAGCAGGGCGGACACGGAGACACGGAGAGGGGGAGAAAAGGGGACACGGGGCCGGACTTGTCCGCCTCTCCCCCTCCCCGTGTCTCAAGATTGAGGGGCGGCACTTTGAAAAGGCAACGGCAGACAGACAGAGGCAGGAACAATGACCGCAACATACATCTACGCCATTATCCCCACAGGGGACCAGGTGATCTTCGATGATGTAGCTGGGATGGATGACGACTGCGATGAGGTCTACTCCATCCCTCACCGCGATATTGCTGCCGTGGTCAGCGCCAGCCCCCTGGCCGATTACCGGGGTCTGAAGCGGAACGAAGCAGTCCGCTACCTGGTGGCGCACCAGTGCGTCGTCGAGGCGGTTATGCAGGATTTCCCCCTCCTGCCGGTGAAGTTCGGTACCGTCCTGCCCGACGAGGCCCGGGTGCACCGCCTGCTGGCGCAAGGGGAGACCCTCTTCCGCACCGCGCTGGAGAGATTCGCCGACCAGGTGCAGATGGAGGTGGTGGTCCTCTGGGACCTCCAGGAGGTTTTCCAGGAGATTGGCCAGGAGGAGCACATTGCTCAACTCAAAGCCCAGGTGGCAGGCCGGCCCCCCGACGAGACAACAATTGAGCGGGTTGCCATCGGCCAAATGGTCCACGCCTCCTTGGAGCAACGTCGCAACGGGCTGCGGGATTACTTGATCTCGTCGCTGCGGGAGGTGGCCCTGGACCTGGTGGTCAACCCACGCATGGATGACAGCATGGTAACGAACGCGGCACTGCTGGTGGGCGAAGCGGGCCGCGAGGCACTAGACCGGCGGCTTGAGGCGCTGGACGAGGAGCTCGAAGGCCAGCTCCATTTCCGCTGTGTGGGCCCCTTGCCGCCCTACAGTTTTGCGACCGTGGAGGTACAGGTGCCCTCCTTCGAGGCGATGGCCGAAGCCCGGCGCCATCTGGGCCTGGGGGAGGCGGCCACCCCCAGTGAGATCAAGCGAGCCTATCACCGGCTGGCCAGTCGGCTGCATCCTGATCTCAACCCGGAGGACCCCGAGGCCGAGGCCCGCATGGCTGAGCTGGTCCGGGCCTATGAGTTCCTCACCGCCTATGCTGAAAGCCAGGCGCTGGAGGCGGAGCACACAGGGCAAACAGTCTATCATTTTGACCGGCAGACGGTGGAGCGGACGCTGCTGATCGCAATCCGACAGCAGGAGATGGTGGTATAGATGACCGGGCCAGTACCGTCCTTTCTGGCCGATGGGAACCTGAGGCTCCTGCTCCTCGGCGGCAAAGGGGGCGTGGGCAAAACCACCGTGGCCGCCTCCACTGCCCTCTACTGGGCTGGCCGAGAACCGGAACGAAAGGTCCTCGTCGTCTCCACCGATCCCGCCCACTCCCTATCCGACAGTTTCGACCAGCCCATCGGAGACGAGATCAGGCCCATCGCGGGGATGCCCAATCTCTTTGCCCTGGAGATGGACGCAGGCCGGCGGCTGGAGGATTTCAAGCGAGAGCACGGAGAGGTGCTCAAGACCATCGCCGACCGCGGCACCTACTTCGACCAGGAGGACATCGCTGATTTCTTCGACCTCTCCCTGCCGGGCCTGGACGAACTGATGGCCATCATTGAGGTGGCCGACGTTGTCAAAGAGGGACGGTATGATTTGGTGGTCCTGGACACGGCTCCTACGGGACACACCCTGCGGCTCCTAGCTCTGCCGCGATTGATGGAGGACTGGGTCCGCGTCCTGGACCTCATGCTGGGGAAGCACCGCTACATGGCCACGGTCATCGGGCGCCGCCGCTACCGCCCCGATGAAACGGACGCCTTTCTGGCTGCACTGTCGGCCGACCTGCGTCGCCTGCGCGCCCTCTTGAGCGATGCCAACGCCACCGAGTTCGTGCCGGTCACCATCCCTGAGGCCATGAGCATCGAGGAGACGACCAGGCTGTTGGATGCTCTGGAGGGGTTTGGCCTCTGCGTGCGAACCGTGGTCGTCAATCGGGTGGTCACCCGGCGGGAATGCCCGTTTTGCAAAGCGCGGCACAGAGGACAGGAACGACACCTGGAGGAGATCGAACGCCGCTTCTCGGCCTGGAACCTGGTGCTGGTGCCCCTCCTGCCTTGGGATGTGCGGGGGCAGGAGGCCCTGGAGAGATACGCGCAGGCCATGTTGGGTCATGAACCGCTGCCCTCCACCCTACCCCCCGGCAGGAGGGTGGGGGTGAGGGAGGGGCTTGCCCCTTCGACAGGCTTAGGGCAGGCCCTGGCACAGCAGCAACTCATCCTCTTCGGCGGCAAAGGTGGGGTGGGCAAGACCACCGTCGCGGCGGCTACGGCCATTCATCTGACGGGAGGGGATGAGGGGAAAAAGACCCTGCTCTTCTCCACCGACCCGGCCCACTCCCTATCGGACAGTTTGGACCAGGAGATCGGCAACCGGATCACACCTGTCGCCGGCGTCGAGGGACTCTTCGCCCTGGAGATGGAGGCAGCGGAGTTCGTAGAGGAACTGAAGCAAGAGTACGCGACCGAGATCAACGAGGTCTTTGACGCTTTCCTCGGTCGCTCCTTCGATGCCCCATTCGACCGGCAAGTCATGGAGGAACTCGTCTCCCTGACTCCGCCGGGCCTGGATGAGTTGATGGCGTTGATGAAGATTATGGACTTTATGGAGGAAAGGGTATTCGATCGCTACATCCTGGACCTGGCTCCCACGGGGCACGCCCTGCGCTTCCTGGAGATGCCAGGTCTGGTGCGGCAATGGTTCATCGTTTTCTTCA
>CAYLPU010000150.1:0-9892 GCA_964385635.1 uncultured Anaerolineales bacterium
TCGAACTCGGGCCGCGCGGTACGGGCAAGAGTTTCGTCTACCGCGAGATCTCACCCTACACCATCCTCATCTCCGGGGGTCAGACCACTGTGGCGCAGTTGTTCATCCACCTGGGCACCGGGCGCATCGGCCTGGTGGGCCTGTGGGACGTGGTGGCCTTCGACGAGGTGGCGGGCGTGCGCTTCAAGGACCCCAACGGCATCCAGATCCTCAAGGACTATATGGAATCGGGCAGCTTTTCGCGCGGCAAGGAGGAGGTGCCGGCCGACGCCTCCATCGTCTTTAACGGCAACATTGACGCCGACATTCAGAGCCTGCTCAGGACCTCGCACCTGTTCCAGCCGCTGTCGCCCCACTTGCAGGACATGGCCTTCATTGACCGGCTGCACTTTTACCTGCCCGGCTGGGACCTGGGCAAGATGCAGCCCGAGTACCTCACCGACCACTATGGCTTCGTGGTGGACTACATCACCGAGGTGTGGCGCGAACTGCGCAAGACCAGTTACAGCGACGCCATAGACCGCCACTTCAGCCTGGGCAGCCACCTCAACCAGCGGGACGTGCGCGCCGTGCGCAAGACAGTCTCCGGGCTGATCAAACTGCTGCATCCCGACGGGGAATTCACCCGGGACGAACTGCAAGAGTACCTCGAACTGGCCCTGGAGGGTCGCCGCCGGGTGAAGGAACAACTTAAGAAAATGGGCGGCCTCGAATACTGGGCGGTCAACTTCTCCTACCTGGACAACGAGACCCGACAGGAGACCTTCGTACCGGTGCCCGAGCAGGGTGGTGGTGGGCTGATCCCGCCCGGCCAGCCCAACCCAGGCGTCGTCTTCACCGTCGGCACCGATCGCGACCAGGGCCGCCACGCGATTTTCCGCGTCGAAGTACAGGCACTGAAGGGCCGGGGCAGCACGCGCATCACCGGCGCGCCATCGCGGGCGATGCGGGACGCCATTCAGACGGCCTACGTCTTCCTCAAGGGGCACAGCCGCCGGCTTGGTATCTCTAAAGACCCCAACGAGTACGACTTTCACGTGCAGATCGTGAACTTGATGCAATCGAAGGAGGGCAGCGAAACGGGCGTCGCCTTCTTCATCGCCATGCTCAGCGCTCTGCTCGACAAGCCGGTGCTGGAGCAATCGGTGGTGCTGGGCGAGATGAGCATCCACGGCAGCCTGCTCAAGGTGCCCGCGCTGGCCGAGCGGCTGCAACTGGCTATGGACAACGGGGCCAAGCGAGTGCTCATCCCCTCGGAGAACAAGCGTGACTTCGCCGACATCCCCAGCGATGTGCTGGACAAGTTGCAGATCATCTTCTTCTCCGACCCGGTGAACGCGGCGTTCCGGGCGATGGGGTTGGAGTAAGGAAAAGAATTGACCGTGCTTCTCAGTAATTCAAACACCATCGGAGGCAACTAATCACTGGAGATAAGTCGTGGCTGTCCAAGAAGAGATAGGCATCATCCAAGGCATAAACCTCAAGAAGGCTAGGGGCGGCAAGGTGAAGCGGCGCTACGAAGTGCAGCTTGAGAGCGGGCGCCAGGTGCTCGTAAACGAGCAGTTGATCTCTCCGATCCTCAGCAAGCAGCTACCGAATGGCGCCCGTTTGAAAGTGACACACCAAGACGGCGTGGTTCACCGGGCGTCAGTGTACAGCCTACCCCCACGCGTAGTGCGCGTTGCCAAATGCGATCAGCGCAAAGGACGGATTGTGGTTGCCGAGGAGGACGGCAGCACGCTCACGCTGAGACTGTCGGCTGACTCTAAGATATGGGCGTCTATTGACCAGGGTATCAAGTTGCAGGTTGCCCCCAGGGTAGAGGCGGATGGCAAGGCCAAATACACGTTAGAGGTTGTGAGCGAACCTGTCCCCACGCCCTCTCCTACTCCGCCCTCTTCCGTGACTCACCTATCTGGAGAATCACGGAAGAGACCGTCAGCAGCCCCATCCGATCAGCCATCAATTCCTGTGCGCATGCGTGTCGGCACGGGCAGCGTTGTTCATGTTTATGCTCATCATCTGACCGTCACCCTCGATGAGGGCGGGAAAGTCAATTGCTTGCTTTCCCAGTGGCCAGGCGATGTTGTAGCGCCCCAGATGGGTACGCGTTTGAAGTGCCGCTATGCGCAGGACAAATATGCCATAGCTGAAATCCTTGAAATCCTGGATGCAGGGCTGCCCTCAGAGGAGCAGATACAGGATAGGGGAGCGGCCGAGGTGATTGCCGAGGTCGGCTTTGACCCAGCCTACTTCGCCGAACGTCAACGTGAAGGGCATCGCTATGAGATTATGGCGTTCTTGAAAGAGCACGGTGAACAGGGGCACATCGAGTGGTACCGCATGTGCTCTGCCGTCGCCGCTCGGTATGTGAATCCCCAATCCCCGTTGAGACATGAGGTCTATCAGGCGATAAGCAGAGACACACCCGGCTTCAGGTTCTATCTGCATCAAGCCCAGGCATTGAACGCTATTCGTGTGGGGCGGAATGTCCTGCTGGTCACGCAGACGGCCAGTGGCAAGACGCTGGCCTACAATCCCGCGATCTTTGAAGCGTTCTGCTCCAGCGACGACAATGTCCACGCCCTGTACGTCTTTCCTCTCAATGCCCTGATGATGGACCAGAAGCAGAAGATTGACAATCTGTGCAAGCAATTGGGTGCACGCGGTTTTGGCATTGACGCCGGAGTGCTCCAAGGGGGCATCGGCAGAGATCGGCGTCTCAGGATAGCGACTCGCAACCCCCAGGTTGTTTGCACCAATCCAGAAATGCTGAGCGTCATGCTCGGGGACTTCCAGGGGGGACACTGGCATCAGTTCTTTGGGGGATTGCGCTACGTTGTCTTGGATGAAGTGCATTCCTATCGGGGATTGCTAGGTATACACGCGGCAGGCTTGATACGGCGTTTACTGCTTACCACGCACCACTGCGGTGTTGAGCCACAGTTCATCCTGAGCTCTGCCACTGTCAGGAATCCGCTCGATCTGGCCACTCGGCTTACCTCCTTGCCCGCATCCAGATTCACCCTTCTGGACAAGAAGAGCGACGGATCCGCTCAGGAAGTGAAGCACTGGGCCATCTACAGTCCTGATGCAGGTGCAAGTGGAGATAATTACGGTGGCTATCTGGACGCAGCGGCGTCAGCCATGGTGGACCTGCTCTGCGCCAGAGACAGTCGCGGGCGTCCTTCACCGCTCAACACTATCCTCTTCGCCAAATCCATGCGTGATGTCAATAAAGCCTATCAGATCGTGGTGCGTAATCTGGAGAAGCGATGCCCTGGCTTAGTAGGGAAAGTGCGGGAGTTCATCTCTGCCCGCCTGACCTTGAGTGAGAAGCGAGATATCTACGAAGGGCTGCGCAACGGTCGCTATGTCGGTGTTGTCTCGACCAATGCTCTGGAAGCAGGCATAGACATCGGGCGACTTGACGCCTGCATAATCGCTGGTTTTCCCTTTACCGTCATGCGCATGCGCCAGATGGCTGGTCGTGTGGGCCGACGAGATGAAGGGCTGGTGCTCTTCGTACCGCATCCGGCCAGTCCAGTGGACGAGTACTACCGCTATGATCCCGGGCTCCTACTCACGCAGAAGCCCGAGGTCTTTGTTGTGGATGCCGAGAATCCCTATATCATGCGCAAGCATTTGAACGCGGCAGCGCTCCACCTGAATGGTATCAGTATGAACGAAGCCAGTATTTTCGGATCACACTTGAACGAAATGCTGGAACGCGCTGCCGAAGATAGGGTGATGCGGCGGGTCAACGACAGGCTGTTTGGAACACGAAGGAACTACAAGAACCTGAAAGATGTCTATGCGATTCACAATATCCGCTCGAATGTCCAGTGCAACTACGCCGTCTGTCTCGATGATGGCGTTGCATGCCAGATCACATCCGCTTGTCTGTCACCTCCAGTCAGAGAGCAAAATCGCTGTCCGCGCCGCATAAGCCTCATGGACCGACAGTACGTCTATCGCGACTGCCATCCTGGTGCGATCTATGAAGCAGGCGATCGGGGAAGGTTCTACCGCATTGTGTCTATTGATGAGCGCAATCGCGTAGTACGCGCCAGACAGTTGCCCGACGACACGTTGGAACGCACCTTCGTAGACGAGACAACGACCATAGAAATCATTGGTTCTGCTAGAGGCTCCAAAGCGCTCCCTGGCGGTGTGAGGATGGCCTGGGGCAAAGTGAGGGTCACGCGCAGCTTCGATGGCTACTACTCATACACGCTTATCCCAGCCCGTCGCTGCCGTCGCTGCCGCAAGGAGTTTGATGAGACTGCGGATGTGTGCCCTACCTGCGGTCGTCCCACGGAGACCTTCTTTCGCCATCCCAAACCGGAACACCAAGAGTTTCCTCCACCATACAACGAAAGGGGGTTCAGCCTCCCACTAGAGACGGTAGCCGCCTGGATGGTGATTCCCGCAGAGATTGAAGAGCGTCTCTACGACGCCTCGCCCTGCAAGCTCCCTGGCGACAAGAATCGTGTGATGGCATTCCTGCGAAAACCTCTTGATCTGAGTAGGCTACCTGGCCGCCTGGGTCTCACAGAAGACGAAGCACAGGTTCTTCACTCGTACTATGAGAAAGCGGGCAAAGCGTTGCGGCGTCGTAGGGGGAGTCCCAGGGAGACGATTCTATACCCAGGTGTGTATGGGCAGTGCCTGTTGAGAGTCTTGCGCCAGGAAATGCCTGAAGCACGCGCGCTGGAGATATTTGCTGCCGTTACCGGCTATCCCGTCACTGATGAGTTGCGCCATGTGTGCCGCAAATGCCAAACCAGTGTACTGCTGCCTGCTATGCATACTGTGGAACACACAGTGGTGATGCGCTACCCGTCGGTTGCTCTTGGTCATCAGAGTGACCTCGGCTCCTACACAACGCTCGGTCATCCCATTACTGGTGGTCCTACTATTTTCTGGTTTGACAATTATGAGGGTGGCATTGGGGCGGCTGAGAAAGTCTTCGATCAGATCAATGATCTGCTGGAAGCGAGTTGGACCACGATACACAACTGCAATTGCACCACAATAGAGGGATGCCCGTACTGTACACAGATTGCCCAATGCGGTCGGCGCAATGAGGCGCTAAGCAAGCCTGCTGCCGCCCGGTTGATTCATCTCCTGCTTGACCGAGAAATGCTGAGCGATTTTGCTCCCTTCGTCTATCGTGCACGGCGCCGGAAAGAGTTCAACGGCATATATACGGAGAACGAGTACGCTGGGCAAGAGCATGGCATTGGCTCGGAGGCCCCTGACCTGGCCGCCTCCACCGCATTGAATCCACACGATCTGCTGCGGATTCAACGTCTTGTTCACGATCCTGTCCTTCACAAGGCATTTGAAGTGCGCAGCACTGAAATCACCAACGAGGTTCCACCGGTTAGCGCCGCGGAACTTCAAACGGCGTATTGGCAAGTGCTGCAAGATCTGCGGCCCTCAGACTGGCATCTGGCACCGGATATGACTCCATATCAAGTGCTGGAAGTGCAGCCCATAGCCACCTCGCGCATGGTCAGCCGTATCTACCGTGTCATCGCCCGTGAGCTGCACCCAGATGCGAATCCCGGGCGTCAGAAATGGGCCAACCAGATGATGCGGATAGTCAACAATGCGTACGACGAGATTCGGAAAGAGCGATCTACCCAATCCCAACATCCCCAGCGATGCTGATTGGGATGTTGCGCAGATACATGCATGGGCCGCACAGATAGACGATTGGTTGACTTCCTCTCCAAGATGATACGGCAGTCTGGCCCTCGCTTCGCAAGCATCGCATCGAAGGCCCAACTTTGGTAGGAATTGTAACCAAATGGCTATCGTACACGAACAAGCCACATCGAATGGACATGCTGGTTGTCATCTTGCGGGATGTGCAGAGGCGTTCGTCGGCCAGCTGGCTGACACCGGTCTCCTTAGAGTTCCAGGCACTGTGCGCCGCAGGTCGCTTCTCAGAAGCCAAGAGAGTTCCGGATCGTTGTCCCGACCTTCGGATCAAAAGGCAAGACGCTGCAACCTACTTGAGGTCAGCACGCGCTCGAGTTCCTGAGCGTGAGGGGGTCTGTGAGTCGGAGTTCAAGCGGCTGTGGGAGTTGGTTGGTTAGACGGGTTTACATTCGGTAGTGGGTTGAAAGTGTGGTAGGCAGCGCCTTTTCTTCAATCCGATGAACGTCGTGTTCTGGACAATGGACAAGCACATTTCGAAAGAGCAGGAGCGATAAGAGGGGACAGTGAGTGGCTTGGTAGAAAGCCCTGAAATCCATAAGCAGTTCATTCTCGTCAACTGGGAACCGGCAGCGGCCATTGCATGGCAAGAATACCAGCGACAGGGACGAGGCGCAATCATGGTGGTATCGGAGTGGGGCAAAGTGCGTGCCCCGTGGCGGGTCGGTGAAACGCCAGGGGCCTACGTTTCAGAGAAAAACGTCAAAGAATGGTCAGTCGCCTGGCCCAACGAAGACGTGGAGCGGATGGTCAAAGCTTATGACCCCAGGCGGGAAGTGGTATTTGTCTTCCTGCGCCTGGACAGCGGGGTGAGCAGCTACCGGATTAGCATACCCTACCTGTTACCACCAGAGGCCTACGAGCAGATGAAAGGCCAGCTCAGAGACTGGACACTCACCCGAGACGAATTCAAGCGCATGGCTGGCCTGAGTGACGAGGGGAACAAGCGAGTATGAGCGAACAAGCAGTGAGAGGCAATGAGGCCAGCCTGGTCTCGCTGGAGGTGCTCAACCGACGGCTCAAGACCATTGTAGAGGCCAAGACCCAGGGCAAATCGGTCTGGGTGCGAGGTGTAGCCATGGATGTAAGCCGCACCCGTAGTGACCACATCCATCTGCGGCTGCGCCAGGGGAAGTATGGCCTGGGCTGCGTCGTGTTCCGCAGCATAGCGCGAGCGTTGCCGTTTTGGATCGAAGATGGGCAGACGTTGCTGGTCCAGGGCGAGATAGCAGTGGATGCAGTCTGGGGCGAGTTGCAGATCGTCGCCCACCACGCGGAACTGGAGACGACCACGACCGGTGAGAGCGGGATAGAGGCGCTCAAGGTCCAAGTCAAGGCCGCCGGATGGCTTGAGCCGGACCGCAAACGCCCGCTGCCCCGTCCGCCCCAGGTGATAGGGCTGGTTGCCGGAGAGCAGAGCAAAGCACGCACGGACGTGATCGGCAGCCTGAAAGATGCGGGCGTAGAAGCACACGTGGTTCTTGAAACGGCGTTAATGCAGGGGCCCGAGGCTGTCAAGGAGATCAAGTCAGCGTTGGCGGTGCTTAACGCTAAGCCCAATGTAGACGTGATTGTCATCGCCCGAGGTGGGGGCAGTCAGGCCGAACTGGCTATCTTCAACGATTGCACGCTTGCGCAGGCCATCGTCGAATCGCGCGCCCCCGTGATCACCGCCGTTGGCCATCGGCAGGATGAGTTCCTGGCTGACCTGGTGGCGGATTCAAGCGTGCCAACGCCGTCGCTGGTAGGGTCGGCGCTAGCAGGGCGGCCAGCGGTGCGCTGGGAGGTGATCACTGTGACCGTGCTGGTCGTAGTGATTGTGCTACTGTTCCTTCTGGCGCGAGCGATGGGATGGTGGTGACGAGTTCAAGCGCATACGGGACTGACTGATGAAAAGAAGGCCGACGCAAGCATGAACAAGACAAGTGCACCAGACCACCTGGTACTAGACGATTGGATCACTCCTCGGGAAGCAGCCGAACTGATCGGCGTTACACCCCACCAAGTGCGCTATTTGACGCGTAAGGGCGTCATTGAGGCGCTGAAGTTTGGCCATGCCTGGATGGTCAAGCGTGCTTCGGTGGAAACCTACGCTGCCAAGGAGCGTCACCCTGGTCCAAAGCCCCGGGAGCCGTCCGCGGATTGACACATGCCTTTCCCCAGAAGACAGAGGGACAGAGGGCCTCTCCTTGACAATTGTATCCGTTCAGTGTATAATTGTGATGTGAGTCGACAACGCGGGATGTCAAGTAATAGAGGTGCAGCCGTGGAAGACGCGTAGCCAACCGGGAATGGTATCCGGACTTGACACCAATGGCCCAACAGGCTACAATATAGTTAACCGAATAGCACAAGGCGCCGCCGGCCGGGGATAGGAGCCCCAACCGACGGCTAACCCCACCAACTGACGTAACAGTTGGCAGAGCTGGCATCTATTGTACTACGCTTCGGCGTAGAGGAAAAGCCAGACGGCCACTCCGACCTTCAGTTGGGGTGGCCGTTTCTGTTTTTCCTGGATGCCAGTCGGTGGGGAGGAGCGCTGGGGAGCCGATGTTGCCGCGTGCTGTTCGGCCAGGGGGCAGAGTGCTCGCTCCTCCGCCCCCGTGTCAACCTAACGTGGCACCTTGTGTTCTCTACATAGCCCGGATACTGCGACACCGCGCCCATTGTCACGCGAGGATTCTGCAACACAAGTCGCAACCATTTCCCCTTGCTCCCCTGCTGTGCTACAGTATTCAGCAAAGAGAAAAGCCGCTTCGTGACCAACTCAACAAACTCCTGGCAAAGTCGCCAGTGGATCGTTAGAAAAGCTCACCATCCTGCCCCCGACCAGCCGGCCGGGGGCCTTTTACGTGCTAGTCTCTGAATCTCAATATGGAGGAGATCGAAAATGGAACTACAAGATGCAATTGAACAGTTCACCCTGGATACCGAGGCATGTGGCCTCAGCCCGACTACCACCCGCTGGTATCGCCAGCGGTTGTCGCGGTTGACCCGGTTCCTGGGCGAGCAGGGCTTCGCTGAGGTCGAGCAGGTGACCACCGCAGACCTGCGAGCCTTCATCGTGAGCCTGCGAGAGCAGACCATCCGCTGGGCCGATCACCCGTACCACCCGCCGTCCAACTCCGGGCTCAGTCCTCATACCATCCACGGCTACGTGTGTGTGGTTCGCACTTTCTTCCGCTGGTTGGAATACGAGGGAGTAATCGAGACTAATCCTGCGACGCGGATCAAACCTACCCATCTGCCAAAGGAGCCCCCGAAGGCCATCGCGCCGAACGACCGAGAGCGACTGCTGGAAACCGCCAGGCCGGATCCTCGTGACTACGCCATCGTCTGCTTCCTGGCGGACACCGCCTGCCGCGTGGGCGGCTTGGTGGGTTTGAGACTCAGCGATCTAGACCTGGAGGGTGGATGCGCTGTCGTCCGGGAGAAAGGTAGAGGGGGCTGGAAAACCCGCACCGCATATTTCAACGGTTGCACCCAGGCCGCGCTGTCGAGGTGGTTGGAAACGCGGCAGGATGTGGGTACCGATGCGGTATTCGTGAGCAAGAACGACGGTGAAGCGCTGACGACCGGCGGAGTCTACCAGGTTCTCAAGCGGTTGGCGAAGCGGGGTGGGGTCGAGGGTCGCTTCAACCCCCACTCCTTCCGCCACGGTTGGGCGCGGGAGGCATTAGCGAACGGCACGAACCTGGCCGACGTGGCGCAAGTGCTCGGCCACGAAGATGAGGCGATCACGCTACGCTTTTACAGCCGCTGGACCAAACAGGAACTAAAGGAGCGACACAGCCGGTTTTCGCCGCTCGCGGAAGGCAAGAGGGGGATCTAAAGGTATGACATAAGCTCACGGGCCAAGGTTGGAGCGCGTCAGGATGTCGACAGGGGATCCCAGATCAGTTGGGATCCCCTTGACCTGCAGGCCGGCCAGCACTGCAAACTCGGCCAAGTGAGGGACTCTTAGTCCCTTGGTTACAGGTTCAAGTCCTGTGCGGGTCACTTATCGGACAGTGGCGCCTCTTGGAGAGACGGTAGATGTGCCAGCGACGAGGATAGTGACTCTGGTCTCCTGGGCTTCTGCCCCAGAGCGGCTGACGATGAAGGAGACATCCGAATTGTCAGGGCACGACCTGGGGACCCTGCACTGGATGATCCAGGATGG
>CAYLPU010000151.1:0-9476 GCA_964385635.1 uncultured Anaerolineales bacterium
TACCTGGCTACAGAGCCCTCACACGGACGGCCTGCAAGCCCTTGGGTCCCTGCTCGACGGCGAACTCGACCCGCTGGTCCTCTTGCAGTGAGCGGAATCCCTCTCCTTCGATGGCCGAGTGATGGACAAATACGTCCTCTCCGGCCTCACGAGAGATGAAGCCATATCCTTTAGCGTCGTTGAACCATTTGACAGTTCCAGTTTCCTTTTCAGTCACTTTCTTTACTCCTTGATTTGTGTGCTTTTGGGCGAAGCAGTGCGGGCAGAACAAAAAAACCGCCCAGCCTCCGCAAGTCTGGACAGTCTTTGATATTACAGCCATAACCTACTTCGTCTTACTGACAACATTCTACCACACTTGTGCGAAACAGTCAAATGCCCCTTCCCTTTATGCTGCGATTGTGCTAGAATTCAGCAAGATGCAGGCGGAGGAGATTAGGAGTGATATGGCCACACCACAGGTCGAATCCTACCGCTCTGGACACATCGTCATTGACGGCCAGGCCTACGACCAGGATGTGATCATCTTGCCGGATCGGGTAATTGGGGCATGGTGGCGCAAAGAGGGACACGCCTTACATCCCGACGACCTGGCGGCTGTGTTCGAGGCTGCGCCGGAGATGCTCGTCGTGGGGCAAGGAGTCTACAGCCGCATGCGAGTCACTCACGAAACCAGGCAAATGCTCCGGGCGGCTGGCATTAAACTTGTCGCCATGTCCACCCCAAAAGCCGTTGAGACTTACAACGCCAAACGCGAGGGGCGAGCCGTTGCCGCTGCGCTTCATCTGGCCTGTTGAGAGTGCCGACCGACCACAACGGCTGGGCGGTTTTGCTTTGGCTGGCTTGCGGCGTGGTGGTGCGAAGTTTTGACTTCCGCGTCACCTCTGTTATACTGTGTCCAGGTCGAACCGCGCACTACTTGAGGAGGCTCACGATGTCCGACCAAAGGCATGCCCCTATCTTGAATCGCATCAAAATCCTGTGTGTTTTCGTCATCGCCGTGCTGCTGGCCGCTCTGACCATCAGCGCGGCACCATTGCTGGCAGTCCAGGGATCGGCTTTGCGGGCGGCGGTCTCAGACCCGCTGGGCGACACGTTTGGCGTCGCGCCCCGGCGCGATGTCACGGAAGCTGTGGCTGAGATTGACAGTACCAGCCTGACGCTCACTGTTGTCTTCAGCGGGACGATCAGCGATCCAACCAGCGGGGAGACTGAGGCCGTGTTTGGATTCATTGACCTCGACACGGACCAGGACCAGGGCACGGGCATCACCTCTCACGTCACTACTCAATGTCCGGATGGTTCGAACCTGGGGATGGATTTCTACATAGACCTGTCTTCCTACAACAGCTGAGACAGACACATCGACGTCGTTGACGTCTATGCTACCACCGTGGGCACGGCCCCCACCACCTTTGGCCCCAACGCATTTACAGTGACCATTCCCCTGTCGCTGATCGGCGAGAGCGACGGCGCTTTGAATGTAGCCGGCGTCTTCGGCAACGTAACTGGCCCCACCGACTGCGTTCCAAACGGAGGTTCTCTCGGCTTCTACAGACTTTACCTGCCCATCGTCCTTAAGCCAGCGGGCTAGTGACCCGGCCTGCTGCCAGGCAGATGATGGCTAACCGGCCGCCCCGACCTGCAAAGGATACTGGTAACTGCTCAGGCTACCTTCCCGAAAGCTAGAAGTTAACTGTCAGATAGACCCAAATCTGTCACATGACCAGAATCTTGACAAAACTCGGCCCGTTGGAGCTTTCGGGAAGGTAAATCTGAGTACCCCCCGTGCTACAGAGCAGCGCCGGATCGATCTGGCTAACCCCGTTTACAGGGCGCTGCTCCGTAGACCGGCGACTTCATCGCCGGTCGGGTCCCGCAAGCGTAGGGCGGTTTTGCTAACCGCCACAGGGTCGGATAGCAAATCCGACCTACTTTCGCCCCAACTTTTCGAGAAGATACCTGCAAAGGTTGGGGCGGTTTTGTGTTGCCTGGCTTGCGGGGGTGGCGCTGCCAGGTTTTGACTTCTGCGCAAGGTTCGGCTATACTGAAACCAGACAAGATGCCCTGGCCGCCGCCCATGGCTTTGGCTGCCCACGGGAGGTGATGCTTGACCCAGTCCAAACATCCCATCACCGGTACAACCCACACACTGCCCTTCGATAAACTCTCCCCGCGCGCGCCGTCCCCATCCTCCGCTCACATCACCCACATCGGCGAAGTCACCGGCCCCGTCCACACCGGCTCCGGCGACATCATCATGGTCACCGGTGAAGGCGACCACGTGGCCGCCACGGTGCAGGGAGAGAACGTCCGGGACAAAGAACTGGCCTACCTGGACGGGCTGTTGAGACGCTACGAGTACTGGCGCGACCACTACACCCCGTTGGCTGGCATCGCCGAGGTGCGTGCTGCGGTCAAGGACGGCCCCCGGCTGGACTTGCCGATGCCTTTCATCCCACCGGGCTTTGAGAAGTTGGTGGAGCACGGCTACGGCGAACGGGTCGAGGTGCGGCGGGAACCGGTGGACGACCTGCGGACAGCGGTGGCGGAGCACCGGCGCATCGTCCTGCTGGGCGACCCCGGCAGCGGCAAGACGACCACGCTGTGGCGGCTGGCCTACGACTACGGTAACGCGGCCCGGGCCGACGGTCGGGCAGTGCTGCCCTTGCTGGTTCCCCTGGGCGGGTACACCGATGACGGCCCCTTTGATGCTTACCTGGCCCGCCACCTGGGGCCGTTAGCGCCCTACCTGGAGACCTACCGCGCCTCGGCCCGGCTGATCCTGCTGTTGGACGGGCTGAACGAGATGCCCCGGGCAGGGTATGCCGAGCGAGTGAACCGCATCCGAGACGTACTTGACCGGTATCCTGATGAGATCGTGGTGGTCACCTGTCGCGCATTGGACTATGTGGATGTGGCCAGGCTGGAGCGGCTGCAAGAGGTCGAGGTTTCGCCGCTGGACGGGACGCGCATCCAGATCTTCCTACACAACTACCTGGGCGAGACGGCCGGGGAGCGACTGTTCTGGGCCATGGCGGGAGACGAGGCGTATGCCCTGTGGGACACCTGGCAGCGGGCGGGCGGGACGTGGGAAGCCTTCTGGACGGCGGAGGAGATGCCCGAAGAAGTGTACTCAAGGACCTCGGTGTCTCAAGACAAACTGTGGGCGCGCCTGCGGAAAGAGCCGCCGCCGCTGCTGGCGCTGGGCCGCAATCCCTATTTGCTGCTGATGACCGCCCAGGTGTACGCCAGCGCCGGAGGTAAGTTGCCGGCCAACCGCGCCCGGCTGTTCGCTGCCTTTGTGGACACTCTGCTGGGACGGGAGAAGAAACGGCACCCGGAGGGGTGGATCGAGGCCGGACGCCAGAAGGACGGCCTGGCGGCGCTGGCATACGCTATGCAGGCGGAGCGAGGGCGCGGGACGACAGTAGAACATGGATGGGCGGTGACCCGGTTGGGCCAGGCGGTGCCGGGCTGCGACGCCGGGAGGCTGCTGTACCTGGCGACCAGCGCCACGTTGCTGGACGCGGATGACGCGACGGTGCGGTTTTACCACCAATTACTCCAGGAGTATTTCGCTGCCCGCGAGATGGGGCGGCGTGTGGCGGCGGGCGAAGCACTGGATCGTTACTGGCCGCCGCAGCGCTGGTGGGAGCCGTCGGGTTGGGAGGAGACGACCATCCTGTTGGCCGGGATGGAGCCAGACGCTTCTACACTGCTGGAGAGGTTGGCGGCCGTCAACCCGGTGGTGGCCGCCCGCTGCCTGGTGGAAGGGGGCGCCCAGGCGGATGAGGCGGTCCGGCGCGACATCGCCACGAGACTCGTGGCGACAATGACCGATGGGCAGCGGCCCCCCGTTGCCCGCGCCCAGGCTGGGGACGCGCTGGCCAGGCTGGGCGATCCCCGCCCCGGGGTGGGGGTGGACCCAACCACCGGCCTGCCGGATGTTGTGTGGTGCGATGTTCCGGCAGGGTCGTTTCTCATGGGCAGCGACAAGGGTAGGGACCCGGAAGCCTATGACGACGAACTTCCTCAGCACGAGGTGACCCTGCCGGCTTTCCTGATTAGCAAGTATCCGGTAACCAATGCCCAGTACGCGGCCTTCGTGGAGGACGGTGGATACACAGAGAAGTGGCGTCGCTGCTGGACTGAGGCTGGCTGGCGGTGGAAGAAGGACCGCGCTGGCCCGGAGACCTACGGCGGTGTCTTCGACCTGCCCAACCATCCGGTGGTGTGGGTGACCTGGTACGAGGCGGTGGCGTTCTGCCGTTGGTTGACCGAACAGTTGCACCAGAGCGGGGAACTCAGAGCCGATGAAGAGATAACCTTGCCGACGGAGTCACAATGGGAAAAGGCTGCCCGAGGTGTGGATGGGCGAGTCTATCCCTGGGGGGGCGATCCAGACCCGAATCGGGCAAACTACGGTGAGACGGGGATAGGGACGACGAGCGCAGTGGGGTGCTTTCCCGGCGGGGCCAGCCCGTATGGGGTGGAGGATCTGAGCGGGAACGTTTGGGAGTGGTGCCGGACGAAGTGGGAGGACGATTACGAGGGCTACCGGGATGACAATGATCCAGGGGGTGAGGCGCTGCGGGTGTTGCGCGGGGGCGCGTTCCTCAATGGAGCGAGCTACGTCCGCTGTGCCTACCGCCACGGGAGCTACCCGGACCCCCGCTCCGGCGACGCCGGTTTTCGGGTAGTGGTGGCGTCCCCCGTCCACCTCTGACCTCTGGTTACTCTGGACTCTGGCACTCTGGACTCTGGGGGGAGGGGTCTGGGGAGGGGGTCTCCCCTCCCCAGGAATCGGCGCGGGGCAAAGGAGGAGAACATTGAGTAGTCTCTACGAGCAGGTTTACACCTGGGACAACCTCTACCTGGCTTGGCGCAAGGCGGCGCGGGGCAAGCGTGGCCGCGAGCCCGCCGCCAGTTTCGAGTACCGCCTGGAGGACAACCTGCTGCAACTCCAGGATGAACTCCAGGGCAAGACCTACCGCCCTGGCCCGTATCACTCTTTCTACATCCACGACCCCAAGCACCGCCTCATCTCTGCCGCCCCCTTCCGCGACCGGGTGGTCCACCACGCCCTGTGCAACGTCATTGAGCCCCTCTTCGAGCGGTGCTTCATCCCCGATTCCTATGCCAACCGGGTCGGCAAGGGCACACACCGGGCGCTCGACCGTTGCCAGGAGTTCGCCTGTCGCTACCGCTACGTCCTTCCCTGCGACCTGCGGCGATTCTTCCCCAGCATTGACCACGCCATCCTCAGAGATATGCTGGGCCGGGTCATCGCCGACCCGGACACGATGTGGCTGGTGGACCGCATCCTGAAAAGCGGTGTGGGGGTGCTGAGCGAGGAGTACGAGATGGCCTGGTTCCCTGGCGACGATCTCTTCGCTGTGAACCGGCCCCGGGGCTTGCCCATCGGCAACCTGACCAGCCAATTCTGGGCCAATTGTTTTCTGGACCCCTTCGACCACTTCGTGAAGCGGGAATTGCGCTGCAAGGGCTATTTGCGGTACGTTGACGACTTCCTGCTCTTCGCCGACGATAAGTCCACACTGTGGGCCTGGCGGGAGGCAGCGGTAGCGCGACTGGCACGCATGCGCCTGACGGTCCACGAGAGACAGGCGCACCCCCGGCCCGTCACCGAGGGCATCCCTTTCCTGGGCTTCGTGGTCTTCCCCGCTGAACGGCGGCTCAAACGGCGCAAGGGCATCGCCTACCTTCGCCGGTTCAAGGCATTGCTGGCGTCCTACGCAGCCGCCGAGATTCCCATAGAGCGAGTGGATGCCTCAGTGCAAGGATGGGTCAACCACGCCCGCACCGGTGACACCTGGGGGTTACGACAGGCCATCCTCGCCGCCTTGCCTGTCATAGCGCCAGGGGGAGGGCCGCGCCGCCGTGAACAGGCGGCGCTGGGCCAGGAAACAACCCAGCACCGGCTCTTGTCTGATCCGTTCAATCCTGCCAATCCGTGTTCTTATGGAGCCTATCATGAGTCAAGAGATGGTCATCTTCGCCCGCACCTTCGACTTCGTTGACTGGTTGATTTCCCGCACGATGGATTTCCCCCGCAGCCAGCGGTTCGTAGTGACCAAGCGGCTGCAAGACGCTGCCCTGGACTTCTACGAGGGCATCCTGGAGGCCAATGGTCGCCGGGGGAGGGCCAGGCTGGGGAAGTTGACGGTTTTCGGGTAGTAGTGGCGTCCCACGACTTTCACGCCGGCCGGAAATGCCAGGTGGGGCTGTAGGGACACAAGACATTGTGTCCTCCCTGCCAGGCCGAGGCAGAGAAAGACGGCACGGTCCGGTCCCGGCCGCGCCTTGGGCCTCAAGTGCGGGCTACGTCTCGCGCAGAGACCCAGGGCCGGGCAAATATGGCCCGGGTAGTCTATTGACTACCCCCGGGGATGGTCCCTGGGTTCGTCCCTGGATCATCCCCGGTCGGGCCTACGAGATTGATACGTGATGTGAAAACCATTCGTAGGGGGTGGGCTTATGCCTATTGATTTTACCGAGATTGAATCGGGTGAGGAGTTTGAACTACTCTGCGAAGACCTGTTGCAGGCGATGGAGTTTACCATCGTGCAGCAGCCCGCACGCGGGCAGGAGGGCGGCAAAGACCTCATCGTCAGCGAAATCGTCAGAGATAAGATGGGGTTCACCGAGACGCGCGAGACGTTGATCCAGTGCAAACACCGGGCAAAGAGCGGAAAGGCGGTAGGCTTCGCCGAGGTCGCCAACTACCGTGACGTGATGGACCAATACGAGGTCCGGCGCTACCTGCTTATCACCAGCACGTTGCCCACTGAAGACCTGCGAAAGAAGTTTGAAAAGACGAGCAAGAAAGGCGACTACACTGCCCTCATCTGGTCCAAGGGCGACCTGGCCCGCTTTCTGGACGAACACCCCGACGTGCGCGACCGCTACTTCCCGCCCCAGGTCGAAGCACCGACCCCCGCCGGCACGCTGGCCGAGGCCATCGTGGGGTTGCTCACGGTGATGGGCTTCACCTGCCAGAGCCGTGAGGCCAGCGCCGGCCGCGTGCGATTGGTTTGTACTAGCAAAGGCGCGTTCGCCCGCCCGGTGGCCGTGGTCTGCAAGGAGGGCACGGTGGGGCGGCCCGACGTGGAAGCACTCCTGAAGTCGCTGGGGCCGGTCTCCAACCGTGCCTCGATGAGCGGTGTGTTGGTGACCCACACCCGCGTCTCGCCCGAGGCGCGGAAGCGGGCTGCCGAAACCGAGGGCGCGGTGCGGGCCTTCACGCTGGACGAGTTCTACTGCGAGTTGATAAACTTCGAGCCCTACGCGCGCGAGTTGGTGGCCGACTACGAGAAAGACGAACTGAGCACCTACTACGTGGACCTGGGCTGCGAGAGCGACGATGGCAGCGTCTACAAGCCGATGGACGGGTATGTGGACGCCTGGCTGGACGACCAGGCCCGCAACCACATCTCCATCCTGGGCGATTACGGCACGGGCAAGACCTCCTTCTGCCGTCAGTACGCAGCCAAACTGGCCCGCCGCTGGCTGGCCGACCCCGACCGGAACCGCATCCCCATCCTTGTGTCGCTGCGCGACTATGCCAAGGCGATGAATCTCAAACAGTTGATCACCGACTTCCTGGTAAATCGGTACGGTATCCAGGCCGGGTACGAAGCCTTCCGCCGCTTCAACGCGGACGGTCAGTTGGTGCTGCTGTTCGACGGCTTCGACGAGATGGCGCAGAAGGTGGACTACCAGACGACGGTGGAGAACTTCGAGGAACTGGCCCGGGCGGTAGAATCGCGCAGCAAGGTGATCCTCACCTGCCGCACGCCCTACTTCCGCTCCAGCCGGGAAGCCGAGGAACTGCTCTCCTGCCGGGGGCCGGAGATGTTTGAGGTTGGGGAGGCCCGCGATCTGCGCGAGCGTGCGGTGATTGACCTGAGCGACCGGCCCAACTTCGAGATCGTGCACCTGCTGCCATTCGAGCGAGGGGACATTCAGGCCATGCTACGGGTGCGCTTCCCCCATAGGTGGGAACAGTACTGGCAGCAGGTCGAGCACACGTACAACCTGGCGGAACTGGCCCAGCGGCCGGTGCTGCTGGACATGATCGCCCGCTCGCTGCCTGAACTAAAGCCTGGTCATGCGATCAACGCGGCACAGTTGTACGAGGTCTACACCGACCTGTGGCTGGTGCGTGACGAGGAAAAGGGCCGCACGCTCATCACCCGTGCCGATAAGCGTCTGTTCATGCAAGAACTGGCGCTGGAGATGCTGCACCGCGAGAGGTTGAGCATCCACTACTCGCGCTTGCCGGAGCGGGTGCGCGCCCACTTCCGCCTGGAGCAGGCGACCGAGATTGACTACTTTGCGCACGACATCCGCACCTGCTCGTTCCTGAACCGCGACTCCGAGGGGAACTATCGCTTCGTGCACAAGAGTTTCCAAGAGTTCTTCATAGCCCAATGGCTGGCACCTGGGCTACTGGATACTAGCGCGCCGGAGATGACCATCAACGAGGAGATCCGGGGCTTCGTGCACGGCTTGCTGGCGGGGGCGGACTGGCCTCCGCCGCCACCGGAGGGGATGGAGGTGCCACCGGGGGTGGCCTGGGTGCCGCCGGGGCCGTTCATCTACGGAGAGGGCCAGGGCACGAGGGTGGTCAGGCTCGAGCAGGGCTTTTTCGTCGCCCGCACGCCGGTGACGAACTTCGAGTTTGCCCGTTTCGTGGAGGCGACAGGGTACGCGACCACAGCGGAGAAAGAGGGAGGATGGAGCACTGAGACGGGGGACTACATCAAGGGCTTCGACTGGCGTCGTCCCGATGGCCCCGAAAGCGGCATTGAGGACCGGATGGATCACCCGGTCGTGCAGGTGAGCTGGCACGACGCCATAGCCTACGCGGAGTGGGCCGGGGTGTGGTTGCTCACCGAGCAGGAGTGGGAGAAGGCGGCGCGGGGGATTGACGGGCGTACCTATCCCTGGGGAGACGAGTTTGACCCTGCCCGGTGCAACACCAGGGAGAGCGGTATAGGCACCACCACGCCGGTGGGCTGGTACTTGCCGGAGGGGGATAGCCCGTGTGGGTGCGCGGATATGGCGGGGAACGTCTGGGAGTGGACGGTCAGCGAATTTGAGTCTGGCAGGGCGCTGCGGGTGTTGCGCGGGGGCGCGTTCGGCAATGTAGCGAGGCTCGTCCGCTGCGCCTGCCGCTTCAGGAACAGCCCGCGCTCCCGCTCCGGCCACTACGGTTTTCGGGTAGTGGCGTCCCCCGTCCACCTCTGACCTCTGGTATCTCTGGACTCTGGCACTCTGGAATCTGTGGGGGGAGTCCAGAGGGGGGAAGCCCCCACACGTGTCAAGTTAAGGGTGATGCTGTGATGCTGTGCTTGCCGAGGCCGCCCGGCGATGAAGTCGCCGGGCTACGGAGCTTCCGCCCGATGAATCGGGCTCAGGAACCCCATTCACGGGGTGGTGGCTCCGTA
>CAYLPU010000152.1:0-9335 GCA_964385635.1 uncultured Anaerolineales bacterium
TGTAGGCCAGGTCGCGGCCATGGTCGGAGTGAGCCGATGCGCCCACCGCCACGGCACGGGCAAAGTTGCGAGCCGCTACCACGTCCCGTGTCGCCCCACAGACCCCGCGCTCCGTCTTCCCCGCCAGGCGGCAAGGGCCCATCGAGCAGTTCTTGCAACACAGCCCCTGAGACCCGATCGGGCAGGGGGCGAGAGCGTCCGCCCGCGAGAAAACAGTCTCCGCCTCAATCTGGCAAGCGTGCTCCAAAAGGGCAACCGTCGCCCGATCCCAACTCGCCTCCTCCGGTGTTCTTGCTTTCTTTTTCGCCATATTCCATAACCTCCCTAATACCGCCGGAACTCGCCCGACATATCGAGGTCGGCCTGGTTGGTCTCGGTCATCCGCGAGCCCAGCACCGCCCACTGCGGGTCTCGAAGCCTGGTACCGGGCAGGGCCAGCACAGGCATCTCCCCTTCACCCACCGGGTAGCCGGCTTCAGCCAGCGCCTTCTCAATAGCCGCAGGGTTTGTCTCGGCTGCGTCATAATTAACCAATACCTGCTTCCAGCCCGAACTGGCGTACACGCCACCCACTCCCTCCAGGTTGGCCAACACGTCCCGCACCTTAAGGACATGATGATCGGCCCAGAGAGTCGGTACTTCAAATACCACCTTCTCCATTTTTCTTTATCCTTTCATTCCGTGAATCCTGCTCTCCTATCATCCGTTCACACCTTAGAAACCGGGTTTTTTCCGAAAAACCCGGTTTCTTTCCGTTGACACCATTGACACCTACGACAACCCCAAAACCTTGCCCGTCTTCACATCAATGTCAATATCCGTAAAGACCGGGCGGGTGGGCAGGCCGGGCATGGTCTTCATCGTGCCGCACAGCGGGAAGATGAACCCCGCGCCCACGCTGGCTCGCACGTCGGTGATGGGCATCCGCCACCCGCGCGGCGTACCCTTGATCGCCGGATCGTGCGTGAACGAGAGGTGCGTCTTCGCCATGCAGAGCGGCAGGTGCGCCAGCCCCATATCGGTGAAAAGTTTGATCTTCGCCTCCGCCTCGTCCGTGTAATCCGCTCCATCGGCGCGGTAAATCTCGCGGACGATGGTCTCGATCTTTTCCTTGATGGACATGGCGTCCTCGTAGAGGAAGTGGAAGTCGTTCGGCTTCTCGCAGGCCGCGACAACCGCCCGTGCCAGGTCCGCGCCGCCCTCGCCGCCCTTGGCCCAGACGTTGTGCATCACTACGTCCTCGGCGCCCGTCTCCTTGGCCCGCTTGCGAATCAACTCGATCTCGGCATCGGTGTCGTACTTGAAGCGGTTGATCGCCACCACCACCGGCACGCCGAACTTTATCGCGTTCTCAATGTGCTGCAGCAGGTTGGGCAGACCCTTTTCCAGCAGTTCCAGGTTCTCGCTGGTATAAGCCTTGTCCAGTGGCTTGCCGGCGACAACCCTGGGGCCACCGCCGTGCATCTTGAGCGCGCGCACGGTGCAGACCAATACCACGCAGTCAGGAACCAGCCCGCTGTAGCGGCACTTGAGGTTCATGAACTTTTCCATCCCGCAGTCGGCGCCAAAACCGGACTCTGTCACCACGTAATCAGCCAGTTTGAGCGCGATCTTGTCGGCGATGATGGAAGAGTTACCCTGGGCAATGTTGGCGAACGGCCCGCAGTGGACGAAGGCCGGACTGCCGGACAGCGTCTGCATCATGTTGGGCATGAGGGCGTCCTTGAGCAGAACCGTCATCGCGCCGGCCACATTCAGATCCTCGGCTGTGATTGGATCAATCCGGCCCACCGAACGCAATCCACCCTTCCTGCTGGTGCCGATGATGATGCGGCCCATACGCTCGCGCAGGTCAGCCAGGCCGCTGCACATCGCCAGCGCGGCCATGATCTCGGAGGCCACCGTGATGTCGTACCCGGTCTCGCGTACCAGGCCGTTATTGGCGTCGCCCATACCGACGATGACGTTGCGCAGCGCCGCGTCCGATACGTCCACCACCCGCCGCCACTGGACTGCGTCGGGGTTTATGTTCAGGCGGAACATACGCTCCTTATCATCGTCGTTCAGGTCGGATGGTTTATCCGACTCGATGCCCAGTTTTTCCAGCCGCCGGCGCTGCGAGGGCGTGTACTCATCGTCCGGGCAGAGCGCCTTGGCCAGAAAACTGGTGCTCCAGCGGGCTTCCTTCGCCATGCGGTTGTCAATCGCCGCGGCCAGCAGGTTGTGGGCCGCGCCGACGGCGTGGATGTCGCCGGTGAGGTGCAGGTTAAAGTCCTCCATCGGCACGATCTGGGCGTAGCCGCCACCGGCCGCCCCACCCTTGATACCAAAGGTTGGCCCTTGCGAGGGCTGGCGAATGACGGTGAAGACTTTCTTACCGATGTAGTGCAAGCCCTGGCTGACGCCGATCGTCGTCACCGTCTTGCCCTCGCCCAGCGGCGTGGGAGTGATGGCGGTCACGTCAATGTACTTGCCGTTGGGGCGGTCCTTGAACTTTTCGAGCACGTCCAAGTGGACCTTGGCCTTCCACTTCCCGTGCAGGTCAATGTCGTCCTCGGAGAGTCCGACACTCTTGGCAACCTCAACGACAGGAATGAGTTCGGCTGCCTGAGCGATCTTTATGTCGCTCGGAACTGGTTCAACTCGCTTGACGGGCATTCGTTACCTCCTTGAAATGTGTGTGCTGTTATCTCTATCCGTTGACACCGTTGACACTACTCCCTACTCCCTACCCCCTACCTATCTCGACCTCCACCGCCCGCCGCATGAAGTTGCCCGAAGCCTGGATCAGTGGCTCCCCTAGATCCGGGTCCACGCGCATCGTAGCCCGGCAAGGGTAGTGATGATGAAACAGGCCGGCCTGAAGAATGGCCTCCCGCACGTCCACCCCGACCAGTTGGCGAGCAACAGACCGGGCGCACCCACAGGCCGCGTCCCGTTCCACCTCTACTTTCACTATCCGTTGACACCGTTGATCGTCGCACTCGATCCGAAACGCTGGCCGGCCAAAATGGCGGGCAAACTCACTGATCCAGGGATCCTCAAACGAGACCTCCTGCTGGCGCACACCGCTCTTAGCCCCCATCCCGGGGACACCGCTCTTAGCCCCCGTCCCGGGGGCGTTGCAACTCCGCTCGGTGAGAGAGCAGAACGGCTTGGGAAAAGCACCGGTCACACCCATCTCCGTCAACTGAAGGCGGAGTTGGCGGGCCAACCCATCCGGCAGCCAGGCCACGTTGTCCACTGGCGCGATGACGGCCCGGGCACTGGTGCGCTCCACAATGCTGGGCAGAAGCTGAGCCGCGCCGGTGCTCTCCCCCAACGAGAGCACCAGGTCGGCAACAGGCAGGTGCATGGGGAGGAACACCAATGGGTCATCCACCACCAGAGGAAGATCGGAGGGAGCGCGCCAAGCCTCCACCGTCCAGGCCGCGGGAGCGAAACGGCGGACGTTTCCCAGGATACGCTGACCATAGTGACCCTGGAACAAAACAAAAAGCCGCAGTATTTCTGGGCTGCGGCCACGCCAATCCAGCGGCCTGCGGACCGCCTCCAACAGGTCCTCCACGCGGCGGCCACGCTTCATCTGCTGGTAATAGGTATGGATGCGATCGTCTTCCAGAGTCAGCCCGACAACCTTTGCACCGGGAATGGACTCCAGCACCTGGGCAACCAGGCGACTCTGTTCCTCGCCCCCGGCCTCAATGATCACCACGTCGGGGGCGGCTGCTTGCACCTGGGCAAACGTATCGGGGCCGACAATGGCGACCCCGACAACTTCGATACCTGGTTGGCCAGAAAGGAGGCTTTGAACGCCCTGGGCGAAAAGCGGCTGGCTAGCGAGAATAAATACACGACTGAGGTTCATTAACTGACTACCGGTCAGTGAACTGGTTGAAATTATACCTCTGATGCGACGGCTTGTCTATAGCCCTTCTGGGCCATATACGGTGCCCAAATAGCCCAATGGGGCTAAGCATGTAACCACAATCTCCCTTCGACAACTCGCCTAGTCCTCGTTACTGCTTGTGGAACCACCGCCGTTGCCCGTTGGCAGGCACACCAGCCCGTGGCTCACGGCATAAGCGGCCGCCTGGGCACGATTCCTGACCCTCAGTTTGGCGAGGATGCTGCGCAGATGGTTCTTCACCGTATTGCGTGTGATGCCCAGTTCCTCTGCGATTTCCCGGTTGGAATACCCGTCCACAACCAGCACCAGAACCTCACACTCACGTGCTGAAAGCACGGCTGTGGCCGCTGGCTGGGCGGCTGGCTGGCTCCGCTGCGCCAATTGGCGGAACAATTTGGCCGTCATCACCCGCGATATCGGAGCCTCCCCCGACGCCAGACCGCGCAAGTGCTGAAAGAGCGTCTCCGGCAGGATGTCCTTGAGCAAGTAGCCGTCCGCTCCACAGCGCACAGCGGTCACCAGGTCTTGCTCAGTATCGGACACAGTCAGCATCACCACCCGTACACCTGGCATGCGGGCCTTGATGCGGCGGGTCGCCTCCAATCCATCGCAGTTGGGCATACGGACGTCCATCAACACCAAATCCGGATGCAGCAACCGCGTTTGCTCGACCGCCTCCAGGCCATCCCGGGCCTCCCCGACAACCTCAAAATCGGGCTGACCATCGAGCAGCCGGGCCAGTCCCTTGCGGAACAGCAAATGATCGTCCACCAACAAAATACGCAGCGATTGCATCACCTCCTAATTATACACATAATGGCAACTTGACACAATACACAGGTACGCCCTCTACAACCTACAACACGAGTTTGACCAGGGTGAAAAAACGGTGCGGGCGGCGGTCGGGAGACCTTGCCCAACACCTACAACCTACAATACGAGTTTGACCAGGGTGAAGAGGCCCAATATGGTGACGGTAATCCCGATCGCCCAACGTAACTTCAGCACGGGCATCTTCTTGACTGTGAAAGCAGCGAGAGGTACCGAGAGCACCGCCCCCAGAACGAGCGAGGGAGCCAGTCCCCAGTCCACCGCGCCGTTCCCTGTCAACGTGTAAGCGAGCACGCCGACGATACATACCAGCCCCTCGGCCAGCGACGTGATGCCAATGGCCCCTTTGCCATCCACCCCCGCCATTATTTGGCCGCCGGTGACGAGTGGGCCATAGCCGCCACCGCTGAGCCCCTTGTTGAACGCGGCCACGAATCCCAGCCCGATCAGTTTCTTCCACGAGAAGGGAAAGGTCTTGTTTATGGTGAGCAGGATGCCGAGGCCCATAGCCAGCACGAGCACGCCGATATACACCTTGACCATCCATCCGGGCACGTTCACGGCGAGGAAGACGGCTGCCAGCGTGCCGATGATACTACACGCCGCCAGGACCAGGACGACCTTGAACGGGCGCGAGCCTGGTTTGAAGTTGACGCTGCCGAACCTGTGGTGGAGTACCCCTGCCAGGATGCCGGTCAGGAATTCCGAAAACAGCACCGAGGGCACGATCTGCGTCGTTTCGTACCCCGACAGAAGCAGGATGGGGGTGAGAGTGGTGCCGTACCCCATGCCCAGCGTCGAGTCGATATATTCGCAGAACAGCGCGAGCAGGACGAGAGACCAGTGGATTTGGATCTGCATATTGTTTCTCCTTTCAGACAGTAATACATAATATCTAGTGATATTATCGAGAATAAAACCAAAATATAAAGAGTTCAGGAAGAGGGTTGCTCGGCGACCAAGTCGGCCAGGGTGGTGCTTTCCATGATCCCGGCCACGACATCACGTATCTCTTTCATCACCTGCCGCAAGCCACAGGCCTCCATGTCGGGGCAACCGCAGGGCTCGTAGGCCGTCTCGCTCACGCAACTGATGGGGGCCAGCGGCCCATCCAGCAGGCGCACGACCTCCGCCAGGGTGATCTGGTGCGGGGGACGGGCCAGGTAGTATCCTCCTCGGGGTCCTTTGCGGCTGTGCACGATTCGGCCATGCTTAAGCGTGAGCAGAATCTGCTCCAGGAACCTGGGCGGGACGTTGTTCCGCCCGGCCAGGTCTTTGTTCCGTACCGGCCCTTCACCATAGTGCGCAGCCAGGTCCTGCAGGGCGCGCAGGCCGTACTCGCCTCGCTTGGAGAGTCTCACTGTATCCCCCTCAATCTATAAAGTCTATAATTCCTATCGGATTAATTATACTACACGTGGTCAGTTTGTCAAGTGCAACGGACGAGACGGAGAAATAGAATCCATCCAGGCGACGTTGACGCTTGGGCCGGGGCATGGTAAGACTCCCCCTGCAAAAAGGGCAATTTTTAACGCAGAGACGCAGAGGCGCAGAGATTCTTAAACGATACCAGTATGGGTTCACGGCTCCGGGTGCGACACGTGGATGATAGTCAGTTGACAAACCCGGCTGTGGCCGATTCCCAAAAAGGGCGCTGCCTGGTGGTGTGGAGCGAAACTGATCCCACCTGGGGTGACTGGGACATATTTGGGCGGCGCGTATCGCCGTACTGGGCGTTCATACCCGCTGCGTTCAACGACTACTAGCCCGAATGTAGTGGCTGTACCAACAGCGGGCCTCGCTCACCCACGAGCGAGGCCCGCTTCGCCAACTGCTAATCGCTGCCTGCTAACTGCTACCCGCTTCCTTCGCCTCCCCCTTCGTCACCCTCAGCATGCACAGGATCGCCAGCGCAAAGAAGGCCGGTGTCACGACGAAGATCAGGTTGTAGTCGCCGCCGCCCCACTCCACGATGTAGCCGTTGATCGTCGGTCCGACCACGGCTGCCAATTGCGAGGCGATGTAGTACAGCCCCGTATAGGTGCCCAGGTCGGCGTCGGAGGCCGCGATGTCCACCACCATGGGCAGCGAGTTGATGTTGACCAACGCCCAGCCCATCCCTCCCACCGCCATGATGGGCCAGATCAGCGTCGCGTTGCGCAAGAAGAAGTTCACCACCAGCAACAGGCCAAAGATCGTCAGACCGGAGATGATCGTGCGCCGCCGCCCGAAGCGGGCCGCGATGTAGCCAGCGGGTATGGCGCAGGCCAGGAATGCGAGCGACGCCACTCCCATCAGCAGCGGCGCTGTGCCGATGGACATCTTCAGTTCGCTCACCCCGTAGGATGAGAGGAAGGTCTCGACGGCGTTGTAGCCGACGAACCAGCAGAAGATCGCGCCCATCAGAAGTGCCAGGCTGCGGCGGGCCTCCGGCGAGACGCGCTTGATGCCGCGCAGCGCGCCCAACCCCTCGTCCTCGTGGGCTGTGGCCCCCAGTTCACGCGGCTCCTTGACGAAGAACAACAACATCAGCACCGCCGCAGCCATCAGCACGCCGCCGAAGACAAAGGGCACGATGTACCCCATCCCGTATAAAAAACCACTGCCCAAAGTGGCAACCAACGTCCCCACGCCTCCCATCAGGTTGATGACACCGTTGGCCTGGGAGCGCAGCGGGCTGGGCGTCAGGTCTGGCATGAGCGCGATCACCGGCGTGCGAAAACTGGCCATCGCCGTCAGAAAGACCCCTATGGCAATCATAAAGAGCGCCAGCGGTGTCCCCAGCCGGTCAACTTGGCCGCTGAGTTCGGACGGAATCATCTGAACTGTCACCGGGATCAGAATGAACGCCACAATCGCGATGGGGGCGAGCACGAGGATGAACGGCCTGCGGCGACCCAGGCGGGTCCAGATACGATCGGACCAGAGACCGATCAGCGGCAGGAGAAAGAAAGCGGCGATGTTGTCCAGCGTCATAATCACACCCGTCAGGCCAGCGCCAAGACCGAAGCCTACCTCCCCGTGTGCATCAAACGTCGGGCTACCCGCTTGCAGGTAGATCGGCACGTAGGCGTTGTACAGCGTCCACATCACGCTGATGCCGAAGAAACCGAAGCCTATCAGGAACGTCTTCTTATAGTCCATGACTCTATCCATAGTTCTGCCTCCTTCCTGCTATTGTACTTCTGGCGTCACTTTTGGCAAGTCGGTGGTCGCTCAATCGGACCGCTCGGCGACGATGACGGAGGGCACCGGAACGAGAGAGTCAATCTCGACGCGGGTGTCGCCCACCTGCAACCATAGACCGGTCGAACGCCCCCCGTCCAGATTGAGAGCCACTTCCAGGTCGAGATCTGATTCGATGAGGAAAGTTGCCAGTTCGTACAGGCTGAAGTGGCCCTGGGAGGCCACGACGAAGAGGATGCGCCCATCCCGATCCTGTGCCACAACGGTGCGCCGGCCTGGGCTGTCGCCGAAGACATCAGGGGCGAAGCCGAAAGTGGAACCTGGCCTGACCAGCAGCGGGAAGGACTCGACCGCCTGCCACAGTGGTTCGCCAATCTGGTAGGGTTGCTCCTGCAACGAGCGTATCTCCGTCCGCCCATCCGTGGTGACGGTGAAGAGGCCAGGGGACTTCTCATCAGGGTCATCAAAGGGACTGCCGTAGACGCGGCCCTCCCGGATCAGCAGGCCGATGGTGCGATGTTCAGGCGTGAAGAAACCAGCGTTGACGACCAGAGAATCTGACCGGCCCCATTCGCCAACGGTGCGCGGTAGCCTGGGAATGTATACGATACGAAAGCGGAACACAGCCGGGTCAAGCCGCACCAGCGTCAGCCGCTCCATTCCCGCTTCTGTGCTCACACGCAACCTCCGCAGTTCGAGGCCATGCTCCACCTGTTCCCAACCCACGTATGTGGGCACCGGTGTGTGTGTGGGCACCGGTGTCGCCGTAGGAGGTTGCGCGGTGGCAGTGGCAATAACGGGGGTAGCGGACGGGACGAGCGTAGGGAATGGCAGGGAGGTGGGCAGGCTCAGGAGCACCAGCGCCCGGCCGGTGCTGTAGGCCAGTGTGGTAAGGACAATGACGACCAGGACGAGCCAAAGTAGGGCGCGGTGGTGTGTCTCTGGTTCTCTCAGTTGCTGCTCAGCCACTGCGCTGTTCTCCTCTCCTCGACACGCTTCGAGACGCTCAGTGTCTCCTGTTCACCCAGCCAGCCCCGCCGTGGCATAAAGTGCCACGGCTACGGAGCCACCACCCCGTGAACGGGGTTTCTGAGCCCAATTTATCGGGCGGAACTCCGTAGCCCGGCGACTTCATCGCCGGGCGGCTCGCCAGCCAGCCCCGCCGTGGTATGAAGTGCCACGGCTACGGAGCCACCACCCCGTGAACGGGGTTCCCGGGCCCGATTCATCGGGCGGAAGATCCGTAGCCCGGCGACTTCATCGCCGGGCGGCTCGCCAGCCAGCCCCGCCGTGGTATGAAGTGCCACGGCTACGGAGCCACCACCCCGTGAACGGGGTTCCTGAGCCCGATTCATCGGGCGGAAGCTCCGTAGCCCGGCGACTTCATCGCCGGGCGGCTCGCCAGCCA
>CAYLPU010000153.1:0-8772 GCA_964385635.1 uncultured Anaerolineales bacterium
TTCAGTTTGTGCAGATGCCAGGCCCGACCCAACAGCCGGTTCAAGCCCAGCAGTACGTCGTTGGGATTGATTTCTGGTGTAGCTACCCCCAGGACGATTCCGGTTTCGTCCGCGCCGATCTGTTGCTCGCGGTTGATGGAATAGAGCAGCACTGTGGACAGCACCTCACGCCCATACTCGATGTGGCTCACGCGCTCAATGTCACGGGCGGTGGCCTCGACCAGCGGCCGGTCCAGAACGACGAGTTGATCGTCGAAGCGGGCCGCATCCACGTCGGATGTCAGCAAGAGCACCGTCTTGTCCGCCCGTTCGCGCAGGATGGTGGCGAGCAAATAGAGAATACCACGGGTGTTGGCGTAGTTGGAGGCGGTACTGTAGCGCTCGAACAGCACCCGCAGCAACTCGGGGTGCAAGGGATACACACTCTGCATGCGGGCGCGATAGGCGTCGTAGTCGCTCATAGGTACAACGACCTGGCGCTCGCGGTACAGTTCCATGAAGCGGTCTGCTATCTCGTCTGCCTGTTGGCTGTCAATGCGCTCAAACAGCCGGTAGAGCAGGATGTCCTCGCGGTCGGCCGCCGTGCTCAGGTTGATGGAGATAGGGCCGGTGCGATCAATCACGTCCACGATGTCGGGATTATCACGTATCAGCGAGAACAACACCATCAGAGACACATCGGGTTCACTAGCCACCTCCAGCAAGTGCTGGAGAAAAGTGCGATTGGCAGCCCGTGAGGTCTCCACGGTGCCCACCCGTTGGGGGAGGATCGTCTCGTACCAGTTCTCGATTTCGTCAATGAAAACCACGACCGGTCGGCCACCGAGGGCCTGGTGAATCTGGGGAATAGTAGGGTAGCGCTTGATCTGGTTCAGAACGTCCTGGGCGCCCAGTTGTTGGAAGACGGGTTCCCACAGGTTATCGTAGTCCACCCGCGCTGTATGGAGCACAATCACGACCAGGTCGTCGAGCATGGGCAGCGGCTCATCGTATCCGTGACGGGCCAGCCATTGAGCCGCCAAGTCAGGATGGGTCAACGTGTGATACAGCGCCAGCAACTGGTGTGACTTGCCGGAACCATAGCCTCCGGTGAAGACCAGGCTCCCCCGGGGATCCTGACCGGTGAATTTGTGGCGTATCTGGGCCAGTGAGGTCTTGAGTGCTTCAGTCAGGTAGGTGCGGGCAAATACGTCATCAGGTTTTTTCTCCAACGCTGGCTTGTCACCGAGCACTTTGTACAGTTGGACGACGCCGTACACCTGGCCGCTCTTCACCTCATCGCTGAGGATAGCGACATCTGTGATAGTCGGTAGCATACTCATCTCTCCCATCTCGTTTCATTACACAAATGCCATCTTCCCTTCTAGGGTCTCTGGGGGTTTGCAGGGTGGACACATCGGACTCCCGAACTTGTTCGGGTTCTTTGCGCCACACCCCCAACAAGTTGGGGAGTCCAATACCCTGACCCTGCGAAATCCCAAAGAGCCAACATTCTGAATGTCATTCACAATTCTGCGGCAATAATGACAGTACACTGAACGGCGTGTCTAACTCCACGCTGCCTTGCTTCCTCCTGCCAGAACGTTGTCAAAGGCGTCCCCAGCAACTCGGCGGCGCGGGACTCGGATATGATGTCCTCAGCCAACGCGCGCAACACCAACCGCTTCAAACGCTCAGGCTCTTCCGGTGGAATCTGATCGCCTGGCTCCCGACGATGCCAGCCTTCCTGGCGAAACTGGCGAAAGAGCCGGGTGGCAGCCGATTCGGAGAGGATGCCCAGATCCTTCGCCCGATAGACCCACGCCTGCATACTCAGACCGTATTTGTGTTTGAGCAGGTGCAGCTCGTGAAGATCCAGCGCCCGCCGCCGGGTGCCTAGCTCGAAGCGAGCCACTGGTGCCGGCACCAGGAAAGCACCAGCGAAGCGATGGGCTGCCTTTTCGGCGTCTACACCTTCGGCCAGTTCCAGGACCAGGTGTCCCAGTTCGTGGGCCAGGTTAGACCGCTGGCGGTCGCCAGGTAGGCCCCGCTTTACGGCGATGATTGGAACCTCATCGTCCATCCAGAAGGTAAGGGCGTCGAAACCATCGTGTCCGTCCACCAGTCCTACTTTGATCCCCCGCTCCTCCAAGACCTCTACGAGGCTCTCGATGGGAGCCAATCCCAGGTCCCACTCCTGACGCAGGTTCAGGGCAACGTGCTCTACCTCGTCCATAGAGGCCACGCGGCGGTCGAGGCCGGCGGGCAAATCAAACTCTGGCGGTCCGCCGAAGAGGCTTTCCACGTCCAGGTACCGCTCCAGCCATTCCTGGATTTGTCCCATAATGGCCAATTCCTGCTTGCGGGGTAAAGAAGTCCGGCGACGATATGAGGGTGCAGTAATCGTAACAGTGACGGGACGCAGGAAGTACTCGGTCTTGACGTCCAGTGCCCGGGCTAAGCGGAGCAACACCCCAGAGCCTGGAATATCCAGGTCACGCTCATATTTAGAGATAGCCATCGCGCTCACGCCCGCTGCCTCTGCCAGATCTCGCTGGCTTAATCCAGCAGTGCGCCGGGCTATCTTCAATCGCTCGCCTATATTCATGACCAGCACCTCCTTCCATCGGTTTACATTATACACCATTTTCTCGATTTTGTAAACCGACCCAAAGAGGCCCAAACCGAAATAGAGCAGATCACGCTCCGGCCTTCCATCCCCCAAAACCCAGTTCTGTTAACACGTTGTCCAGTTCCGCATCAGCCTCCGCCCGTGCCTCCTCCGCCTGGGCCAGCAGCACCAGTGCCTCCTCCAGCGGCAGAGGCGGTTCCACATCGTTGCTCGCCACGTACCGGCTGGGGCTCAGGTTATAGTCGTTGCGCGCCACCTCCTCGGTGGTAATGATGGCACTGATGCCCTCCTCGGCCCGCCAGTCCCGGTAGATCTCGTAGATCTGCCGGATGTGCTCGCCGGTCACAATGGCTGACGCGGTCGTTGGCACGGCCGGGGTCACTGTCACCGCGTTTGCAGTCGGCGCAGAGGGAAGCCAGCTGCCCTGGGCAACAGCTCGGCCCCCGAAATCGTGACACAAATCATGACATTTTTCAGCCAATCATGACACTTGTCAGTAATCCCGACTTCACGCGGCGATATAGCGCACATCGCGTCCCTGCCCTATCCGCCGCGCCTGGCCCGCCGCTATCAGACCACCTGTCTCCCCGCTAATCGTGTACCTAACCGTGTACTCTTGCGTCTAATCGTGTACGTCTCACGCACACGGATGCCGCCCAGTCCATCGACAGCCTGTATGAGGGCGAGGTCCCGGGCAATGGCGTGGTGGACTCGGTTGGAGTTCATCGTCCGGACAATAGACAGGAATGCGCCATCTTATGCGCCATGAACTGTCTTTATGCGCCATCCTACTCCGCCGTGCAACGAGTGCCCTTGCCCGTACCTGTCTGTCGCACCAGTCCGTGTCGTACCAGCATCTTCAGTTAGAGATGATCAACGTAGTTGGGGTTCTCCGGGCCGCCTGCAGAACCCGCGCCGGGAAATCGTGTGACAAATCGTGTGATTCCGTCCCAAATCGTGTGATCAGATCGCCTGGTACCGCGTTGCTCGCCCCCGGCCGCTTTGTTTCGCCTGTCCTTTCTCTACCAGCTCTTTGAGTTCCCTGGCCGCTGTCTGGTTTCCTACACCAAACACTTCGCGGTACTCCCTGTTGGTCAACACGCCTCCCTCATTCACCATCAGCCGCAGCGCCTCAATCTGCCGTTCGTTCAACCCCAGTTCCCGCAGGTCGGTCACACCCTCCTCGGGGATCAGGTCCAGGATATCGTCGCCGGGGCCGTAGAACGTCACCCGGAAGGTCTGGCCGATCTCCTCAAAGACTGGCTCCTGCAGGCCGTGCTCTCGCATCCAGCGGCGCATCCGCAGGATACCCGTGTTCCAGCGTTCGATGTAGCGGATATTGAACAGCAACTCGGCGATGAGGCGGTTGCGCAGGACGTGCTCATCACCCAGGGTGCTCACTGTCAGCGGGGGCGGCAGCCGGCCGGGGCTTTGCACCTCAATGCGGTCAGCGAAGATCGAGACCCGCACCTCAACGCCACGCCGCCAGTAGTCCCGGTGAGCCACAGCGTTGGTGATGGCCTCCCGCACTGCCGGGTAGGGATACTCCGTCGTCTCCCGCCGCTCGAAGCCGGTGATCTTGGCCGCCACTCGCGTGTTGCGTTTGATGAATCTCTCTGCCTCGTCAATCATCTCCGGCAGCGTGCCAATGCAGTCCAGCCGGTCAATGAAATTGAGGGGGGACGTGCCCTGGAAGCGGGCCACCCGCACCACACTCTGGGGCGTGAATCGTTGAGGATCGCGCCCGAAGAGCAGCAGGCCGGCCACGCGGGGCACCAGCCGCTCCCCATCCTGGATGACAGCCCCCACGCGGATCAGGTTCTGCTCCAGCGGCAATGAGAGGTCCACTGGCAAACGTCGCTCCTGGGCCGCCCGCCGCAGATACCACTCCACCCGGCCCGGGTCTAGGTCGTCCAGGGTGGCGTCTCTCACGGGGCGGTCGTCGAAACTGGGGTGTTCTCGCTCCAGCCAGGCCTCGCGCAGGGCGTCGCCTCGCAAGGCCACGTTCTCGGAGCCGCGCCGGATGAGGAATTTGCCGTTGGAGTGCTGATGCAGTTTGCCGGTGCAGGGCACGACGATGGCTAAGACCTTACTCTCCCTGCACCTCGACCTCGTGGGCGGTTACGCCTTCCACCGGGGGTGTCAACACATCCTGCGCTGCCCGGTGGATGTTGTCGTAGTCTGCCCTGGTCACCCGCTGGATCTTGCCGCTGGGATGGGGCACCGGTTTTTCGGCGATGCCCATATAGATGGTACCGCCTTCAGCGTTGGCAAAGGCCATCACGTACTCTGCCAGTTCGCCGGTCTTGATGAACCCCTCTTTGAACTCGACCCGCTGTCGCTCGTCGCGGCGCATATCTTCGAGAACCTGCTGCTCTGTAGTCATTTCAGAAACCTCCCGCGCTCAACCCTCCAGCCATCCTCCAAACCCCAACTTAATCAGTACCGCGTCCAGTTCCACATCGGCCTCGGCCCGCGTCTCCTCCGCCTGGGCCAGCAGCACCAGCGCTTCCTCCAGGGGCAAAGGCGGCCCCACGTCGTTGCTGGCTGCGTACGTGTTGTTAGTATACTCCTCTCCCCGTTCTGTGCAAATCCTTCTTCCACTTCTTGTCTCACGCCCTGTTTCCCCTCCTTGCCCTCCTCCCCTCTCAGTGTTACAATACCGCCATGCTCAACAACGAGCACCAGGCACACAATACCCAGTATCCAGTATCCAATATCAGACATCCAGCAAAGGAGTGCACCTCAATGCAATCTGCAACCTCACACTCGCAATCCGATTTCCTCCTCCGCGCCGACCTGGAGGAAGTCGCACCGTTTGTGGCCGATCTCATCCGCTGGGAGGAGGAGCGGCAGGCCCGCAAACTCATCTTCATCCCCTCCGAGTCCTCCGCCCCTAAGGCCGTCCGCCAGGCGTTAGGCTCCGTCTTCCAGAACATCTACGCCGAGGGGTATCCCCCACTGCGGATGACCCGCGACCCAGAAGTGCGGCTGCGCGACGTACCCTGGCAGTTGGCCTTCTACCGCCGCTACGCCGACCGGCGCTTCTACAAGGGGGTGGACTACGTAAACTTCGTCGAGTGCCTGGCCCAGCGGCGGTGTGCTGTGGCTTTCGCCCACGGTTCCATTCGACCCGAACACATCCACGTCAACGTCCAGCCCCTCTCCGGCGCGGCGGCCAACCTGGCCGTTTACTGGGCGCTGATGGAACCGGGGGACACGCTGATGGGCCTGGACCTGTTCCAGGGCGGCCACCTGACCCACGGCTCCGAGTTCAACATCTCGGGCCAGCGGTACCGGGTGGTCTCCTACGGCGTGGATCCCAAGACGGAGCGACTGGACTACGACCGTATTCGCGACCTGGCGCGGGAACACCGGCCGAAGGTGATCGTCGCCGGATACACCTCCTACTCCTGGGCGCCCGACTGGGAGACCTTCCGCGCCATCGCCGACGAGGTGGGGGCGTACCTGGTGGCCGACATTGCCCACACCGCCGGGATGGCCGCCACCGGGTTCTACCCCAACCCGGTCGGTCTCGCCCACGTGACCACCTTCACCACCCACAAGACCATCTGCGGCCCCCGTGGCGCGGTGATCCTGACCACCGACGAGGAACTGGCCCAGGCGATTGACATGGCGGTTTTCCCCGGCGAGCAGGGCGGCCCCCACGTCAACAAGTTCGCCGCGCTGGCGGTGGCCTTCCACATCGCGCAAACCGAGCAGTTCCGCCAACTGCAGCGCCAGATCGTCACCAACACCCAGGCCCTGGCAGAGGGACTTCAGAAGCGCGGCCTGCGGCTGGCCTACGGCGGCACCGACACTCACCTGCTGCTGATAGACCTCAAATCGGTCCCCTCCGACACCGGCTTCCCGGTGTGGGGAGAGCCAGCCGTCCGCATCCTCGACCTGGCCGGCATCGTGGCCAACAAGAACACCATCCCTGGCGACACCGAGACAGCGTTGGCGACCGGTATCCGTCTGGGCACTCCCTGGATCACCCAGCGCGGGCTGGACGAAGCGGACATGGACACCATCGCCGGCCTGATCCACCGCGTCCTGGTCAACGTCAAGCCCTTCGCCTACAACGGCCTCATCGGCACCCTGCCCCGGGGCAAGATCGAGTTGGACGTGCTGGAGGAGGTGCGGCGGGGGGTGGCAGCGCTGGCCGAGAAAGCGGGGATTGACTTTGAGTACAAGCGCAGCGATTATCCCCACTACGCCATCCTCTCTGGGAACCCCGGTCCGAAACCCCTGGCCCTGCGGGTCACCGGCTGGCGAGCGCGACCGTTCGTCCAGCAGGTCGTCACCGCCAACGTGGCCAAACTCGCCCCGGGCGCGTCCATAACCACCCACATACTGGATCGGCACGGGCGGCTGGTTGACGAGGTGTTGGTGATGCGGGAAGGACAAGATGAGTGGGGGCGGGAGCGCTACCTCATATTCCCTACGCCCCAGAACGCGGCCCTCGTCACCTCCTGGCTGCGTGGCCTGGCCGATGGCTACATCCTCTTCGACGACGCTGACCTCTTCCGCAAGGTGGAAGGGCCAGTGGTGGTGGAGCAAATCGAGGAGCAAGTAGGTGAAGAAGGGATAGGTGAGGAAACGAGGAAAGGTGAAGAGCAACCAGCGGGCACTGCTGCGGTTGAACTCTATCGCGCCTACCCGGAGACCTTCGACCTGACGAAGCCATACTTCGTCGGGCAGGCGCACCTCCTGAAAGAACTTGCGCCCCAGGCCGGCCGGGACGGTCCCGGGACGGGGGATGCGAGCAAGAAAGAGGAGTGGCACTGGGAGGAGCCGGAGGCTTCCCCCAAACGCACGCCCCTCTGCGAGATCCACAAGAAGATGGGGGCGAAGATGGTTCCCTTCGCCGGGTGGGAAATGCCGGTCTGGTACACGTCGGTGAGTGAGGAACACCAGGCGGTGCGGGAAGCGGCGGGCCTCTTCGACGTGGCCCACATGGGGGCCTTTGAGATCGAAGGTCCTCACGCCACTGCCTTCCTGGACACGGTCCTATCCAACTACGCCGCCTGGCTGGAGAACGGCCAGTCATGCTACGGCTACCTGCTCGACCCCGACGGGAAGGTCATTGACGACGTGATGATCTACCGTCGCCGGGCGGACCTGTACCTGATGGTGGTCAATGCCTCCAACGAGGAGAAAGACTGGGACTGGCTGAACGCGGTGAACGAACGGCGGGTCGTCATTGACCGGGATCGCCCGTGGGTGCAGGTGGAAGCGCAGGCGACCTTGCGCAACCTGAAGGACCCGGCGGCGGGGAAACGGCAGAAACGAGACCTGGCGCTGCAAGGACCGGCATCCTTGCCGACGCTGCAGGCGCTGACCGATGATCCAGAGGTCAAAGCGGCGCTGGCCCGGGTGCGCCGCACCGACCTGATCGAGTGCGAGTTGGCTGGATTGTCACTGATAGTGGCCCGCACCGGCTACTGCGGCGAGGAGTGGGGGTACGAGATTTTCGTCCATCCTGACGACGCCGCCCGGCTGTGGGAAACGATTCTGGAGGCGGGAGAGCCCTTCGGGGTGAAGCCAACAGGGCTGGCGGCCCGCGACTCCACGCGCACCGAGGCGGGGCTACCCCTCTACGGCCACGAACTGGTCGGGCCGTTCGACATCTCCCCCATCGAGGCTGGCTTCCCTGGCTACGTCAAGTACCACAAGCCCTTCTTCGTCGGCCGGGACGCACTGCTGGCACGCGAGGAGAGCCTCACCCGGGAAGTGATCCGCTTCCGGGTCAACCAGAAGGGGGTACGGAGGCCACACACATGCGACCCGGTGGTCAACCGCAAGGGGCAACTCATCGGCCACATCACCAGTTGCTCCATTGACACGGAAGGGTACCTGCTGGGGCAGGCCATCGTCGAGAAGCGATACAACGTCCCCGAGACTCCTATAGCCATCTTCCCACTGGGCGGGAAGTCGCTTGAGGAGGCGTTGATGAAGGGCAAGCGAGTGACCCTGCCCGTGGAAGCGACCGTGCTGACGAGGTTCCCGGAGCAGGAGGGGACGCGGATGAAGGTAGGCGAGTAGCGGACTGCAACTGCCATTCTCATCAACACGTCTGGCAGGGCTGCGAGGGGGGCGGTTGCCAGGGCAATCGCATTTATAATGTCGGGCAGACTTTGGGACACCGAAAAGCCCTT
>CAYLPU010000154.1:0-8373 GCA_964385635.1 uncultured Anaerolineales bacterium
CATATCTGCAGGTACCCGCCCCACAAACAGAATCTCTTCTTCCAGGCCCAGCGCCTCGATGCGCGCAAACACCTCCCGAAACCGCCATCCCGTGGCGCCCGCCAGCACCAATTTCGGCACCGGTGGGGGTACCATCTTTCGCACCCGGTTGTAGGCCTCCACCAACCGCACTAGGTTCTTGCGCGGCTCAATTGTGCCTACATGCAGAATGTAACCGCCGGGGGCAAGCCCCAGCGGTGCAAGCGCCCGCGCAAGGCCCTTGCGGTCCTCAATGGGGCGAAAGTCCGGGCTGACCCCGCCGTATACCACGTGCACGCGCTCTGCCGGTATCTTCAAGTGGGTCACGATGTCCCGCTTCGTCGCCTCCGAGATGGCGATCACCACATCGGCTTCCTCCTGCGCAAAGCGATACTTCCGCAACTGCAATTCGCGCGTGTTGGCAGTGTGGTATTCCGGAAAGAGCAACGTCGTCAGGTCGTAGATCGTGACCACGTTCAACGCATTCGGCTGCTTCCAGAGCAGCACATCCGAGGAATAAAAAACGTCCACACCGTCTAATATCGGCGGCAGCCTGCGGCGCATCACCGCTTCGGCCACCGCCGACCAGGGCCAGAACAGCACGCGGTCCACCCACTCTGCCGCTGTGCGCAACACCGGCCGTTGCAGCAGCCCCCAGCGGGCCAGCCGGTAGTGGCGGAGCCCCTGGCAATGAACGATCCTGGTGTTTTGTGCCTGCAGGTGCTGCACCTCGGGCGGGTTCGTCCACCCTCCGTGAATCGGATAATAGTCCAAGAGCAAGTAATCGTTCTCTTGGTCCTGCTCCAGCAATGCCTGTATCAGGCGATAATCGTAGTAGAAGACCCCACCCTGAGCCACGTAGAGGGCGGTGATGTCAAAACCGATGCGCACGCCTATCCCCTCCCCCCCTCGATTTGGAGCAAGCGCTCTTTGATCTTCTGTGCTGCTTGACGCCAGGTCCAGCAAGCCAGCACCTCTTCCGAGACAGCCGCGCCTCTGGCAGCGGCCTCTTCCCGACGTTCGTAGACGTGACGCAGCAGGTGCACTAGATGGCCCTCATCGGGTTGCGCCCATCGGAAACCAGCGTAGTAAGGACATTTGGCTTTGGCCGGGATCAATTTCGCCACCTGCAAAGGGTAAGCATTGCCGGCATTCACGAAATCCGTGTGCGCACTCCAGTCGGTAGCGATGGTCGGAAGCCCACAAGCCATCGCCTCCAGGATTGGCATTCCCCATCCTTCCCCCCGGGTGGGCAACACAAAACAATCGGCGGATCGGTACAGGCTCCCCATCTGGTGAGAGGGCAATTCTTGGTTGTAGAGCAGCGCCACCGGCGGACCGCCCTCCGGCAGGTTCAGTGCCGCGATCTGGGCCCGCACATCCACGCCAGGGTCCCGGTTCGTCACCTTGAGCAGCAGCAGGACGTCATCCTGGCGGGTGAAGGCCTGGAAGTAAGCCCGGAGTAGCACCTCCGGGGCCTTGCGCTCGCCCCACTCGAGTATGGAGAGAAAGGTGTAGCGCGAGGTGGCCCGGAACCCCCTGATGCGCGGATTGAAGTAATCGGGGTTCACGCCCAGGGGCATCACGTGGATAGGCCGTGTGACGCCGCTGGCGCGGAACGTTTCCGCGTTGAAAGTGCTCGGCACCCACACCTCGTCCATCTCGTTGCACAGCCGGACCCATTCCTCGGGGACGCCGTCCACCTCAAGCATCGTGTAGCCGATGCGGTATCCTCCACTGTTCTTGGAGAAGAGTTCACCCGGGGCATACACGACCTGTGGCAGATTCAAGTCCTTGGGCCGTTGACGCATCGCTGCGATGCGGTGGTCGTCCTGCTGCGTGTCCATCCAGTCCGTGCCATAGATGTACGCCAACCGCACATCGACCCCCAGGGCGTCCAACTGGAGGAGCAACTCCCGCGACGAGACCGCATACCCGGAAGCCGAGCCAACCTCCGAATGCCAGAAGACGCTGGTTTTATATCGGCCCTTCAATTTACGCTCCCATTTCTTACGGAAGATCTTTTGAGATCTCCGAAACATCTTCGAGAAATTGACACGATTGATGCGGGTGGTGACGTTCTCGTGGTGGATCAGCGTCACACCGCCAGCGCAGACGGTCCGGAACCCGGCTTCTGCCGCCCCCAGGCAGTAGTCGGTGTCCTCGAAGTAGGAGAAAAACGCCTCGTTCAATGGCCCAATAGCATCCAGCACCACCCGCTTGATATACATGCACGCGCCCACGATGCCCTGCACGTCGCGATCCGCGTTGTACTGGTTGACGTCCTTCTCCAGGCTGCCGATCTGTTGCCCCCAGAAACTCCCCAGCGGCATATAGGCCCCGGCGTGCAGGAGCCGGCCGTCGGGCAAGATTAGCCGGCAGCCCACGACGCCAATGTCACCAGCGGAGTAGGCCACGCGTTGAATCTCTTCCAGCCAACCGTTCTGGGGGATCACGATGTCGTTGTTGAGGAGCAGAACGTCGTGATCCGGTGTAGTGGCGCGGATACCGATGTTGTTGCCGCGCACAAAGCCCAGGTTCTTGCCGTTCTCGATCAGCCGGATCCAGTCCAGGCTCCGCAGATAGGGCAGCGTGCCATCGGTGCTGCCGTTATCCACCACGATAACCTGTACGCCGTCGCCCAACGGGGTGTGAGCGCGCAGCGAATCCAGGCAGGCGCAGGTATACTCCAGCCCGTTCCACGTCAACACGATAATCGTGACCCTAGCCAGCATCCCCATCTTCCCGCTCGGCCACCCGCCCTTGGAGCGCCTGGACCCGGGACTCCAGGGCCTCGATTCGCCCTGCCCAATCCTCTCGTGAGGCGGTGGTGAGCCGGGCCATCAGCGCTTCTTGGTTTTGGGCCAGACCCTCCGCAACGCGCGCGGTGTTCATCTGAAACAGCCGGATCTGCTGTAGGATGGGCTCCAGAAACCACCACGTCAGCCGCCTTACTAGCACCTGGAAGCGAATGATCCCGGTGCCTACTCCCGGCCGCGTGGAATGGATGATAGTGTTTCCGTCAATGTTCCACTGAAACTGGAGTTGGTGGGCTTGTTGAGTCAAGTGCTTGCCCCGACCTTGGATCAGAGAAAAGTCCAAGGGTAAAGCACTGCCCCCCTCCCACTGACGCAGGGTGCCGGCGACAGCACCCATCACGGCTTCCACATCGTTCGCGCTGCTGTGTACGCTGAATACGCTCATCCTTTTGACTCCCGCATGACTTGGTCTACGAGAACGCGCAGACGGCTGTACTGCCGGTCCCACGTATACTCTCTCAGCACCTTCTCCCTCCCTCTCCGACCCATCTCCGCAGCCAACTTGGGATCGTCCAGCAACGTGCGGAGTGCATCCGCCAACCCGGTGACATCACCGAACTCCACCAGCATCCCGTCCATCCCCTCCTCAATCACGTCCCCGACAGCGCCGGACCGCGCACCGATCACCGGCTTCCCACACACCCACGCCTCAAGAAACACAATGCCAAAGGACTCCGTCCGCGAAGGCAGCGCGACGATGTCGGCCGCGTCCATCACATCCCACTTTTCATCCTCGGAGACTTGCCCCAGGCACCGGCAGTACCTCCGCTGCCTCTCCGGCAGTCGCACCACGGCGCGTTGCACGGCTCTTTCCACAGGCCCCACCAGAACCACCGTCAGGCGGCAACCTTCCTCCCACAGCCTCTGTGCCGCAGCCAGCAGGTGTACTGTTCCCTTATTATAACCCAACGCGCCCAAGGTGACCAGGAGAGGGCCTTCTACTCCGTGCTTCTGACGAAAGCGGTGTCCGTCCGCCCGAAGCGCCGCGTCCGAATCCACCCCCGGGCTGACCACGCGGACCTGGTCCGGGGCGAGGCGGTTATCCAGCAGGAACACGCGCTCGCCGACCGTCTGGGCCACGACCCTGGTGGCCTGCCGCAGCAGATCCAACTGATGCCGCATCGTGTAGAATCGGGGCTGTCCCAGGTGCAGCAGGGGCACGGCAACCCAGGGTGTTCCCTGCTGCTGAGACTGGCGAGATACCGCGGCGGTGAGCCCTTCCAGGGTGATGTTCCAGGCGAACAACAGGTCGGCCGGCTCCTCGCGTAGCGCCTGCTTTAACCCCGGCACCCAGGGGCTGAGCCAGGCCAGAGGCTGGGCCGCCCATCCAGAGATACGGCTTAGTAGCCAGGTGAACCGCCGCAAAGCGGGAAACGAAAATCTGCCCAAGGGCAGGCAGCGCACTGGAAGCCGCTGTATCCGTACCCCCTGATGCTCAGCGGGCGCTCCGGGCCCAACACGGTTACCGTGTCGGTCCCAGAGGGCCGGTAATGCATCGGCATCGGTGGCGAGGATCGTCACCCGATGTCCGTCCAGCACCTGGCGCCGGGCGATTTCCTGCACGTAGCGTTCCGACCCGCCGATCACCGGCCATGCGCGATGGGTTACGTGGACGATGTTCATACAATGGCGCGAATGAACGCCGCGTACTGATGCGCAACCTTCTGGGGGGCACATCGGTCTGCGGCGAACGCACGGGCTGATGCCCCTATCTCCGCTCGTCTGCCTGCATCGCTCAACAACCGGCGCAGGGCTGTCTCAATGGCGTCTACCTCGCCCGGTCCGGCGGGCACCTTGATAACCACTTCGTCCGGCAGTTCTGCAAACGCCCCTGCCGCCGTGACCACCGTTGGCACGCCGCAGGCCATCAAGCGCACTAGTGTCGCGGAACTCTCACCCCAGGTAGGGTAACGCAGGTTCACCCCCACGTCTACTGCTCGCAAGTAGCACAGAAAGGTCTCCATCGGGACGTAGCCAGTCACCTGAACCGCGCCACCCAATGCCAGTTCATCTAATAAAGCCTGAAAGTTGTAGCCCGATGCCACTTCCCCCACGCAGACAAATCGGGCCTGGGGAAAGGCATCCCGAAGACGAGCAAATGCTCTTAACGCCTGATCCAGCCGCTTCAATGGCGCGATAAAGCCGAAAGCGCCGATGAGCAGACTATCGGGATCCAATCCTAACAACGCTTTGGGGTCACGACGCGGCACAGAGCCTGGGCCAGGCGGCATAGAGTGTAAGAGAGGAATCACTGCCATCCGGGCGTCAGGATACACTTTCATCCCCAAGTCGTACAGATATTGGCTGTGCACGATCACGCCCAGGCTGGCGCGGGCCACCCGGGCTAGCATAGGATACTCGTCAATGCCCAGGGGCTCGGCACAGCGCAGCGAATTCCAGGCCGCTATGATCCCCTCACCTCCTCGTTCAAACCCTGCTTCCCGGATGAAACCATCCTGTTCACCCCGGGCCAGCGTCAGGTCGTGGACAAACGGTAAAAGGTTTCCATCGTGGAGAACGGTGATGCCGGGAAACCGTTGAAGCGCCCGATAGACGTAGCGATGATACTGAAGGTGGTTGCCCATATGGTAAAGCGGAACTACCTGCTCCTTAAGCCACCAGACCGGATCATCGGAGACATCGTATACCTGATCCACCAGTCCTGAAGGCAATTGTGGCCCGTACCCGTCAACCACTGCAACGATGTGGGAGAAATATGGCCGCAGATAGGGAAGAAGAGCGGCGCTGTAATCGGCCACGCCTGATCGAAGAGGGGGCAAAGGGCTGACGTAAGCCAGGTTCATCGCCGGTCGTCGTCCTGTTCCTGTCTGTCCGACGCCGTCTCCGGCGAACCGAGGCGCGCCTGCAGGTGGTCGAGCTCTTGCCATAGTTTGTAAACGGCCTGCGCCTGTAGCCGGCGCAGGTCGGCTGCTTCGCGATCCAGGGCCACGACCGTCTCCTGGGACACCATCAATTCCTCGCGCAATCGCTTGATGAGTTCCACCAGCCGCCGATTGACCTCGCTCTGCTGTTCGATCAGCGGGCGCACGTACCACTTGGTCGCCACGCTGTTCCATAACTCACGGAAACGGGCAATGGCTGGTCCAATAATGGGCACTTTCGAAGTGAAGGGTCGTTCCTGGATGCGCCACGGCAACTCATCCAGAAGATCACATTCGGGCACCACTTCCGACGGCTCCTGTTGGGAGACAACGAGTATCTCCCGCAAATCGAGAAGGGCCTCGGCGACTGCTTCCTCGCTTCCTGCGTCGGCCAAGACGCCGATTTTGGGCATGTCTCGCAGACCCAGCAGCGCATCGAGATAGGCTGCCCGCAAACCCTGTCGCATAGCCGGCGCGGTCAGTGATGCCAGCCAGAGCCGCTCGGCAGGCACGAAGTCTTCGTGGAACTGCTCAGCCGTGTAATGCTTGAGCAGAAAACGCAGCCGTCCGCGCCCCATCCAACGATGGTATTGGACTCCTTCTCGATCCACTGTCGTTGTCTCGTGATGCATGGCCACTGCGTCCGGGGTGTAGACGACTTTGTGGCCGGCCGTCCGGGCGCGGAAACACAAGTCCGCTTCCTCGTAGAAGACCGGGAAGAAACCTTCATCGAAGAGGCCAATCCTATCCAGCATCATTCGCCTAAAACCTATGACTGCGCCAGTCACATAGTCCACTTCGCGCTGCTTGTCCCACTGTCCCTGGTCTACCTCGCGATAGCCGCAATGATCAGGGTGGGCCAGGGGATAGCGTATGATTCCACCCGCGTGCTGGATGGTCCCATCGGGATAGAGGAGTTTGCAGCCGACGATGCCTACTCCGGCCAGAGCAAAGGCCTCCAGCATCGCCTCCAGCCAGCCCTCGCGAACCTCGACGTCCTGGTTGACCAATATTAGAAAGTCACCCCGTGCTGCCCGCAATCCGACGTTCGCTCCACCGGCGAAGCCCAGGTTGCGCTCATTCTCGATCAGACATACCTGCGGGTAGTGTTCGCGCACCAATGCCACCGAACCATCGGTCGAAGCGTTGTCTACGACGATGACCTCATCACTGTTGGTGGTCTGCAATAGAATGGCGTCCAAGCAGGGCCCCAGGTACGCTTCACCGTTCCAACCGATGACAATGATAGATGCCCTAGCCATAGCGATGCTCCCATCGGCAGGGGATATGCACGAGACCTTCCTTCTCCAACATTGTCCCGGCCTGTACCTCGAAGGTATAGGCTCGATGCTGGTGATCATAGGAGTGGATAGAGTGGTAATCATAGATCGCCGCCGTGAACTCGTAACGACCAGGCAGCAGAGGTAGCGATTCAATGACATAATCCACCGTTCCCTCGCCGTCAATCATGTCAATCTCGTATCCTGACCGAACCGTATTCGGGCCATTGATGTGTGTGCCATCCTCCCGGTAGATGGCCACGCCAAAGGTCGGCCTGTAGACAGGCTGCTGAGCCCGGTAATGGACACGAGCCACGAAAGTATCGCCTGTTTGAAAGACGCGGTGCGCGTGCCCGCTTCCATCTTGAAATTCTACGTTCGTGATAATGGCTTCTCCAGACCCCCAGCGGCGGCCTCGTCCTGCACCATCTCCCTCGGCCAGCAGCCGGATGTTTGTGTCTCTCCCAACCTGGCTGAGATAGCTGACGACCACTTCGTCGACCGGGCCAACAGCCTGCACCTGCCCCTCGTCCAGCCAGATGGCTCGATCGCACAAGCGGCGCACCATGTCCAGGCTGTGTGACACGAAAAGGATGGTGATTCCTCGCTCTCGTATCTGCGCAATGCGCTGCAGGCACTTGGCCTGAAACGCCTGGTCTCCCACGGCCAGAACCTCGTCGATCAGCAGGATATCCGGTTGAAAACTGGTTGCCACCGCAAAGCCAAGCCGCATCAGCATGCCCGACGAGTAATTACGCACCGGCATATCAATAAAACGAGATAACTCAGCAAACTCAACGATGGATTCCAGACGCTGGCTGATCTCACGCCGGTTCAGGCCCAGAATGGAGCCGTTCAGGAAGATGTTCTCCCGGCCAGTCAGGTCAGGATGGAAGCCAGCGCCCAGTTCCAGCAGTGCTCCCACCCGTCCGTCCACCTTGATCCGCCCCGAACTAGGCTCGATGATGCGGGAGATGAGTTTGAGCACCGTGCTCTTCCCAGCCCCGTTGGGGCCAATGAGCCCCACCGTCTCCCCGTGTTCCACAGCGAAACTGACGTCACGCAAAGCCCAGAACCTCTCACGGGAGCTGTCATTGCGCCGGAACAGACTGATGGCCAACTCTTGCAGGGAGCGGGTTTGCTCATGATGAAGGATGAATTGCTTTGAGATTTGCTCAAACCGAATGGTTGTTTTCACTCACCTGCTCTCTTTGTCAAAACTGGTACTTGTTTAGCGTTCAACGTGTAGGTCGTCAGGTTGCCCACTGGACAAAATGGCCACCTGTGGCATAATCAGCGCCGTTATGATCGAGGCTTGCGCTTTCTCGAACGGTATCCCAATAGACTCTCGTGATCGACGCATCGCCGAGTTGG
>CAYLPU010000155.1:0-8041 GCA_964385635.1 uncultured Anaerolineales bacterium
GATCGAGAGGATGCAGCGGAGTGCCTGATCAACCTGGTCAACCTGGCCGTGCGCGCCAGACCAGACCCCGACAGCCTCTCTCTGCTGCCGGCCCGCTACCACGTCTTCGCTCGGGCACTGGAGGGCGCTTTTGCCTGTCTCAACGGGGCTGCCCACGAGGGTGCGGAGGGAAATCCGCCCCGTCTGTTCTTGACTCGCCGGGAGCAATGCCCGCACTGTGGTTCCCAGGTCGTCGAGTTGGCGACCTGCGTCCGGTGTGGCGCGACTTACGTTGTGGGCCGTCTGGTACACAGTCGAGACAGCGACCGGCAATCTCCCCTCTCCGATCCGGGGAGGGGCCGGGGGAGGGGTCAGGTGTATCTGCGTCACCTGACCGGCCAACCGGACGATCCGCGTGGCGAGAAGGCGTACTTTCTCTTGACTGAACAGACCGCCGGGCTAGACGAGGACGAAGCAGTCGCCACCGGCGAAGACCTGGAATCAATTGTTGAAGAGGAGTGTGAACCCTATACTCTCTGTTTGGCCTGCGGGGCGGTTGCACCCGGCAGAGGAATTCACCCAGAGTGCGACTGTGATCCGTCCTCTCCGAAGGTGACCCTGCAACGGGTGGATCTCCAAAATAAGCCCGAACTGCGACGCTGTGTCTCCTGTGGCGCGCGCAGCAACACCGGGGTCATCTATCGCTTCCTGACCGGCCGAGACGCCCCGGTCAGTGTATTGGCTACTTCACTGTACCAGGCTTTGCCGGCTTCGGACGAGGAGGAAATGGAGGAATTGCCCGGTCAGGGACGCAAACTGCTGGCCTTCTCCGACAGCCGGCAGGATGCAGCCTTCTTTGCCCCCTACCTGGAACGCACCTACCAGAAGATTCTGCGCCGCCGCTTGATACTGAAGACGCTGCTGGAAGATTCCGCTGGGCGCGAGGGGCGCTTGCGGCTGCAGGACCTGGTCGGACGGTTGCAGCGTCAGGCCGAGGAGGCTGGCCTTTTCGAGCAGCGCCAGAGCTACGACGAGCGCCAGCGCCTCATGGCCACCTGGCTCATGCAAGATCTGATCGCCTGGGATCGACGTATCAGCCTGGAGGGACTGGGACTGCTCAAATTTCGCCTGGTGCGTCCCGAGCGGTGGCATCCTCCCCAGCCACTCTTGGAACCTCCCTGGAATCTCACTCCTGACGAGGCCTGGCAACTGCTCGCGTTGCTCGTGGACACCCTGCGTCACCAGGGCGCGGTCACCTTCCCTGACAACGTGGACCCGCGCGATGAAGCATTTGCCCCACGCAATCGAGAGTTGTTCATGCGGGGGGAGCGGGCTGACGCCAAGAAGGGCGTCTTTAGTTGGATCCCGACGCGAGGGAACAACCGCCGTTTGGACATCTTGACCCGCCTGCTAGCGCGCACGACGGACCTATCGGAGCCCGCCCTGCCTGTCCCGAGCACAGCCGAGGGGAGCGTAGCCGAAGGGGAAGAACGCCGGGAGATTGCTGCTAGCACGTTAAAAGACATCTGGAGACATCTGACCGCCCCCGATTCAGTGTGGCGCGATCACCTACCCAGCGAGAACCGGCGACGCGTAGGCGTGGTCTATCGCCTCAGCCATCACTACTGGGAGGTGGTGCCGCTCGTCGGGGCCGTAGAGCACCGGCCTGAAGAGCCGGTGCTAGGTGAGACCGTCTACCGGTGCAATCGTTGCCGAAGTATCTCTCACATCAACGTGCGCGGTGTCTGCCCCGCTTACCGGTGCGATGGTACCCTGGAGCCGGTAGACGGGGCTGCGCCTGGCTGGGCGCAGAACCACTATCGCCACCTGTACCAGTTCCTCGACCCCATCCCCCTCAGCGCCGAGGAACACACGGCCCAGTGGACCAGCCCGGCAGCCGCGGCTATCCAGGAAAAGTTTGTGCGCGGTGAGTTGAACGCGCTCAGTTGCTCCACGACTTTCGAGCTCGGTGTGGATGTGGGCGAACTGCAGGCCGTGCTGATGCGCAACGTGCCGCCGACGACAGCCAACTACGTGCAGCGCGCCGGCCGCGCCGGCCGGCGCACCGACTCGGCTGCCTTTGCTCTCACCTATGCGCAGCGCCGATCTCACGATCTCACCCATTATGCCCATCCTGAGCGCATCGTCGCCGGCCGTATTCGCCCGCCGGTGGTGGTGGTGACCAATGAGAAAATCGTGCGCCGCCATACCCATTCGGTGCTGTTTGCGGCCTTCTTCCGCTGGGCTCGCGATGAGCACGGCAGACACTTTCGCAACGTCGGCACTTTCTTTGACCCGGAGGAGCCTGCCCTGAGCCTCTCGGCTTCGCTCGGGATAAACTCCGCCGAAGGGCCCGTACTGACAGGGCCGGACTTGCTTCGAGAGTACGTCGAGGCCCGTCCTCCACAAGTACGACAGGCTCTGCAACGCATCGTTCCTGATAACTTGCAGGATGAACTGAGCATCGCCGATTGGGGCTGGTTGCCCAACTTGTGGAATGACGAAGGAGACGGTATCCTTGACCGCGCGATCCAGGAGGTGACGAGTGATCTGACACTTTTGCACCAATTGGAGGAAGAAGCAGCAGCAGAGCGCAACTACGGGCGGAGCCAGCACTTTCAGCGGGTGGCCAGGACGGTGCGCGGCCGCAACCTGCTTGGCTTCCTGGGCTCCCGCAACGTGCTGCCCAAGTATGGCTTTCCCACCGATGTCGTCGAACTCAGGACGAACCATCTGCCGGTAGCGCAGGCAGGGCGCATTGAGCTTCAGCGTGACCTGCGCATCGCCATCTCCGAATACGCGCCGGGCGGCGAGGTCGTGGCGGCCAAGCACATCTGGGTCAGCGGTGGGCTGAATAAACGGCCTGACCGGGATTGGCCGACCTATTATTACGCTGTCTGTCCGGAGTGCGGTCGTTTTCACCGATCAACGACCCGGATTGAGGGGCCCTGTACCGTTTGTGGAGGCAATCTTTTCGGCTGGCCGAAACTCTACGGTAGTTTTGTCATCCCAGAGTTCGGCTTCATCGTGGCAGAAGATCCACGGCCCTCAGGGGAAGCCCGGCCGCGACGGCTCTACTCCTCGCGGGTCTACTTTGCCGAATACGCCGCGCCGGAGGGAAAAGAATCCTCTGAACCGCAGCCTGAACCGCTTCTCTCTAGTGCACAAGTGCAGATATGGAAACAATATTCTCGCTACGGCAAGCTTGCTTTGGTGAACTCGGGGCCGCAAAATCGAGGTTTCCGTATCTGTTACACTTGCGGCTTCGCCAAGCCTGCACCAGAACAACCTACGGGACGACGCCGGCGCACATCACCTACTCACCGCAACCCGCGCACGAGAAAACAGTGCCGAGGTCGGCTTTACAATCACCACCTGGGGCATGAGTTCATCACCGACGTCCTGGAGCTACGCTTTGAGGGGCTCTTGGCCTCAACGGTCAACTATGAGCTGTGGCGCTCTTTGCTCTATGCCCTGCTGGAGGGCGCTAGCGAGACCCTCGGCATCCGGCGGGACGACCTGGATGGCACCCTCTATCGTTACAGCGCTGGCATCGCGCCGGCCGTGGTGCTCTACGACAACGTGCCAGGCGGCGCCGGTCACGTCCGCCGCATCGCCGACGAGCTGGGCGACGTGTTCTTGGCTGCCTGGGAACGCGTGGATAGATGTGAGTGCGGCGAAGAGACCAGTTGCTACGAGTGCCTGCGTAATTTCCGCAACCAGCCCTACCACGATCTATTGAGGCGGGGCTTGGCGCGCGATTTCCTGCGCAAACTGTTGCAGGCGGGAGAAACCGGGTTTTTCGGAAAAAACCCGGTTTCTGGGCCTGCCCTGCCACCGCGAGTACTCGTGGCGGGGCTCGTGGCGGTGAGCGGAGCCGATGGGAACGACGAGGTGTAACATGGCTCGAATGTACCCCCAACCGATGCACCCGGGCACGCGCAGTCAGGCCGAGCGCAAACTGTACGCGGCGTTCCAAAGCCAGTTGCCGGACGGCTTTGTCGTCTTTCACTCCGTTCCGTGGCAGGTGCGCGACACAACCTCCGGCGCGCGCGATGGAGAGGCCGACTTCGTGGTTGCCCACCCCGACTTTGGCATTCTCCTGGTGGAAGTCAAGGGCGGTCACATTCGCTACGAGGGCTCAACTGGTCAATGGTTTAGCAACGACAACCCCATCAAGGATCCCTTCAAGCAGGGGCGAGAGGGCAAATACAGTTTGTTGGAAAAACTGAAGGAACTTGCCTACTGGCGCGGTCGCTGGGTCACAGTGGGTTATGCGGCCGCTTTTCCAGACGTGACGGTCAAGGGTGATCTGCGTCTTGATGCACCACGCGAGTTAATCCTCGACGGTTCCGACATGGCGGATCTGGCGGCCTGGGTGAATCAGGCACTCCAGTACTTGCAAGGCCGAAGACCAGACGATCATCCGTTGGGAACACGAGGGATCGAGGAGTTGACTGCGCTTTTGAGCCCATCGTGGGACCTGCAGCCCCTGTTATCCACCGAGATTGAGGAAGAGAAGCGAGAACTGGCCCGGTTGACCGAAGAGCAGTTCATCATGCTGGACTTTCTGGGCCGCCACCGGCGAGTGGCCATCAGCGGATGCGCAGGTTCCGGCAAGACGACTCTGGCCGTTGAAAAGGGGAGGCGGTTGGCGGGGCAGGGGTTCCACGTCTTGCTCACTTGCTTCAACGTCAACCTGGCCGAGTTCTTAGGCAGCGACGCGACGTCGCCCAGGCGTCTTGAGGTGGCTAACTTCCACAAGTTGGCCCAGGACCTTGTTCGCAAGGCGGGTCTGGCCCACTCCGGGCCTCGTGATGACCGCTACTTTGACGATGTCTTACCAGAGTTGATGATGGAGGCCATAGACCGGCTGGGAACGCAGTACGACGCCGTCATTGTGGACGAAGGCCAGGATTTCCGCGATAATTGGTGGGTGCCGCTGCAGTGTCTCCTACGTGACCCCGACCAGTCCATCTTTTACGTCTTTTTCGACGACAACCAGAACCTCTACCGCACGGCGCAGGCCATCCCCCTGGAACTCGCGCCTTTCCCTCTGACCCGCAACTGCCGCAACACGCAGCGCATCCATCAGGTGGTTATGCAATTCTATCGGTCAGATCAGACGCCGCTGGCGCAGGGGCCTCTGGGACGGCCGGTCGAGGTTCGCACCTACGCGGACATGAGTGGACTCAAGCGTGTTTTGCGCCAGGTGCTTCACCGGCTGGCAATAGAGGAGGACGTGCCGTCGGAGGATATAGTCATCCTCACTCCCAAGGGCCGGCAGCGCAGCAGTCTGTGGCGGCTTGGGCCAGTGGGGAACTTTTTGCTTACTGATCAATGGTCCACCGGCAGCGGTGAGATCTTCTGCTCGACCGTTCATTCCTTCAAAGGGTTGGAAAGCCCCGTCGTCATCCTGGCAGAGATAGAGCCTTACATCACTCAAGACCTGGAGTCCATTCTCTACGTGGGATGCTCCCGAGCGTGCAACCATTTGATCGTGCTGGCTTCGGCCGACCTGTCGGAAGATGTGAAGCGGAGATTGATCTCAGGCGAGTCGAGGGAGGCAAATCCCAAGAAAGGCCATTCTCCTGGGAGCCATTGATCCTGTCACCAGCCCAATCGGTCTGCTTGCATCCACTTGCGGGGCTTGACTTATATCGGTATCGGGTGTAGTATGTTCTGTGCTATCCGATACCGATATGGAGGTCTGAGGGATGATTGAACCACGGCTATTGAACCGCCTGGAACAGAAAAAGTCCCAACTTGACGCTCTACGGCCGTTGCCGATTGCCGCCGTGCGCCGTCTCAATGAGCAACTGACCGTCGAGTGGATCTACAACTCCAACGCCATCGAAGGCAGTACACTCACTCTGAAGGAGACACAACTCATTCTGGAGACGGGATTGACTATCGGCGGCAAGCCCCTGCGTGAGCACTTTGAGGTCATCAACCACAAAGAGGCCATCGAGTACGTGGAGGCGCTGTCGACCGGCGAGGCTCCCATCACGCCATTCCACGTCCGGCAGATTCACAAGTTGGTTCTCACCCGCATAGACGATGACGACGCGGGGCAATACCGGAACCTGCCGGCGCACATTACCGGCTCGGCCCACCAGCCGCCCGACGCGTGGGAAGTGCCACATTTGATGAGCGAGTGGGGCGACTGGCTCGTAAGCCCGGCGCTGTCACTCCACTCCGTCGAACGGGCGGCCCTGGCCCACCACTGGCTGGTGTCCATTCATCCCTTCATAGACGGCAACGGTCGCACTGCCCGACTGGTGATGAATCTCCTGCTGATGCAAGAGGGCTACCCGCCGACCATCATTATGCGCGTCAACCGGCGTCAATACTACCGCGTCCTGGCCCAGGCCGACGAGGGAAACGAGGCTCCGTTGGTCAACTTTGTGGGGCGGGCTGTGGAGCGCAGCCTGACCTTCTTCCTGGAAGCCTGCACTCCACGCATCGGCCCGCTATCTCCCGAGGATGAGTGGATCCCTCTGCGCAAAGCCGCCCAAGGCACCCCCTACAGTCAAGAGTATCTGAGCCTGCTGGCCCGCAAAGGCCGGTTGGAAGCGATCAAGCGCGGCCGGGTCTGGTACACCACCCGGCGGGCAGTGGCCGAATACCAGGCGTCGGTTGGATGAATGGTCAGAGGGAGCCGGGAGGTGCTGGTTTCTTTGCCTTTCTGCAAAAACGATGGACCGGCTACCTGGCGGGCCAACAGCCAGCCGGGACACTGGTCCAAGAGTCGGGGCTATCCTACGACACCGGCGATCTCCTGCCCTTCGATGAGCCGGATGTCCGCGCTTACGTGGGCACCTTGTTCCTGGAGGGGAAGTTGAAGCCGGTCTCCCCGCCTGAAGACTGGACTATCGAGGGATGGGCCCAGGTCGGCGTTGAGTTTGATGAGCGGGCGTTTGAGCTACGACGCTTCACCGGATTGCTGGAGCATCTGGAGCGCGAACTGCCCGATGACGCCGCAACTCACAGGGATTGGAAGCGCGCATCTACACCGACCCGGCATTCCTGGCTCTGGCCAGACAGCAGTCGCCGACCGCCATCGAGTGGACCAACATGGGTCTGCCAGCACAACTGAGGATTCTACTCGCCCCGCAACTGGATGCATTCCTGAACGTGGACCACCACGCCGTCTGCCACGGTGGTGTTGCTCTGGAGGAAGTTATCGTGCCGTTCATTCAGATCTCACGGCAAATCTCACGGAAGCCAATCACATGAACAGAATCATTGGCTTTGACCGCAAACTACAACTGGACTGGCTTGATGCTGCAGTTGGTTTATGCCAGGAGAATCTGAATCCCGGTGTTGTTGCCGGACACCTTCGACAAAAACTGGAATCTGAAATTGCGGGGACTGAAGCGCGACGCAAGACGACCACTGTGCTCTTGCGCATCTGGGTGAACGTGCCAGCAGAGTACAGTCACCTGCGCGATGAGGCACTTCAACTGGCGGCTCAAATAGGTTCGGAGGAGCGTCTGTGGCTGTACTGGGGCCTGTCACTGTTGGCTTATCCTTTCTTCCGAGACGTGGCTGCCATCGTAGGTCAACTGAGCCGTTTGCAGGGTACCTTCAGCCAGGCTCAGGTACAGCGGCGCATGATTGAGAACTGGGGACAGCGGACGACGCTGCGACGAGCAACCCGAAGACTGCTGCGCACTTTCGTTGATTGGGATGTACTGCGGGACACCGATGTGCGCGGCTGCTACGAGGTCGCCCCATCTCGGCAAACGGAGAAGCAGGCCTTGGCGCTGTGGCTCTTGGACTGTGCGTTGCAGGCCAACGACGCTGAGCAGGTCCCGCTGAGGGAGTTGGGACAGTTGTCCTACACATTCCCGTTTGACCTGCTGCCCTTTGTCAACGATGTCCGCCTCTCTGAGCGATTTGAGACTTCTCGCCAAGGGCTTGATTTGGAGATGGTTGCGGCGGTTGTGAGCTGATAAATCATCCCTCCTCCCCAGCGTCCCCAGCACCGTAGCCGAAGATGCGTCTGTGTCAATGCCTGGGCACCAATGCGATAGCGGCGGGTAGCTTCGTTGAGGGG
>CAYLPU010000156.1:0-7996 GCA_964385635.1 uncultured Anaerolineales bacterium
AGTCGGCCACGTAGACAAACCCATCGGGGCCAACATTGATGCTGCGCGGGCGCTGAAATTGGCCGGGCGCTGCCCCCTCGCTACCAAACACCAGCCGCGCGGCCAGTTCCCGCCAGCCTTCAGCATAAGGGTCGGTCGGGCCAATTTCTTCCGCCGGCTCAGTCGTGCTCAGGTTCCACATCTGAGCCGCCACGTCGCGGCGGATGTAGAGGCGGAAATCACTGCGCAGTGGCCATTGGTCGAGTGTGTGCTTCGTGTCGGTCAGTTCGTCGTAGAGCCGGTAGTCGCGGTCGTACCAGATGTCCCACAACGCAGCCCGGGTCCTGGGATCGGTGATGGCACGCGTGATGCGCTCCCACGTCAGGTTGCGGTAGTCCTCCATCGGCCACCACAGGTAAGTGTAGGTGTTGACGAGGTAGTCGTCGCCCAGGTAGGGGGCCACGTCGTCCCACTCCTCGCGTCCGGCGATGACGACGGGGGCGTCCACCTGCTCTCGTCGCGTGGGCTTCTCGCCATAGAAGGTGGCGTTGGGATAGTTGCGCAGTTGCCAGTAGAACAGCGTGGAGCCATCAGCGCCGTAGGCAATCTTGATGAGGTTCGGGCCACCGGCGGTGCGGCGCGAGAGTTCCTCAATCTGGCGCATGGCCTCATTGACAGCGGGGGCAGCGTGGGCATAAACGAGGAACTCTGTCGGGTAGTCGTAGTTGACGTAGCAGAAGCGGTAGGCAGTGCGGATGGTGATGAACACCGGCAGGAGCAGTGCGACGAGTAGCAGGAGACGCACAGCCACGCGCCACCCGCTGCGCCACATCAGGTAGCCCAACACCGCGCCAAAGGCGAGCGTGCCCGCCAGCCCGCTCAGGAATCGGCCGGTGATGTCCAGGCGTGCCAGTTCGTATCCCTGGAAGGGGCCAGAAACAACTGCGCTGACAAACATCACCAACGCCATGGCGAATGGAGGGGCGACGAGCAGTAGCAACCAGGCCCGGTGCTGGAGCACCCGTCGCCAGTCAATCCCCTCGATCAGCCGCCCAATCAACCAGCCGGAGAGCAGGATCATCGGCAACGCCAGGTGAACGGTGAGCCAGGGCATCCTCTCACCTGCGTAGGAATAGCCGACCCAGGCCAGCACAGCCCACCACAGGGTGAAGGGGATGAATGGAGAATGGAGAATTGAGAGAGAAGAATGGCGAGTGGCGGATTGTGACTTGCCGGCTGTGGAACGGATGACCAGGTAGACGGGAGTGATGAGAGTCAGCAGCAGCGGCAGGTACTCGTACAGAGACACCATGATGACGTAGTAGTACTGCGGTTGGCTACCCCGTTCGACTCCCTGTTGCTTCAACCAGTAGCCCAGTGAGCCGACTATGCCGCTGGCGACGCCGGTTCCGTTGGTAAACACGGTGGTGAACAGGACGATGAAAATGGCATAGTGAATCGCAGCCGCGATGCCCCATCGCCGCCAATTCCACGCCAGGCCAATGGCCGCCGAGACCAGCAGCACGACGCCGGTAATAGCGCCCGAGTAGTAGAGCGTCGGCGTGGTGTAGTCCGTCGGATCCAACCCAACGATCTGGATCGGGAAAGGCGAGAGGAATGGGAGGCAGAGGGTGCCTAGGACGATGATGAGATCAAACACGCGGTAGTTACGCAGGTCACGCCACGTGCCGATAAGCAGGAAGACCATTGCAACGAGCAACGCCAGGACAGCCAGCACTCCCCCGGAAATGGCCCACCAGCCCAACACTGGCTGCTGCTCTTGTTTTAGAAGCAAGCCCAGCCCCAGAATGAACGCTCCAACAAACATAGCAGCCAGCGCGATCATGAATAAGCGCTTCAATTGCTCAGATGGCCACTCTCGCCCCGATGCCTGGACGACAAATAGGCCAACGAGAAAGAGGCCAAAGATAGCGCTATAAATGAAGGCAACTTCCTTGGTGGCAAACATCAACGACACACCAGCGGCCAGCAGATAGAGCCAGCGTTCGCGGTCGTCGCGCAGGTAAGAAAAAATGGCGAAGACGACGACGAGGGCCCACAGGATGATCGGGATGTCGTGACGAATGTAGCGCGAATAGTAGGCGATAGAGGGAGAGATGAGCAGGAAGAACGAAGTGGCAAGAGCGCCAGCACGGCCCAACCAGCGGCGCAGCAGGTAAGGAAAGGCCACCAGCGCCACCCCCATCAGCGCAACTGGCACCCGGGCGGTGAAGTCGCTGTCGCCGAAGAGAAAGTAGGAGAGAGCCGTGGCGTGGAAGACGAAGGGCCCGTGCATCAACGGGCTGTGCCGGAAGCCATGGCCGGCGTACAGATTCCACGAGTACTTGGTATGTATACTCTCGTCGTGGCTCTGCACCCGGTCGCCCAGGCCCCATAAGCGCGTGACGAGGGCCAGGATGATGAGAATGATGTACAGCGTCTTTTCCCAATCCAGCCTGATGAGATTGTTCAAGGGTTTGTTCAACATTGTTTGCTCCGGTTGTATGTCTTACGTCCTATGTCCTACGTCCCGTGTTCTGGGTCTGTCTTCCCGCCGGGGAGACCGGGACTTCGCATAGCCTAGTAATGATTTCCAAGAAAAACAATCAGGGCAGTGCGTGGAGTTACCCTAATGACTATGCGAAGGCAGATCAGACTGACTGAAACGCGTGCTGCGCTTAGTCGCGCTCTACTCCTCTACCCCATTCCCATTCTGGCACGCGGCCTAACTCCACCGTGTCCTGGGTGTCCTGGCGCAGCCAAAGTACGGCCGATTGGTCGACCACAGGCGATGTGGGCGTGCGCCGGCGGAGCAGCCATCCCACAGCAGCGCTGCAATGCGGCGGTTCGACCGCACTCACCTCCAGCGGCCATTGCCACACACAGCGAATCTCGGCTGGATCCCAAAACCGGCGCAGGGCGAAATTCTGACCCGCATACTCCACGCCCGCCAGCGTCCAGTCGCGTCGCGGGCTCACCAGCAGCGGGCCAATCTCCTCCGCGTCTAACCCTGCCAGGCTTTCGACCCGACGGGCAGCGCTGAAATCACGCAAGTACCAGGCCAGGACCGAGTCGGGACCGGTCTCAAGTGTGAACGGCAGTCTGGTCGGTATCCCCGTCTCACGCCACGAGAGGGTACGCAGCGTCTGCACCAGGTCGCGCACCTCGACAGCGGCGGGTTCGCGCACCAGGAGTTCCCTCGGGTCGGCCGGCCGCACGTATGCAACCCCCCACCCGGCCGAGAAAGTAGCCGCCAGGAGCACAACACCTGTGCCCACGGCAAAACCGCGCCACATAGCGTCAAATGCTGTTGTCAATGCAAATGTAACCGCCAATATAGCCTGCAACACAAACACCAGCAACACCACGAGCAGGTCCGCGGAGTTGCCGAACGTCGCGTAGCGAGCGAGTACCAGGTAAGCGTACACCCACAGGGTCAGCACCACCGGGACGTACAACCCCTCGCTGAGCCAGACACCACGAGTATGTAGTTCCCGCGCGAGCGCTTCAGTCGCGATGCCGGTGAGCATCGCCAGCGGCAGCACCACCCACAACACATCCACCACCGCCCGGCCCGGCATCAGAAACAGCAACAGGGCCCCCAAACCAACCCACAGTCCCAGCAGTGTGCCAAAACGGTGGCCACGCCGGATGGCCCACGCTAACCCGGCGAGGCCGAAGAGCAAGGCGAACGGCTCGTAGACAATCACGAGGGCAAAAGGAGACGCGACGGGGTTCGAAACCAGGCCAAAGCGAGCGATCCAGGCCGGCAGCAAATCGCCCGCAGCCCCCAACCCGGCCGGATTCCAGCCCAGTCCAGTGGAGAGCGCCAGCACCGTGAGCAGGAAGGTCACAAACATACGACTCAGATGTGGACGCAATTGTTCCCCTGATCGTCGAACCTCTCGCCGGGCGAGGCCAGGCCAGGCCAGGGCCAGGGCCAAGATCAGCAACAGGCCGTAGGCCGACGGACTGCTCGTCACAGCCAGCGCCAGGCCCCCGGCTGATAGGCTGAGCCAGGCACGATCTTCGGTGTCGAAGAAACGGACCAGCCCGCCCAGGAAGGCCATCCCGCCCACGGCCGCCACCACTGCGCCATCCAATTGGCGCGAGGCAACGAGCGCCACCGGAGAAAGGGCCAGGTATAGCCCTGCCACCAGTGCACCCACACGCCCGATGCGGCGCCGAAGCAGGAACGGTGTGAGCACCAGCGCACCGCCGAACAAGGCCGGCCACAGACGAGCCAGCGCATCACTCGCGCCACAGAGGGCAAACAGCAGCGCGTTGGCCGCGAACAGCAGCGGGCTGTAGCCCGCCGCCGGCATCCCCTGCCCGGTGACGGCCCGCCAGACGAGCATCGCCTCGTGGGCCTCGCGACCGTTAAGCGGCGCCGCGTCGAGGTGGACCAGTCGCAGCACGAGCGCGCAGACGACGATGAGGATCCACAGGGCAGTCTCGACGGTGAAGAGGGACTGGTTGGACTGGTTGGTTGGCGGGTTGGCCGGCTGGTTAGTCAGTTGATCAGTTGGCTGGTTGGTTGGTTGTTGGCTCATGGCTGGTCATTCGAGATAGGGTGACGGCGATAGATGATCACAATACCAGTGTCGTAGACAATCTCCATCAGTTGGGAGAACTTCGCCAGGCCAGCGGCGGGATAACGCGCTCGCTCAAGGGGCCCGACGTAGACGTAGGATATACCATACTTATCGAGCAGCGTCAAGACCTCGTCCAGGGCCACGCTGGTGTACAGGGTCTCAATGTCGAGTTCGCGGCGGGCCTGCTCGTCGTAACTCCCACGCCACTGATGCTCATGGCCAGCCCAACCGAGGAGCGTGGGCAGGCCGGTATGGGCAGAGACGCGGCCCTCGTATGCGTAGGCTCGGAAGCGATCGCCCGGAGCCTCCAGGATAACCGGAGCGCCACTGACGTTCTGGTTGAGCCAGGCGATGGCAATATAGTCGTCCGGCTGCACCTGGGCCAGGTAGGCCGCACCATCAAGCGTGGGCAGGCCACCATACTCGTGGGCACGGGCAGGGATGCCCAACGCAGGGTAAACCAATCCGGCGGCGATAAGAAACATAACAACAACCACCACCCACCCCCGGCCCCGGCGGGCGAAGAGCGCCAGCGCGTACGCCCCAGCGACAGCCCACACCACCCAGGTCTGGAAGTAGAACTTGAAGACGGTGTTCATGCGGGTTCCAAATGTGTCGCGCAGGTAGACGTACTCGACGCTGAGGGCGAGAAGAGCGCCGGTGGCGAAGAGGAGCAGAACAAAGTTGAGAATTGAGGATTGAGAATTGAGGATTGAGGATTGAGAATTGAGAATACTGGCTGCTGGTTGCTGGTTGCTCTGCGCTTGTTTCAGGACAAGTACGATGCCAACGAGAAGGGCGACGAGGCCGAGGGCGGTCCAGGGATTGAGCAAGCGGGATAGCAGACTTTGCGAGATGAGAGAGCGCGCGCCAGCCACGTCCTCCAGGCCGGGGATAGGCCCGCCTTGCAACCAGGCCGCCAGGTAGGCCGCCGCTCCCTGTGGGGAGATCAGACCCAGCCGGATGAGAAGTACAGCGAGGCCCAGCACGAAAACCAGCGCGCCGAGGATGCCCAGGGCCACAACCAGGGTCCACCTGACGATGTCGCGGGCCCGCACGGTGCTCCGCCGCGCCTGGCCGGCGACGAAGACAGCGGCGATGAAGGCGAGCGGCCCGAACATGACCAGGAACTGGGGCAAGCGAGTAGCGTTGAACAGATTGAGCAGAACGCCGCCAGCCTGGGATTGGAAGCCGATCCAGAAAGGAAGGTAGAGGAGGAGACCCGCGACGAGGAGGGCGATGAAGAGGAGGGTGGAACGTGAGGCGTGAAACGTGAAGCGTGAAACGTCAAACGTCAAACGTGAAACGTGAAACGTGAAGCGTGAAACGTGAGACGTGGTGTGTAGGTGGGCGAGGGCGTAGGCAGCGACGACGACGAAGATGCAGATGGGAAAATCCCACGTGTTGAGGAAGCCCAGGCCGCCGAGGCAGAGAGCGTAGGCGAGGAACTCCCAGGTTGTAAATGGCAGATGGCGGACGGCGGATGCGCCGACTCGCTGACTCGTTGACTCGCCGACTCGCAGGTACAGGTTGAGGGCCAGGGAGAGGGCAAGAAGGACAAAGGGCAGCGCCAGAACGTGGGGGTGCATGTCGCCCAGGATGAAACTGAAGGCAGGAAACTCATCAATGACGTGCTGTTCCGCCCCCCAGGGCGTGTAGTCCTGCAACACGCGGGAGGCCTGCCACCACCAGAAGAAACGAGTAGGCACCCAACTGCCCTGGGCCAAGGGCACCGGCGCAGTGTCAATGCTGCGGATGTCCAGCCAGGCCCAGAAGCGGGCCATGCCAACACCCCGGGCGTGTAACACCTCCAGCAATCCCTCCAGATTGCCCATTATGGCCACGAGCAGCGGCCCCAGCAGGCCGCCCAGGATGGCAACCCCCTCCCTCGATCCTGTCCCACGGCCAGTCTCCTTCGAAGATTGCGCTGATTCGCTGACTCGCTGGCTCGCAACGTCTCCCTGTCTCTCTGTCCCCTTGTCCCCCTCTACGATGAGATTGTAGACCAGGCTGAAGGCCCCCGTGCAGGTGAGGGCAAAGAGGGTGGCGATGCCCAGGTTGAACGCGATGGCGGGCGGGACAGCCGCCAACCGGGTGATCATGGCGATGATGAGATAACCGAAGTAATAGTAGGAGATAGCAAAACCGGAGAGCCAGGGGTCGTGAGGTGGGAAGGTGTCGGAGCGCAGGATGGCGCGCAGGAAAACGATCTCCATCCACTTCTCGCCACCCGCCGTCTGGATACGGGGCATGTGAGCGCGGACCAGGCACCAGGCGGCGAAGGCGAGGGTGAACACTGCCTCGCTAGCCAGGACTGTGCGCCAGTGTAGTTGGTTGGTTGGTTGGCCGGCTGGTTGACGGAAGTGGAACCAGACGGCGGCACCGGCAGCAGCAACGAGAGCGATGCCCACCAGGATGCCCCCTGCTGTGTTGTGCAGCCAGCCAAAGGTGGTCAGAAGCCAGAAAACCCAGCCAGTCAGGAGAAGGCCCAACGGTTTGGAGACACCGTAGCCGCGATCCGGCAGGTGGCGGAAGAGACGCAGGCAGAACGGAAGCGCTGCCAGGCCAAAAGCCTGGACAACGACGTACCAGCGGAGCGCGAGAAGCACCTGGCTCATTCGGTTCCAGGTCCCCGGTCTCAGGTTTCAGGCGCCGGCGGCGTAGGGGGGAGCACAAATGCAGGTGTTGACGACGGCTCCGCGTCTGCACAGGACATGACCGGCGTGGGCGTGACCATCGAAGCCAGACTTGCGCCGGAAACGGCGGCGGTGACCGGTGCAGGGACCACCACCACCTCGGGCTGTGACATCTGTGCCGCGACAGCCAGGCCCAGGAAGTTGGGGACGGACATCATGAGACAGACTGCCAATATGGTGCTGGCGAAAGCGGAAAGACGCCGTCCCGTGACCAGCCGTCGCCGGCTGGCGAACAAACGTTCTTGCACCGCCCACCACTTCGGCCTCGGCACGGCCACCGCTTCCGCCCCCGCCGTCAACGTGGCTCCGATCTCCCCCTGCAACCAGCGGTAATCAGCGACAGCGCTGCGACAGCGAGCACACCAACGCAGGTGCTCCGTCACGACTATGCTGACATCTCCCTCGCCAAAGCGGGCTAGTTCCTTTTCCTTTGGGTGAGTCTTGTTCATCTCGCTAACTCGCTGATTCGCTTTTGGCAGTGCCTTAGCCCCACCGACGGGGGTGGCACATCATACGCGTCAACCTAAGACAAATGGCCCACGAAAGAAGCCCAGCACGCTCGCCGACCAGCCCCGCCGGGGCATAAAGTGCCCCGGCTACGGAGCTACCACCCCGTAAACGGGGTTCAGGAGCCCGATTCATCGGGCGGAAGCTCCGTAGCCCGGCGACGCCTGCCCTGAGCCTGCCGAAGGGTCATCGCCGGGCGGCCTTGGCAAGCACAACATA
>CAYLPU010000157.1:0-7811 GCA_964385635.1 uncultured Anaerolineales bacterium
CTTTTCTCGTGAGGCAACGATTGTCTTTGGGTCACCTTTTTAGTGAGGCAATTCGGCCCCTTGCTTCCGCTCGCGCTTCCTTGTATAATGAGGTGTGGGAGGAAAGGATGTGCGGGTGGAAGCATTCCAACCTCGCGACGCGCCTGGGGCGCGTGATCATATTCTTCGTGCTGGCGGTCGTTGTGGTTGCCTTCCTCGTCACCCACGTTCTGACCTGGCACTGGTTGCGCGAGCCCTTCCTGGGTATGCTGCTGGAACCCACGCTGGTGCTCAGCCCCATGCAGGGCAGAGGATGGGCACGGTTGCAGTTCGACCCGCCACTGGAACAACCCGATCATCTGGTCGCCATTGACGGGCGACCGGTGAAGCGGTATGCTGACGTGGCGGCCATTCTGGGCGAGCACGCGACGGGCGACACCATAAAGGTATCGGTCGCTCGTCCCGACGGCGCTCTGCGGGAGGAGCAGATCGCCCTTGCCCGCTTCCCGTTAAGAGACCTGTTCCTGATTTTCATCATCCCCTACCTGGCGGGACTGGCTTACCTGGGTATTGGCATCTGGGTCTACTGGGTGCAGGGCTGGGGCAGGGCGGGGCAGGTCTTCACTGGCCTGTGTGCTGCTGCCGCGTTGATGATCGGTGGCATCTTTGACCTCAACACCACACACCGGCTGGCCATCCTGTGGTGTGCGGCTGTGCCCTTCGCGGCTGCCACCGCCATGCACCTCGCGATGGTCTTTCCACAGGAACCACGCCTTGTGCGGCGCGTCCCGATCCTGCGCTTGCTTCCCTATCTGCCTGCAACGTTCCTGGCGCTCCGCTCCGCCTTCAGTGTCTACGATGTCACCCAGCCCTGGGAGTACATCAACCAGTGGCGCAACAGTTACCTCTTCGCTGCCGCGGGTATCCTCTTCCTGCTGAGCATGCTCGCCTACCGGTTGGCCAGACCCCCCTCGCCGCTGGTCCGGCAGCAGAGTCGTATCATTCTCCTGGGCGCGACGCTGGCCTTCCTGCCGGTTATGCCCTGGTTACTGCTCAACGTCCTGGGCCAGCCGGTGCCTTTTCTCACGCTTCTCTACGCTCCGCTATTCACCCTCTTTCCCCTCTCCATCGCCTACGCCATTCTACGCTACCGGCTGCTGGACGTAGACCGACTTCTCAGCCAGGGCGTGGCCTATGGGGCTTTGACCTTCCTCATCGTGGCGGCCTATTTCGCCCTCATCAACGGCCTGAGTCATTTTTTCGCGGTCAGTGCCAGCGATCCTATCCTGCTCTCCCTCTTCGTCCTAACGCTGATCTTGCTCTTTAACCCGCTGCGGAACTGGGTACAGCGGTTGGTGAACCGCGTTTTCTTCCGCGAACCGGTGGACTACTGGGCCACGCTCCAGGACTTCAGCCACGAATTGACCCAGACGTTGGACCTGGATGCTGTGCTGGCGGAGGTGGGTAGACGGGTCAAGGAGAGCCTACATCCCGCTCGCCAGTGGGTCTGCCTTTACGACACAGACCTGGCCTATTACATCGGGCAGCCTCTGGGGCAGGGACAGCACACCTCGTTCCCGGTCACTTTTGCGCCCGACGGTGCGCTGGTACGCCACCTCCAGGACCACCAGGGGTGTCTGTACCTGCCGGCTGAGCGAGGGTTGCCGTCCGAATTGGCCGACGAGTGGATGCAGATGGGCGCGCTGGGAGCGGTGGTCTACGTACCTCTGCACACCCGGGAGCGACTGAGTGGCTGGCTGGCGCTGGCCCCCAAGCGCTCAGGCCAACCCTACTACTCCGACGACCTGGTCTTTCTCAGCGCGTTGGCCGATCAGTCAGCGTTGGCGGTGGAAAATGCGCGTCTCTTCGCCAGCGTGCGCCGCAATCTGGCCGCTATCACCGAGATGAAGAACCTCATGGACGATGTGTTCAGCAGCATAGCCAGCGGTGTCATCACCACCGACATTCAAGACAAGGTGACACTCTTCAACCGTGCTGCTGAGGCCATTCTGGGCATTCGGGCCGACGAAGTGATTGGCTGCCCTTACCAACAGGTTCTGCGCCCTCTGGGGGACGATCTGCAGTCCCTGTTGAGGCTGGTCAAACACAGTGAGACTCCGGTGATGGCCTACGAAGTCCAGCCAGAACTACCCACTCGCGGGTTGGTCTGGCTGCGTATGAATCTCTCTCCTCTCAAGGATAGCCGCAATGTGACCACTGGCGTCACGATCGCGATAGATGACCTGACGGAGCGAAGGCGGTTGGAGGTCCGGATACGCCGCGTCCGGGAAACGTTCGAGCGCTACGTAGCCCCAGCCGTGGTCGAGCGGTTGCTTTCTAACCCCGAAAGCGTCCGCCTCGGAGGAGTGCGGCAGGAGATCACTAGTTTCTATGCCGACATCCGGGGGTTTACCGCTTTCAGCGAGAGAACAACGCCTGAGTTCTTGATCGAGGTACTGAACAAACATCTGACGCTGGTGGCAGGAGCGCTCCTGGCCCAGGAGGGTACGCTGGACAAATTCGTTGGTGATAGCGCGTTGGCCATCTTCAACGCCCCGGAGCCACAGGAGGATCACACCCTGCGAGCTGTGCGTGCGGCGCTGGCGATGCAGCAGGCTATGCGTGAGCACCACGCACAGGTGGACGAGGGGGAGCGGCTTCATTTCGGCATCGGCATCGCCGTCGGTGAGGCGGTGGTGGGCAACATCGGCTCAGCCGTGGTGCAGAATTTCACCGCTATCGGCGATTGCGTCAACTTCTCGTGTCGGCTCTCTGACCTGGCAGGGCCAGGCCAGATTCTCATCAGCGCCGAGGCTCATAAGCGTGTCAGTGACCACATTGAGACCAGGTCCGTCGGTGACGTGCAGGTCAAAGGTCACAGCCAGACTGACCAGGTCTACGAGGTGGTGGGGTTGAGACAAGCCGGCTTGTCACCCGAATAGATTCTTCAAGCCCACCTGATATCGCTCCACGGCTTGCTCGATCTCTGCGTAGGCCTGCTCGAGTCCATCCCATCCCTTGCCCACGACCTTGGCGCTTTCCAGATCTTTGTAGACGCTGAAGAAGTGCGCTACCTCGTCCAGAAAGTGCGGCGGCACGTCCTCGAGTGTGCGGTACCCTTTGAAGAGTGGATCGGTGTGAGGTACGGCCAGGATTTTGTCGTCGAGTTGCTCCTTATCTACCAGGCGGAAGACTCCCAACGGTCGTGCCTCAATAACGCAGCCGGAGAAAGTTGGCTCGTTGGTCATTACCAACACATCGAGCGGGTCGCCGTCTGGGTGCAGCGTCTGGGGGACGAAGCCGTAGTCGCCGGGATAGTGAAGTGAAGAAAAGATCACCCGGTCCAGTTTGACGAAGCCGCCTTTCTCGTCGTACTCGTACTTATTACGCGACCTCTTGGGGATCTCCACGACCACGTAGACGATTTTGGGCCAGTTAGGCCCCGGCGGTAGTTCGCGCCACAGGTTCATCGGTCATCCTCCTTCACTCTCCTTGCTCCCAACCTGAAACACATCTCCCTGCTCCGGCACAGCCACGTCTCGCACACCCAGTTGCCTCAGCCCGTCGGCCAGCGCAGCGGCCGGACCGGGGTCACCGTGTACGATAAAAGCCTGTTGCAGGTCCCGGACGATGGGCTTCACCCAGCCTAACAACCCCTCCCGGTCGGCGTGAGCGCTGTAGCCGTTGATGGTCTCGACGCGGGCTCGCAAAGGGTACTCCTGGCCGAAAATCTTTACCACCTTCTGCCGCTCGACCAGTCGTCGCCCCAAGGTGTGCGGGGCTTGCCAACTGACAATCAGCACTGCGTTGCGAGGATCGCCGATGGTGTGCTTGAGATGGTGTTGCACCCGCCCTGCCTCGCACATTCCCGAGGCGCTGATGATGACCGCCGGCCCATCGAGGACGTTCAGCGCTTTCGAGTCCTCCGTGTTGCGGATATACCGTAGCCGGTCGAAGCCAAAGGGGTCCGGGTGGCGATCCCGGGCGATGAACGTGCTCAGTTCCTCGTCGTAGCATTCGGGGTGGAGCCGGAAGACCCCGGTCACATTTACCGCCAGGGGGCTGTCTACGAAGATAGGCACATCAGGTAGGGGCACGGTTGCCGCATCCCTACCCGCCAATCGGTGCAGGCTGTAGACGATCTCCTGTGTGCGCCCCACGGCGAAGGCAGGGATCACGACCTTCCCACCACGGGCGTATGTCTTGCTGATCAGATTGAGCAACCGCTGCTCGGCCTGCTCGTGGTGCGGATGTACCCGGTCTCCGTAGGTGCTCTCAATGATGAGCACGTCGGCCGGCGGTGCGGGGGTCGGGTCGCGCAGGATCGGCATGTCCCGCCGCCCCAGGTCACCGCTGAAAAGCAGCCGCGTCCGCTGTTGGCTTTCTTCGATTTCCAACAGAACGATGGCCGAGCCCAGGATGTGTCCCGCGTCGAGGAAGGTGCACTGCACTCCCGGCGCGATGAACACGGGCCGGTCGTAGCCCACGCTGACAAAGTGCTCCAGGCTGGCGATTGCATCTGCGTGGGTGTAGATCGGTTCGATCGGCGGTTGCCCCTTGCGGGCGCGCTTTTTGTTGACGTAGGCGGTGTCATGCTCCTGGATGTAGGCTGAATCACGCAGCATCGCCGAGCATAGGTCTCGTGTGGCGAAGGTGCAGTAGATCGAGCCCTGGAACCCGTTGCGCACCAGGTTGGGGATGTTACCCGAGTGATCGATGTGAGCGTGAGACAGGACGAGCGCGTCCACGCTCGCGGCGTCAAAGGGCAGGCAACGGTTGCGCTCGAAACTCTCCCGCCGCTTCCCCTGGAACAGTCCACACTCCAGCAGGATGCGGCTCCCATTGACCGATATAAGATGCTGAGAACCTGTCACCGTCTGTGCAGCGCCAAGGAAATGTATCTCCATAGGTAGGTTTACCTCGCTGTTATGCTTGATGTTGGTACTTGATGCTCAATAGTCAGTGACCAACGTCCAGTATCTTCAGAATTGCCTTGCCATGAGTCCTACGCTTCCAAGGGCCCAGTCCCTCGAAGCGGGTCAAGTCCCCGATGGTACGAGGATTCTGCTCGGCCAGCGCCCATAAGACGGTGTTGCTGACAATAACGTCAACGTCCACCCCGCGCTCCGCTGCCACCTGCTTACGCCAGGCACGCAGCGCCTGGAAACGCGCCACCTCCGCTTCTGAATGGCGGCGGGGTGGCGGAGGTGGCTCGGGCGGGCGGGCACGCACCCCTCGCCCAAGTGCCCGCAGAATGCGCTCTCCGTACCGGCGCACGTGGTAGGGCTTCAGGCCAGGCACATCGGCCAACTCTTTTGGTGTACGAGGGCGGGTCTGGGCCAATGCAACCAGTACGCGGTCGTTGAGCACCTTGAAGGGAGGACGGCCATGGCGACGGGCCTCCCGGTCGCGCCAGACGTAGAGTTCGCGCAACACTGCCTGCTCGTGCCCGGTCAGATCACGGACTCCCTTGACGCGCCTGAAGCTCTCCGGGTCGAAGGCGTGGGACACAGGCTCGGAGGTGGCGACTTGGTCGAAAATCTCCCGCGCTTCCTCCCAACGTCCTTTCTGCATCAGTGCGTCGGCCTGGAGATGGCGGAGGGGCAACAGATAGTGGGTGTCCAGGCAGGCATAGGCCAGTGCCTCTGGCTCCAGGGGGCGCTTGCCCCAGTTGTAGCGCTGGTAGCGCTTGTTGGTGCGCACGCCAAAGGTCTCTTTCAACACGTCACCCAGTCCCACATGGGGCCAGCCCAGGATGCGCGCGGCCCACATTGTGTCGAATAGATTGGCGAAGCGAAAGCCGAAGTCTCGCTTGAGGCACATCACGTCGTACTCAGCGGCGTGGAAAACCTTCTGTACCCCAGGGTCGGTGAAGATAGGAGCCAGCGGCGAGAGATCCAGGCCGGCCAGTGGGTCCATGACGTAGTCAGCACCGGGGATGGAGAACTGGATCAGGCACACGCGCTCCTGGTAGGCGTAGAGGGAGTTGGACTCGGTGTCCACGGCGATGGCAGGCTGGTCGGAGAGAGCCTCCACCAGCGCCGCCAGTTGTGGCGGAGAAGTGACGACGACTGGCGGCGGTAGTGATGAGGTCATCTTACCCCTACTTGTGGAAAGCGATCGGTGGCTCATATCAGCCTTGGCAAAACCATCGTGGCCAGGCTTAAGTAGATGAAGTAGCCGCAGGTGTCGGTGATGGTGGTGACCAGGATAGGGGAGGCCAGGGCCGGGTCGAACCGCAGAACCTGCATCGTCACCGGGACCAGTGCACCGGCGATGCCTGCGCCGATCATGTTTAGGAGAGTGGCAAGCCCCACGACGACCCCTAGCATCGGCGTCCCTTTCCATATCAGCGCGACGAAAGCAATCAGGCCGCCGATGGCGATGCCGTTTGACAGGCCGATGAGCGCCTCCCGGCCCAGGGTGCGAAGCCCGTCGCGGGGGCTGAGTTCGCCCAGGGCCAGCCCGCGCACCGTGACGGTGAGCGTCTGGGTGCCGGCGCTGCCGCTGACGCCAGCGACGAAGGGAAAAAAGGCGGCCAGGATAGCCACGCTGGCGATGGTGTTCTCAAAGAGGCTCAGGATGGTGGCGGAGGCCAGCGCCGTACCTAGGTTGAGCACCAGCCAGGGCAGGCGAGTCCGCAGGGCGGCGGGGACCGATATGTCTGAGGGATGCTCCTCCAACACGCCACCCAACCGGTAGATGTCCTCCGTTGCCTCGTCCTCCAGCACCTCTACCAGGTCGTCGTGGGTGATGAGGCCCAGCAGGCGCCCCGTGTCGTCCACGACGGGCAGGGCCAGCAGGTCGTAGCGGGCCATCAGGCGAGCCGCCTTCTCTTGGTCGGTGTCGGCCCGCACGGTGATGACGTCGGGGTCCATAATCTCCTCGACGTGGGTCCAGGGAGGGACGACGACCAATTGCCGCAGGGAGACCACGCCCACCACCCGGACCTCCTCATCCACGACGAAGAGGTAATAGACGTTCTCCGTTTCCGGCGCGACCGCTCGCAGATAGGCGATGGCTCCCTCAGCCGTCATCTCCTTGTGGAGCATAACCCTGGCGGAGGTCATCAGGCCGCCGGCGCTCTCGTCGGCGTGGATCAGCAGCGGGCGGACCTCCCCGGGCTCCTCCATCACGGTCAGGACCTCGGCCGCCCGCTCCGGCGTGATGTCGCCCAGGAGATCGGCTGCCTCGTCCGGCTCCATCTCATCCAGGATGCGAGCCAGTTCCCCCACCTTCAGGCGTGCGGCGATTTCCGCTGCCTCTTCCTCCTCCAGCTCCTCCAAGATGTCGGCGGAGTCCTCCAGATCGAGGCGCGGCAGGAGTTGGTCTTGTTCGGTGGGGGGCAGTTCGCCGAAGAGGTCGGCCTGGTCGGGTGGCCGGAGCGCTTCCACCAGCGCGGCGGCTTGGTTCCAGTTCCCCTCGGCTAGTGCTTCCCGCACCTGTTCGAGGATGACGTCCACATCTACGCGATTCACAGCACTTTCCTCCTGACCAGTGGGGGTATTATCTCACGTTGAATAGGAGATGTCAATCTGGCAACGTTGCCTCGTCAAGTATATCGGCCGTAGCCTGATCCAGGCAAGGTATCCTCTCAATAATCCGGGGTAGGGGCAGGCCCACGTGTCTGCCCTCCAGGGCGCACTTCTTGTCTCGCCCGTGCTCGTTCGCCGTGCCCCTGGGCACAAATTCGACAGATCTCGGTAGACTTCTTTCGTGAGGTACAGCAATGAAAAACACCCAGTTTTTCGCACAAGACCCGCACAGACACCCTCTGCCCCAGGGCAATCGCATTTATAATGTCGGGCAGACTTTGGGACACCGAAAAGCCC
>CAYLPU010000158.1:0-7662 GCA_964385635.1 uncultured Anaerolineales bacterium
GGCTCAAACTCCTGGGCGGTGGGGCTCGTGACGGGCCTCGGTGAGGGGGTCAGCGCAGAGACAGTAGCCGTCCCACTGGCATCACAGAACTCGGCGACCTCTGGCTCTTCTCCTGGCACTGCATACATCTCCCAGCAAGCGAGGAGCGCGCGCGGCAATGCAGGAGCGCAGGTTATGCCTCCTTCCTCGACTACCAGGTGGGTCATCACATCGTTGATCTCAATCCTGAACCGAGAGCGAGCGCTCAAGAGCGTCACTGTGCAAACGGGCACGACGAACTCGTATGATGTGTTCTGAGCTTCAAACAGGAGGCTTCCATCCCGTAACGTCACTTGCAGGCGGGGGGAGATGCTCAGGTTCCGCACCTCTATCGCGGTTTTGGGTGCCAGTTCGAGCGTGCTGCCATCACCAAGGCAGAACTGAGCACCCTCTGCCGCATCCGCTACGATCTGACCACTACCCTCAATGCTGATCTCTCCGTCCATCGTTATCCATTCGGAAGCGTCTGACCATTGCAACTGTGCTTCCCCTGCACAGAGGCGCATTCGCAGGTAAGGCGGTGTGACTTGCTCAGTCACTGTGGGGGAGTTGTGGCAAGTGGTGATCAGACCCGCGAGCAGGGCCGGTAACAGCAGGCAGGCCACTCTTCTACACGCACTGAACCGCTGACCGAGTATTCTGGGCTCTGGGTGCATTAACGGGTTCCGGGTGGACATGGCTCTTGTTCTACTCCAGGTATGACCAGTGCTCTGCTTCTCGCCGTCCTGAGTATTATACTCTTGATCTGTCCCATGACAAGTCTCAAAGGCGACTGAGGAATCGCAACAGTTCTGTGGCTCCCTTTCAACGGCCAGGACTGCCAACGCGGAGACAGCAATTGCGGAATCACACACGAATGGTATAATGAAAGTGATATAGAATTGCCACGCAACATTTGCGCTGTTTGCGAGAGTTTTGTAGCACGGGATGTCATCACGTCTTATGTTAGATGCGGCAGGAGGCCGCCCTATGGAGGAACACAACGTGTTATTGAAGATGGAGGACGTGTGGGTTCAGCGGCCTGGCGCGGAGGTGCTGCGAGGGGTCAACCTGGCTGTCCAGCGCGGTGAAGTGCATACCCTGCTGGGTCTCAATGGCTCAGGCAAGACCAGCCTGGCGCTCACGTTGATGGGTGCTGGCGGATATGAGCCTCAGCGGGGCTGTATTGTTCTTGACGGGCAGGACATCACTGGCCTCTCGGTGACAGAACGGGCGCGGCTAGGGCTGACATTGGCCTGGCAGGAGCCGGCCCGCTTCGAGGGGCTGCCTGTGGCTGACTACCTGGCGCTGGGGATGAAGAAGCCGTCGCGGGAGCGGATTGAGGAGGCGTTGTTGAATGTGGCGCTTTCACCTCTGGCTTATATGGGTCGCATGGTCAACAGTGCTCTCTCCGGCGGGGAGCGGAAGCGGATTGAGCTGGCGGCGGTCTACGCGATGCGGCCTCGGTTGGCCATCCTCGACGAGCCCGATTCGGGGATTGATGTGCTGTGCATTGAGGACATCACGGTGTTGATTCGCCGTATGGCGGACGAGGGCACGTCTGTTCTCTTGATCACGCACAGGGACGAGATGGCTGATGTGGCCGACAGGGCCTCACTGATGTGCGGTGGCACGGTCGTCAACACCGGCACGCCGGCCGAGGTGCGCGAGTACTTCGCGCGGCGGTGCCGGCCACACGAAAACCTGCTGGGCAGCCAACCCTGGGGGGCGGAGGCTGGCGGCACCTATCAGCGCGTGGTTGCCGAGGGGGTATGCGATGAGTAATCATTCACCTTCTCTCGTTAAGTCCTCTATCTTGCAGCAGCGCGACCCAGCCTGGGCCCGGGAGTTCAAGGCTATCCTCAAGGCATACGAGCAGGCTGGCGGTAAGCCAGACGTCTTGCAGACACCGCGGGTCGCCAGCGCCGTCATCAGCGGCAATCAGGTACTGGCGGTCAATCAGGTCGAAGGTGTGAACATTGAGGCGGAAGAACGGGAGCATGGTGTGCGTGCCTGCATCACGGTCGCGCCGGGTACGAAAGTTGACTATCCTGTACATCTGTGCTTCGGGATGATTCCCGCTGAGGGTCTGCAGGAGATCATCTCCGAGTTTGAGATCGGGGAAGGGGCGGAGGTGGGCTTTCTGGCGCATTGTACCTTCCCCAACGCGGTGAATCTCAAGCACGTTATGCACGCGCATATCCACGTCGGGCCGGGCGCGACGATGCGCTACAGCGAAGGCCACTATCATGGCTCCCTCGGCGGCATTGAGGTGCTGCCCACCACATATGCGCAAGTGGACGAGGGGGGATGGCTGGAGTTTGAGTTCAGCCTGGTACACGGTCGGGTGGGGCGCTTGGAGATCCAGTTCGAGGTAGACGTAGTCGCCGGGGGTGTGGTCGAGCTGGTCACCAAGGCCTACGGATCGGCCGAGGATGAAATCTATGTGAACGAAGTGGTGCGGCTCAACGGAGAGGGGGCACGTGGTTTGACCAAGACGCGGGTTGCGGTGTGTGACCGGGCCACCAGCGAGATCTACACCACCGCAGAAGGAAACGCGCCCGGCGCGGTGGGGCACATGGACTGTACCGAGATTGTGCGCGGGGAGGCGACGGCGCGCAATGTGCCGGTCGTCGTCGTGCGCGATGATCGGGCGCGGGTGACCCACGAAGCGGCGATTGGCAGCGTCAGCAAGAATGAGTTGGAGACGCTGATGGCACGCGGTCTGGATGAGGATGAGGCCGTAGATATTATCATCCGGGGGATGTTGGGGTAGTTGGGGAATACGCTCGTTTGACCTGTTCACCTGGATTTAGTATACTGTAACTCTTACCGACTATCTTACGAGGAGGGTTGGAGAGATGGTGAAAGTCACTAAGAAGCCAGCGACGGTTCTCTATCCGGTGCCTGTGGTATTGGTCAGTTGTGGCACTGGCCAGCGAGCCAACATCATCACCCTGGCGTGGGTGGGCACGCTTTGTTCGGAACCGCCGCTAGTGGGTGTCGGTGTGCGGCCAAGCCGTCATTCGCATGGGCTGATCAAGGAGGTTGGCGAGTTTGTGGTCAACCTGCCCAACGTGGAGCAGGCCAGGTGGGTGGATTACTGTGGGATAGTGTCGGGCCGGGATGAGGACAAGTGGGCGGCCTGTGGCTTCACCCAGGCTCCTGCGACCGAGGTGCAGGTGCCAGTCATCGCCGAGTGCCCGGTCAACATTGAGTGTCGTGTGCAGCAGGTACTCTCGCTGGGCAGCCACGACCTGTTCATCGGACAAGTGGTGGCGGTGCAGATGGACGAGAGCGTGCTCGACGAGCGCGGCCGCCTCGACTTGGCCAAGGCCAGGCCGTTCGCTTTCCTGAACGGGCAGTATTGGGGCATGGGAGAACTGCTGGGCTCGTTTGGCTACTCCAGGAAACGATAGCAAGGAGGTGTTTGATGTCTGACAAGTTTCTCTATCTCTCCCAGGCCGACGTAGTGTCCGCTGGCCTGACGATGGCTGAGATCATCATCGCGCTGGAGCAGATGTTCCGCGAGAAGGGTGAGGGCCGGGTGGAGATGCCGCCCAAGCCAGGCATCCACACGATGCCCGACGCTTTCATCCACGCCATGCCCGCCTACATCCCCGCGCTCGAATCCGCCGGGATGAAATGGGTCAGCGGTTACCCGGAGAACTGCAAACGTGGCCTGCCGTACATCACTGGGCTGCTCATTCTCAACGACCCCGAGACGGGCGTCCCGCTGGCGGTGATGGATTGTGTGTGGATCACGGCCAAGCGCACCGGCGCGGCTACCGCTGTAGCAGCCAAGTACCTGGCCCGCCCCGATTCCGAGGTTGCCGGCATCCTGGGCTGCGGCGTGCAGGGACGCAGCAACCTTGAGGCGCTGCACGTACTCTTCCCGCTCAAGAGGGTGTTGGCCTACGACGTAGACCCCGACGCTCAGCGGCGGTACGTGCGGGAGATGAGCGAGCAGTTCGGACTGGAGGTTGTGCCGGTGCAAGAGCCGAAGCAGGCGATGGCCGGCTGCGACATCGTGGTCACGGCGGGGCCTATTCTGAAAGTGCCGCATGCCACCATCAAGCCGGGCTGGTTCGAGGCCGGGGCTTTCGCGTCGCTGGTGGACTTCGACTCATACTGGCACTCAGATGCGATGCATGAGGTGGACAAGTTCTGCACCGACGACGTGCCCCAACTGGAGCACTACAGGGAGGTCGGTTACTTCCAGGACATCCCGCCCATCTACGCCGATCTGGGGGAATTGGTCACTGGGCGCAAGCCGGGACGCGAGACCCCCACCGAGCGTACAATGACCTGTAACTTAGGGCTGGCCCTGGACGACATGGCCACCGCGCCGCTGATCTACCGTCGGGCTTTGGAGCAAGGCATCGGCACCTGGTTGCCGCTCTGAGGTTAGCCGTTAGCCGGTAAGACCCCAGGTGTCCTTTTCTCTGGCGCTCTACAGACCTCAAGAAGGTCGAGGTTACGCAGTGACTGCCATCCGCCGCTGTATACGCAGCACCAGGAAAGTGAGCCACGGCGAAGGTTTCTTCTTGTCGGCGAAGGACCAGCCTTTCCAGGCGCGGAACATTGAGCCGGCAGTGTAGCGGCCCTCCTCGTCGGCCTGCTCGGTGACCGTCTCCACCATCTCCCGGAAGCGGGGGTCGGCGTGGACGAAGGGGAAGCGGCTAAGCACGTCCACTACGTGCAGGACGTCGTACCAGACGAAAGGGTACTTGAGTTTGCGGAAAGTCGTGCCGATGCCGAACATATAGATCTTGCGCTCGGTCTGGTGCTCCCAGTGCCAGAGGAGCATCTCGGCGCCGGTGCGCGTGGCGGGGCTATCCAGCAGTTCTGGCACTTGCGATAGTGCTTTCAGTGCATAGACATTGACGATGGGGCAGGGATCGGCCTTGCGCCCTGGCCCCCGGAATTTGCCCAACTCCGGCGCGACGACGCAACGGTAGCCATTCTCGTCTACCAATCCGACCAGGTGTCCCACCGCCCGCTGTACGCGCGGATCGTCCCCCAGGCCCATCGACAGCAGGGCGTAGAGCAGCGTCGGCGCGTCGCACAGCATCCACGTCCACGTGTCCTCACCGGTTCCACCATACCGCTCGTGGATATTCATCGTGAGCTGAAAGGCTCCCTCCGGCGACTGGTGGGCCATCACGGCCTCGATGCCGGTGGCCATACCGGGGTCGTCGGCTCGCACGCCGAAATCGGCCAGCGTGCTAAACTTGTAGATGGGGTGTTTGGCGTCGTTGTGCCGCTTGAGGGCATAGCCGGGCCAGGCGGCGGCCTCGGCGATCATTTCCTGAACCCAGCCGTGGGCCAGCATCTCGGCGCGGGCGGCTTGCACCTCCGCGTTGTCCTCGGGCTGGTCGAGCAGGTCTACCAGCGTGCGGTAGCGGGTCCAGGGTTCGTCGGAATCCAGCAGCCAGTTGGTGACTTCGGCTGTCATTTTTGTCTCCCTTTTTATTGAAGCACAAACCTCTGAGCCAACCGCCGGACGTTGGCCCGGCGGTGGTCCAGGCAACCCTGGGCTGCAGCCCGCGCCTCTAACTCCAGCCCCGGTTCCACCTCTATCAGTTTGCTCATGGCTTCCAGCACCAGTTTAGCGTGTTTGCCTTCCCACACCTCCAGCGCCCGCAGCAGATGGGGAAACACCTCCCGCGCTGTCTCCGGTCCGCAACGACCGTATTCGCCCAATGCCAGCACTGCGCAGTCGCGGACGATGACGCTTTTGTCCTTCTTGATCTTGGCCACCAGGTCAGGCAGCAAGGGCGCAATCTGCTCCGGCACCAGGGATGCCGCCAGTGCCAGGGCGTGGGTGGACTCCCAGCGCACCCGCGTGTTCTTGTGGCTGATGAGTGGGGCGATACGGTCCACGTAAGGTACTACCAGCGCCGGATTCTCCTTGGCCACCTCGGTGAACACTTCGGCGCAGTCGCCCACCAGTTTGCGGTCGTCCCACTCCAATCCCACCGCTATCTCGTCCAGCAGATCGGGTTGCCCCAAAGCCTCCCGGGCCACGGCCTTGTTGGATGACTCGCTACGGTCGCCCGCGGCCGACGATAATCGTTGCAGGATGCTCATTGGTTTTCTCCCTGATGCGTGTTTCGCGTCGCGTGATTAGCGGGCCGCGCTGCCGGGGCAGATGTAGCGTTTCCTGCAATGAGTGCATCCTTTCTCTGTGGGGCCATCATACAACGGCCGCTCTCTCCCTGTTTGCAATGTCCACACACGAGACTGGGGCGGGTCACAAAGCCGGCGACCGTCAGGCCGATCAGAACCAGGAACAGGAACAGCCGGTAGAGTGAAAAACCGACTATCAGCGAACCGATGCTGCCCAGGATAGGCAGTGGAGAAGTGACCAGCATTAGTATTCCCGCCACCTTGTGGGACGTGGCCTTATGAAACTCCTCCTCTGCCCTTTTCTTGAACAAAAGAGCAGACAGTTTGCCGTAACCCGTGCCGCAGTTCTTGCCGTAGTAGCAGCAGCGTGTACAGGCAAAGGCCAGCACCGCAGCCATCTCCAGGAGATAGAGGGCCAGATACCCCGCCCAAGCCCAGGTCCCCAGTTGGGCCAGGACTATCAGGCCGACGGCAACCCCTGCCAGACCAAACAGCAGATTGAAAACGACGAGCGAGCGTGGGTAGTTCTCATAACATTCCATTGCGAATAGCCTCCTTGATGTACTAGAATTCAAAGCATCCCAGGTCATAAGCCTGTCATTCTGAGCGTAGTGAAGAATCTCGCCTTGGACAGGCGGTTTGGGTGCTGTGGCGTGAGATTCTTCGCTCCACTGCGTTTCGCTCAGAATGACACTGGGATGATTATTTTTCTGGAACAGCCTTATCCCTCGTCCAGGAGATCAATGAGTCTCTTTTTCTCCTTCTTGCCCAAATAGTGATAGGCCACCAGTTCTCCATTATAGACGATGCTAAAGACACCATAAGGCGACGGCGCAGAATCTTGCACTTCCCGGCCGCTTGTCAGTTCGATCACCTGGGCCTCTATTCCCCTTTCACTGGCGATCTCCAAGACCCCCTTCACCGCATCCTCAATGTAGGGACATTGATCGGCGCGAAGAACCGTCAGCCCTGAACCATAGCGACTAAGCCGCTCATCCCAATTCCTGGGAAAGGTGGGGAGCGGGGTCTCGTCAAACCTTTTCACCAGCAACTCGAACGGCGCCACCTCGTCCACTGACTCGAATCCGTTCTTGAGGAGTATCTTTTTGCCGGCTAACCAGACGCGGCTGCTGGTCACCATAGCCACGCCGTGCTGGCCCAGGTTCCGCGCGTCTTGCACGCACTCGGCCAACAGACGTGAGCCGTATCCTTTGCCCTTGCCTTTGCCCACTACCCATAAGCAGTGAATGACCATATAACCCTCGGCGTTGACAGCCCGCCAGGCAAACTCACCCGGGATGTACTCGATGAACCCCGCGGACCTGTTGCCCTCGTAGAGAATCTTTATCCGCATGCCCTCCGAAAAGCGCTGCTCCAGCCAGTTCAGCTTCTTTCGGTACCCCGCCGACTTGCGCTTGCTCTTGTAGCAAAAGAACCCTTGCTCAGCGACATTTGTGGGATATTTACCCCAAAAGTTGCACCAGTAGGCACTGTGTGAAGTTGACCTCCTCT
>CAYLPU010000159.1:0-7576 GCA_964385635.1 uncultured Anaerolineales bacterium
AATCGGTCCGAGCGGCGAAGAGATGTGGGATGGCGACGGGATCATCGCCGAGCAATAGCGCCCCCAGCATCTCGTGGGCCACGGGGTCGGTGGGGTCAACATCCAACAACTTCCCATACTCCGCCCGTGCTGCGTCCCACTCCCGCATTTCAACGGTGGCTCGGGCGAGGGTGTGGCGGATGGTCTCGGCATCGCCCAGCACCTCAGCGAGTCCAGTCGAGCCGTCGGCGGGCGCGAGGGCCAGCAGTCGCTGAGCGTGCTCAACGACAGCAGGCCAATCGGCGCGCACGGCGTAGATCGCGACCTGCAGCCGCTCCAGGCTTGCGGTGAGCGTGGTCGGACCATCCGCCTCCTCTGCACCCAACTGCTCGGCCTCAGCGACGGCAGCCAGCGCCTCGTCAGTGCGGCCCCAATCCAGATAGACCTGGGTCAGCCGGAGATAGGGAAGCGGATCGCCGGGCCGCAGGCGGGCAGCCTCCCGGTAAGCAGCGACGGCACCGGTGCGCTCGGCCCTGGCTGCATGCTCATCTCCCTGGCGCAGGAGGTCGAGATACGTCGTGGCGCTGGGGCGGAGGAGCAGAACGAGAGCCCCAGCGAGGAACACAACGGCCGGGAAGGTGATGAGCAGACGACGGTCAGGCTTGCGGGCCATATAACCATTATAGCCGCACACGAGAGAGAGGCAAGGTGGACGACAGCCAACTTGCACATTGGTGGCCTACTGCTATAATCGTAAGCCGTGCACACGTGAGACCAGCGCAATGCAGATGTTGCACTACGGGCTGCCAACGTATAGAAAATTGGTGTCCTCTCAATAAGTCGGGGAAGGTGGGGCAAATTGCCAATTTGCCCTACGTTGGCCCCAGAATATTGAGATGATACGAAAATTGGGTCAACGCGGATTCGTGGGGTAAACTCGCTCAGAAGGGGGTGTGTCACCCCCGTCGGTGGGGCTAAGGCACTGCATCGCCCCAGATGTGGGACGCGGGTGACACACCCGCTTGGAGCATCCCACTAATCCACGTAGAGCCAGAAAATTAAGGAGGTGTATCTTGCACATCGTAGTATGTACCAAGCATACGCCTGACTCTGAAGCCAAAATGTCGGTGGACGAGGCAGGCAACGTATCCTGGGGTGAGTCGCCACTCATCATCAACCCCTGGGACGAGTACGCCGTCGAGGAAGCACTGCTGCTCCGTGATAAACACAGCGGAACGGTCACCGTCATCTCAATGGGGCCGGAGGAAGTGCTGGAGGCACTGAAGCACGCCGTCGCGATGGGCTGCGACGAGGCCATCCGCATCTGGGACGAGTCTTGTGCCGGGTCCGACACCCTCGCCACCAGTTACGTACTGGCCAAAGCCATTGAGAAGATGGACGACGTGGACGTGATCCTCTTCGGCAAGTCGGCGATTGACGCCGAGACGTGGCAAACCGGTTCGGCTGTCGCCAGCCGTCTGGGCTGCCCCTCGCTGATGTACGTGATCAAGATCGCCGAACTGGACCCCGATGAAAAGAGCATCGCCGTCGAGCGGCTGCTGGAGGAGGGACGGCAGGTAGTGTCAGCCTCGCTGCCCGCCGTGATCGGCACGACCAAGAGCATCAATGAGCCGCGTTACACCTCTTTCATCGGCATCCGCAAAGCGGCCAAGATGGAATATCCCCTCTGGACACTGGACGACATCGGCGCGGAGGCGGATAAAGTGGGTGCGGCTGGCTCCGGCGTGCGCTGGCCACAAGTCTTCAAGCCACCGGAGCGCGGGGGCGAGGCCGAAATCATCGAGGCCGAGACGGTCGAGGAAGCAGCCGCAGTCCTGGTCGAGAAACTGCTGGCCGAGAAGGTGATCTAGGAGGCGATGCAATGAGCAACGACATCTTTGTCTGGATAGAACAGTTCAATGGCCAGCCCACAGCCGCCTCCTGGGAGGCCGTCGGCGCGGCCCGTCGCTTGGCGGACGAACTGGGGAGCAGCGTGACCGCCTGTCTCTTCGGTGGGCAAGGGATAGCAGATCTGGCACAGGAAGCCATCTCCCACGGAGCGGACACGGCTCTCCTGGCCGAAGATGCGACGCTGGCCGACTTCCGCGTCGAGCCGCAGGCCGCACTGCTAGCCAAGACGATTCGCGAAGCCGAGCCCACCGCCGTCCTCATCGGCGCGACCTTCCGCGGGCGCGAGTTGGGCCCCGTATTGGCGGTGGAACTGGACACCGGCTGCATCGCCGACTGCATCGCGTTGGAGTTCGAGGACGGCCAACTGGTCGCCACGCGCCCCATCTACGCGGGCAAGTTACTCTCCAAGTGCACCATCCCTGAGCGACGGCCGCAGATCTTCACCACCCGCGTGCGCGCCTTCCCCAAGCCAGAGCCAGACCCCGCCCGGAGCGGTCAGGTGACCCGGGTGGAGCCAGTCCTGGCCGAGGACGACATCCCCTCCAAGGTGACTGGGTTCCAGGAAACCAGGGGAGGTGTGAGCCTGGCCGACGCTGGCGCAATCGTCTCCGGCGGGCGCGGCGTCGGTGGGCCGGAGGGCTTCGAGCCCGTGCGCGAACTGGCCCAGGTGCTGGGGGCTGCCCTGGGGTCCTCCCGCGCTGCCGTGGACGCTGGATGGATACCCTATGAGTATCAGGTGGGCCAGACCGGCAAGACGGTCAGCCCCGATTTGTACGTCGCCTGCGGCATCTCAGGCGCGATCCAGCACCAGGCTGGTATGCGCACCAGCAAGATCATAGTCGCCGTCAACAAGGACCCCGAAGCGCCGATCTTCAAACTGGCGCACTACGGCATCGTCGGCGACCTGTTCAAGGTGGTGCCTGCGCTCACGTCGGCTTTCAAGGAGAAACTCGGATAGGTACTGCAGATCGCGATCAGGCTTTGCACAGATCGTAGCCGTCAGAACCCCGTTTGCTGTTGCCAGCAAACGGGGTTGTTATTGTCGGATAGGCCTTTTGTGTTATAATGAAACTCCACGAAGGTCAGGCCTGGAACCTTCGCCAGGATGTCACAAATGGGTGAACACAACAACACCGGACAACCAGGCACAGCCGATGTGCTGGCCGAGGTAGAACGACGCAGGACAGAAGCCCAGCCCCCGATGAGCGAGGGCCAACACCGGGTCATTATCATGGCCGACCGTTTCGTCTTCTGGATCTCCAAACACTGGCTGGCTGGCTTTAACACACTGGCCTTTCTCTATGTGGGTCTCCCCACCCTGGCCCCGGTGCTGATGCACCTGGGGGCCAAAGTGCCAGCGATGGCCATCCATGTCATCTACCGACCGCTGTGCAATCAGTTACCACAGCGTTCCTGGTTCCTGTTCGGCCCGCAGTCTGTATACACACTACCAGAGATTATGGAATCGGCAGGTATAGACGTGATGCAAGCCCCGCTACGTGCGAGCACCTTCGTCGGCAATGAGGTCATGGGGTATAAGATGGCCCTTTGCGAGAGATGCACGGCCATCCATGGCGCGCTTGCCATCTTTGGACTGCTTTACGCGCTGGGGCGTCCGCGCGTGCGCTCGCTCCCCTGGTGGGCCTACATCGGTTTCGGCATCGTGCCGATGGCACTGGACGGCGGTTGCCAGTTCCTCTCGTATGCCCTGTCCCTGCTGCTGCCCAACCTCCCCATCACGCCCTACGAGACGACGCCCTTAATGCGCACGCTAACCGGTGCGCTTTTCGGCCTGGCGACTGTCTGGCTGGCCTATCCTCTCATCCAAGAGACGATGGACGAGTTCCACGACACACTGCATCAACGATTCGGTTGGGAATAAACAATGAGCAAATGACAAATGAACAAATGACAAATCAATACACGTGTTACGTATTACGTATTACTCATCACGGGCAATGATACGAGAGCATGCAGACAGCATTGTGCTCTACCGCTTCGACGGGCTGAACGGAGCCGAGAGGCTGACTCACGCCGTTCTGACCCGCATCGGCGGCGTGAGTCAGGGACCCTATGCCACACTCAACCTGGGCCACACCGTCGGTGACGACTTGGCGGCGGTGGAAGAGAACCACCGGCGGGCCTTGGGCGCGCTGGGATTGGAACCCCAACAAGTCGTCAGCACCTGTCAGGTGCACGGGGCGCGCGTAGGGATAGTCGGACGGGCCCACCTGGGCACCGTCCAGCCAGCCACCGACGCGCTGGTGACCACCGCGCCCGCTGTGCCCTTACTGATGCGCTTCGCCGACTGTACGCCAGTCCTGTTCTTCGATCCCTTGCGGCGTGTGGTGGGAATGGCTCACGCAGGATGGCGCGGTGTGGTGGCGGGCACTGCCGGGGCGACGATACAGACAATGACGGAGCGGCTGGGTTGCGACCCGGCCGACCTGTGGGCTGGCATCGGTCCGACCATCGGCCCCTGCTGCTACGCGGTGGGGCCAGAAGTCGTGGCAGCGGTAAAGGCCGCGTGTCCACCGGGGACGGAAATAGTGCGACACACCGACGGGCAGACCTATCTCGACCTGCCCGCTGCGGTGCAGGCCCAACTCCGCGCTGCGGGCGTGGAGCAGATCGAGAACGCTGGTCTCTGCACCGCGTGCCACGTGGACGAATTTTTCTCGCACCGGGCCGAGCACGGGTGCACCGGCCGCTTTGGTGTGGTGATGGAGTTGCTGGAATGACCGACATCGTACGTAACCTGGCACAGGTACGGGAGCGCATGGCCGAGGCCGCATTGCGAGCCGGGCGCGATCCCACCGAGGTCACATTGGTCGCCGTGACTAAGACCCGCTCTGCCGAGGCAGTCATCGCCGCCTACCAGGCCGGCGTGCTTCACTTCGGTGAAAATCGCGTCGAAGAGGGAATGACCAAGATCCCTGCTGTTCACGCTAGCATCTCCGGCCCTCGACCGACCTGGCACATGGTGGGTCACGTGCAGAGCCGGAAAGCGAGAGCAGTCGTGGCCCAGTTCGACTACGTCCACTCCATAGACCGGCTCAAGATCGCACAGCGGCTGAACCGTTTCGCGCAGGAGGCCGGCCGGACGCTGCCAGTGCTCCTGGAGTGCAACGTCTCCGGCGAGGAGGCCAAGTTCGGGTTTGACTTGCAGGGTTGGGAGCAAGACAAAGCACAACGGGAGGTTTTCTTCGCCGTCGTCGAGGAGACCCTGACACTGCCTGGGCTTTCTGTGCAGGGCCTGATGACGATGGCCCCTCTCGTCGCCGATCCAGAGACCGTGCGGCCAGTCTTTGCCAGCCTGCGCGCCCTGCTCGATGCACTGCGCGACCGTTTCCCGGCCCACGACTGGTGTCACCTCTCTATGGGGATGACCGACGACTTCGAGGTCGCAATAGAGGAAGGGGCAACGATAGTGCGCATTGGACGTGCCATCTTCCTTCAGTATGCCCCCGTTTCACCATGACACCAATAATATTTCACCAGGAGAACTCTATCAGATGTACTTTCTACTGCGACTGATAAACGTCCTATTCACTCTCTACTCTCTCGCCTTCATCGCCCGTGCCTTGCTGCCGTGGTTCAGAATCGATCACTACCACCCAGCGATGCAGTTCCTGATTCGGATCACCGAACCAATACTGGCCCCACTGCGCCGCTACATTCCGCCCATGGGTGGCCTGGACTTCACCCCCATGGTGGCTTTGCTCATCCTCTGGTTGGCGGAGCAACTGCTACAGATATTTATGGTGACGCTGTTTTAGCGCTGGAGGCTGGGGTGACGTTGGGGGTGACCGAAAAAGAAGGGGGATGCACCTTTCAGGTGCGCGTCCTGCCCAGGAGCAGAAGGGATGAAATTGTGGGGCTACATGGTGATGCGCTCAAGGTACGACTGACGGCTCCGCCGGTGAGGGGCAAAGCCAACCACGCACTCCGCAAGTTCCTGGCCAAGCGGCTGGGGGTCTCACCAACGGACGTAGAGATCATCACCGGTCACACCTCGCGCCAGAAACGGGTGCGCGTTAGTGGAGTCTCTGCCGATGCCATCCGCGCCCTCACGAAGTAACACCTCGCCCTTCATATCTACTCACTTACTCAACTCTCAAATCGTACCGCCTGCCAATCTCGGCCAGCGCCTCTAGCGCTACGCTCGCGATAGCCTGATCGGAGTCTGCCAGCGCGGCTCGCAACGGCTCGACATCGTCAGGACGGCCCACCTGAGCCAGTACCTGCGCTGCAGCCAAGCGAACCGGCACATCCCCATCGCTCAACGCGCGACAGAGCATCCACCGCGCCGCATCACCTATCCCCACCCCTTCGCCCTGGGCCGCTGCCCACGAGATAAGCCAGGGCAACTGCCCGACCTCAGGCGGGGGCGCGACGCCGAAGACACTCTCCTGCTCCTCCAACTCCTCCAACGCCGCCGATGCCGCCGAGCGTACGATCCACTGATCGTCCTCCCGCATCACCTGCTCCAGCAAATCCCGCGCCCCCAAATGTGCCAGTCCAAAGACCGCCGCCCGCCGGATCATCACGTCCTCGAAATCGACTACCTCGCGCAGAAACACCTCTCCCTCTTCCCCACATTCAGCCAGCGCCTCGGCAGCCACGTGTTTGAGCACATCATCCCCTTCCACGAACAGCCGTCCCAGCCGCCGCGTTGCAGCATCAATTCCCAGGTGCGCCAGCCCACGTACAGTCGCTTCGCACACAGCGGGGTCTTGGTCCTCCAGCGCAGCCTCGAAGACTGGCAGGTCTGCCTCCCCTGCCACCTTGGCCAGTCCCAGAACAGCGGCAACGCGCACCTCAGCACTGGGATGTCGTAGCGCTTGTTTGAAGAAGTAGGTGACGCCTGGCAGCCCAGTGGCCGCCATCGCCTCCGCCAGCGCCTGCAGGACTGGCACGGGGTGACGGGGCTGAAGGAAAGCGCGGGCCAGAACCGCCATCGCCCCGTCGCGCCAGGCTGCACCCTCTGGAGCCACGCGGATCCAGGAACTGAGAGCGCGAAGGCGCGTGTAGAACATATCGTCCGGGCTGCGCACCCACTCTGCCACCAGCGGTCTCATATCGCCGAGTTCGGCGTAGAAGCGCAGCACCTCAGCCCAACGCGGATCATCCAGCCGCTCAATGAGAGTGCTGGGGTCAACGGCCATCAATTGGTACGCCGCCAAATACGCCTGCCAGAGCGAATGAGCAAAAGCGTAACAATTAGAGCCTGCTGGACGAAGCAACCCCTGCTCGCCGGTCAGTGCACGGAAGACGTGGATAGCCGCACGTGCCGGACGCTCCTCAGGCGGGGGAAGCGCGGACTCGATGGCAGCAACGATCTCCTCGCGACTCGCGGTCGCGCGCTCCTCCTGCTGGAGGTTCAACGCCACCTGCCCCAATGCCGCCCGGCAGACCGCGAACAACCTGGTCTCCTTCTCTTGCCAGAGCAGCAAGTCCAGCGCACGGTCGAACAGCGCCGCCCGTTTGGCCGTCGGTCGTTTGTCCGAAAGATACACGAACGCACGTAACGCCAACTCTAATGGGGTGCTCCCCACTCGCGCCGCACGTCGCAACTCGGCGACCAACTCGCGGAGAGCGATGGGGGATTCTTCACCAGCCTGGGTGCAGGCCTCCAGCCACTGCCTGGCGAACGCATCGACCCGCCTGCCCTCCCATGACGCCA
>CAYLPU010000160.1:0-7519 GCA_964385635.1 uncultured Anaerolineales bacterium
AGGTCTATGCTAATGTCTTCCCGATGCGGGTTGGGCAGAATCAACCGGCGGTCTCCTCGGAGCATAAACTCGTGCCGGCCGCCTGTGTAGGGACCTTCAAACCCCAACCTTTTCAAACGCTGAATCAGTTCGCGACGTGAAACAGGCGTAAGACGTGGCATTTAGGCTGGCACCTTCTCTGGTAGGCGAACAGTAACCTGCCCCAAAGCTGGGATCGGTAATCCTTTCGCAATGCTAAACAGCACCCAGTCCTCAATTGCCTCGGCCAGGTTGCGGCGACATTCCTCCAGGCTCTTACCTGTCGCCCAGACCCCGGCTAGTGATGGTACCTCACCATAGAACGGTTCTTCATCTTCGATGATTTCATAATGGGCACATTCCAGTGCAGTCTGAATGTACTCCAATAACATGCTGCCACCTCCTCAGTTCACTCTCACAGATCTGGACGTCTTTCCAACATAACCCACCAGCAGGACCTCCGGCTCCAGGCTTCGGCGTGAGCGCTCAGCCGAACGGTGGGCGGCCACGGCAAAGGCCAGGCGCACGTACATGCCGCTGGAGTAGTGCTTCACCGGCGTGTCAATGAATTTCTCGATCTCGGCAAAGGCCACGATCTCGTCGAACTTGCGCTCAATCTCCGCCCGCTTCATCCCCAGGATCGCGCCGTTCAGGTAGATGTTCTCCCGCCCAGTCAGTTCCGGGTGGAAGCCAGTGCCCACCTCCAGCAGCGAGCCCACACGGCCGTGAATCTCAGCGTACCCCTCGGTCGGCTCCGTTATGCGGGAGAGGATCTTGAGCAGCGTCGTCTTCCCCGCCCCGTTGCGCCCGCTGATGCCGACGACTTCGCCGCGTTTCACCTCGAACGACACATCCTTCAATGCCCAGATCGTCTCGTTGGTGACGGCGGACGACTGGCCACGGACAACCGCCGACAGGCGGCGGAAGGGCGACTGCACCGCCTCGATCAACGATTCCCGGATCGTCCTGTAGCGCACCTGTGGGCCGCCGATACGGTATTGCTTGCTCAGGTTTTCGACTCGGATGGCGATGTCAGTCATATTTTTTGCCACGAATTACACGAATTTCTTGAATTGTTTTTGCCACGAATTGCACGAATTTTCACTAATTTTTTCTTTTTTCGTGTTAATTCGTGAAATTCGTGGCCAAAATCGGGGCGAATTTACTTGACCACCCGCTTCTGCTGCAGAGACTCGGCACCAAAGTTGAGCAAGATAGCCAGCCGCAGCCCGGTAGCAGCAAGATAGTGATGAGCCTGCGCCTCGTGCCTGGGGTGTAGGGCAGAGACGCCCTTGATCTCCAAGATGATCTGGCCCTCGATTATAAAGTCGGCCTCGTATTCACGTATCAGCACGCCTTTGTAGATCACCGGCAACCGTTTGAACTGTTCGAAGCGAATGCCGCGCAGGGTCAGTTCGTGGGCCAGGGCTTTTTGATACACCGTCTCCAGGAAGCCCGGACCGAGGATGCGATGCACCTCCATCGCTGCGCCGACGATGGCGTAGGAGAGTTCTTTGTAGAGAATATTGGCCATGAAACACCTCTGTTCCTTTTTTGCCACGAATTACACGAATTTCGCTAATAGTCTTTTGCCACGAATTACACGAATTTCGCTAATAGTCTTTTGCCACGAATTACACGAATTTCACTAATTTTTTCCGTGTTAATTTGTGAAACCTGTCCTGAGGTCCCTCTTGAGATTGACTAAGGGCCTGGGCGAAGGGTTCGTGGCTGCGCTAAAGCTCTAATCGTCTCACTAATCGTCTCATTTTTTGCCTAATTGCCTCATCTTGCAGCATAGCGTAGACTACGACCCTTTCCAATCTCCTGAACCCATCCCGTTTCTACTAGTTTGCCAAGTCCCGTGTTGCAGTCGGTGAAGACACACCCACTAACTCCGCGTACCCTCTTCGGCTGATCCGCCCGATGTGGCCAGGCGGTGGCTAATCGCGCACTATCGCGCACTAATCGCGTACCAACACGTAGTGAGTTGCCCGCCCAGTCCCTCGCACCGCCAAAATCCCCAGATCAAATCTCTTCGAGTTCCTTATTTGTAGCCGCTAATCCCCTCAAATCCCTTCAAAAACCCTTCATCTGGCCAGGACATAATATGTGCCTCGTCCTTTGCCATGCCGCACCAGCAATTCCTTCTCGCACAAGTCCTTGAGATCCCGATATGCCGTCACATCCGAGATGCCTACCAAAGCACAGTGTTCTCTTGCGGTGATCCGCCCATGCTCCCCCACGTACAATACCGCCTCCACCTGCCGTTCGTTCAAGCCTTCTGCCCAGGCCGGCTGCACTGTTGCCTCCTCCATAAAGCGCTCGCCAGGCCCCATCAGCGTCACCCGGAACTCACTCCCCACTTCCTCGAACCCGGGCCGAGGCAGGCCGTGCCCCTCCATCGCCAGAGCCATACGCCGGATGCCTGTGCCCAACCGTTCAATGTACCGGCTCCCCAGGTCCCGAAACACTCCCACGATGATGGGGTTGCGCAGCACCGATTGAGGCTCCAGCCGCCGCATCTTCTCCAGCGAGACCCCAGGCGGCAGATGGCGGCCGGCGCCTTCTCCCGCCCGCCGCGCCAGGTTCCTTCTGGGCCATAACAATTCTGGAACCGCGCAATCCGCACTTTGATGGGATAGTGCCGGGAATACGCCTGGGCCATCCGCTCGGCGTATAGTTTCTCCCAGCCGTACTCGTTGTCGGGATGGGCAGGGACGGCGTCCGCCTCCGTCAACTCCGGTTCGCCGGGCTGCATATCGCGGTAGACGCACACCGACGAGGAGAAGAAATAGCGCCCCACGCCCATCCGTGTCGCCGTATCAATCGTATGGATGTTAATCAGTGCGCTGTTGTGCATAATATCGCACTCGGCAGAATGGATAAAGCCCATGCCGCCCATATCGGCCGCCAACTGGTACACCTCGTCAAAGGCGCCACCGTCCAGAGAAAGCGCTGCTTTGCAGTTCTCCGGCTCGCGCAGATCCAGCAACAGGAATTCATCAGCCTGCGTGGGCGCAAACTCGTGCTCCTTGATGTCCACGCCGCGCACCCAGTAACCTTCTCGCTTGAGTTTCTTCACCAAGTGTCCGCCGATGAACCCACCGGCACCACAGACTAAGGCTCGCCGCATGATTTTCCCCCCTTACCACATTCCCATGATACCCTATGATCCTTGCCTGTCAATACGCCCACTTCCCCCTCAGCACAGCCCCCAGCGTTAGCCAAAGGATCTTGAGGTCGAGCCACAGCAGGTAGTTACGGGCTTTGAACAACGATACCGGTCAGCCTGACAGAGTGCTAAACGGCGGTATCGCTTGCAGAGGTTTTCGACGCGGATGGCGATGTCACTCATTTGTTGCCCATTTACGTTGATGTTTCCAAGCTTCAAGCCGGAACAAGGTTCTCAAGGTGCACCTTGCGCTCAGCGAGTCCGGCCAGAATCTCGGTGACGTCTAAAACCTCGAGGCCCACGACCTGTTCTTCCGGGCCGATATTGATTGCCACCCGGTCATTGAGGCGTATCACCTCGCACTCAACCGGCCCTTCTATGAATCGGATATACAGTGCATCAACCGACGGGTCATAACTGATTCTCATCATCTTGCTCTCCTTCCTCAGAAGTAAGAAGCATACACCGTGACGACGACCAACTTGTCTGACTCCTTGGCAACAACCGGCGCTACCTGTTTGATCCTATACCGTCGGCCGCGCCAGACACCATCAAACTGAAAATTCTTCCGGCACATGATTCTATTCTTGTGGGCGGGCTCCGCCTGACCTTCTCGGATAGCCGCGATGACCTCAGCCTGCTCAACTCCGCGCTCGTGCATTTGCTGTCGAGCATGGTGACTAATCTCAATGGGAAGATCATTCTTTTTCGTGTCCCTGCTCAGATTTACTCATCGTCCGTAGTTATCCCCCACCGCCAGCACCTCATCCACCAGCAGGATCTCCGGCTCCATGTGGGCAGCGAAGGCAAAGGCCAGGCGCACGTACATGCCGCTGGAGTAGTGCTTCACCGGCGTGTCAAGGAACTTCTCGATCTCGGCAAAGGCCACGATCCTTCGGCAAGCTCACCGCCACGAGCCCCGCCACACGAGTACTCGTGGCGGTGAGTCTGTCGAAGGAATGGCGCCGTTCAGGTAGATGCGCTCCGCGTCCCGCCCGGTCAGTTCCGGGTGGAAGCCGGTGCCCACTCAAGGTCTCGCTGGAGGCGGCGGACGATTGGCCACGGACGACGGACGACAGACGGCGGAAGGGCGCCTGCAGCGCCTCAGTCAGCGATTCACGGATCGTTTTGTAGCGCACCTGTGGGCCGCCGATGAGATACTGCTTGGAAAGGTTTTCGACGCGGATAGCAATGTCGGCCATGCTCAAATTGCCCCTTCACTCGGCTGCTTCCGCTGCGATGATAGCCAGCACCTCTTCCGCGCTGATCGGTTCGTGCGGTCGCACACGTGCCTTCGCGCCATCGTGAACGTGGTGCGGGTGTGTCGGCACCCCCGGGTGGTGGGCCGCGTTGTCCCATCGCTTGCGCAACTCGCCATCGGCGCTCTGCCAGTGAAAACTATACTTTGTCATCTGCAATCTCTCTCCTACGATCTGGAAACGCTCGAACATCTCCAACAGGCCGCCGTCACGCAACGTGAGCCGATAGCGAAATAGCCCCATATCACCTTGCGCTTCTTCACGTACCACCATCCAATGCACCACCTGGCGATTAAGGGCGATAATCGTCTTGATTTGGGTCAGGTAATCGCTTGCGCTTATCACAAAGCCATCTCCAGACGCCGGATTTTCTCTATGATGTCTTGTCGAAGTTCATACAGGCCGGCCCATTCAAAGAAGTCCATCGCATCACCCAGTTCCCCAGCCTCAAAACGCGGATAGAACGCCGCAGATTCCATACCGTGATATTCCTCAAACTCACGCAAATCTCGCTCATACCGCTCCAGGCGCAGCCGATGTTGACTAAGAGCAACGTCCAACAGCTTCCCTAGAATCAGATCCAGTTCAGCCTCGTCGGAGTAAGTATCCTTGAGAACCTCTAGTTTATGCAATGTATTCATTGCCAACTCCCTCTATTTGAGTAGTGCTTCACCTCAGTTCGGGGTGGAAGCCGGTGCCCACCCTTAGGCTTCGCTCAGGACATGCCTCCAGCAGCGAGCCCACCCGGCCGTGAATCTCGGCGCCCCCCCCCCGTCGGCTCGGTGATGCGGGAGAGAACCTTGAGCCTTGTACTGCCACCGCGAGTACTCGTGGCGGTGAGACTGTCGAAGTAAGCGTCGTCTTCCCCGCCCCGTTGCGGCCGATGCCTGTCCTGAGCGTGGTCGAAGGAATGCTAACGACTTCGCCGCGCTGCACCCTTCGACTCAACTCAGGGCAGGCGTCGAAGGAGACATCCTTCAGCGCCCATAAGGTCTCGTTGGAGGCAGCGGACGACTGGCCGCGGACGACGGACGACAGGCGGCGGAAGGGGGCCTGCAGCGCTTCGGTCAGTGACTCGCGGACCGTTTTGTAGCGCGCCTGTGGGCCGCCGATGCGGTACTGCTTGCTCAGGTTTTCGACTCGGATGGCAAGGTCACTCATGGCTTACAGTCTTCGGAAAGGACACAGAGATTCACCTCCGGCGCAATCAACGGGTCAGACATATTGACAGCAGAAGCGTCCGAAATCGCTTAAACCGACAGAGCAATGGCGCTTTTTGAGGCTTTCGCGACATCTCAGACTGTCATTTTGTGATGATTTGGGGTCATCCAACTAAACCGAATTGCACCCGGTTGGTTCTGCGGTCCACGCCGGGTCAGGCACGTCCACAACCATCATCGCGGTGCCTGGCTCAAAGGGAACCTGGGTCGCCAGCATCTCCTGGGCGCCGATCCGCAGTGACTCAATAACGTCTTCGCGGGTTCTTTCCTGAGCATTGACGCCAGGTAGATCCAGCAACCAGCCGATCCACCAGCCATCACTTTGTTTGACAATCGCCCGGTACTTCATAGCTCACCTCACGAAAGGAATATCGTCTTTACAGATCTTGCGGGCCAACTCGTCAACAATCTCATTGTGCCGAGGCACCTGCGTCTTGAGGTTGCCCCGTTGATAGATGCTATGTCGTTTGCCTTCCCGCAACAAGAACGCGCTATGGGCTTTCAGATGCTTGATTAGCCGAGTTCTCTTCAGCGCTCATCCAGGCTGGTGAGGCATCAAGGCCACGTCGCCCCGCGGCTCTCAGAAACCGGGTTTTTCCCAAAAACCCGGTTTCTTTCACTTTGTGGGCCTTCCTTCGCCCATGGCCTGTCCTGCCTGCCCTGAGCCACGTCGAAGGAGCCTGCCCTGAGCTTACCGAAGGGAGCCGTGTCGAAGGGCCAGCCAGCCTTGCCCGGCGGGGATGGGAGCTCACTCAAGGTTGGACAGCGCATAAGGCTCCGCTGATAGGCTCATTCGCTCAAATCAAAGCCAACTCGCGCAAGACGTCCAGCACGTGGGGCAGTGGCTCCTGCCACAGCCACTCCACCCGCAGCCAGAAGCCGGGCAGCACCAAAGCGTGGTATTCACCCTCTTTGCCGCTGAAAGCCACACGATACCGTCCCTCTTCCAGACGGTAGAACTCGGCCCACTCCATCTGCGGGTCAATCAGCCAGTACTCCGGCACCCCGCCCCGCGCGTACTCGTAGAACTTCTCCCCCCGGTCACGCCCCACGCTCTCCGGTGAGACGATCTCCACCACCAGGTCGGCCGGGCCATCCAGGTAGGTCTCCTTAAGCCGCTCCAGATGCTCCTGGGCCACAAAGAGCAGGTCAGGTTCCCGACCATGCTCCAGCTTCATCTGGAAGGGCGCGCTCCGCACTATGCCCAGTTGGCGCACTTCCACAAAAGAGCGCAACACACTTTCCAGAAAGCCGGAAATGTCCTGATGCCTGTCACTAGCCGGACTGTACATCACCACCTTCCCGTCCACCCACTCGGCCAGCGTGTCCTCATCCGCCCAGGCCAGGAATTCCTCGTAGGTCATCTTGCGTGGCTCCATCGGTGCCAACAGTACCTCTAACAACCGGCGTCGCAGCGCCTCCTCACCAGGCGTCGTGGATGCCAGAGAGCGCCGCACGGTTTCAATCACGGCGGTAGCCTGCTCCTCCATACGTCACCTCCTATCCTCGCAGGATACTACACGCTGTTCGACGTTGTTCTCTCCATACTCACCCAATGTCGTTGATGAGAGTAGGTCGGATTTGCTATCCGACCCTGTGGCGGTTAGCAAAACCGCCCTACGCTGCCCTTACCCCAGGATATTGAGAAGATACGCGGCAGGCTCCTTCCGCATCGGGTGGCATAAGTTGGTACTGACCTTGCAGCAGCCGTCAGTTGATAGAACTCAGCCCGCTTCGTCTGGGGATCAATCAACCCATGATACCCTATGATCCTTGCCTGTCAATACGCCCCCTTCCCCCTCAGCACAGCCCCCAGCGTTAGCCAAAGGATCTTGAGGTCGAGCCAC
>CAYLPU010000161.1:0-7022 GCA_964385635.1 uncultured Anaerolineales bacterium
TCGTTTTAGCCCAAGACGGCGGTTGCAAACCGCCTTGGAGCACATAGGTAGTTACTGTCATTTGTTCATTGAAACGGAGTGTATCATCTCAATATTCTGGGGCCAACGTGGGGCAAATTGGCAATTTGCCCCACCTTCCCCGACTTATTGAGAGGATACAACGGAGTCTTCCATGCCACTATTGATTGACGGCCACAATCTCATCGGGCGGCTGCCCGACTTGCGTCTAGACGACCCGGACGACGAGGCCAAACTGGTGGCGCGGCTGCGGACCTACTGTGCTCGCACGGGCAAGCGCGCCACGGTCGTCTTCGACCGGGGTCTTCCGGGAGGGCGCTCATGGGAACTTTCCGGCGGTGGGGTAGAGGTCATCTTCGCCGCCACCGGCCATATCGCCGATGGTGTCCTGCGCGAGCGCATCCGCCAGGCGCGCGACCCCCGTGGGCTGACGGTGGTCACATCCGATCGCCAGGTCGTCGCGGCGGCACAGGCGAGGGGGGCGAGGGTGAAACGATCGGAAGAATTCGCCGCCCACTTGAGCGCGCCGCGTCCGGTGGATGGTGGGGGGAAAGACGTGCACCTTTCGGTGGAAGAGGTCGAAGAGTGGTTGAAGATGTTCGAGGGAGGGGACGAGGAGTAGCGGAAGGCTAAGTAGGTCACAGAAAGTTCCTTACACTTTTTTGGCCGACAGGTGCCGTTTTTTGTGGAAGAAACTTTTTACTACCTGCTTAGATACTGGATGCTGGATGGGTGCCCCGCCCTAAGGTTCGGCCATCGGCCGCTCGGCTGAGCCTGTCGAAGCCTACCACAGAGGGCGGGGCTCTTATATATTCGCCCGACGGCGTTGACAGGCTGCCGCCGGCCAGGGACAGGCCGCGCCGCTCTTCGGGCAGGCACGGTTCGCCTGCCCTTGCCTCGGTCCCGCAGCGGTCGCCACGGGACATTTCCGGCCGAACCCAAAGACCGTGGGACGCCACCACCCGAAACCCGATGTTGTTGTTCGAGTTGTCGGGATCGTTCCTGTTGCGCTCACGCACGCGGGCGTTTCTCTGATTGTTGTTCCACGACCCGCCGCGCAAGGTCCTCGGCCTGCCCCCGCGAAACCGCGCTACTTTGGCGCGGGGTTCGCCTTCCCTATCCAGCCGCCCAGGAGGTTGCCGATCTCGGTCACCTGGGCAGCGGCAAACTGGTACTGCCTGGGCGTGATCCACTCCAGATCGCGCGCCAGGCGGAGGTATTTGCGCACCTTGACCAACTCGACGTCGGCGGCGTGCAGTTGTGAGCGGCGCTTGCGGTCAGAGCAGAGCGCCGCCTCAATGATGGCCTCGTAAAAGTCAAGCATGCTGTCCTGTAGCCTCTTGGTAAGGATAAAGCGCTGGCTGCGGGGGAAGGACAGCGTGCGGGGGATGAGCCACTGGACGAAATCGTAGGTGCGCACGAAGATCGGTGATTCGGTCATTATGCGCCTCCAGACAAGACAGCCGAGCCTAAGACAGCGCGACGCAACCCCCACGTATCGCCGGTGCTGGCGTGGTTGACCCAGCCCTGCACCACAGCGTCCAGGTCTTTAAAAGACAGATGCCCGGCCACAAACGCAGCCACCAGACGGTTGAAGCGCTGCTGGAAGTGAATCCCCTTGCGCCGCTTTAGCCGGCGGTGATCGGGGTAGACGACGAACCCGAGGAAAGGGATGCCTTCCGTGACCGGACGGGGCTGGGCGCGGTTCTCGTGAAGGGTGAGACGCAGCCGGGCCAGGAACTCGATGACTGCCCTCCGCCACTCCCACAACTGGGGCTTGTCGTCGGCGAAGAAGAGCACATCATCCACGTAGCGCTGGTAGGCCGGGCACTTCAGTTCCCGTTTGACGAACTGGTCCAATGTGTTGAGATAGCAATTGGCCCAGAACTGGGAGGTGAGATTGCCGATGGGCAGACCACGGGATCGGGCGGCGGCCAGCAGGTCATCACCGGGAAACCAGACCATATCGTATTCCTCGGAAAGGACGCCGGCGCCGCTTTCCAGGATGCGGTCTATCAGCCACATCACGTCGGGGTCGGCCAGATAGCGCGCCAGGACGGTGCGCAGGATGGCGTGGTCAACGGAGGGAAAGAACCGGCGCACGTCACACGGCAGGACGTAGCGGTATCGGCGGGAGAAATACGTGCAGCGATCCAATGCCCGATGGGTGCCCTTGCCGACCCGGTTGGCGTAGGAATCGAAGATGAAGCGACGCTCGAAGATGGGCTCGATCACGTTGCACAGCGCGTGGTGGACGACCCGGTCGCGGAACGGGGCAGCAGAGATGAGTCGCCGCTTGGGCTCGTGGATGATGAAGGAATCGTACGGACCGGGCCGGTAGGTCTTCTGACGCAACTCCTCCTGCAACTCGGTCAGGTTCCTCTCCCGGTCGAACTCAAAGGCTGCGGCCTGCCTGCGTGTGCGTTTGCCCTTGCGGGCCTTGCGGTAGGCCAATTCCAGGTTTTCCCAGGCGTACACCTGGGGGTAGAGATTGCGATAGGTTTTCAATAAACACCTCCCTGTGAAAAATTTGCCGCGCCCAGAGGGGGGAGTCCCCCCTCTGGACTCCCCCCATACAGCACTCAGCACACAGAAGCTCAGGAACCAGAACCAGCGGGGGACGCCACCACCCGAAACCCGATGCCGTCGTCCGAGAGGTCGGGACCGTACCCGCCGCGCACACGCACGCGGGGGTCCCTCAGATCGTGGTACCACGACCCGCCGCGCAAGGGCTTTGTCCTCTCATCAGAAGCCATCCACTCCCAGACGTTGCCCCCTATATCCCAGACACCTCCGGGGCTTTGCCCGGAGGGATACATCCCCACCGGCGACGTGCCGCCAACGCCGCCCTCCCTCGTATTGGCGTGGCTCTCGTGCCACTTCGGGCCCCAGGGATAGCGCTTCCCCTCTGTGCCGCCAGCGGCAGTCTCCCATTCGGCCTCGGTAGGGAGACGTACCACGGCGACCTCCGACGGCAGGTGGATGACCAGTTTACGCTGCGGGGCAATCAACTCATCGCCATTCCTGAGCCGCTGCAAGAGTTCCGTCAACCAGGCGCAGTAGGCATTGGCCTCGTACCACGATACACCCACGACCGGGTAGCCCCGGCGGGATTTACCAAAGCGAGGATGGTCCCAGTACTCAGGTTGAGTCACCGGTCCCTCACCACGCCAGTCCACGTTGTGTTCCTCCATCCTCCAACGCCAGGCAGCGCTCTTCTTGCCATCCCAGTAGCCAGGGTTCTCATAGCCATCAGCGTCCTTGAAAAGAGCGAACTGGTGATTGGTGACGGGGTACCTGGCGATCCAGATGCTGGATGTTGGACGCTGGATTTCCACCCAAGCATTCAGGTCATCAGGCAGCCAGCCCATCCGGTCGAGGGTTTCGGCGGCCGCGTAGCGGGTGGGGATGGGGACCACTGGCGGATCGTTTGGAGGGCCATTCAGGTCGGTGTCCTGCATCACACACACCAATTCCCCGACTGTCTCTTCCCAGCAGTCGTCGGGCACCAGGCCGCGGCCGACGTCGGCCAGGCAGCGGCCGGCTAGCGCGACGTTCTCGCCATATCTGCCAGGCTCGTCAGGCTCAGCGGCAACCTGCCGCACCAGGTAGGCCGCCGCCTCGTCGTACTTCTCAATGATCGCCTTGTAGCCCACCGTGAGCAGGATCACCTCGTGCCACAGTGCGTCGTCCAGGTGGGGGTGCAGCACCTCCCAGATGCCGGCCGGTCCCTTCATCTGCCCTTCCAGCACGCAGGCGAGGGCGGCCAGGTACTCCTTGAAGGTGGGGTGGAAGAAACCGAACCAGCCCTCACCTCGCTCTACCAGCAGCCCGGTCTGTCGCTGGCCCAGTTCCAGAAATCGGTCTGCCTCTTCCGCCGCCGCCTCCCGGTCGCCCTTGAACTGGCGGGCCATCAGTTCCACCAACCGGGCGCGCACAGCGTCGCGTCGGGCGGCCCCACCTGGACCTGGGGCCTGCTCTTGCAGCCACAGCGCGAAAGGGGCCAGCACCTTGATCTCGCTGGCGACTCGCAGTTCCTCTCCCACCGGCCCGGCCTCGCTGCGCACCTCGCGCCAGTTCTCCACCAGCGTCTTGATGCACAGGTCGTAGAGTTCCACGCGGTGGTCGGGCAAACGCGCGCCCTTATAGTGGATCAGGGCGATGATGGTGACGAGCAGCGGGTTACTGGCCAGGCTCTCCACCTTGGGGTCGGCGTGGATCTCGTCTACCAACCGGGCGGCCTCGGCGAGCCCTTTCTCGGCTGCCATCTCGACCGGCTGGTCGGGGTCGGCCCAGCGCTGGTAGGCGACGCACCACTGCTCGGCGAAACTTTTGATCTCCTCCGGGCCGAAGGGGCTGAGCGTGTAGGGGTGGAAGTCGCAGGCCAGCGGGCCCTCGTCGTAGCCCACGATGCGACTGGTGACGACGACACGATTGCCCCGGGGGCCATAACTGTTGGCCCAGGCCTCCACCTGGCCGATCGTGGCCCGCCGGTCGGCGCGGCTGCCCACCTCGTCCAGCCCGTCCAGCAGGAGCAGCACTTGCCCCGCACCCAACGCCCGGGCGACCAACTGGTCCATTCCCGGCCGGTCGAAACTGCGCGTGTCCCAGTAGTGCAGCACGTAATCCTCCAGCGAGACGCGCCGCTGCTGTAGTTCATGGTTGTAGGCGGCCAGCGGGAGGTAGATGGGCAGCCATGCTCCCGCAAGCCCCAACCGCTCGTGGGCAGCCTGCTCCCCCTCGGCCAGCGCCAACGCGACGTAGCGCAGGAACGTGGTCTTGCCTGCGCCGGGGTCACCTAGCACGACCAGACGCGGCTCCTCGCGCAGTATGTCTTCGACCCTTAGCCGCTCTGCGCGTTCGGCCCGCTCGCGCAGCGTGGCCTCGTCCAGCACCTCCATCTCCTCCGGTTCGCACACCCTCTCAGCACGCCCACCGCCGGAGGGGGCCACGTTCAGCGAGACATACACATCGGCCAGGTCCAGTTCCACAGGGTTCTTGGTCTGCACGATGCCACGGAAGTTGAGACGGTGGTAGGTGTTGACCAGGAAGGCCAGGTACTCCTCGCGCAACCGGTCGAGGTCAACGCTGGCGGAGGTCTGCGCGACGGAGGCTTCCAGGTCGGCCAACTCCAGCAAACGGATCGGCAGACCTCGGCGGACGTGTTCGGCCACTGCTTCGCGAGCGGGTTTGGTGAACCCGACGGGTGAGACGATGATTCCCTCGTCAACCAACCCAGCACGCCGCAGGTTGTCCACCACAAGGGCCCACTTACTGACCACGTTAATGCCCACTGGAGACTGATAGTCCTTGGCCTCCACCGCGATGCGGTGCAGTGAGCCGTCGAGTCCAGATGTCTCCGCGTACACGTCAATCTGGTGGCCCGCCATCGGCACATCGTGCTTGGCCCGTGCTCCCAGAGCGCGGTAGATTGCAGCCACCCGCCGCTCCAATGTTTTGCCGGTTTTGTCCTCGCTCATCACTGTCCCCTCCATCGCCCACTCAGACCTCCGCCCCCGTCGTCCTTATCCACAGCCGACAGAACGCACACAGCCCCGACACACTGGTCGGCTGGCCGCAGTTGGAGCAGGGGTGCAACTCCACCTCCTCGGCCCGCTCGCAGAAGAAGCCTGCCTTCCGCGCTCGCAGGAACTTCAGGTAGAACTGCAACTTCGTCGCTGGCGATTCCTCCTCCATCCGGTTCAGAATCTCTTTGTAGCGCAGGCTGGTCGCGCCCACGGCGTAGGGGCACTCGTCGTAGATGTAGTTTATGCCGGTGATGAGCGCGTAGGCGGCCGTCTCTCGCTCGTAGAAGCGGCAGAAGGGCTTGACCTTGCGCGCCAACCCCCCGTTGTGGCCGGTCTCCGACCGCGCCACACTGGCCGGCAGCACCGGGGACTGGCGGGCGATGTACCCTGTCTGCCAGTGGAGCACGTTGCCGAAGAGCACCGCCACCTCGTCGTCCAGGTTGTGGCCGGTGGCGAGCACGTCGTAGCCGCCGTCGCGGGTCACACGGTTCATCACGTGCCGCTTGATCAGTCCGCAGACGGAGCATGGTTTGCCGTGCCCGCGACGCACCCGCTGCGCTACCTCCGGCAGCGTCTCCCCGTACTCAGCTTCGAGGTCCACCACCTTGAAAACGGGGTGTGCGTCGGGCCGCTGTGCCGCGAACTGTTCGACTTTCTCACGCGAGGCGGCGGAGTAGCCGGTGCTGTTACCAATCCCCAGGTCAATGTACAGCCCGTCAGCCTGGTAGCCCAGTTGCAGCAGCACGTCCCACAGAGCGAGGCTGTCCTTTCCACCGGAGACCGCCACCAGCACGCGCTCGTCGGGGCCGAACATGCGGTACTTCTTGATGGCGCGATGGGTTTGGGCAACAAACCACTCTAGATAGTGAACCTCGCAGAGTGCCAGGTTGTGCTGGCGCATGTTCAGGACGGCCGGACGACTGCATTTCCGGCACTTCATCGCTAGCCGCCCGAAATCACAGCGATGAGTTTGACCTCATCGTCCTTCTCCAGCATCACGTCTTCGGTCAGGAGTTTGCCGTCGCGGACGGCGAGCACGGTCTGAGGGATGAGTCTGACTTCTTTGATCGCATCTCTCACTCGCCGTCGCCCCTGCAGTTCCCACTCCCGATCGCGATAGGTAATCTTCATAAGGCGATACCGCAAAAGTTGCTATAAACTGCCGCTGGTCCTTGCGACGTGGGGAGTATATGGCGGATTGCGGGTTGTGTCAAGACTGGCATCCGGGACAGCGTCGCCGGCGCGTTCCCGGCGGGCCGGGTGACTTGAGGACATGCTGCGCCGCTTGCTGGCGGAGCAGGCAAAGCCCCCGCGTTGCCTCACGAATAAAGGTGACCGAACGGTATTCGTTGCCTCACGGATAAATGTGACCGAACGGCATTCGTTGCCTCACGAGTAAATGTTACCATGAAAACGGAGGTGAACAAGCTGTAGAGCAATTGTTCACAGCGTCAATACTGTGCTGAGTATTTCGTC
>CAYLPU010000162.1:0-6866 GCA_964385635.1 uncultured Anaerolineales bacterium
GAGCGTTCTCAACATCATCCGTGTAACCCGTCATATAAGACATCACAAACGAGGGGTAGTCCCCCTCTTGGGTGTTGTTAGGTTGTTCTCGCTCACAAGGGATCGCCAGATCCCGTCCAGAGCGCCGGATATGGCTATCCGGCGCGAGCAGAGCGGCAGAGGTGGGGTACTGCAGTCCAACAACACTCTACAGGGGGACTACCAAACGAGGGAGCAATCGTAAACACTTGCTGTTTGCCATCATCATCCTTCTCTTTCATCTTGATGCGCCGCATACGAACATCTGGCATTTTCTTGGATGGAGGGAGTGTGCCGTGCAAACGGTAACCTTGCTGAATCGCCGACGGAAAAAACTCCGGATGCCGCTCAATCATCATATCCAGACACTCTCGAAATGCTGTATCTTCAGCAAGTATCCGACCATATTCCTCTCGTTCAATCGGGACGCAGATCCTTTTCGATCCCTTAGACGAAGAACTAGCATCTTTCTCTTTGCTGCACTTCCTTTTGCGAACCGGTGATGACATATTGACCTCCGCTAAGTTGTCGGTCAATATTGCCACAAAGGCTCAGAAATGCATAGCGCGCTCGTACTAAGACATGGCCACAGAATCCGTTAGAATCAGGATAGTTCAAAGGCAAAGCGGCGACGACGACAAAGCGGATTCCGCCGCGCCGTTCGGCGGGGAGCCTCCCCCCGCTTGGGGGGGGGAGAGCGATGCCGCCGAATGTTCCACATAACCCGCCGCGCGGGTTCGGCGTGAGTACCTTTGCCACGAGACAAACCACAATGCGCGTTCGGCCGCCGATTTGCGCGCGCGTAGCGCGGTCGGGTTCATGTGGTTGTTAGCCGCCGCTCCTACCCATACAAAGGCAAACCTTGCTATTTACTGCCCAATCTTTTTCTTCAAGCCGTCTGCACGTCTCGACTATGGCGCACAGTTACGCAACACCAGCGGCAGATAGATGCGGAAGTAAATCATCATCTCTCGTACTGCCAGGTTGTTGCTCTCGTCGCTCTCGGCGATGAGGTGGTCGGGGTCGGCATAGGCCCATAGTTCGACCTGCCCCGTCACGGGAGTTAGCGTCACCGTGTCCGAGTCTCCCGGCCCCAGCGTGCTCAGCGTGCCGCTGTAGACCAGCGGGCCGGTCGGCCCACCTTGCCGCACGGCGACGACCGGCGCGGTGGCGGTGACCACCCCGGCGTTGCGCACGGTGACGACGACCGGCCCGCTGCCGACGATGTCCGCCGCCGTCAGCGTCAGGTCGGGCAGGACAGCGAGGCGGGCATAGTCGCTGTTGTTTCCCTCGGCCGCCTCCGCCACTGCCTCCCCCGCGTCGGCTATAGCCCACAGGAGGTCGCCCAGCCCGGCCAGGGAGGCGGTATCGGTCAGCGCCAGAGTGACGGTGACTTGCTCGCCCACACCCAGGTCGCCCCCCACCGCGACCGTGCCCAGCAGCGTGCCGGTCAGCGGGTCGGCGGCGCGGAAGGCGACATCGAATGGCGCAGCAGCCGCCAGCACACCAGTGTTGACCAGCCGCGCGGTGGCGGTGATGGTCGCCGTGCTGTGGGCTGTGTACACCACCTCTACCTGCAGGTCAGGGAGCACCGTCTGCCAAGTGACCTCGTTGTTGGTCTCGTCGCTCTCCGTAACTTGCCCGTTGGGATCGGCCGCGGCTTTGAGCATGTGGGCGGCCGCCAGTGCGGGAACCGTCCAGTTGGCCTGCACCGTGGCTGTGTATCCTGCCGCCAGGGTGGATAGAGTCTGCGTGCTGCCGATCTGGGATGCTCCGTCGTAAAAAGCCACCTGTGGGTTGACCACCGCCAGGTCGCCCGTATTGCGCAGCACGGCGGTCAGCGTGACCGCTTGCCCCGGCGCGGGGTTGGCCGGCGTGATGGTCAGGCTGTCAAAGGCCAGGTCGCGCCCGACGGTGTGTTCTAAAAAGACCAGCGAGCTGACGCCCGGCGTGGGAATGTTGGTCACGGTAAAGGTGGAGGGGGAGGTGAACGTCCGGGTGACGAACTCGGTCGCCACCTGCTGGTAGGCCAGGTAGAGCGTGCCGTCGCTCCCAAAGGCTGGGCTGTGAGCCGCTTCGACGTTGGGGTCGCTCATCAAGGTGTTGTCGGCGCCCCACGCATCGTTAGCGGCGTCGTAGATACTGTAGGTCAGGTCGGCGCCGTCGTCACCTGTCCCCTGCCAGACCACGGCCAGGTTCCCGGCGGGGTCACGGTTGAGGGAAAAGCCCATGAAGCCGGCCTCCGTGCTGGCGGCGCGCACCGTCCGGGCATCGCCGACGTTCCACGAGTTCTCCAGCCAGACCAGATCGCCGTCCCGCAGCCAGAGGAGATGGCGGTTGCCGGAGCCGTCGTAGACCAGGGCGGGGGTGGTGTCGCTGATGGTGTCGTTCATCAGGCGGGTGGGGATGCTCCAGGACGCGCCGTCGAAGGTGGCGTAGTAGAGATCGCTGTCGTGGGTGGTGGTCAGCAGGCCGTCGGCGTCCACGACATAGACCAAAGCCGCCTGGGTGGAGGAGTAGGCAGCGAAGGCAGCACCGAGCACGTCGTGCAGGCCGGTGATGGCGACGGCGGGGCTGTCCCAGGTAGAGCCGTCCCAGATGGCGTAGGTGAAGGTGAGCGGATGGGCCGCCGTGCCCAGGATGTCTGTTCCGTCGTTGGTCTGCCAGAGGGCCATCACCGTGCCGTCGTTTCCGGCGGAGAGGCGCGGGGCGTGGTCCATCAGGCTGTCGCTGGTCAGGGTGACGACGTTTCCCCAGGTGGCGGTGCTGCTGACCCAGGTGCGGGCGACGATCTCCAGGCTCTGGGCAAAGGTGATGTTCAGCGCGGGGGTGATGCCCGTCGCCAGAGTGGAACGCTCCCAGACGACCAGGCCGTCCCCGTCCCCGTCAAAGGCTACGGCGGGGGCGAAATCGGGCTGTTGGTCGTCGGTGAGGGAGACCGGGCTACCCCAACTGCCATCCCAGGCCAGGGTGTGGATCTCGGTGCCGCGCCCGTGAGGCTTGGCGGTGTCGTCGTGGACGTAGGCCAGCAGGCGGAGCCCGTCGGCAAGCGCGGCCAGCGCCGGTTCGGGGCGGGCGTAGGCCGGGCTGACCAGCACGGTCTCGGTGGTGGTGGTGGTTGCCTGTAGCAGCACACCGGTGGCGCGGAGCATCGGCCCGGAGGCGACGTAGTTGCGAGGGATGAGATGCCAATCCGCGCCATCCGCCATAGCCATCATCCCACTGCTCTCGACATCGCTGCACTCGCCGGGATAGTGGCAGTTGACCTTGCGCTCGTATTCGGTCTCAAACTCCCAGGCCTGGAAAGTAGCGCCGTAGTAGAGGTCAATGCCCACTTCTTTGAGATAACCGGGGTTCTTGGGCACCTGCAAGGTGACGTAGGGGGTGCCGCCGCCGTAAACGCTGGCGCTGAGGTCCTGGCAAGGTTCAGTGGATAGCTCGACCCTGGCGTCAATGCTGCCGGTTCCCTCGCCGTTGACGAATTGGAGTTCGTCGTCTCGCGCCTCGAATTGGGTGGCGATGTCTATGCCGGGGGTGAGGCTGGCCTTGACCTGCGCGCTCTCGTTCACCCAGCGGATGACGCGCCCGACTACGGGCCAGGCCTCGGCGGCGCGCACGGCAGGGACGACGTCGGCCAGGCCTGCTTCCTGCTCGACCGTGGCGTGGATACCGAAGTTCAGTTCAGCACCGGTGAGGTCCAGGCTCTCGCCGCAGGTGAACCGGGCGTCCCCCCGGCCCGACAGGTTCCCGTCAACGTTGAGCGCGCCCAATCCCAACCCGGTCTGGCCGGAGACGCCGACCGAGCCGGCGCCGTCCGATTTGCCGGTGGCGTTGGCCTCGGACTGGGTCTCCAGGATGCCCAACTCGTGCCCGCCCAGATAGGGAACCCAGCCAGGCGGCGTCCAGGTGGCCTCGAAGGGGTCTTCGGGGTACTTGAAGGCGTAGGTGTACTCGACCAGCGGGGCCTGTTCCTCGGTGCTGAACTCGCCCAGGTGCAGGTTTTCCAGCCAGTCCACCCAGCCGGGGAAGGGAAAGACGGTGGGCTGGAGGGTGCTTTTCAGGGATTCGAAATCGCCGACGGCCCAGACCTGGATGGTGTTGTTGGCGCAGGAGAAACTGCTCTGGAAATCGCTGCTGCCCATGTCGTAGGTGTGCTCTGCCCCCCACGACTGCCCGGCTTCACTGACCTGAACGCCGTTGAGGTCAAAGTAGACGTCGCCGTAGGGCGGGTCGCCATTGCCGGCAAGGTCGCCGTTCCAGTCCACCAGCGCCTTGATAGGATTGTTTACGCTCTGGTTGTTCAAAAAGTAGGTCGAGTCCAGTCTAAACCGGGGCTGGATTTGCAGGATGTGGGGGCGGGCGTCTACGTCGGTGGAGGCGGAAGCGGTGTTGTTGAGGTTGCTCGCTTCGGCAATCAGATCGTCGGGGTCGGCGGTGACGGTAAGCTGCACATTGGCCTGTCCTTTTCCGGCGGTGAGCAGGCTGGTGAGGTCCCAATCCAGGTGTAACACCGTGCTCGCGTCGGGGGCCAGGCTGGCGATGGTACGCGTCTCGCTCCAACCGCCGTTGTCGCTGAAACGCACCTGGAAATCGAGGGCCGGGGCCGCGCCGGTGTTGCGCACGGTCACATCCACGGAGAAGGTGTAACGCCCGCCGCTGTACGTGATGGCGGCGGGGTCGAGGGCGAAAGAGTCTACGCTCAGGTCAGGGTTGGCCTGCCCATGCACGACAAAGTATTGGTGGTCCCCGACGCCGTTCTGATCCATTGGGCAGGCAATCTTTTGCCCGTCATACGAAAGGCGGGCCGTGTCGCAGGCAGGCCCGGGCGCAATCGCCGTCACGGGATCAAAGGTCCCGTTGCGGTCGGCGAGCCACAACGCATAGGCATTTACCAGTCCATCTTCAAAAAGCACGTGCAGGCCATCCTGGGCGATGCCTCTCAAGGTATGGTACCCCAGTGATTCAGGCACCAGGTTCGCATAGGAGGGACTGCCACCGACGTGTTGGATATGATAGGTGCTGCCACTGGAATAAGGTGCGTTATAGGCCACCCAATTCCCGTCCGCACTGAGATCAAAGACATAGTTATGGTTCACAACCGTGGGCGTGGACAGGCGGTGCCAGCCGTCGCCGCCGTTGAGGTAGATACCCGATTCGGAAAGGGTGCCGCCGCTCTCACCGCTGATGGTGAGCAGGATGGCCGTCATCGCTCCGGCATAGTCCACCCGGAGAGGATCGTAGGCATACAGGCGCCCGCCGTCGGGGAGTATGCTTTCCAGGCTATCCCCCCATACGTCCACAGCATGGGGATTGGCCAATTCCGTTGTGGGAACGCGGTATAACCTGTGGGCATCGCCGGGTATGCCACAGCTCCATTGCCACGTCGGGTATCTCCCGTATGCGGACGGTTGGACGGTACATTGCCACCTCCCGCTGGAAACCAAAAACACGTTTTGGCCGTCACCGCTCAGCACAACGAGCGAATCGTACGAGGGCCAGAGGCACACTTTTGTGCCTATACGGCGATCCGAATAACAGGGCGTGACCCGCGCGCTGGCCTGGGTGTCTGCATCATAGAGGTAGTACCCGCAGGACGACTCGTCGTGCTCGACAAGCCAGGCCGAACATTCTCGATAACGATCCTGCTTGAAGTACAGGATCTTTTTGCCATCGTAGCTGACGTCCAGCAGTTGCATGCCTTTGATCTCGGGATCTCCTACACTGGTGTCAAAAGCGAGAGCCGTTCCCGTGCCGTCGCTGTTCGCCACGTATAGAGTGCGCTCCATGCTGGAACCCGCGGGCGCACCGTAGACAACCTTGCGCCCATTGCCGCTGAGCAGCGCATCTCGAAAGGTTGTTTCCTGGGTGCCGGGGATATGCGTTACCTGTACCAGCGTCATCTCGTCCATTACCTGGTCTTTGCCGCGCTGTGCTGCGCTTGGCAACACTGGCTCCAATACTACCAGAACCAGCAACACCAAGATCCATCCCAGGAAAAGGCTTGAACACCGTGCTTTTACTCCCATTGCAGCCTCCTATTTGTGACTCAGTAGTCCTTGAAACACCAACTGGGTGCCGTAGCGCAACTGCGCGTTGACGTCCATCTCCTCCGGCGCATAGACCCAGTGCAAGATGGTGCCGCTCAGCAGGGCATCCAGGGCCCGCGCGGCCTGGCGTGCGTCGGTAGGGGCGAACTCGCCGTTCTCAATTCCTTCTCGAATGATGGCTTCCAACAGCCCGGCCGATTGGCTTATAAAGCCGGCAATCACCGCGCGCACATCTGCGCGGCGCAGGCCCAGGGCATAGAATTCGTAGAGGATGGGCATCAGGGGCAGCACCTCGGCTTCTTCAGCGCTGAGGGCTTGATAGTACGCGGTCAGCCGCTCGGTGGCAGTGCCTGGCAGATCGTGGGCGGCTTGCAGATCGGACAGCTCCTGGGCAAAGAGAGCCTCGGCGATGGCCCGGATGAGAGCGTCTTTGCTGTCAAAGTAGAGGTAGATGGTGGCCTTGTTGATGCCGACGGCGTCGGCAATGTCCTCCATGGTGGCGCGGTCGAAACCCTTCTCGGCAAAGACGGCCGTGGCGGCCTCGATGATCTGCGCAGTGCGCTGCTCACTGACATCAGGTTTAGGGGACATTCTGTCCTCCTGTGAGAGCTTGTTGTGGTCAATCAGGCTGGTTCGCGGGAAGCGTATGACATGGCCAGGAGACCGGCCGCACCGAGCCCGCTATCACTAATGACTAACTGGTTAGTTATCAACTATACAGCAGTTTTCAGGGGATGTCAAAACGGCGAATTGCCTCACTAAAAAGGTGACCCAAAGACAATCGTTGCCTCACGAGAAAAG
>CAYLPU010000163.1:0-6738 GCA_964385635.1 uncultured Anaerolineales bacterium
TCCCGACAGCGCTTGCGGGTGGTTCCCTACTCCGGCTCTGCCGGAGAGCCACTGTCGGGTTATTCCATTCCGAGTGTCCATTCCTTCGGCAGCTCAGGACAGGTTTGCGTGACTTTAGGCATGTCCTGAGCTTGTCGAAGGAACGGTGCTTTACGCCGGGTCCTGTACGGAGTGGATACCATACACGAGTGGACTGTATGGCCCTAACACCTTCCCCTTTTGGGGCCTGCCGCCTGTCCTCGTGACAGAGCTTCTAGCCAGCGTAGGCAGGTTGTCCATGACGGCACGTACATACGCAACTTCACTTTCGTTGTCCATAGCCACTTGCTCGACGTGTGACGCCGTTTGGCTCGGAGATGACGCCTTTCTACCCTTGCTCCCGGCCCTGAGCTTGCCGAAGGGTTGATGACCAGTCTCCCGCCGTAGGGCAGCGCTTACTCCCTTCCACCTGGGAGATGGGAGTTGATGTTTCGCACGATTTGTGCTATCATCTCACCTGGATGGAACACACAGTTGTCAAGGTTCTGGCAACCGAAAGGCCGTCAACCTTCGGTCGCCTGACCCTTGCCCTCCGTCCCCCATCCTCTTGTGAGTGATGGTTTCGGAGGAACGGGTCGCACCAAGCGGTTGCACCCGACCGCGCTACGCACGCGCAAATCGGCGGCCTCACGCGCCTTCAGTGTACTTTCTAGCGAGGTTGCTCACGCCGCACTCGCGCGGCGGGTGATGCTAACCGTTAGCCCGCCCCAGCGCGAAGATAAGGCCATACGCCAAAATGATCGCCATAAGGGTTAAGAGGTGAATATTGCGTTACAATCTCGACTGGGACCCTGCCAAAGAAAAGCAGAACGTTCGCAAACACAAGGTTGCTTTTCGTCGAGCAGCGACGGTTTTTCGTGATCCGAACCAACTTTCTATCTACGACGAAGAACATAGTGAAGACGAAGATCGTTGGATAACCATCGGCATAGACAGCGGCGGCATCTTGCGGGTTGTCATACACACGTTTGAGCAAGTTGACGAGGGCTTGTGTGAAATCCGCATCATCTCAGCACGCAAAGCAACCAGTGCCGAAGCGAATCAGCATAGAGAAAGGGACATATTATGAAGGCAGAATACGATTTTTCTGAGGGCACGCGTGGCAAATTCTATCACCCCAACGCTGTGTTTAGCTTTCCAGTTTACCTTGAGCCAGACGTGAATGACTTTATGAGCAAACTTGCGGAGGAACAGGATATCGACATTCAGAAGCTAGTCAACGAATGGCTCAGAGCAAACATCAAGTTTCTCCAGAGTGTTCAGCGATCCCATTGAGCGGAGTGGCGGTAGTTCTGGCAGGTTGAGTGGGTGTCTGAGCGGAAGCCGGTTCGTAAGTTAATGATTGCTGTGGTAAAATACAATCAAAGTCAACAGCCAAGTTCTGGCTAGACCCTGTCTGGATGAAGACATCAGCATTGAAAACATTCTGTTGTGGCAGCCCTCTCAGGAAAGCCAAGCCTCGTTTAAGCGTTGGCTACAAGCACGCATGAAATAGCCAAGCGCGCGCTAACCACGGGTTCACCCACATACTATGGTATGACTTCATGGCAAGGCAATGATTGAGGAAATCCAGAGAAAACTCGCACACGACGAGTTTTAGTTCTCAAAACACGCCGCAGACCAATCCATCTTGCGCGAAATCAGCGTTCGGGAGATACGGCAAGCAGTCAGTGTAGGAGAAATCATCGAGGACTATCCGCGTGACAAATATGGGCCGAGTTGCCTGGTATTTGGCTTCACACCAGCAGGCAGACTACTACACATTCAATGCAGTTATCCATCACGTCCAATGATAAAGGTCATCACCGTATACGACCCGGACCCAGATAAGTGGATAGAGTTTAAGGTTAGGAGAAAGTGAGGTGGCAACAAGTATGAGAGAAGAGAATTTCGTAGAGCAAAAAGTCATCTATACGCTGTTGAAGGATGGTAAGTTTTTCATCATTGAACACGTGCCGGCGCGGGTGAATGTGGAGACGGAGGAACAATTCTTCTCCCCACAGACCGTCGAGCGATTGCAGCGCATCATCTGGGGAGAACGTCAACCGGTTCGATTTATTCAAACGCCAGTGTTTGAGTTTGCATAGAGGCTCATTCAAAGGCGGACGATGTCTGGGATTGAGAAAAGGTGCCTGGCCCAACCGCTTTTTACCTCTGGACGGGTGCTCTGGTCAGTTGGGGGCGGGGGGCGCGGCTAACAATAGTTGGAGTTGACGCGGCTACCGTGCGCGCAAATCGAGGGCCAAACACGCATTGTTGGGCCTGGGGTAGTTTAGTCACATGCTTCGTATGGCGGTACAGATTGGGAAGACGGGTGGCGGGACAGAGATGGTGATTTCACTCTGCATTTTGATGTTTCGCTACCAACGGGATTTGACCGATGACAAACAAGTGTACATGATCCGACCGCACCGTCAATGCCTCCACTTCCCAGTCCCGCGCTGCGCAAATCTCGCGCATCAATTCCTCCAGCCGCCGCGCCACATCCCCCGTCAGTACCTTGCGGCGGTACCGAGGAATCCAAACAAACCTGGTCAGCGACGAAGGTCACGACGCCGTCAATGATCTGCCGATGACTGGGTTATTCCAGTTCCGCTGAAAGCAAAAGCCTGCCCCCTCTGGGACAGGCTTCTTGTGTATACCCGGCGGGTAATCTCCAGTCGCCTCTACCCCGCCTCCCACCGCAGCACCAACTCCTTAGCCGCCCGCACCTCGTCCAGCCTCCGCACGGGCGCGTTGTGGGGCGCTTCGTGGAGCAGGTCGGGGTCCGCGCGGGCCTCTTCGGCGATGCGCAGCAGCGCCCCGGCGAACCCGTCCAGCGTCTCCTTGCTCTCCGTCTCAGTCGGCTCGATCATCAGCGCCTCGCGGACGATTAACGGGAAATAGACCGTGGGTGGATGGAAGCCGAAATCCATCAGTCGCTTGGCCACGTCCATCGTGTGCACGCCAGCGGCTTGCACGTCCTCGGGCGGACCGGCCAGGACGAACTCGTGCATGCAGGTGCGGTCGTAGGGCACCCGGTAGGTGTCCTTGACCCGGCTCATCAGGTAGTTGGCGTTGAGCACCGCGTGCTCCGCCACCCGCCGCAGGCCGTCGGCTCCCAGCATGCGGATGTAAGTGTAGGCCCGCACCAGCACGCCGAAGTGGCCGTAGAAACCCTTCACCCGGCCGATAGACTTGGATGGGAAGACGAAGGTAAAGAAAGGACCCTCCTCATCTGACCGCTCAGCGTCCACCACCACGATGGGGCCGGGCAGGAAGTCGGCCAGCGAAGGGGCCGCGCCGACTGGGCCGGAACCGGGGCCGCCGCCGCCGTGGGGGGTGCTGAAGGTCTTGTGCAGGTTATAGTGGAGGACGTCGAAGCCCAGGTCACCGGGACGGGCGATGCCCAGGAGCGCGTTCATATTCGCCCCGTCACCGTACATCAGTCCCCCGTGCTCGTGGATCAGCCCGCTGATCTCTTCTACGTGCTCGTCGAAGAGCCCCAGCGTGTTGGGATTGGTCAGCATCATGCCGGCCAACCGGGCGCTGTACTGCTCGCACGCCGCCTCAAGCGCCCCCATGTCCACGTTGCCCCGTTCGTCGGAGGGAATCTCCACCACGCGCAGGCCGCTCATCGTCGTCGTGGCCGGGTTGGTGCCGTGGGCCGAGTCCGGGACCAGGATCGCGTCCCTTTCTCTGTCCCCCCGGTCCAGGTGGTAGGCGCGCATCATCAGCACGCCGGTCAACTCCCCGTGGGCCCCCGCCGCTGGCTGCAGGCTGACCGCGGCGAACCCGCCGATCTCCTCAAGTGACTCCTGCAGGTAATACATCAAGAACAGCGCTCCTTGCACCATCTCCTCGTCCTGGTAGGGGTGGAGATGAGCGAAGCCCGGCAGGCGGGTCATCTCCTCGTTGATTCTGGGGTTGTACTTCATGGTGCAGGAGCCAAGCGGGTAGAAGCCGATGTCTATCCCATAGTTCATCTGGGAAAGGTGAGTGTAGTGGCGGACCAGGTCCGGCTCACTCACCTCCGGCAGCGGCAAGTCCTCCCGTACCAATCCCTCGGGCAACTCGGCGGGCACCACATCCAGGTCCGGCAGCCGGACCGCGCAGCGGCCGGGGCGAGAAATCTCATAGATCAAAGGTTCAGTCATCAAAACACCTCACTTCCTACTTCCTACTCCCTTACTCCCTACTCCCTTACTCCCTACCCCCTACTCCCTTACTCCCTACTCCCTACTCCCTTACTCCCTACTCCCTTACTCCCTACTCCCTACTCCCTATGGTTGCGTCAGATCCACCTCTCCGGTGACATTGTCGCTCTCTTGCGGGTTCTGGTGCGCTCCGGCGACTACACTGAACACCAAGGTGTCCACACGAGGAGCCAGGTAGTCGTAAGCCTCCTCGCCAGAGACCCAGCCGTTGCTGCTGCCGTCGGCAGTGGCCGTTTCCAGCGCCTCGAGCAGATAGTAGGTGAAAACGCCCTGCTCGTAGGGCGGGCCAAACTCATAACTCACCTGATCCTCCCGGCTGGCAGTGAGCACCAATCGCCCGGGCCGGTTTATGTCTCTGACGAAGCCATCTCCCACCATCACGTTACCCCGCACGCCACCTATCGGCGGCAGGCACCTGCACTGAACGCCTTCAATAGACGCCGCACCGATGAACCCGCCGCTGTAGCAGGAATCGACGATCACAACCACCTGAGTGGAATCCAGCGTGTCCAGCCAGTGGTCCAACTCGTCGTCGCGGATGGCCGTGTCTGTCGTGCCGCCATAGTCATGGGGGATAAGGTACTCGTCGAAACCATCAGCCTCGTCAATAGGACTCAAGTCCGGGCCTTGGGCCCCGTGTCCAGAGAAGAAGAAGACGACCATGGCATCAGGCCCCTCACGAGAGGCCAGCCAGTTGGTGATACCGTTCTGGATGGCGGACTTGGTGGCATCGCTGTCTATCAATAGAAGGATGTCCTCCTCCCGGAAGCCGTCTCTATCCAGGAGCGTCTGACGGAACTCGATGGCGTCGTCATCCGTGTAGGCCAGGTCTGGGCTGTAAGGATCGAGATACTCGGCCACACCGACGATGACCGCGTAGCGCCCGGCAGCAGGAACCCCTTCCGTCGTCGTGGTGAAGTTCCATACCGGCCCTATCGTGGTTGCCTCGTGCTCGTCGGTAGCGACAATCTGCCAATAGTAGTGCGTGTCTGTGATGAGCGTGCCCGGGTCGTATGACGCGCCTGGTTGGTCATCAGAGACCAGCACACCCGGTGGGCTAGCGTCAGATTCGAAGTAGACATCGTAGGTCACGCTGTCGCCGTCGGGGTCGCCCCCGCTCCAACTCAGGTTCACGTTCACAATCTGGTTGATAGCGTTGTCAGCAGGGAAGGGATTGGAGGGCACGTTGGGCGAGTGGCTCGTCGTGTACTCCCTCATGACAACGGGGAGATAGACGCACGGGCCAACAGTGACAGTGACAGGAAGAGTGGCACTCACAGGAGCGCCACACTGCCCGGTGACGGTGATGGCGACGGTGTAGCCACCTGTCGCTGTGTAGGTGTAGACCGGGGTGGCCATGTTCGTCCCGCTGACGCTGCCCGACCCACCGAAATCCCAGTCATAGATGAACGGCCCGGTGGCATCAGCAGGACTGATGACGGCGGTGAAATGCATCGGTTGTCCTGACTCAACCGGGCTGTCGGAACCGAGAGACACACCCGTCGGTGAGATACAGGCGTATGTGCGCAACAAGGCCGTGTCCGTGTATACGCCGCTGGTGGCAGTGACCGTAGCCACGTTCATCGTGCCGGTGAGCGTGCCAGAGGGCACGGTGACCGTCACCGGCAAGGTGACCCAGGTGCAGGAGGCGACAGAGGAGAGACTTGCGAAGCCGGTGATAGGCCAGGTGCTGGAGTAGGCAAAGGTGATGTGCCGCGCGGCACCAGTGTAGTTGTACAGAGTCAGAGTGTAATGGGCATTGTCGCCCGGGATCGCCCCCGCCCGCAGCGTGTCGGGGTCAAGAAAGAGGCCCGTACTCAGAGTGAAACTGCCCGTGATGTCGTGAGGTGTATCCTCCCAATCATCCCCGGAGAGAGCCCAGCCCACGGTCTGTTCCCCCGTGGCACTCACCGGCACGGTCACGGTGATAGCGGCGCTCCATGAACAGCCGCCGTAAACCTCGCCCCAGTCGCCATCGTTGTCAGTGAAAGTAATCTGATTGGTTACGATGCTGGAAGCACTGAAGCCTACATCGTTGCCACAGGAGTCCTGGGTGTCCGTAGCGACGAGGGTAACGCTCCAATCACTCGGAAAGGTGAACGTCACCACGTCCAGCCATTCCAGGTCCGTAGAAGCGTTGTACACAGTGAGAATGTAGACGTCGGATGAGCCTGGCGAGTAACAACTACGGTCGGGAGTGACTGACGAGCCGGCGATGCTGCGTTTCGTCCCCGCCCGGGCCACTGACGCCGTCCCCTGCATCGCTGCGATCAGAACCAACGCACCAACCAGGGACAGGACGGCCAGGGCAAGGGCCATCACACATTTGTTAGCCGGGCGGACTCGTTTGTGCCTCACCTTACTCCTTTTCCTCTGACGTACTAGCAACTGCTAGTACGCGACGGCGTAAACCCTTCGCCGCAATGGCGCAAAACTCACCCTGTCACCCTGAGCGAAGCGAAGGGTCTCGACCACAGTATTTAAGGAGATTCTTCGCTACGCT
>CAYLPU010000164.1:0-6574 GCA_964385635.1 uncultured Anaerolineales bacterium
GGCGGTGGGTGGGGCCTGGCCGGTCAGCGCGTGGTACAGCGTCGCGCCCAGGCTCTAGACGTCGGAGCGGGGGTCGGTGTGGCCCGATCCCACATCGTACTGCTCCGGCGGGGCGTATTCCGGCGTACCCATTCCCCGCATCGCTGTCTTCGTGCGCGGGTCGCCTGGGTCCCACAACTTCACCAGCCCGAAGTCCACCAACACCGCCCGCCCATCGGGCCGGATGATCACGTTCTGTGGCTTCACGTCTCGATGGATCACTCCCTGGCTGTGGCAGTAGGCCAGCGCGTCGAGGAGTTGTCCGGCCCAGGCCAGCACCTCTTTTTCCGGCGGCGCTCCCTGCCGTTCGATGCGCTGCGCCAGGTTTTCCCCCTCGACGAACTTCATCACCAGGTAGGCGTTGCTCTCCTCTTCGAAGAAGTCGGTCACGTCCACCAGGTGAGGATGGTCGAGGCGGGCCAGAACCGTGGCCTCCTGCTGGAACTGCTGGCGCAATTGCGCCAGGGCGTATTGATCGAGCCCCGGCTGGGCGATCATCTCCTTGAGGGCCATGGGGATGTTGAGCCGGGTGTCCCAGGCCCGGTAGACCGCGCCCATTCCTCCCTGTCCCAGCAGAGAGACGACGCGGTAGCGATTCTGCAGGCTCTGTCCGGTTGCAAGGGGCATACGTTACTCCTTGGAGGTGCGACGCACTTCCGAAGTGCGTCGCACCTATGCGTCGCGCCTATGGATTGAACTGAAACATCCACTCGGCCGAGGAGGCCACTGCGCTCCCGCCTTGGATCACCGACACTGTCCAGCGCCACTCGCCGGGCTTGTCGGCTGGCAGGTTGGTGATCCAACTCGGCATCGGATTTATCCCGACCTCGATCAATCCGCTCTGGACTGTGTGGCCGCTCGCAGTGTGGCGGGCGGTGACCTGATACGCCTGGCCCGAAGAACCGTACCATTCGAAGGTGATCGGATTCTGGTACACACCCCCACTAGCCGGGCCTATCAGTTCCGGCCCCGCGCCGGGTTCGGGCGGTGGGCCTGCAGTTGGTGGTGGCAGTTCCGTCGGTGTTGGTGGTGGCGGTTGTGTTGGTGGCACCGGCGTGCGAGTAGGCTGGACGGACGTGGACGTTGCCGCCGGGCTTGGCCGGGGTGTCGCTGTCGGGCTTGGCTGAGCCGTCGCCGTGGCCTCTACCGTTGGTGTGCGCACAGACGTGCTGGTGGGCAGGACCGTCTCTGGGGCCGTCTGGGTTGGCGTGCGCGTTGGTGTACTGGTAGGGGCGAGGGCGGGTGTGTGCGTCAGTGTGGCCGCGGGTGCGGGAGATGGCGTAAGCGTGGGCGTGGGGCCACCGCTCGCGCCTCCCCCTGCCATCATCAGCCCCACTCCCAGCGCCACTGCTCCTACCACCAGCGCCAGCAGGATCACCCCGCCCACAGCCCAGGCCCACCCCGGCACGCGCCTGCGCGGGGGGGCTGCCGGTTGTGCCCCTGGCATCACCTTCGTCCGCTGGCGTTGGGGTACAGCGGTTGGGTGGGGTGGGGCGGGCGCTTGACCGCTCAACGCTGCTGCCATCTCCTGCGCCGTGGCGAAGCGGTCCTCTACCGTCAGTTCCATCGCCCGCAGCATCGCCGCCTCGGTTGCCGGTGAAATGCGCTGATTCAGCGTCCGTGGCTGCTGGAAGGCGCTCCGGCTGGCGATGCGCTGCGTGACCGTGGGCGGGGTCTGACCGGTCAGCGCATGGTACATGGTCGCCCCCAGGCTGTAGATGTCGCTGCGGGGGCTGGTGTGTCCCATTTGTATGTCGTACTGCTCCGGCGGGGCGTACTGTGGCGTGCCCATCCCACGCATCGCTGTCTTCGTGCGCGGGTCGCTCGGGTCCCACAACTTCACCAGCCCGAAGTCTACCAACACCGCCCGTCCATCGGGGCGAATGATCACGTTCTGCGGCTTCACGTCCCGATGGATCACTCCCTGGCTGTGGCAGTAGGCCAGCGCGTCGAGGAGTTGTTTGGCCCAGGCCAGCACTATCTCCTCCGGCAGTCCCCCCTGCCGTTCGATGCACTGCGCCAGACTCTCCCCTTCGACGAACTGCATCACCAGGTAAGCGTTGCCCTCCTCCTCGAAAAAGTCGGTCACGTTCACCAGGTGGGGATGGTCGAGGCGGGCCAACACCACGGCCTCTTGTTGGAATTGCTGGCGGAGTTGGGCCAGCACATCGGGGGTGAGCCCTGGTTGGGGAATCATCTCCTTGAGGGCGACAGGGATGTTGAGGCGGGTGTCCCATGCGCGATAGACCGCCCCCATTCCCCCTTGTCCCAGCGGGGAGACGATGCGGTAGCGGTTTTGAAGTGTCTGTCCAGTTGTAAGAGTCATTTTTCACTCCTCTGAAGGTGCGACGCACTTCCGAAGTGCGTCGCACCTCATTATCGGGCCCAGTCGGGGGACCAATCCTGTTCTGGCCCTTCCAACAGTACGATGGGGTCACCACCGCTGGCCGGGATCACCCACAGGTCGCTCGCGTCGTCCAAACCCACGTAGCCATCCCCCGTCGTATCACGAGCGTGGGTAAAGACGATGTAAGATCCATCGGGCGACCAGGCAGGGTCTGCGTCCTGGTTGTCGTAGGTGAGTTGGCGGAACTCTGAACCATCCCTCTTGTCGATCAACAAGTTCCCGAAAGTGAGATCCGCAATCCACAATCCGCAATCCGATTACCCCACGTCCTTCCGTTTCAGCACGATCGCCGTGGCGAGGCCGAACGCCAGTCCGAAGCCGATCAGCATCAACCAGTCCTTACACAGGTGCTCCGGTGTGTGGGTGTACTGGATGCGGAAGTCCTGCTCATTGGAAATATCCATCGGCTCCGGTTCGACGGTGAACGTTTCCGTGACCGTCTCTGTGACTGTGATCATCTCGTTCACAGTCACCTCCGGGACCGAAATGGGCACGGTCTGGGTGATGACGGGTTGGGTGGGGTCTAACTGAACGGGCACCTCGATCTCCTGGGTGGTCGTAACCACCGTCACCGGCTCCCAATCCTCGTCGGGCTTCTCGATCTCCGTCGAGACCTCCTCGGTGACGGGGTCCGGCTGGAAGCGGGTACGGGTGAGCGTGTTCAACCACTCCATGTCCGCCGAAGTGCCCATCCCTTCCATCGCCCAACGGGTGAGTGTCAGGTTGGAGAACTGGTTGGTAAGGCCCGGCAGATCGAAGAGTACCCCGGCGTAGATCATCTGGAAAAACAGTACCAGGAACACGATGTAGATCACTGTGTTGAGGTTGGGCACGATGGCGGAGATGAGCAAGCCCATCAGGGTCGCCGCCAGCGTCGCCAGGACGAGTGTGATGTACATCTCCACCGGCGCTGGCAAGAAGACTCCTTCCTTGGGGAAGTCCACCTTGATACTGAGCACCAGCATAAGCAGGAGGCACTGGATCAGGGCAAAGAGGCCCAGCACCACCACTTTGGAACCAATGTAGGGCAGGATGCGCAGGGTGACCATGCGCTCCCGCTGATACACCGACCATTCCTTCACGATCTCGTAGACGGAGGCGAACAAACCTAATAGTACCGAGGCCAGCGCCATGATGAACAGAAGAGTCTGGCTGTCTCCGACGATCATATAGGTGGCGCTGCTTTCTCCAGCCGCCAGGTCGGCGGCCAATTGGCTCTCAATCTCGGCCGGCGGGTTGCCGATCAGCCAGTTGTGATCTGAAATCTGCAACAGTAGTGCTCCAACCATCGGCATCACTATCATCAGGACAGATAGAAGCAGTCTGTCCCGCAACACCAGGTCCAGGTAGCGGCGGGTGAGGACGAGGAACTGACGTATCACGTTGACCTTCGGACGGCGCCGTGATCCGGTTTCGCCCGCCTTTTGTTGGACCTGGGGGAGTTCGCGCTGCCGGTCCTCCACGTATCGCCGGTAGTGAGATGATTGTTTGAAGTTCTCCTCACACGCGACTGCTTTCTGTCGCGCCACCTTCGGGTCGGGGTCGTCCAGTTGGTCGTAGATGTCGGCGAAATCGCCACTCGTCACGCCGAAGAATTGGAGCGCCTCCTCCGGCGGCCCGAAGTAGACCATGTGTCCCTGGGAGAGAAAACAGACGTGGTCGCACTGGACGATGTTGGCGGTGGCGTGGGTCACCAGGACGATCGTCCGTCCTCCATCGGCCAGGTGGCGCAGTGTGTGCATCATCTTCTTCTCCAGGCCAGGGTCCAGCCCGGAGGTGGGCTCGTCGAGGAAGAACAGATTCGGCTCGGCCAGCAACTCGACGGCAATGCTGACTCGCTTGCGCTGTCCACCACTCAGGCTGGTGATGACCTGGTCCTTCTGGCCGACCATCTCCACCTTCTGGAGAACCTGGTCAACGCGCTGCTCGATCTCCTGCGCTGAGGTATCGGGAGGAAGCCGCAGCCGGGCCGCGTAACGGAGCGCGCTGGCGACGGTCAGGTTCTTGTGGATGATGTCATCCTGGGGCACGTAGCCGACCATCGTGCGATACAGGTCGAAGTGGCGGTACAGATCGTCCCCGTTGACCAGAACCTGTCCTTCGGCGCGGGTGAAGCCGTTGAGGGCCATCATGAGGGTGGATTTGCCCGCGCCACTGGTGCCCACGAGCGAGATAAACTCGCGGGGGTAGACCGATATGCTGATGTCATCGAGGATGCGCTTCCGTTTCTCCCCTTGCCCTACCTCCCGCGTCAATCGCACGCCATCCAGCCGCACACCACCGGCGGCTGTGTACTGCTGGAGGCCGGTCTGTTCGTACACCAGTTTGAATGGGCCGATCTGCACCACGTCGCCCTGTTGGATGAGCTGGGGGCGTGTCAGTCGCCCCCCGTTGACGAAGGTGCCGTTGGTGCTGTTCATGTCGGTGAGCACGTGCCCCTGGGGTGTGTGGTCGAGGCGGGCGTGGTGCCAGGAGACAACCGGTGTGACCAGCGGAACGTCGGCCTGGGGATCGCGTCCGATGACGAGCGATGTCTTCATACCCAAGGCGGTGGCCCCTACACGGACGACGCCGGGAACCGGGGCCGGCGCACCTATCGCCCCAGCCGCCCGGAAGGTGAGGCTGACCGAGTTACCCTGGGGGTCGCCGATGCGCAGAATGTCGCCATCGTTGAGGCCAGCGCTCTGCACGCGCTGGCCGTTGACGAAGGTGCCGTTGGTACTTCCCAGGTCCAGGTAGTGCCAGGCGGTGTCCCGCTGCTCCAGCCGGCCGTGGTGGCTGGAGACGTACCTGGGCGGCAGGACGATGTCGTTGTCCGGGCTGCGACCAATGGTGAGGGCCACACGGTCCAGGGGTGTCTCCCGCAGCGGCTGTCCGGTCACGCGGATGACCAGGCGCGGCTGTTCATGTACTCCCCCCCCTCTAATCCCCCCCACGGGGGGGGAAGAAGGGGGAGAGCCGGTTGGTGCTAGTGGGCGTCCGCACGTTGGGCAGAAACGGGCGTTGGGATTCTTCAACTCTTGACCGCAGAAACTACAGAAACTGGACATATTTCCTCCCACACAGCCATTCGTTTTATTCCAAATTAGTTGTAGTGTCCCAGGTGCAGTGCACCGGCTGGGTGCCCCCCCTACAGGCGTACCGTGTCGCCCCGCTGGAGGCATCCCTCTCAGCGTCTTCAGCGCCTCTCAGCGCCTTCAGCGGTTCAACGCCCCGAACCGCTGAGCACGTTGAACCACGAAGGTTCGAAGGGGCGAAGGGCACGAAAACATGTAGCGGCGCGCATTGCGCGCTTTCGTGTTTCGCACTTTCGTCTTTCGTGTTGCACTTCGGCTTTTCGTGTTGCACTTCGGCTTTTCGTGTTGCACTTCGGCTTTTCGTGTTGCACTTCGGCTTTTCGTGTTTCCACCACCCGCGCCCTGCCCCGAGGTACTACCCGGGGCAGGCACCTCAGCGTATTTGGTCCGTCCTTCCCCCCTCTTGAAACACGAAGGTTCGAAAGGGCGAAGGGCGCGAAGGTGCGCGTTCGTGTTTTTCGTGTCCTCTTCGACTATTCGTGTTTCTGTTTCGCGTCCTTCGTGTTTCTAATTGACCAGTCGTTTGATCTGCAAGCGAGAAGCCCCAAAATTCAACAGCAGGCCCAACCTGCAACCCGATGCTTTGACATAGTTGAGGGTCTGCACATAGTCTTCCGGCGCCACCTGGCTTTTGGCTTTGATTTCGACCATCACGTTTTCTACAACGAAATCGGCTCGGCGGGTGTCAATCTGACGCTCCTTGTAGAAGATAGGTACTTTGACCTCACGATCAAACTCCAGGCCAGCCACTTGCAACTCCAACGCAAAAGCCCGCTGGTACACGATCTCTCGAAACCCCGGTCCCAGCGTTCGATGTACTTCTAACGCGCAGACAATGATCGCGCCGGTGGCGTCGTCAAAGTCGTATCCATGCGTGGAATACCCAGCGCGCCGCTCTTGTAGCACTACGCCAGTATTCGGTGATCTGCTCGTATTCGTATTCCAGATCCTTCTCAGCATCCATTTCTGCTTCCCCACTTCGTGCTTTTCGTGTTCTCTTCGACTATTCGTGTTTCTTACTGAGAACCCCTGGCGCAACGGAAACCGCCGT
>CAYLPU010000165.1:0-6547 GCA_964385635.1 uncultured Anaerolineales bacterium
GCCAGCCAGCCCCGCCGGGGCATAAAGTGCCCCGGCTACGGAGCCACCACCCCGTAAACGGGGTTCTCAAGCCCGATTCATCGGGCGCTGCTCCGTAGCCCGGCGACTTCATCGCCGGGCGGCCTCGGCAAGCACAGCATCCCCCTTAACCTGACGCGCATGGGGTGACACACCATACACGTCAAGCTAAGGAAAAACGGCCGAAAAACACTCGCCAGCCAGCCCCGCCGGGGCATAAAGTGCCCCGGCTACGGAGCCACCACCCCGTAAACGGGGTTCTCAAGCCCGATCCATCGGGCGCTGCTCCGTAGCCCGGCGACGCCTGCCCTGAGCCTGCCGAAGGGTCATCGCCGGGCGGTCTCTGCCGACTACAGCATCACCGCTACTTGATGCGCATGGCATTGTTGCTATGGAACCACGATGTACACATACCGCTGTACGTCCCGCTGCCCCCGGACCGCGTGGACCTGTACAAGACCGACCCCGAGCAGCAGCGCCGGGCGGCGCTGGCGCGGGGAGTGACGCCGGTGGTGGTCGAGCAAGCACATTGTTGTAAGGGGATAGGCTGCCAACTATCACCAATTTCTAGTTGGCGGCACTTGACTCAGACGAGTCTGTTTCCAACCGCTCCAGGAATTGGCGGACGGTGAGGACGGGGATGGACCGGTACGACCCCAGATCCAGCAGGTGGTGATCGCCGCTGACGATCACGTCGGCCTGGGCGTCCACCGCGCAGGCCAGCACCATCTCGTCGGCGGGGTCTTCGGGGATGGCGCCAGCGACGTCGGCATCGCCGGATACGAGAAGCGCATCTCGTTCCAGTAGGGTCACCAACTGCTCGACGTCCTCGCCGGTGATGGCGTACTTGCGCCGAATGCGGGGGTAGCTCAACGTGGTACGGATCTTGGCGATGATGGCAGATGAGACGATCAGTAGGTACCGACGCTCGCGCCAGGTGTCCAACACCTGGGCCGGCAGTCCAGCCTTGACCAGGAGGCTGCTGACGAAGACGTTGGTGTCAAGGACGACCTTGAGCATAGGTAGCCCTCGCGGCCTTGATGGCTTCGGTGACGTCCCGTGCTACCTCTTCTGCGGGGACATCGGGCACCCGGGAGCGAATGCGGTCCAGCACCTGAAAGCGGGCCTCCCGCTCGGCGATGACCTGCTGGTACATCTCGACGGGAATGACGGCCACCATGGGCTTGCCGGAACGTTCGACGATGACTACCTGTCCGCCGTAGTGGACGTTGCCCAGCAGGTCCGCGAACCTGGTACGCGCTTGTCTTGCCCCCACGTGTTCAACCATGGTCTTGCACCTCCACATCTGTATGCTGGCTCCAGTATATCACAGGATTTACACTATGTCAATTGTATACACAATGAACGCAAACACAACTCTACCCAGATCACCCAATCCCTGGGGCTCGCGGACGAACAACTGCCCGGTGCCTGGCTGCGCGAGCTCTTGATCGTCTGCCTGGGGTTGCCCCTGGCCCGCAGCCCCGACGCCGAGGTAATCCGGGACGCGGTGGGGATTGTGACGTTGTGCGCTAACACAACAGCAGGCCGCAACTTTGCCTGCGACAGGCCGGAGAACGGGAATCGCACTAAGACGACGGCGCCTGCTGCAGGGCGGGCCGCCCTCCCGCCTGCGCCCGGGTTTGCGACCTCGCTCTCCACTTCGACGGCGGGAGAGCGACCCTTCGGCTACGCTCAGGGCAGGCCCTGGGGACGGTGCGGGAGTTGCGCTGGCTGTTCTGGCTGTGACTCAAAGGGCTCGTCCTGATGCTGCTCCTGGGACCTGCCAATGCGTTGCTCCTGAAACTGGCCCACGTGGCGGCGGTGTCGGGGCTGGGCGTGATCGTGCTCACCGGTGGCCTGGCCGGCCTGGGGACTTCGGCGAGCCCTTCGGCTTTGCTCAGGACAGGCCCAGTCGAGCCGCTGGGGGCGGCTGCGGCAGGAGGTGCCGCCGTAATCCTACCCTGGACACTGTCGTCCAGACCCTTTTTGAGTTAAGTGACCGTCGTGATTAACTCAAGTTCCTCGATGGCTTCAAAGTCGGCGGGGTTATGGGTAACAAGCGGCATACGGTGTTGGAGGGCTGTAGCAGCTATCCAGGCATCCTGGGGAGAGATGGGGCGTCCAACAGCGCGACATCTGGCCCGAACCTCGCCCCACAAACGGCATAGGGCGATGTCGAAGGGCAAGACCGTGTAGTTCTGCAGACTCGTTTCCAGTTGGCTCATTCGACGCGCCCCCCAGTTGTGAACGAAGGCCCATTGAAACAACTCGGCCACTGTCATAAACGAAATCGCCAGTATCCGACCTCGTAAGTGGGGCGCGTAAGACTTGGCCCGGCTGTCTCCCTTGAGTAAGAAGGAAACGATGTTGGTATCGAGCAGGACGACGTCCATCAAGCCCTCAAGCAGTCCTCGCGCCGTTGCTGATAGATGTACGCGATAAAGTCATCGGCGGACTCCTCCTCGGGCCAAAAGTCGGCCACCAGGTCTGCAATGTCTGTAACTGGCCGGGTCAATTGAGCCTGGATATGCTGCTCAAGCGTTTTTGGCTCCCAGAAGTCCACTGCTGGCTGCGCCTGCTGATAGTTGCGGTGTATGGATTGAGAAATGGTACTGATCAAATCCAACTGTTCTAGCAGTGACAGTTTCTGGGCCGCATCAATTAAGGTTTGTACTCTTGTGGTCATTAGCCACCTCGTTTCTTAACCTGACTGCTGGGTGTGGGGGTATTATACGATAGGTCCACGCTACGTCCAACGTTGCCTCCAGCCCGCCGGTGTGCACATCCTCGCTGCCGTGGAATGGTGGCAGGTCTTAATTATACTCATAACGTGACAATCGCACAAACAGGAGTCCTTCGGCAAGCTCAGGTCACTGCACCCGCCGCCCCGCTTCCTCCACCACGACCGGGGCTGAGGCGGATACGGGCGCGTCGGCCACCCGGTCTGCGCTGGACGATCCCCTGAAAACGGCTCCTGAACCGGATGTCGGCTATGTTGCGCACGGTCGGGAATGTCACTATGTCCAGCCGCTCGCCGGTCGTCCGGGCCCTTTCAGGAGTAGCGCGGGGGGCAGGGGACGCGCTCGGCGAGTGGGGGCGACAGGTGGACCGGTCGCAACGGGACGAGCAACGGCAGGCCGAACTAGAAACGGCCCGGGCCGTTTCAACCGTAAGGCCCCAGGAAGCGCTCGCCGTCGAAGTGGATGAGGTGTGTCGCCGCTTCCCTGACCCAAACCTCTGTTTCCCAGGAGATGTCGCCCAGGTACCTGGCCATGTCGCTGCGGGTGAGGAAAGCGGTGACGTAAACCAGGCCGGGACGCGCTCCCTGGAACAGCCTGGCGAGTTCGTCCCGGCGCTTCCCATCCACGGGGCCGTGGCTCGTGACCGCCTCGATGAGAAATAGCCAGTCTTTCTCACCGTAATAGATCACCACGTCGGGCATTTTCCCGTGGATGTCCACCATAACGCCGAGATCCCGCAGTGCTTCCTCGTCGAAGTACCCCCACTTGTCGCCCGTATCACCCACGTAAATCACGTGTCCACCGGGCGCAAACCTCGGCGCGAACTCGTCTACGATGGCCTTCATAAGTTCGCTATGTTCACCGGATGTCAGGTAGATTTCCTTGCCCTCTGCCAGGGTTACGGGAATCTTGGTCATCTCCCGCTCTCGCGCGTACCGCTGCTTGAGCGTCTCCACCGAGTCCAGATAGGCAGCCAGGTTGGTAGCCCAGGTCACCGTCCCACAGGTCTTGAGCAGTTCCAGCGCGGCTGGCTCGATTTGGTAGCAAAACTTGGGGCTGTTCACTGGTCTATCCGGCTTGTCCGGGTTGGGCACAGCGAGGCCCGCCTCCATGAACTGGTGCATGCTCTGTCTGCGGAAGGTCTCGCGAGTATTCGGGGCATAGTCCCTGCCATAGTATTCCCGGCAAAAGTCCATAATAGGCGTAATCCCCATCAGCGGAGCCGTTGCATCTGCCCATGGCGTCTCCGGTCTCAGGCCCAGCAGCGCCAGCAGGGTAAGGGCGGAACGCTCGTTCTGTTGGCCTCTGGGCAGGCCAAGCGCCTTCAGTATCTCCAGGGTCTCATCTATTTTCTGTTTGGCACTCACAGGGTTCGGGGACTGTACGTCTGCCATGCGGTGAATCTCCCTTTCCAACAACTCGTCAATTTCCCTCTGGGACGGGAACTTGTCTCCGACGCTAGCGCCAAGAGCCTCCAGCACTTCCCGGCTCGGATAGCGCAGCATCCTGAGATCCGTGGCGTTGACCTGGGTGTGACCGTTGAACTGGCGGAAGTAGATGTCCACCAGGGTTGAGTTCAGGAACATCGCCAGGCCCTTGGCCAGTTCCAGGGGCAGCCCGGCGTTGTCGCGGTGGTAGACGTTCAGGTGATTTTCGAACCCCACCTGCGGGGCCAGAATCCGCCTGGGGTCGTAGATCGCGGCTACGACGCGGCGGGGTTCCTCCTTAGCGGAAAAGCGCCTGACCAGAACGTAGTTCCCGGCAGGCAGTAGGAGGGATTCCGTGTGCGGGGCCAACTCGATAGCATTCGGCTTCTTGCTGCCCGGCTTGGGCCAGCGGATGAACCCGTCGTCGAAATGGGTGGGGTAGATGAGAGGCATGGTACCACTCTCAGGATCGGCCCTCAGAAAATCCTTGGCCCGAAAGGCCACGACACGTCCCGTGGAGACGGCTATCCCAAGATCGTCCAGGGTGTGGTGGAACATGTCTATTCGGTCCACCACGAGCTGGTCCATATCGCTGGTTGGTATGTGGATGACCTGGTCTGGATCGCCGGGCTTGACGACCTGCTCGTAGTCCACCTCGCGGACGGTCATGATCTCGTCACCCGGCCCTTGGTTGGCGGAGATGACGACCTTTCCCCGCTCGCCACCCTTGACCGCGCGGAAGATGATGTTTTCTTGCAGCACATCGTCAGCCCTGAACGCCTTGTCCCGGGCCTCGAAGACGTGGATGTGGCGCAGCGCCATAGCCTCCAGGAACAACTCACGGAAGGGCTTGAAGTAAGGGCCGTTGCAGAAGCTACGGGGCGTAATGGCGACTAACTCGCCGTCTTGTTCGAGTAAACGAGTGGCGATGGCAAGGAAACCTGAGTACAGGTTGCTAGTCTCTACGCCGATGCTGCGGAGCAGACGGCGGTGCTGCGAGTTGCTCCGTATTTTCTTGTAGGGAGGGTTCAGGATGGCCCGATTGAATGAGAGGCACTCGGTAGAGAACAAGGTGCCCTGTAGCATATCCGCTCCTGCCCTGATGAAGTCCTCCTCCCGCACTTCCCCGGCGAATTCCACCCCGTATGCCCGGCACATCTCCCTGCACTCGGCCAGCGCGGAATGGAGGTATTCGACCAGCGTAGGCTCAAGCTCATAGGCCACGACGACGATGCTGGTGGGTCTCGTAGCACGCTGGCAGGCATCTTCCACGAACGCCGCCGTCAGGGTCCCCACGCCCGCCCCGGCGTCCAGCAGGCGGATCTCTCCCACCGACTCCCCGAAGAGAGACACCATGAAACGGGCCACAGTGGGCGGCGTGAAGAACTGCCCCATCTGAGACCGCCGCCTGGAGCCCAACCCCCGGCATGCATCAAAGCGATAAAGGTCTACGCGTTGCGTAAGCCTTTCATCGTGGATCATGTCAATGGTCGGAGTATCTTTAATCTGACTTGGCGTCGCCATGGTGTAATTATAACTTGGATACGGCGAGAGGGCAAAACGCCGTTAGAAGAGCATCATGCATTGAGGACAAGCGGCAAACTGTGTTGGCGTGAGGTACGACGGCAGCCCCTGCACAAACAAAACCGCCCGCCGCCCCGCTTCCCCCACCACGACCGGTGCCGCCAGGCGAAAAGCGCGGGGACTGGGCCACTATCCAACTCGATGTCGATTCGCCCGCCGACCTGCAGCAACGCCTGGCACAGATCAGTTGGAAAGACTATGCAGCCGAGCGCGCCCGCTATGACCATCACCAGGATCAATTTTACCGGCGGTATCGCTGGCGTCATCATTGAGATGCCGTGCTTCAACAACGAGTCGCTGATTGGGCTGTGGCTGTCTCTGATTGTTAATGTGCTACTTTTACCTCAATGCGTTTTTAGTCAACTTTCAATTTCAAATGAAATTCAAACTCTTCCACGCCTTTAAAAGGATCTCCATCAAGAGAAGCTGAAATTGTTTCCCATCCATTTTCGCCTAATACTTTCATTAACAATAATCCAAAATCCAAATCACGATTGCTTAGACCGCTTACTCTTAAAGTATATTTGTCACCGGTGGGTAATTCCTGCAACGAAGTAACTGAGCAATACGGGAACAATCGTTTTGCTTGTTCAGTTATCCTGGAAGTTCCCCCAAAAAGCTGTACCACTTGAGGCTGTGTTTATTGTGATTCTCTTCTGGAAGTGTGCCAAGAGCCCCCACCCACAAGAGGGGGGCATCGTCGCCGTCGTCGTAGGGCTGTGGGATATTTACCCCAAAAGTTGCACCAGTAGGTACTGTGTGAAGTTGACCTCC
>CAYLPU010000166.1:0-6192 GCA_964385635.1 uncultured Anaerolineales bacterium
GTAGAGGCGTACGATATCAAAGAGGTTGAGCACGTCCCAACCCTCGTTGAGCTTGTCCACAGCAAAGACCACACGGACTTCGTTGTCGTCGTCTTCCAGGGAATTGACGAGTAGTTGTTTCTCCTCGCTCTCCGATTTCGAGTTCACCACCAGGCACTTTTCCGGCCCGAACTCGACTTGCATCTCTCGCGCTAAATCCTCCCAAGAGATGGCCCGTCCCTCGAAATAGGCAAACGCTTTCTGGACGATGGGGGCCGTGGCGGAGGCCGCAGCCGTAGTTGCGGACGCAATCTCTCGCAGCCGTGCGCCTGTCAGACCCGTGATGGCGTGACGAAATTCCTCCTCGAACGCTTCCGACTCGTAGATGTATCTCGATTTCATCAGGATGACAGGCTTGAGACGCAGCCTCCTGTCCTCGGCGACTTTGCGCCGGTATTGACTGACGATGACGGCCTGCAAAGCCCTATCCAACGGTGGCAGGTCGGCCTGTAGAGTTTTGACCTCTTTGGAGAATCCATCCTCCCGAAACTCTTTGAGCGAGTATTGGTAGAGGATCTTGTCTCGGTACTTCTCTGCCACGGCGGGGTGAGATAACTCGACGGTGGCGGTGAATTCCAGCAGGAGGTTTTCGGGGTTAGCGTTAAAGATGCGATTGACGGTGGCTTCCCAGGTATTGACGTTTTCGGCCTCGCCCTTGTTGCGCTTGCTGGCGCTCTTGGTGAGGGCATTGATGTGGTGGGCCTCGTCGGAGATGAGGACGATCCTTTTGTCTTCAAAGTCCTCGTAGGTGAGCGCATTTTCCCGGGGCGTGTTGAGGCTGGAATGTAGACCCTGGATGGTGGTAAAGAGGATGTTGACGTCCTGCGGATTGACGGACTGGAAATTCTCCACTTCCTGAATACTCACGCGCCGGTCGCCCGCCTTGAGAGACGGAGCAAAGAGATACTTGGACGAGCGCGGGGTCAGGAAATTATCGCGGGTCTTTTCGATGATGTTGGTGCTGTTGACGAAAAAGATAAAGTTGCGGTAGCCCTGTTGATAGAGGTGGAGAATGGCAGCCGCCATAATCAGGGTCTTGCCGCTGCCCGTTGCCATATGGAAAAGAAGTTGGGTGGGCCTGATTCGTTCCTGGTAGTCGGTGATATAAAAGATGAAACGGAAAAGCGCTTCCTTCTGATAGTCCCGCAGGGGAAAGGCCGGGTTGAGATTGGCGGTGATGACCTCCGGCAACGCGGTCTTGAGCACGCCGTATTTGGACAGGGCGTCGAATTCTTCTTTGAGGATGGGCATAGATTCTCCTTGATAGGCCGGGTCAGACACGCCAGTTTTCGATGGTGATACCATCCACAAACGTAAAGTGCCGGTCATCTGTCAGGATAACCAAATCGTTGACCCGCGCCACGGCTGCGATTTGAGCGTCTAACGGGGGGATGGGACGGCCCTTGGCCTTTTGTTCAGCCTGAATACGCCCAAACTCTTCCGCCGTCAGCGCGTCAAAGGGCCACAGCAACAACGCTCCAGCCAACGACTGCAAACGGCGCAGGTTTTCGGCGCGATGTTGACTGGCGTACACGGCGTAGTATAGCTCCCCCAGAACTGTTACCGAAACGCCAAACCGGTCACCGGCAGTCTGACCCTGACGCAGACGGGCAACGATGGGTCCCTGTTGAGCCATCAGCCAACTGGCGTGATTGGTATCAAGCAGATAGTTGGTCATAGGTTTCTATATCCATTTCGCGCATCGTCTGAATCTCTGCCAACAGTGTGTCCAATTCCCCCGGCGCGAACTGCAACGGCCCGACTTGTTCCAACGCCTGCAATATCACCTCGACCGATCCGCGTTGTGGCGCGTCGGGCGCGTATTTGCTGCGCAAATAGTCGGCAAAGTCTATCACCTGGAATATCTTTTCAGGGGGCAAACCCCGCACTGCCGTCGCCAGGTGGGTTTCTATCTGTTGCTTCATTTCGGGCTCCTTTCCTGTTTGTAAAACATCCTGTTTAGTCGCTTGTCCTCCTCGCTTACTTCATAGTCTGCGTCGTCCATCTCGCTGAGGTTGACGTAGAGTTGGTTTTTGTCCAAGACCTCCAGTAGAAAGCGCTTCTGGTCGGCAAGGCTCAACTGGGCGAACTCATCGGCGTGCTCGTCAAAGTGAGCATAGTCCACCTTGTAACTGAGAAAAGCTTGCTCCTGCATTCTCTCCCAAAGCGCCTGGAGTTCCTCGGCGGCCTGGGCGGCTTGGATTTCGTCAATGTAGCGTCCGTTCCACCTCATCAACTCGCAGACGACGATACTGCCGCCGCTCTGCCAGCCTATGGCTTTGGGAATGCCACCTTGCTCGCCGTTGATAACTTTTTCGAGGCGTGGGATGGTCGTCGTTTCCAGATAATCCATCTGCTCTACCAGGGCGAAACGACGCCTCATCTTGAGTGCCACCGCACCGGTGGTACCGGATCCGGCAAAGAAATCCAAAACAAGGTCGCCTTCATCGCTACCGATGTGCAGAATGCGTTGAAGCAAGCGTTCTGGCTTGGGAGTTTCAAAGGCTTTGTCGCCAAATAATGCTTTTATTTCTGCATTAGCCTCTCTAGTTGTCCCTACCTCATCGCCAAACCAGATAGTTTCAGGTACTCTACCTTCCTGGTCTTTAAGAAATATTTTCAATATCAGTCTTGTTTCATCATCGCTAAAAACCACTTGTCCTTTGGTGATTTTATCCTGCATCGTCTCTTTGCTGAATCTCCATCCATTTCGGGGCGGCTTGATAATCTTTCCAGATGGGGTTGTTATATCGTAAATCAGGTTCGGACGATATAATGCGTTTCTAATGTCACCCGTTCTCCATGGGCCATTTGGATCATTGTCAGGATTTGAGTAGTTTATATTGTGTTCCTCGGTGCGTTCAAGAAGTCCAAGATTGAATAGTTCCGACTTCTGGTAACAAAGCAGGTAGTTGTGGTTAAGCGAAAATTTGCCCGAGTAGCCCTTGCCCTGAACACTATGCTGCCACACAATGCTGGCGACAAAATTCTCTCGCCCAAAAATCTCATCCCCGAGCACCTTCAGATAGTGGGCCTCAGTGTCATCAATGTTGATCCAGATAGAGCCATCAGCGCGTAGGAGGTTCCGTGCTACCTCAAGGCGGTTCCTCACGAACGTGAGCCACGTAGAGTGGTTGAATTGATCATTGTAGCCGAAGCTGCCATTGCCTCTGTTGTAAGGTGGGTCAATGTAAACCAACTTCACCCGTCCCCGGAAGCGGGGCAGCAGAGAATGGAGCGCCAGCAGATTGTTGCCCTTGATAATCAGGTTGTCGCTGTCCGCGATCTCTGTCGCCGCGCGCTCCCCGTCGGCGTTAATGCGTCGAAAGTTGGTCAGCACCTTGGGGTCCAGCAGCCGGTCAATGTCGTCAGGGGCCAGGGTCATGTTCCAAAAGACTTCGTCCCGTTTGGCGTCCTCCTTCGTCTGCCCGCCTTCCAGCGCGCAGTCTTTGTAAGGCCAGGCCAGCACCACGTCACGGCGGCGGCTCAGGTACGTCCTGCCGCCGTCATCGGTCAATCCAATCTTGTTGCTGAAAGCCGTGTAGCTGTCGGGTAAAAAGGCCTTGTTGCTCACGAACTGGAGAAACTTTTCATTATCAAAAACCACCACACCTGCGACGTCGGCAAAAAAGTGCTGCCGCAGCCGGGGATGAGAAAGCAGCAATTTGATCAGGTCTCCATCCAGCTTGAGGGCCAACTCGATGATCCTGCTTTTCAGCAGGCTACCCTCGACCATTAGCCGGTCGTCTTGTTGGAATAGTTCTTTCAGGTCGTCGAGCAGGTTTTGCACGTTCAAACTCCTCATAATTCAAAACTGGCACGTTTCTACCGTATGTGGTCTCGTCTAAGGCCGGTTCAGAAGGGAACACAACTACAAATCACTCTCCCCCAGCATCTTCCGCTCCGGGTGACCCCACAAGGTCTCCCACGAGTCCCGCAGAAGGTCCCCCAAGACGATGTTGTATCCCTGCGCCGGGAGGACGTCTCCGTCCGGCTCGACGTAGAGATGCTGGTGGAACATCTGTTCCAGGGCCAGACCTGCCCCCATCTCCACCGGGTTCACGTGGGAGTAGGGTGCCCCACGATGTCATGCGGCTTGCCCCGCAGTGGAATCAGTTCTTGCACTCGCGGCCTGAGTAAGGGCCTCTGCTGCCCACACCTCTATGCCTTTTCCAGCCTCGTCAGCGGCAAGAATGATCTTGCGATGTTGCTCGGGCGAAAGGCGTAACGTGAAGCGACCCGAAAAAGGCTTGCATGGCTCTTCCCCTCGCCCGGCACAAAAGGCCAAGTAATCTTCCACAGAATCTTCAAACGCTTGGCGTAGTTCATCTACTGTTTTCCCCTGAAACGTAATCACGTCTCGGATGTTGATCACTTCTCCGTGAAAAATGTTGGCCTCGTCGTCAAACTCAACATGGGATAGATAGCCTTTGTACTCCATGATGTTTGTCATTGCTGTTGGTGTCGGGGCCGCATAACAAGGGAATACGACTACAAACCGCTCCCCACCAGCCCCTTCCGCTCCGGGTGCTCCCAGATAGCCTCCCAGGGATCCCGCAAGAGGTTCCCCAAAACGACGTTGTACCCCTGCGCCGGGAGGACGTCTCCGTCCGGCTCGACGTAGAGATGCTGGCGGAGCACCTGTTCCGGCGGTAGACCGGCCTCCACCTCCACCGGGTTCACCTGGGAGTAGGGTGCTGCCAGGTCCCAGACGAGGGTCAGGCCATGCTCGTGGGCAGCGCTCTGGGCTTCTTCCAGTGCGCTTTGCAGCCGTGGCTGCTCCTCCTCCGAAGCAACAACCCCGGTCCTAAGAGCGCTGCTCAGCGCAATGGCTGGGACGCCCAACCCAGCCAGGTAGGCCACTGTCTCCACGATGGAGTCGGCGTTCGCAGGGGTGACGACGATGTGGACGACGACGTAGACATCGCTGTCCATGGCATTGCGCAGCCCGGCATCCGCCTCCTCCCAGGCGCCAGCCCGCCCGACGATACCATCGTGCACCTCCGGCCGGTGTGAGGCCAGGGTGATCTGGATGTGATCCAGTCCAGCCAGGAGCAGCCCGTCCAGAATCTCCTGTTCTCGCAACCGCCGGCCATCGGTCAGCAGCCCCGTGACCAGGCCTTGTTCCTCGGCGTACCGCACCAGTTCCACCAGGTCCTCCCGTTGCGTCGGCTCGCCCCCGGTGAAACAGACGTGGGGCACGCCCACTTCCCAGAGCGTCCGCAGTACCTGCTGCCATTCCTCGGTGGTCAGTTCGCGGTCAACCCGCCGGCGGGCCTCGGGATCGAGAGCACCGGCCTCGTCCATGCGGTAGGTCAGGGCCAGGTCCACGCGGTAGGGGGCCGAGGTCTCCGCCGAGAACGGCTCCACCCGCTCCATGTCCAGGTAGGTGACCGGGCAGAGGTCGGTGGATGTGGCCAGGGTGAAAATATGGTCACGGAGACGGTTGTAGTCGGCGCGGGCAGTAGCACGTCTGACGCGGTATCGCCGGGCCAAACGTGCCGCCGCTTCCTCCTCGCCGGTCCCCTGGATGAGGAGGCGGGCATACTCGGTAGCGGTCTGGTTCAGGTGTAGGACAGTCGCGGCGTTGATGACGAGGAGCCCGCGTCCGTCTTCCTCCACTCGCAGATGCAGGCGATATTGCTGTGCCGCGTCGGGTGGGGTCTGGTAATGGAGTATCTCGCGGGAAAGGGGCTCGACGGGTGCAAACCACGATTGCAGTTTCTCACGTAGGGGCATCGGATCTCCTCCTTACTATCTATCGGAAGGTGCTCCCCGCCCCGTCTTCAGGGCGGGCGGCCTCCGGGAACGGTGGCCAGAGTGGGTTCTTCGGATAGTTTCTGAGCGCACAGAGAGTGTAGCACAACTTTGCCAGGAGCGCAATCCCTTAGCCCACCTCTCCGTTATGCTCGAATGTGTCACTTGTCGAGTATCTGTCTAAACATGTCATTCCCCTGTTGTAAACGACGTGTCCTCTCAATAAGTCGGGGAAGGTGGGGCAAATTGCCAATTTGCCCTACGTTGGCCCCAGAATATTGAGATGATACTAAACGACGATAGCAAGATTATAGCGCAACGCGCGCTGGGAGGCAAGCCAACAATAGCGCAAAACCCGCCCTGTCACCCTGAGCAGCTTGTCCTGAGTGAAACGAA
>CAYLPU010000167.1:0-5839 GCA_964385635.1 uncultured Anaerolineales bacterium
GATGGGCGAAGGTCTCCCGACGATGGGCGAAGGTCTCCCGACGATGGGCGAAGGTCTCCCGACGATGGGCGAAGGTCTCCCGACCGAGCCCCTTTCGCCTTGGTCAGGAGACCCTTGGCGAACGAGTCAGGCGGTAGATTGTGAGACAAGTTGCCAACTTGTCCTACGGTGGTGTCAGCGGTTGGGAGTAATAGGTGGTTCTTTACTCCGGCGCGTCCATCCGCGCCACGTCCACCGCCTGGGAGCCCCTGCTGGTCTGCTCGACGAGGTAGGTCACCCGTGTGCCGTCGGGAAAGAACGGCGCCTCCCCCGGCGCGATGCCGGTGCGGTGGAAGAAAATCTCTTCACCACTAGCGTGGACGATGAAGCCGTATCCTTTGTCCTGGTCGTACCACTTCACGTTGCCCTCGTGGGGGCCTGGGCCAAGTGCCGCCGGTGTCCTGGGTTTCTGCTCCGCCTCCGGTCTCGACCTGGGCATGCTCTGTGGTCTCGGGCTCTGTTCGGCACGGGCTGGGGCCCGGCAGGTAGGGCATAACTCCGGCGGTGTGATCTCCTCGCCTCGTTTCGCTTGCCGGCGCTGCTCTTCAACTCTAAAGACAAATTGCTTCTCGCACTTTGTGCAGGCTGCCCAGGTATCTTGATAGGCCATTCTAGATCCTCCTCATTTGCCGTTGTTCCTGCGTCGTTTGTCGTTCGTCACTCGCCATTCGTCATGCGTCATTCGTCACCCTCGGTCCTCAGTGGGGGAAGCGGTACGAAGGCGTCTACCACAAGGTCCTGTTTCCGCAGTGCGATGATCTCCTGACCTGCCGTGGCGCGGCCCATGCGGGGCGCGTTCCGGGCGCGGATGGTTTTCGCCGCTCCTTTTTTGGTGATCAGCACCACCGGGTCACGGGCCTGCAGCACACAGGCTCCTACCAGGTTCACGCTGGCTGCGGTGAGGCGGGCGGTAATCACTCCTCGTCCATAACGGCCCTGGGTGGGGTATTCAGATAGGGGTGTGCGCTTGGCCTTGCCGTCGCTGGCAATGACGAAGAGATCGGAGCGAGCGTGCGCGACGGCCAGCGCCACCACGTGGTCCTCCGCAGCAGTCATCTTCACGCCCATCACGCCCCCGGCAGGCAGTCCCATCAGCCGCACTTCCTGTTCCTGGAAGCGGATGGCCTGGCCGGCCGAGGTGACCAGCAGTACCTGGTCGTCCCCGGTCGTCATCGCTGCCCAGCCGAGCAGGTCACCTTCCCCTACTCCGATGACGACGAACCGCTCGCTGCTCACGCCGGGCAGGTCGGCCAGCGCCACCCGTTTGACGACGCCTTGCCGCGTGGTGAAGAACAGGTAGCCCTCCGGCGGCGGGGTGGGGAGCGGTAGCGCGGCCACGACGGTGTCGCGGCGTGTCAGTGGGGTCAGGTCGGCGTAGTGGGCGCCCTCGCCGTCCCAGGCGACTCCCTCCGGCAGTTGGTGGATGGGGAACGTAGCGGCTCCGCCGCTGGCAGTGAAGAGGTAGAGCGTGTCGCTCGTGGAGGCCGCCAGCAGGGCGACCGGCGCGTCCTGAGGCCGGGATGGTACCCTTGGGGGCTGGCCTTCATCCGGCAGACGAGCCACCAGCCCGCTCCGGCTCAGCGCCACCCACACCGGCTCGTTGGGGATCAGGTCGGTGGTGGTCAGTTGTACTTTGCCCGCGTCCAGCACCTGCGTGCGGCGGGCATCGGCGTAGCGCTGCTTGACGGTCACGAGTTCGTCGCGCACGACGGCGCGGATTTTCTTCGGGCTGCGTAGCAATCCTTCGAGGTACTTGATCAAGCGTTCCTTTTCCTTGTACTCATCCTGGATTTTGCGCCGCTCCAGGGCGGCCAACCGCTTGAGCGGCATGTCGAGGACCGCCTGGGCCTGGGCCTGGCTGAGTTTGAACTTGCGGCGCAGGTTAGTGCGCGCGCTGCCGGTAGTGCGGGAGCGGCGGATGGTGGCGATCACCTCGTCCAGGTGGTCGAGCGCGGTGAGCAGCCCTTCCAGGATGTGGGCGCGCTCCCTGGCATGGGCCAGTTCGTACTGGCTGCGGCGGGTAACGATGACCTGGCGGTGTTCCAGGTAGATCAACAGTGCCTTCTTGAGCGTCAGCAGGCGCGGTTCGCCGTCCACCAGCGCCAGCAGGATCAGGCTGAAGGTGCTCTCCATCGGCGTGCGCCGGAAAAGGTCGGCGAGCACCTGCTGGGGTTCGACGGTGCGGGTCAGTTCGATCACCAGTCGCATGCCCCGGCGGTCCGATTCATCGCGCAGATCGGTGATACCCTCGATGCGACCATCGCGCACCAGTTGGGCAATGCGCTCGACGAGGCTGCTCTTGTTGACCTGGTAGGGCAGTTCGGTGACGACGATGCGGTGGCGGGAGCGGCTCATCTCCTCGACGTGGACGCGGGCGCGCACGGTGATCTTGCCGCGCCCGTGCCCGTAGGCGTGAGCGATGAGGTCATCGCCGCCCTCCTCCATCCGCCGGTAGATCACACCGCCGGTGGGGAAATCGGGTCCCTGGATGAAGCGCATCAGGTGCTCGACGGTGATGTTGTCCAGTTTGCGCCAGTGGTCGAGCATGTAGGTCAATGCGTCGCACACCTCGCCCAGGTTGTGTGGCGGGACGGAGGTGGACATGCCGACGGCGATGCCAGAGGCGCCGTTGACCAGCAGGTTGGGGATGGCGGCGGGGAGGACGGTGGGCTCCTGGATGGTGTTGTCAAAGTTAGGGGCGAAGTCCACCGTGTCCTTGTCCAGGTCGGTCAGGAGTTCGACGGCGATGGGGGCCAGGCGTGCCTCGGTGTAACGCATCGCGGCGGGGCGGTCGCCGTCTACCGAGCCAAAGTTGCCCTGTCCATCAACCAGCGGGTAGCGCAGGCTGAAGTCCTGCGCCATGCGGGCCGTCGCGTCATACACGGCTGCGTCGCCGTGGGGGTGGTATTTGCCCAGCACCTCGCCGACGATGCGGGCCGACTTCTTGTAGTTGGTCTCGGGCCGCATCCCCAGGTCGAGCATGGCGTAGAGGATGCGGCGCTGTACCGGTTTGAGTCCATCGCGGGCGTCGGGCAGGGCGCGCGCGACGATGACGCTCATGGCGTAGTCCAGATACGCTACTTGCATTTCGTTGTCAATGTCTACTTGGCGGACGGTTCCGATCTCCATAATTGCACTCCAGTGAGTGATGCGTGAGACGTGAAACGTGAAACGTGAGACGTGTTGTGTGATATTACTATACGTCAGGTGTGGAGTTCTGTCAATTCAAGACCTGACGGGTTTTTGCAGCCGTTTTTCGGCAATGGCGCAAAACTCACCCTGTCACCCTGAGCGAAGCGAAGGGTCTCCACCACCGTGATAGGGAGATTCTTCGCTACGCTCAGAATGACGGTCAACCGTCAGGGCGACTTTTGCGGCACTGCATTCTTTGACATAAGAGTGCTCTCGGAAATCTGTCAGGTCTGGTCTGTGGATACGATTGCGGATTGCAAATTGCGAGTTAGCGCGGTACAATTGCCTGCCTATGGATGCTGTTCCAGAGCGTGAGGTTCGGCGCAGTTTCGCGCTGGGTGTTTTCAACGGCGCGGCCTTCCGGTTCGCCGAGGCGCTGATCGATCCACCGTTGGTACTGACCTGGTTCGTGAGCCAGTTGACTTCTTCCAACCTGCTCATCGGGCTGGTAGCGCCGCTGGGGAACGCTGCTTGGTTCTTGCCTCAGGTATTCGTCTCCGCCCGCATCCAGCGGATGGAGCGTAAGATGCCCAGTTATGCCCTGGCGGCGGTGATGCGCACCGTTGTCTGGCTTCTCCTGGGAGTAGTGGTCTGGCTGGTGGACGACCCGCGCTTTTTGCTGGCCGGTTTCTTCGTCATGTATGGTGTCGCTCGCATGTCGGCCGGGCTGGGTGGGTTGGCTTTCTTCGACGTGATGGCGAAGACGATCCCAGCCCGGCGGCGGGGAAGTTTCTTCGCCTGGCGGCAGTTCCTGGGCGGCGCGCTGGGGCTGGGGGCCGGCTGGGTTTTGAAGACAGTCCTCAACCACCCGGCGCTCCCCTTCCCACGTGGCCATGCGGTTCTTTTTTTCCTCTACTGTGCGGTGATGATCCCGTCGCTGGCGGCCTTCGTCTTCATCCGGGAACCGCCGGGAGTGGTCGTGAGCCAGCCGGTGACGGTGGGGGCGCAGTTGCGACGGGCGAGGCGACTCCTGCGGGCCGACAAGGTCTACCGTCACTACATGGCCGCGCAGCTGGCGCTGGGGCTGGCGTGGGTCGCCCTGCCCTTCTATGGCATCCTCGCCAAGAGTGTGCTGGGGGCCCCGGAGGGGATGGTGGGGGTCTACGTGGCGGCCCGCGTTGGTGCTCAGTTGTTCTCGAACCTGCTCTGGGGGTCTCTGAGCGACCGGCGAGGGAACCGGCTGGTGATGCGACTGCTGGGCCTGGGCAACGGGCTGGCGGCGTTGCTGGCGTTGGTGCTACTGGGGGTGGTGGGGTTGCTGCGGCCCCAGGGAGCCTGGCTACCTTACCTGGCTGTACCCCTTTTCCTTCTCGACGGCGCGGTGCGGCCTGGCCAGGTGCTGGTGGGCAGCAACTTTCTGCTGGAACTGGTCCCCGAGGCGGAGCGGTCTCTCTACCTGGGGCTGTCGAATACGCTGATGGGGGTCGTCGTCCTGGTCTCCGGGCTGGGGGGGCTACTGGTGGATCTCTTTGGTTTCGCTGGCCCGTTCGTCGCATCGCTGGGGCTGTGCCTGGCCGGGTATGTGCTTACGTCGCGGCTGCCAGAGCCACGGGAGACGGCCGGCTAGTCTCCCAATATCGCCCGCGCCGCCACCAGGCCGGAGGCGGAGGCTTGTACCAGCCCGCGCGTGATGCCCGCCCCATCGCCGCAGGCGTACAACCCGTGCACTTCCGTCTCCAGTTCCGGCGTCAGCCTGATGCGGTTGGAGTAGAACTTGACTTCGACTCCGTAGAGCAGTGTGTGACGCGAGCAGACACCCGGCATCACCTGATCCAGCGCGTGCAGCATCTCCAGAAGGTTGACGATGTAGCGATAGGGCAGCACCAGCCCCAGGTCTCCTGGCGTCGCGCTCTTGAGCGTGGGGGTGACGATGGATCGGCTCAGCCGCTGGGCATTGGTGCGACGGCCGGCCTCCAGGTCGCCTAGTCGCTGCACCAGCACGCCACCGCTCAAGAGATTCGCCAGCCGGGCGATAGATTGTCCATAAGCGACCGGGTCGTCGAATGGCTCGGTAAAGCGCTTGCTCACCAGCAGCGCGAAGTTGGTGTTGTCCGTTTTGTGGTCGGCGTAGGAGTGGCCATTGACGGTGATCACGCCGCCCGCATATTCCAGCGTGACCTCTCCGTGGGGGCAGACGCAGAAGGTCCGCACCAGGTCATCGAAGGTGCGCGAGTGGTACAGGAACTTGAACTCGTAGAGCAGGCGGGTGATAGGCTCTGCCACTACCGCCGGCACCTCGACCCGCACACCCAGGTCCACAGGGTTACAGGTCAGCGCGAGACCCAACTCGTCGGCGACGCGCTTGAACCATCTGGCTCCTTCCCGCCCCGGCGCTACGATCACTCGCCCTGCTTCGATCACCTCTCCGCGCTCCGTCTCGATGCCGGCGACGACCCCATCGTTTGCCAGCACCTTCGTCACCGGTGTGAGCAGCTCCACGTGGACTCCCCGCTCCACCAGGTCTTCATACATACGTCCCATGATCTCGGCACTGTGTTCTGTGCCAATGTGGCGGATGGGAATCGAGACGAGGCGCAATCCAGCCAGTATTCTCTCTAGCAGTTTGTCGGAGAGGAAGCTTTGGTAGCTCATGATCGACAAACGGCAA
>CAYLPU010000168.1:0-5835 GCA_964385635.1 uncultured Anaerolineales bacterium
AGAGGATCACAATAAACACTGCCTCAAGTGGTACAACTTTTTGGGGGAACCCCCGAAGCAAATGAATATCTTAGAGCAATTGTACTCAGAGCTTTAAGGTTTTCGCCCCAAGTTCATGATGAACATTGGGCTATTATCACCGAGTATGCTATGCAAGGTGCTCTGGTAGAGCAGTTGATGGCAACTGAAACTTGGTTGCTTCTGAGTGACACACCGGGGTTCATTGACCAAGAAAAATATACTGGCGTAATCCGAGAAGAATTAGCAAAGAACCCGCCGTTGAAGTTGACCAAGAATTACATGCTCCTATTGAGCCTATATGATTCACTGGAAATCCCAAGTCAAGACTTTGAGAAATCACCGATTGTTCAACAAGCGTATAGAATTAGCTGTCACCAAGAGACTCCTGAACTACTGAGCTATGTGGAACCGAGCTTAATACGAGCAAATTTCTATGGTGGAAAGCAAGCAGATGAACCGTATTTTGAACACATCAGTTAGCGCTTTATAATGCACACCTAGCTTAGGTCGAGGAAACCCACAGTGAATATCATCTCTGCCAGTCGCAGAACAGATATACCAGCCTTCTATATGCCCTGGCTGATGAATCGTCTACGTACTGGGTTCGTCTGTTATCCCAATCCCTTCAGCGGTCAGGTCTATAGGGTGTCGCTTCGCCCGGTAGACGTCCACAGTATCGTGTTCTGGTCGAAGAACTACGGACCATTGTTATGCCATCTGGACGAACTGAAGGAACGAGGCTATCAGTTCTATTTCCACTATACTATCACTGGCTGTCCTGAAGCTTGGGAACCTTGCGTACCAAACTGGCAGCAAGCTACCGAGACATTCCTGAAACTGGCAGAGCAGACCAGTCCGCGTCATGTTCAATGGCGCTTCGATCCGATAGTCCTTACTGATAGGCAAAGACCGTCGTTCTACACGGAGCGTTTCCGCGACATCGCCAAGGCGCTGGTGGGTGCAACGGAACGTTGCTACATCAGTTTTGGAACATTCTACGGCAAAGTGCAGCAGCGACTGCGAAAAGCACACATCAACTTCCTGGACCCTCCACTGCAAGAGAAACTGAGAGTAATCAAGATGCTGGCGGACATTGCCAGTAACTACGGTATCACTCTCTATGCCTGCTGCCAGGATGCCCTGGTGACAGGAAAGGTGAAGAAGGCACATTGCATAGACGGTGACCTGCTGGCCAGACTATTTCCGGATCGTCCGCATGTCTCACAGCAGAGGCCGACGCGTAAGCAGTGCGGTTGTGTGGCCAGTCGTGATATCGGAATGTACGACACATGTCTACATGGATGCATCTACTGCTATGCTAACCAGAACCGCGAAGTGACATTGAAGCAATTCAAATCTCATACCCCAATGGGGGAAATGTTAACAAAGCACTACGTCGCAGGCCCATAAAAAGCATGAATTCTCAACGCCTTACACCAAATCAGCAAGCAATCATAGATGATTCCTTCGAGACCAAGCTCTTCCTCGAAGTCCCCGCCGTCACCGGCAAGACCACCGCCGGCGTCGGGCGGCTCCTCCACCTGCTCGAAGCGAGCGTCCCGGCTGGCTCGATCCTGGTGATCGTGCCCCAGCGCACGCTGGCCTCCCCGTACTACGACGCGCTCCGCCGCTCGACCGTCCGCGCTGGGGGGCAGGTGACCATCCTGACCATACCAAAGTCAGCGCCGACGACAAAGTAGGGATGCGTTTCATGACCAGCCGGGAGGTGGGTGTTTCAGCGTGTTCAGCAGTGGCGGAGGAGCCGAACCACTGAAGCAATGTCACTGAAAACACTGAGGGAGCCTTTCAGTGCCTCATCTGCTTTCAGTGGTGTCAGTGATTCCAAGAGACTGGAGGACCAGATGACAGACCTACCTCAACTGACCGAATCCGACGTCCGCCGCTGGATCGGCGAGCGCTCATTTGGGCGCGGCCGGGGATACTTCCGAGGCGGATACATCCTCAACCCACGCCGCCAGGGAGACACGCTCAAAGCCCGCTGCCTGGGCTCCCGCCCTCAGCCTTACCACGTGGAGGTGACACTGGGACAGGAAGGGATTGTCGCCGGCGAGTGCTCCTGCCCGGTGGGAGGAGGCGGCCACTGCAAGCACGCTGCTGCCCTGCTCCTGACCTGGCTGCACCAGCCCGAGGCCTTCCTGGGGATAGAGGAACTGGAGGCGGCCCTGAACCGGCGCAGCAAGGCGGAACTCGTCGTCCTCATCCGCCGGATGGTGGCTCGCTACCCCGACCTGGAGACGCTGTTGGAACTCCCCATTGTCGGGGAGGCAGAGGCTCCGCCACCTGTGGACGCGGGCGTCATCCGGCGGCAGGCGAGCAGTGCCTTCTACGGGGTTGGGTACGACAAATGGGGAGCGACCTACGGCATCGCCCAGAGACTCCTGGAACTGGTGGAGATCGGCGACGATTACGCCGAGCGGGAGGGCTGGCGTGACGCAGCGACGATCTATCAGACCGTGGCCCAGGAGACTCTGGATAACTACGGGATGGTGCAAGACGAGGAAGGGGATCTGAACGGGGTCGTCAACGGGTGTGTCGAGGGGCTGGGGGAGTGCTTGAAAGCGACGGAGGACCCCATTCAGCGGGAGGCCATTCTGCGCGCCCTGTTCGACGTCTACCGCTGGGACGTGGACTTCGGCGGCATTGATATGGGATACCAGGCCCCGTCCATCATCCTGGAGCAGGCCACGCCGGAGGAGAAGCAGCAGGTCGCCGGGTGGGTGCGCGGGGCCTTGCCCACGGGCGACTCCTGGAGCGTCAACTACCACCGGCAGGTCTACGGCGGCTTCCTGCTAAGTCTGGAGGAGGACGGGCTGGACGACGAAGCCTTCCTGCGCCTCTGCCGCGAGATGAAACGATGGCGCGATTTGACAGATCGGCTCCTGGCGCTGGACCGGGTGGAGGAAGCAATCGCCGTGGCTCGCGAGGTGGGTGACTACGACCTGCTCCGGCTGGCCGACATCTTCGTCTCCCACAGCCACGCCGACCTGGCCGAGGACCTGATCCGCGAGCGGGCGCGGACCAGCCAGGCTTGCCCCGAGGGTCCGGCCCGAAGGGACAGTCGCCTGATCGTGTGGTTGAAAGAGCGAGCACAAGAGCGGGGCGACCTGGAGGAAGCCCTGGCTCTGGCGAAGACACTGTTCTGGCAGCGCCCCGCTGTGACGGGCTATCAAGAGTTGAGAGACCTGTCCCGCCCGTTGGAGCGGTGGGAGAAACTGCGGACAGCGATCCTGGCCCGCCTGGCCGACGAGCGGCAATACCATCTGTTGACCGAGATTCACCTGGAGGAGGGGGAGGTAGACCGGGCGTTGGAGACGGTAGAACAGGTGCGTGGTTCGGCGTGGGGATGGGGCGGCGGCCAATTATCCATCCGAGTCGCCGAGGCGGCGGAGGAGAGCCGGCCCCGGGCTGCTATCCGCATCTACGTGGAGCGAGCCGAACGGCTCATCACGGCCCGCGGGCGGGGCAACTACGCGACAGCGGCCACCTACCTGGTGCGCGTGCGCGACCTGTACCATCGCCTGGGGGATCCGGAAACCTGGCAGGCTCTCATCGCCGACCTGCGGGAGCGTAACCGCCGGTTGCGTGCCTTGAAGGATGAACTGCACAAAGCCGGGCTGTAGCAAGCACATCACCGCCCAGCGCGACGTCTTCTTGACCAGGATACAGGCAGCGCAGAAGTGAGTGAAATGGCATCAAACGACAATATGCGCCTCAAGAGCGCTGGGACGCCATCTGCCCGAGCGTTTCCCACCCCGGCCTGGCAACCAGCAGCAGGAACAGCGTCATGCTCACCGCCGAGGTCAGGCACCAGGAGCAGGTCGCACCGATGACGAACGGCTCCAGAGAGGTCAGGTAGATCAAGAACGCCGTGCCGAAGGATGTCAGTCCTAACAACGCCACCGGCATCAGTTCCGCCGACCGCCCATGCCTCAGCCGTCCCCAGGCCCACACAACGAGGATAATTACGTAGCCCGCCACGCCGAGTACCGCGATGGGAACCAGGCCAAAAAGCAGGACATACTCACTCTGCTGCACCGTGTTGCAATCGCCTACCGGCCCGCACACCGCTTCCGTGAGCGTGATCTCTACGTAGGCCAGATAGCCAGCCACGCCCAGGCCAAGCAAGCACAGGGCTAACACGGCCCAATCCCGCCAGGCCGGCGTGCTCGTTGGCCCGGACCCGGCAGACTTCCGCCCGCGTGGACTCTTCCGCTCGCGCCAGACGCGCACGCCGTCCACCGCCACGTATCCCACGCTCAGCACCATCCCGCACAGCACCCCAATGGATATTGCATTTCCAGGCATGTCGCGGGCGATAACCTCGCCGATACTGGACGGGACATCCGTCTCGGGCGCCGGCGTGGCGGGCGCGAGCAGACCAGGGATGGCAGGCCAATCTACGCCACCGGCAGCCAACCCTTGCTCAATTGACCCGGGCAACCACTCTGGGATCTCCCGCGACCCAACCAGCACCGCGTCGCCGATGATCAGCGTCGGCACACCCTGCCGTTCGGGTGGGATTTGGAAGTACTCAACGGCCGCCTTGTAGAGCGCACTCCCCTCAGGGGTATGAGTGTCCACGCTGCCGATTTGCAACTGTTCTCCATACTGCTCCATCAGCGGCGGCAGGACTTCCTCGATGACGTGGTGACAGTGGGGGCAATTCGGCGAGTGGAACAGGATAGCGCGTACTAACGGTTCGCCGTCGTCGGCGCGGACAGGAGCGACCACCAATGCCAGCAGAGCAAAGCCCGCGCAAATGAAGAGTAGAAGCCTCCTCATAGACAAAACACTCAGCATCCACCCTCCAGCCTTACACCGCCACCACGGAGACAGTCAGCCAGGCTGCCAGCGCGGCGAAGAGCAACGCCATTCCCAGTTTGACGGTCGCCGCCCGCCGCTGGAGGAAGTGGGTAAACTGCTTGGAACCGGTGCCGTAATAGGCCAGAACGAAGACCACGACCAGCGGCAGGATGAACAACAGATTGTAGAACAGGAGGAAGATAAACGCGCGCACACGCATCTCAGGTTGGCTCATCACAAAAATGATGGTCGGCAAATAAACCTGGCCCGTGCAGACCAGTTCCAGGAACGAGACCACCAAACCGGTGACGAAAGAGCCTGCGACGAAGGCTCGCGATTTGCGTCCCCTGCGAATGACCGCATTGATGCGCATGCGCAGTCCGTGGGGCAGGTTCAGGGCCATGTCGCCGATCTCGCCCCGCCGGGCCTTCAGAAAATCGAGGAAACTGAACACCGCCAACACGGTACACAAGACCCCGGTCAGGCCATAGACCCAACGTCCCAACGTCGTCAGCAGGTCGCCCATCAGGTCAAGTATCTTGTAGAAGCCCAACCCTACCGCCAGGTAGGCCAGAAACACGCCGAGGGTAAAAGCACCGCCCACGGCCAGAATCTCCCGCCCCTTGCGCCTGCTTAGCATCAGATAAGAGACGAAAAAGGTCAACGTGGCAAAGGCACATGGGTTGAGACCATCCACCAGGCCAGCGAAAGCGACGGTGAGAAAACCGAAGGATCTAAAGCGCTCGATGATGCTCTGCTCAGCCTGCTCGGGGTTGAAATCAGCCCACGCTCGCTCCGCGCCGGTGGAGGCGTACCTCTCGGCCAACGCCAACACTGCCTCAAACGTGATGCCGCTGCCGATCAAGTACTCATCGCCAACGAAGAACGCCGGGGTTGCCAGACGTCGATTCTCCGGCACATGGAAGCGAGCGCCCAGCCATTCCGCCAAAGCAGCGTCTTCCTGAACGCTATACTCCTCAACCAACAACT
>CAYLPU010000169.1:0-5659 GCA_964385635.1 uncultured Anaerolineales bacterium
CTGTCCCCCTGTCTCCCTGTCTCCCTGTCCCCCTGTCTCCTCGTCTCCCTGTCTCCTTGTCTCCGCTGCTCCCCCGCACGCTTCCACGCCAAGTGCAACACATCGTGGGTGATCGCCTTGACGACCTCGCGCCGATACCAGGCAGTCGAACGCACGTCGTCTATCGGCGCGATCTCTTCCGCCGCCACCTTGCCTGCCTCAAGTGCCAGTTCCGAACTGAAGGCCTGACCAATAAGCACCTCTTCAGCCCCTCTGGCGCGCAAGACGGTAGGTCCGACTGACCCCAGGGCCAGCCGGCAGTCTACGATACGGTCGTTCTCTCGTACCAGCACCGCTGCCACGCTTGCTTTGGCAAGGTCGGCCGCCACGCGCGACACTTTGACGAACGCGCTACCGGTCCCCGGTCGCGGGCGCGGGAGCAGAATCGAGGTGAGCAATTCACCCCTCCGCAGGGCTGTCTTGCCGGGTCCCAGGAGGAACTCCTCGACAGGCAGAAACCGGGTTTTTTCCGGAAAACCCGGTTTCTCACCATCGGGGCCAGCGAGCACGAGTTGCGCGTCAAACGCCATCAGCGCCGGCACCGTGTCGGACGCGGGCGAGCCGTTACACAGATTCCCGCCGATAGTGCCCATCATCTGGACCTGCGTGGAGCCAAAAGCAGCGCACGCCTCCGCCAGCGCCGTATAGCCGGCCTGAACCCGTGGTGAGTTGCGGATCGTGCGAATCGTGGTGAGCGCACCGATGTGCGAACCGCCGTCCTGGGAGACGATCCCGTCCAGCCCTGGTATCTTGCCGACGTTGATCACGTATTCCGGCGCTATACGCTCCATCTTCATCTGCACGAGCAAGTAGGTGCCGCCCGCCAACGGCAGCGCCCGCTCCCCGTACTCGCTCAACAGCGAGACCGCCTCCGCCACCGACGCTGGCTCCAGATACTCAAACTCCTGCACGAGAATGTGCGTATTAGTCATCTGATGCATGCTAGCCACTTCCTCCTGGACATAAGGAGTAGGGAGTAAGAAGTAGGAAGTAGGAAATATAGGGAAGATTCTGCGTTACTCCCTACTCCCTACCCCCTGTACCTCTTCTTCAACGCAGACAGGATCTTCTCCGGCGTGATCGGCAGATCGTAGAAACGGACGCCGATAGCGTTGTAGATCGCGTTGGCGTAGGCTGCCGCGACCGGGTTGGTCGCCGCCTCCCCGACCCCCTTCGCCCCAAACGGCCCGCTGGGCTCGTAGGTGCTTGCGAAGTAAACGCTGAGGTCGTCAACGTATGGGCTCTCGCCGATGGAGGGCGTCTTGGCGTCGATCCAGTAGCCACCGGACGTGAGTTGCCCGTCGGCGTTCCACGCATTGCTCTCGTAGAGAGCGTAGCCCACGCCCTTCGACAGCCCGCCTTCCAATTGCCCGGCCGCCATATCCGGGTTGATGACGGTGCCACAATCGCTGCCCATCACGGCCTTCATCGTGCGCACCTGCCCCATCCACGTGTCTACCTCCACTTCCACAAACACGGTAACGTAGGCTGGCGGACAGTTGACCGGGCGGTAACTCTCCACGGCGGCGATGGTCTTCCAGCTCTCGGTCCAACAGCGAGTGGCTAGTTCGGCAATGGTCATCCGCCGGTCCGGGATCGCCGGGGCGTAGACAACGCCTTGGCCTAGTTCCTCGTCGGGCCTGAGCGCCAGCGCCTCCGGCATCACGTTCAGATAGCGAGCCGCCGTCTCGATCAACTCCTGTCGCACCGACTGCGCGGCCTTCGTGGCAGCGCCACCGCCGGCATAGACTCCTCGCGTGGCGTGGGTAACACAGTCGTAGACGGTCGAGCAGGTCTCGGCGGGGGCCAGGTTCACTTTCTCCAGGGGCACGCATAGTGCCTCGGCCACCAGTTTAGCCAGGGCCTCCAGCGTGCCACCGCCGTGGTCCATCAGGGCTGTTATGACGTCCACCGAACCATCGGTGTTGATCTTGACCATAGCGCCGGAGAAGTCGATCACGTCCCCAGGCTGGGGGGCTCCGGCACTGGAGGTGTGGAAGCCGCGTCCCAACCCGATGCCCCGGCGGTAACGTCCCTCCCCCCCTCTGTCCCCCCCAGGGGGGGGGATGAAAGAGGACTGGCGGTTCTCCCAACCGATGGCCTTGGCTCCCTGGCGGAGAAGTTCGGGGACTCCGTCGCTCTGCACGATCGAGCGCACCAATGGCCCTTGGCCCCAGAAGGTGTCCCCCATGCCAACGTAGTTCTTGAGGCGCAACTCAAGCGGGTCTATGTCCAGTTTCTCGGCCAGTTCGTCGATCAGCGACTCGGCCGCAAACGTGACCTGCGGATTGCCGAACCCCTGCATCGCGCAGGAGATCGCTTTATTGGTATAGACTGCCGTGCCGTGGTAGCGCAGGTTAGGCAACTTGTAGAGAGAGACCAGCCAGCCGGCACACACCCCCAGGAACGAGTAGGCCTGAATGTTGTGCGCCCCGATGTCGGTGATCAACTCCATCTTCGCGCCGGTCAGCGTGCCGTCCTGCCTGGCAGCCAGTTTCAGGTGAATCTGAGTACCGTAACGGGTGTGGTCGTGCGCGTCCTCTTCCCTCGCTAGCGTCAGTTTGACCGGACGGCGGGCCTTGAGCGCCAGCGCGGCACAAATGGGGATCGGCGGGTTCATCTGGATACTGGAGCCGAAGGTGCCGCCAATGGGTACACGCTTGACGTTGACCTTGCTCAGCGGGATATCGAAGATCTCCCCCAGTAGAATCCGCACGTTGTGGATGGACTGTGTGGTGGGCCAGACGGTCAGCCCGCCGCCAGGCTCCGGGCGGCAGACCACCGACTTGGGTTCCATCTGCGCGTGGTAGATTTTGGGGGTCTTGAACGTGCCCTCGACGATCACGTCCGCCTCGGCAAAGGCCCGGTTCACGTCCCCCTCCTCGATCTCGCGGGCACAGGCGATGTTGTTCTCAATCCCGATCTCTTCCTCGCCCCACAGCACCGTGTCGTAGATCGGTTCTGCGCCTGGCTTCATCGCCTCAATGGGGTCGGTGATCACAGGCAAGACGTCATATTCGATCCTGATGGCGCGCATCGCCTGCTCGGCCAGTTCCTCCGTCTCGGCCGCCACCGCCGCGACCGCCTCCCCCATGCGCCGCACCTTGTCGGCCAGGACATAGTGATCCTTGTGCAAGACCGAGGGGATGGTGATGATACGTTCGTTGTAGCGCACCTTCGGGATGTCGTCGAAGGTAATGACCACAGCGCCCATCGCCTCCGCCTCGCTGGCGTCGATGCGCTTGACGCGAGCGTGGGCGTAGGGGCTGGAGAGAATACGTCCGTGCAACATGCGCGGCAAGCAGATGTCAACAGTATATCTCTCTTGCCCTGTCACCCTGGCGACCCCGTCTTTGCGCGGGGTCACCTTCCCTAGCGTGTTGAACTCACGTTGTTCCATAATTTCATCCACCACTGTCCTGGAACCCGCGTTCCTGTCCAGTAACCAAAGCGATCAACGCCATCCGGGTGTACACGCCGTTCCGCGCCTGGCGGAAGTAGGCCGCGCCGGGCAGGTCATCCACATCAGTGGTGATTTCGTCCACGCGCGGTAGAGGATGCATGATCGTCAGGTCGGGGTTGATCCGTTCCACCATCTCCCGCGTGAGGACGTAGCTGCCCTTGAGCCACGCGTACTCCGCCGGGTCCTCGAAGCGCTCCTTCTGGATGCGAGTCATGTAAAGTACGTCCGCCTCCTTCAGCGCCCCTTCCAGGTCCGTCGTCTCCTCCACCTTAACGCCCTGCTCGCGCAGCCGGTTGGTAATCTGCGGTGGCATCTTCAGCGATTCGGGCGCGACGAAGACCAACTTGCAGTCGTAGTGCTTGTACAACTCCACCCCAGCATGAACCGTGCGGCCGTACCTGAGATCACCGCAGAGGACGATGGTATTTCCGTCCACCTGGCCTCGCTCCAAGCGAATCGTGAACAGGTCGAGCAGCGCCTGAGTGGGATGCTGACCTGCGCCGTCGCCTCCGTTGATCACCGAGGCCTCCGCCACCTCGGCGGCCTCTCTGGCGGAGCCGATCTGCGGATGGCGCATCACGATGATGTCCACGTACTGATCCACGTTACGAATAGTGTCGGCCAGTGACTCGCCCTTAGCAGACGATGACGTGCCTGCCGAGGCGAATCCCACCACGCTGCCGCCCAGGCGGTGCATCGCTGTCTCGAACGAGAGCCGCGTACGGGTGCTGGGCTCGAAGAAAAGGGCCCCCATGACATACCCCTTCATCAGGTCCAGCGCGCGCTTCTCCCTCAGTCGCTCGCGCATATCCTCGGCCACGGCTAAGATGTGCTCGATTTCCTCGCGGGTGAACTGCGCTCCGTCCAGAATATCCTTACCCTTGAAGTCAAGCATTTGGCCTGTCTCCTTTTTTTTATCTTTATCCGCGTACATCCGTACGATCCGTGTTGGTCTGTGTTCTATCTATGACTGGCTGAGCAGTTGCCTCTTACAGTTCAACCCCCGTACTGAGTAGCGTCGAAATCCTCTGAGCAGCCTGGCGGCAAAGAGTCACATGCTGCTGAACCGACTCGTCGGTGGACCGCGAACGGGGCCCGGCAACACCGATAGCCGCTACTACCTCGCCCGCCAGGCCGTGAATCGGCGTGGCAACCCCCCAGGCGCCCAGGTCGGTCTCCTCGTGGCTCTCTGCATACCCACGTTCTCGGATCCTGGCCAACTCGGCCGCGAGTTCGTCGGGGTCTGTGATCGTGTTGGCGCACAGTCTCGGCAGCCCCTTATCCCGGATGATGGTCTGGACCTCCTCTTCGGCGAGATACGCCATGAGAACCTTGGAGGAGGCCCCTGCGTGAGGGGAGCGGCGCGTTCCGACAGTGAAAGTCATGCGCACCGGATGGCTGGTCTCGACTTTTCCGACGCAGATGACCTCATGCTCATGGTAGACCGTCAGGATAACCGTCTCCCCCGTGGCGGTCATGAGATCACGCATGACCGGTCTGGCGATACGGCGCAAGCCCGTGTTTTCCGCAGCGAGGCTGCCCCAGATGAATAGGCGATAGCCGAGACGCCACCGCCTGTCGCCGGAGTCGCGCCGGAGGATGCTATGGGATTCGAGGCTGACGAGGAAGCGGTGAAGTGTGCTCTTGGGCAGCCCAAGGTGCGTGCTCAGGTCTGCCAGGGACCAGGCTGGCTGCTCCGAAGAGAAACCTTCCAGAATCCTGACCAGACGATCAACCGTCTTGACCGATGAGGAGTCATTCATAATCACTCATAATCGCTCGAGAAGACTGACGGGTGAGACCGCTCATTATAATCGGAATCACGAGACACGACCCCTCTCTCATGTGAGGCGTGGAACACTTCTTCTCTCCCGCGCACTACGGGGAGACGCTGCTGCTTTCCTGAGGTTCTCTTGCCCTCCCTCCACAAGGCAGTCAATCACACAGGCTCTGCAGGGCCAACATTCGTGGGGCTAGTCGTTCCAAATAATAGAACAATGTTCCACGAACTCATTGTACTCTGTTCTCTCTCCGTTGTCAAGCACCATCCTTGTGGGCCTCCTGCCAAACCTCCAACTGCTGAAAATGCAGAATCCTCCCCATACTCCCTACTCCCTACTCCCTACTCCCTACTCCCTACTCCCTACTCCCTACTCC
>CAYLPU010000170.1:0-5448 GCA_964385635.1 uncultured Anaerolineales bacterium
TGGGGCCGCAAACTGCCCCCGTAAAAAAGGCGACACCTCTTGACTAACTCACCGATGCTTGCTGGATTGGGGTTGCAACCTGTCGAGACTAACCAATATGACCCAAACGTCGTAGCCGGAGCCGTGATTTCGCAGGACCCGCCGGCTGGCTCGAGGATGAAGCCGTGCCAGGGGGATGTGATCATAGTGATTAGCCTGGGACCGATGCCTACGCTTTCACCTACCCCCGTGCCGACCAATACACCCGAACCGACGGAGACGCCCACAACCTAGCTCGAGGCTGTTACCTACTACTCTAACCCAAACCCGACGCGCGCCCTTCGGGTACCCCTTCAACTCGCTCAGAGCGGGGCTCAGGACAGACCCAGTCGAGTCCTGACCAAATGACGTAGCTGCGCCATCAAACGCAGGTGAGAGAACTTCCCAGGCGTTTTAGTTTTCCTCCGACCGTTCACCTCCCAAATCTGACCGTTCGCCGCGAAATCGTTGCCTCCTGCCCTACATTCTGTTATCATAGGGGAGAGTGAATTGTTACTCCGATCCTACGACAAGGGGGACATTATGGCTACAGTGACCGAATCCGTGTGGCTGAACGCGAAGCCGGAGGAGATCTGGCCGTTCCTCGTCGAGCCGGACAAGAAGCTGCAGTGGCTGACGGAACTCCACGAGCAGGAGTGGCTCGACGAAGGCCCGGTTGGCGTCGGGACGCGCTTCTACGTCGAGAAAGAGATCAGGGGACAGGTGCGCCGTTACGACTGCGTGATCGAGCGATTGGAAGAGAACCGCCGCTTCGATTTCACCGCAGAGGCCCCCGGCTTCTCCATCGTGAAGGCCGAATAGGAGCTCGTCCCGGAAGGCGGGGGCTGCCAGTTCACCATGCGGGAGCAGATCAACGCGCAGAAGGCCAACTGGCTCGTGGACAGGCTGTTCGTGCCGCCCAGCGCACGCCGGGCGGTTCGCGGTTTTCAGGCCCAGTTGAAACGCCTCGTGGAGAAGCATACGGGCCAGTGAAATCGCTGCCGGAAATTCGATTTGACATCGCCTGCGCTTTTGCATAAGATAGGGCCACCGCGTGAAATCCAGGGGAAGGCAATGACGGAGCAGAAAGCAAGCGGGCCCAAGCGCATCATCGTGCGCATATTGACAGAGATTGTTTTGCCTGCCATCGCCTTCGGCCTGGGGGTGGGTTTCGCAACTGGGAACTATCCGGTTTCATTCATCACCGGCTTGGCGATCAGCGGCACGATCTACGTCCTCTACAAATTGGACCAGACATTCCTTCACCCCCGATTGGCGAACCTGCCCCGCGACTGGCAGTTGGGCCTGGAGATCACCTCCTCGTTGCTTGAACATATCCTGGGCGCGCTGCTGGGCCTGTTCATCTGCGGCCGCATCTTCGGCTTCGTCGTCGAACCCACCATAGCCTGGTTCACCATATGGATGATCTTCATCGGGTTCCTGGTCGTCCACTCTGCCGGCTACGCGCTGCGCTTCTACCGCGAATTGAGGGAGAAGGAACTGCTGGAGAAGCAACTGCGGGCGCTGGCGACCCAGGCAGAACTGAAGGCACTCAAGGCGCAGATCAACCCCCACTTCCTCTTCAACACGCTGAACACCATCGCTCAACTGGTCCACTCCGACACTGCGCAGGCCGAGGCGACGATCGAGCGGCTGGCCGAGATGTTTCGCTACGTGCTGGCCGGCAGCGAGCGGGGACTGGTGCCGCTGGAGGAGGAATTGTCCTTCCTGGACGGCTACCTGGAGATTGAGCGGGCACGTTTCGGCGAGCGGCTGCGGGTCACTCGTGAGGTCGCCCCGGAGGCCTTGGACGTGCCCGTGCCCAGCCTGATCCTCCAGCCGCTGGTGGAAAACGTGATTCGGCACGGGCGGGGGGCCGACGGCAGCATAGACCTGAGCATCCGCGTCCAGTACCACGACGAGGTAGTGATCGCCATCGCTGACCAGGGGCCGGGGATGGACCCGCGTCACAAAGCGGGGGAAGGTCAGGGTGTCGGCCTGCGCAATGTGGATGAGCGGCTGCGCAAGACGTATGGCGACGGGTATAGCCTGGAGGCGACAGGCAACAAACCACAGGGCACTGTCGTCATGGTGCGTATACCGGTGTAAGAGTGTGGGAGTATGGGAGTATGGGAGTGTGGGAGTGTGGGAGTGTGGGAGTGTGGGAGGTGTATAGATGGCTCTTGTGAAGCATTTTAAGGAATTGCGGGTGTATCAGCAGGCGTTTGCGGCGGCATCGCGCATCTACAGGTTGTCGAAATGCTGGCCAGTCGAAGAGCGTTACTCTCTCACCGACCAGATTCGCCGCTCCTCCCGGTCAGTCTGCGCTAACATAGCTGAGGCCTGGCGCAAGCGCCGCTACCCGGCCCACTTTGTCAGCAAACTGAGCGATTCTGATAGCGAAGCCGCCGAGACCCAGGTCTGGCTGGACTTTGCCCTGGATTGCGGCTACATCAACCAAGAGGATCACGATTCTCTGTACGCCGCCTATGAGAACATCGTCGGTGGACTGGTAAAGATGATGGCGAACCCCAACGCCTGGTGCGGCCCATCGAAGTTGCGCGAACCCTCCGCCCCCTACGACCCCCACACTCCCACACCCCCATACTCTGACACAAATGAGGAATGAACATGCCAATGCGCGTGCTAATCGTTGACGACGAACTCCCAGCGCGGGAGAGGCTCAAGCGGCTCCTTGCTGACATCGAAGGAGTAGGGCTTATCGGCGAGGCTGAGGGCGGCGTCCAGGCGGTGGAGATGATCGAGAGGGAGAGGCCCGACCTGGTGCTTCTCGACATCCAGATGCCGGGGCTCGGTGGCTTCGGGGTCATTGAGGCACTGGCGAACCCACCGCCCATCATCTTCGTCACGGCCTACGACGAGTACGCCATCCGTGCCTTCGAGGTCAACGCGCTGGATTACCTGCTCAAGCCCTTCAGCCGGGAGCGGCTGGAAAAGGCAATCCGCCGCGCCCAGGAGGCACAGGCCGAGGAGCGGGACCTTGGCGTGAGCCCCGCCGAACGCTTTGCGACGCGGCTCGGCCCGCTGCTGGAGAGCCTGACCGCCCAGGGCCACTACCTGACCCGGCTGGCGGCGCGCGACCGCGACCGCATCCGCGTGCTGGACGTGAACGAGGTGGATTGGATCGGTGTTGAAGGGGAGCAGGTGATGGTCCACGTAGAGGACCGGGCCTATCCCATCCGCCGCACGCTGGCCGAACTGGTGGCACGGCTGAACCCGGCCCACTTCTTCCGCACCCACCGCTCTGCCATCGTCAACCTGGATCGAGTGAAAGAAGTCATCCCCTGGTTCAAAGGGAGCCACAAACTGCGGCTGACCACGGGCGCGGAGGTAGAGCTAAGCCGAGCACAGGCGCGGGCGCTGCGCCGAATCCTGGAGTGGTAGCCTAACTGCTCATCCTCCCATCCGACCGCTGGCCGCATTGGGCTTGATCAGCGGCGAGGCAGGTCGTTGTGGTGTCTTAGTTCACGCTTACCTCCAGCAGATATGCAAACGCGGCAGGACGGCGACAATCGTCCTGCCGCGTCTTTCAGACTGAAGTTGTCTCGTGCCTACACCAGAGTTTCCAGTATCCTCAGCACAGCCAGGCGTTCCAGCGCCTCGCGCGGCGTGACCCTGGGGTGCGCGGGGTCACACGCGGCGATCAGCGCCTGCACCGCTCTGGACGGTACGCGACTGCCCACCCGAACGGTGGCCTTGCTCCAGTCCAGGTGGTACTCGTGCTGGCCCCTCTCTTTGGATGTGATTGTGACGTCCGAGAGCGGGATCGCCTCCAGCCAGATCAGTGGGAATTCTCGTAGCAGAACAGAGAGCAAAATCGCTTAGAGAAGCCGTCAGGCCTGTCTAACGCCAAGCGACCCGCAGCGAGTGGGGTTGATGAACTGGCCCAACGCCTTAGACGGGCTCTGAGGGGCCTTAGAGGCGCTCAGAACTGCTACGATTCCCCTCAGTTGATCGGGGTTGTAAACGAGAGGATGCAGTACTATAATGAGGAGCGGCGGCACTCGAGCATTGGCTACCTGCCACCCCTTACCTTTATTGAGTGGGTGCGCTCTGGCCGTGAGGGGTGAGCACGGGCTCCACGACGACGCCCTTGCTTCCTCATTCGGATCATACGCCGAGAGGATCACAATAAACACAGTTCAACATGGTGCAACTTTTGGGGACAACCCCACAGGGCCCACCGTTGGCCCGCCCGTTGCTGCAGTTTGGATCCCGCCATTTGGCTCGGATAAAAGATGATTGACTGGACAAAGCTTAAGCCCTACGAAAGGGACAAATATCGCGGTTTTGAGGAGCTCTGCTATCAGATAGCGAAGGGGCTCTATGGCTACTTGGGCCGTTTCACCTCGATTGATGATTCTGGTGGGGGGGACGGTGTAGAATTCTATCTGACACTACCTAGTGGGGAACAATGGGGTTGGCAAGCCAAATTCTACTACCCAGATGGCAGCCTACGCGTCAGTAATCGTAAGACGAGCATCAAGAAATCGTTACAGAGAGCTTGTGATGAGCATCCTCAACTTACAACGTGGTTCCTGTGCCTGCCCAGAAACCTCACGCCAGACGATCAGAAATGGTTTGACGAGAAGCTTGCTCGAACTCGATTGAACGGTCGCCCGACCGTGCCAACGGATCGTGATATTGAACTGTCCAATTGGGGCGACAGTGACTTCGTCGCCTGGGTCAGTGAACCTCGCTTCGCTGGTAAGAGACTTTTCTTCTTTGGTGAGGTGGAGTTAGGCATTGACTGGTTTCGCTCTCAGGTTGAGCGGCAAACGGTAGCCATTCGAGACAGATTCAATCCTCTTCTGCATACGGAGACCAGCGTTGACGCACGTGTTCACGGGGTGTTGGGTGATGGGTTCTTCATTTCTCAAATCGCTCGACGAGCGGAAGATGCAAGAAGCCTACTTGAGGAGTACACAGAGGCAGTTGGTGTCCTCAGAAGCACGAAGCCTCGCCAAGTCGATTGGTTGGATGCCAAGGCCAACGCTATTGCTGCATGCCAGCCGCTCCAGAATGCCCTCGAGAATGCAGTTGCACAATTGGAGAAGGCATCTGATCTGTTGAGTAGTCAACAGTTTGATGAGTTGCGACAGCTTGATTGGCCTCTGGTTTGGGAGCAGATGGAGCAAGCATATGACACATACCAGCAGGTGGAGGCGGCGTTTGACCCTTCACAGGTAAGGCATACTGGCAGAGACGAAAACAGAGAGTGGGCGCTACGCGAGGCTGAACGCATAGTGCGTGGCCCAGCCTGGCGAGCAGATTCTTTGATGGATGATCTTCGCGGCATATTCAGTCAGTTCGACTACATCAGTCAATCCGAGTTGCACATCTTTGGTGATGCTTGTTCAACGACAACTATAATTACCCATTGATGACAATTAGAAATGCCCACTAGGA
>CAYLPU010000171.1:0-5127 GCA_964385635.1 uncultured Anaerolineales bacterium
GCGGGGCGGGTGGCACTGCTCCAGCAGGCGCTCGCCGCCAGCGAGGAGGCGGCACGGCTCTACCGCGACCTGGGCCTCCAGGCCGAACTGGCTTCGTCCCTCAACAACGCCTCCAACAGCTACAGCGACCTGGCGGGGCTGGAAGAGAGACATGCGGGGCGGGTGGCACTGCTCCAGCAGGCGCTCGCCGCCATCGAGGAGGCGGTAGAGACTTTCCGCAATCAGGGTATCGTCCCCTACCTGATGGTCGGGCTGGGAAACGCCGTCCTCCGGCACGTGGAATTGGCCCAGCACACAGACGAACTGAACCGCGCTCGCGTGCTGGCCCTGTGCCGGGAAGGAGAAGCGCTCTGTGTGCCGATGGAGGATCAAGACAGCCTGGCTTTCTTTCGCCATGTGCGACAGCAGTTGGAGGAGGCAGAAGGTGCGATGCACCCTTGAGGTGCTGTGCCATCCCAGGCTGGCCGAAGACCCAGAGATGAGGTACAATGATACTGCAATTGGTAACTGCTCAGGCTCTTCCCAAAACAGGCACAAATAGCACACGGATACACACAGATGAAACGGGTTCTCACAGATTTTTTATCTTTATCTGCGTACATCCGTATGATCCGTGTTGATCCGTGTTCTATTTATGACTGGCTGAGCAGTTACAGCAGATCAATGAAATCCCAAAGAGCCTGTTTTGCTTCGAAAACCCTTGCACGCGAGGACTTGCCCCACCTAAACCGTTAGAGTATAATAACAATGTCAACTCCAGTTGCCGGGCCAATTCCAGTCGCGTGTCTGCACCTGAGCCCACTCCACCCTCGTCTCCGCCGAGAACCACAGGGCCAGCCCATCCAGGGCAGTGTGATAGACCCAGACCCCGTATTTACGGGCGACAGCCCCCCGGGCCTGGCATCCTGGAAGGTACGCTCTGCAAAGTAGCGCAGGCGGTTCCAGATTCGGATGAAAGAGTTGCGGGATGAGAATGTGGCGCTGAGGAAACGGCTGGAGCAGGAGGAGGGCTGAGGAAAGGGGCATAAGGGTGAACAGATGACAAAAACAGTATCGCACAAAATCGCCGTTCTTGGTTTCCTGCTGACGATCTGTCTACTGACAACCTATTACTTTCATTTTGTTCTGGAGGCCGAGATTGTCTTCACGCACCTCTTCTACGTGCCGATTATCCTGGCGGGTTTGTGGTGGTCGCGCAAGGGCATACTGGTGGCCGTATTCCTGGCTGTGATGCTACTGATTTCGCACGTCCTGAGCCCGCTTGAGACCCCCACCGGGGCAGACGTGGCGCGGACTACCATGTTCGTGGTCGTCGGCGCGGTGGTCGGCATCCTGAATGAAAAGCGGCTGATACTGGAGACCAAACTGCGGGCATACAGCAGGACATTGGAGCAGCGGGTGGAGGAACGCACGAGTGCACCCAGAGAAGCGCAAGAGAGGCAGCGGGCAATTCTGGATGGCATCGGCGACGCGGTCATTACCCTGGACGAAAACCTGAATATCACCCGGGCAAACCCGATCGCAGTGGAGCAATACGGGGCTGTTCTGGGCAGGAAATGCTACGAGGCGTACGAATGGCTGAAACAGCCGTGTGCCGACTGCATTGCACGAAAAACGTTTGCAGACGGAGTGGCCAGGTCATCGGAAGAAGAGGGCACCCTGAAAGATGGAAATCGTGTCAATTTTGTAGTCACTTGCTCACCGGTCAGAGACCCCGATGGGGAGGTTGTTTCGGTTGTCGAGGCGCTCCACGACATCACCGAGCGCAAGCGGGCGGAGGAGGCGTTGAGAGAAACCACTCAACTCCTTGAAATGATCCTTGATCATACTCACGTGCTGGTCGCCTATATGGATCCGCAATTCAACTTTGTCAGAGTAAACAGGGTCTATGCCGAGGCTGATGAACGGGAGCCATCGTTCTTCCCCGGCAAGAACCACTTTGATTTGTATCCCAACGCAGAGAATGAGGCGATTTTCCGGCGCGTGGTAGAAACGGGTGAGCCCTACTTTGCGGACGCCAAACCATTCGAGTACGCAGAACACCCAGAGCGCGGCGTGAGCTACTGGAATTGGAGCCTGGTGCCCATCAAGAATCCTGAAGGCGCTGTAACTGGACTGGTCTTGACGTTAGTGAATGTCACCGAGCGGGTACGGGCGGAGGAGGCACTGCGAGAGTCCAAGGAATTGTTTGAAAAAACCTTCAACAGCCAGCGGGATGCGATCTTCCTCTTGGATGCGGAGATTCCGGCCAGGATCGTGGACTGCAACCTAGCCTCAATGGAGATCTCTGGCTATACTCTCCAGGAAATGCTGGGCCGCACAGCGGCCTTCTTGCATGTTGATGAAGCAGCGCTACGAGAATTCCAGGGGCATCTCTACCCGGCCATAGAAGAGCACGGTTTCCTACATCTGCCTGAGTTCAAGATGAAGCGCAAGGATGGAACGGTCTTCCCCACCGAACACACCGTGATTCCGCTCGAAGACGAACGAGGCAGGCGTGTCGGCTGGGTGAGCGTGGTGCGCGACATCACCGAGCGCAAGCGGGCGGAGAGGACATTGCGGAGAAGTGAAAAACAGGCATCTGCGGCGATAGAAGCAGCAAGGGGATTTACATTCAGTTATGATATCGCTACAGGCAAGATTACCTGGGGCGGCGCGATTGAAGAGATTACAGGATATACGCCTGGAGAATTCGCGCAAGTTGACGCTGAGGGCTGGGCAGACAGAATACACCCTGAGGATAGAGATGAGGTTCTATCAATTCTGCAAGAGGCTATTGAGACGTTAGATCGTGCTACGGCCGAGTACCGATTTAGGAAGAAAGATGGTAGTTATGTTACGCTTGCTTCCATCAGCCTTACAGAGAGGGAAAACGGCAAATCCGTTCGCTTAGTGGGTATATTGCAGGACATCACCGAGCGCAAGCGGGCGGAGGAGGAGTTGAGGAAGCACCGTGAGCACCTGGAGGAGCTGGTTGAAGAGCGCACCGCTGAGCTGGAACGTCTGAACCAGGGGATGCTGGCCATGCTGGAAGACCTGACCACGGCCAAGGAACGGGCCGAAGAGGCCGACCGGCTAAAGACAGCCTTCCTGGCCACCGTCTCCCACGAACTGCGCACGCCGCTGGCCTCCATCAAGGGCTTTGCCTCAACGCTGCTGGCCGACGACGTGACCTGGGAGCCGGAATTCCAGCGCGACTTTATGGAGACCATTGACCGCGAGGCCGACCGCCTGACCGAACTGATCGGCCAGTTGCTGGACATGTCCCGCCTGGAATCCGGCACGCTCAGGATTGACCGCCTGCTCTGCCACCTGGCCGACGTCCTGGCCCAGGCCGACGAGCAACTGGCCGTGCTGGCGGCCAACCACGTCCTGGTGATGGACGTGGCTCCGCATCTGCCCCGGCTAAACGTGGACCCCAGCCGCATCAGCAACGTGCTGATCAACCTGGTGAGCAACGCCGCCAAGTTCGCGCCCTCGGGGACCAGGATCACCGTCACCGCCCAGGCCGGGGACGGGCAGGTCGTGGTCAGCGTGGCCGACGAGGGACCGGGCATCGCGCTCGAGCACCAGGCACACGTGTTCGAGCGCTTCTACCGGGTGGACAACGCGCTCACCCGCAGCAGTCCGGGCACCGGGCTGGGACTGGCCATCTGCAAAGGGCTGGTCGAGGCCCACGGGGGGAACATGTGGGTCGAGAGCGAGCCAGGCCGGGGAGCGACCTTCTACTTCAGTCTGCCCGCGCCCCCCCTCTAATCCCCCCCCATAGGGGGGAGGTGGCGGGTAGGGCGTGCTCCCTCCCCTCGTGGGGGAGGGCTGGGGTGGGGGCATGCGCTGTGAAACCTGAAACTGTCTGTCCAGGGAGGACACCATGTCAACAATCCTGATCATTGAAGATGATCCCGACGTTCGAAAGTTTATCACCGTGAACCTGGCCCGGCGGGGCTACCGGGCTATCGAGGCCGCCGATGGCGAGGACGGCCTGATCCAGGCTCGCGCCGAGCGGCCAGACCTGATCCTCCTGGACCTCAAACTGCCAGGCGCTGACGGCTGGGCCACGCTGGAAACCCTCCGCGCCGAATCGGATCTGGCCGGCATCCCGGTGGTCATCATCACCGCCTCGGCGGTCAAGGAAGAAGAGAGGCGGGCCCGCCAATTGGGCGCTGCAGACTATCTGGTCAAACCGATCAGCGTGCGGCAACTGCTGGCCGCCGTGCAAACTGTCCTGAGTGAGGCCTGAGCGAGGTAAGGAGCATAGGTCGATGACGAAACCAGTGCGGATACTCGTCGTGGACGACGACCCCAACATCCTCAAGTTCGTGTCCGCCAACCTGACCGCCCGCGGCTATACGGTGACCACCGCCAGCGACGGGGCACAAGCGCTGGACACCCTGGACCGCCACATGCCCGACCTCATCATCCTGGACATCACGATGCCTCGCGTGGACGGCCTGACCGTCTGCCGGCGAATACGCGAGTTCTCGCCAGTGCCCATCATCATCCTCAGCGCCCGGGAACAGGAGGACCAGAAGATCCAGGCCCTCGACCTGGGGGCCGACGATTACCTGACCAAGCCCTTTGGCGTGCGCGAACTGTTGGCCCGGGTGCGGGCCGTCCTGCGCCGGGCCTCGCCGGAGGAGCGCCCGCCCACCGAGACTGCCTTCCAAAGCGGCGACCTGGCCGTGGACTTCGTGCGCCGGCGGGTGACCGTGGCCGGCGCCGAGGTGCACCTGACGCCGACCGAGTACGCCCTGCTGCGCGAGTTAGCCAAACATCCCGACCGGGTGCTGACCCACGACATGCTGCTCGCCCGGGTGTGGGGACCGGAATACCGTGGCTCCAGCCACTACCTGCACATCTACATCGGCCGTCTGCGCCGCAAACTGGCCCCGGCGCGCGGGCCGGAAATCATCACCGAGCCAGGGGTAGGCTACGTGCTCAAAACGGTCACCTGAGCCTGCTGCCCGAGGATCGGTCGCAGAATAAGGAGCACCGCGTGATGCGGTGCTCCTTTTTGTGGGTCAACGCGGATTCGTGGGGTAAACTCGCTCAAAGGGGGTGTGCCACCCATGCGCGTCAACCTAAGACAAATGGCCCACGAAAGAAGCCCAGCACGCTCGCCGACCA
>CAYLPU010000172.1:0-4877 GCA_964385635.1 uncultured Anaerolineales bacterium
TGGGGCCGCAAACTGCCCCCGTAAAAAAGGCGACACCTCTTGACTAACTCACCGAACGCCCACCCTGGTTGACGCTCATTGGTGCTTTTCTCCCTCTCCATCCCCACACTCAGGGGGGAAAGTCGAGTTGTAGTGTACCCAGGTTGATGATTGCACCGGTTTGCAGGAGGAAATCCATCCCCAAGATGCCATTGATGTCAAAAGCAGTGTCTATCCCGCCGACCTCGATCTCAAATTGCTCGACAGCCCACGCTCCGACTTGTAAACGATCCACACGGCGGGAGAAGACAACCTCCGTTCCTCCAATGCCACGGACAACATGCAAAGTGTCTTGGGATTCCGGGACAACGCCGATTTGGCCGACGACGTCGGTGGAAAGCATAGTGGTGGCCAATCCAGTATCTACCACCAGGTCTGGCACTTCGACTTCCCGGCCCTGGTACGCCACCGTCACATAGGTCAAGATCAGGTCATCACGCAGGGTTAGCTGCATAGTTCCTCCGCAGTCCTAGCCAGTGTCTTTCTCGGATGTCCAGTTCTTCGCGGGCTGTATGCACGAAGTAGAACTCACGCCGTGGGTGCTGCTGGTGCAACTCGCGGTACCGCTGGTACGCGGCCGTTCCATCCGGGCAAACTTCGACCACGGTCATCTGATCCAGTTTCCGATGATCCCCCTCGGTGTGGGCCTCCAGCGCGTCTACGATAAGCCACTGATTGGGATATTGCTCGCGGATCTCTGTCCAACGCATGGTCAACCTCCTACCAGATTTGTGAAACTGGTTGGTCTGGAAATGACTCCTGAGGCGAGGTTTCTCTCATTGTATCATGAGTGAATGGGCAGGACAAACTACCGCCCGGTCGGGTTTTCGAAGCCAATCAAACCTCAGTGCCCAACGGGCAGGCAGTGCAATATATCCCGACTTTCAGGCCCGGCCCCGTCCACGTTGCTCACAGCCACCGTCCCTGGGGACGTCTTATGTCAAGCACTACCTTGCATGGGCCGCTCCCGAGACAGGGATGTACTTTGTCAAGCACCAATTCGCACAATAGGCGTGCCGCTGGTGGCGTCCCCCGTCCATCTCTGAACTCTGGGCCTCTGGGCTCTGGCAAGCACTACAACGGACTGGGAATAAAACGGATTTTGGGTTGGACTGTAATCCGCTTTTTTCTAAATCCGATGTTGTGTCTACGGCCGAGGCAGGTCGAGCATCAGCACCTCGAGGGTGAGGCGGGCGTTGGCGTTGCGCTTCAACCGGTCGGATGTGCTGCGCAGCGTTTCTATCATGTCTCCGCTCCGTTCCACCCCGAAACGGCGGGCGTGGTCGCGCAATGTGCTCTGACGATCCGCGTTGGTCAATAGCGCGTCTGCCTCGGCAGCCAGCAGCAGCACGTCCCGCCACCAGCCGATCCACAGGTCGAGCGTCTCCTGCGTGGCGACGGGGTTACGGGCCAGTTGTTCGGCGTAGCGGAAGCGCTCAATGGTGGAGGCGTTGATAAGGCGATCCAGGTCGTCCAACCGCTGTGTGCGACGCTGGAGGGCCGCCTTATCATTGAGCGTGCGCACCGCCCAGCCCAGCCGCCCGCCCGAAAGGTGGGCCAGAAGTTCGGCTGGCTCCGGTTCCGCGTGCCAGCGCTTGATGAGAGCCTGCTGCACCACCGATACGGGCAGCGGGCGCAGGGGCACCTGCTGGCAGCGAGAGACGATGGTGGGAAGGAGGCGGTCGGCATCGCTCGCCAGGACCACGAGCACGGCATACGATGGGGGCTCTTCCAGCGTCTTGAGCAGCGCGTTGGCGGCGGAGGTCGTAGCCTCCTCGAAGCGGCACAGGATAGCGACCCGCCATTCCCCCTCGACGGGCGTGAGGGCGAGTTGATGCTGGAGGTCGCGTACCTGGTCTATCTTCAGGCTGGCGCCGACCTGCGCGGACGCGACGATGTGCAGATCGGGGTGGTGGCCATTGGCGACCAGCCGGCAGGCGCGACACGCGCCACAGGGAGTCTCTCCCTCGCCCTGGCACAGCAAGGCGGCCGCCAGCGTCCGCGCCAGCGTTGTCTTACCCACGCCTGGCGGACCGGTGAAGAGGTAGGCATGGGACACACTGTCCGAGGCCACGGCACGTCGCAAGAACCTTACAGCCCACTCATGCCCTACGATGTTCCAGGCGCTGTCTATTCTCACTGTTCCCATTGGGGAGCATTGTAACACACTGGATGTCCCTTGCAAAATGGCGGCGGCGGTGGTATAATGTGAACGCTACGGGCGGTTAGCTCAGATGGCCAGAGCGCCACGTTGACATCGTGGAGGTCACAAGTTCAAGTCTTGTACCGCCCATCGTGCCGGTTGGTTACTCGCCAGCCGGCTTCCCATTTGGCAGCCATCACTTCCCCTGCCGCAGGAACCGGCCCGCTGCCTCGGCCAGGATCGCAGCCCCGATGGGCAGGCATCGCTCGTCAATGTCGAAGCGCGGGTTGTGATGCTTCCGCTCGTCTCCCTCGATCCGGCAGCCCAGCATGAACATCGCGCCGGGGACCAGAGTGGAGAAGAACCCGAAGTCCTCTGCCCCCATACTTCGCTCGGGAGGCTCAATGTGTTCGGCCCCCAGCAGGTCGGTGGCGACCTCTCGAAGAAGGTCGACCACCCCTGCGTCGTTGAGCATCGGCGGGTAGCCGATTTCGAACTTGAGTTCGTAATCCCCTCCCAGCGTCCGTGTTATCCCCATCGCTCGCTCAATCTCGGCGTGGATCTTCTCCTGGACCTTTGGCTCCATATAGCGGATGGTGCCACACATCTCCACCCGCTCCGGGATCACGTTGTCCGCCTGCCCGCCGTGGATGGAGCCGATGCTCACCACCGCCGGATCGAAGGGGTTCAGGCGGCGGGAAACGATGCCATGAAGGGCCAGGACGACGTGCCCGGCGATGTATATGGGGTCCACCACCTCGTGGGGGTACGCCCCGTGCCCTCCCCGGCCGATGATGGTGCCGTAGAAGGTGTCCACCCCGGCGGAGGATGGACCGGCATCCAGGGTTATGTCGCCGACGGGGATGTCGCCGTCTACGTGGAGAGCCAGCACCGTGTCCACGCTCTCCATCGCGCCATCCTCCACCATCCGGGGCGCACCGCTGACTCCTTCCTCGTCTCCCACCTCCTCCGCCGGCTGGAAGAGGAAACGGAGCGTGCCGGGGAGTGTCTCCTGCGCCAGCAGCGTCGCTATGCCCAGGGCGATGGCGGTGTGCGCGTCGTGGCCGCAGGCGTGCATCACGCCGGGGACCTGGGAGGCGTAGGGGACGTCGTTTGCCTCCTGGAGCGGGAGAGCGTCCATGTCGGCGCGGATGGCGACGATGGGGGAACCCTGCCCCCGTTCTCCAACCACCCCAGTACAGCCCACACCGGTCCGGACTCGGTAGCCCAGCGACTCCAGCACCTCCGCGACGCGGGCGGCGGTGTGGGTCTCCTGGAAACCCAGTTCGGGATGCATGTGAAACTCCCGACGCCAGGTGCTCAGTTGATGTTCGATCTCACGGGCACGTTTAAGCATTTTGACCTCCGTAGTGTGGCTAGAATCTACCCCAATGCTGCGATTATTCGTTGCAGTTCGTCCACCAACCTGGGATCGAGCGGGTCGGGTTGGTGCGTGGACAGGATGTGTTGTGCCTTTTCGCGCGCCCAGTCCTGTGCGCCGTCCCGTTTCTCCTCCCACACGTGGTACGGGCGGCGGTCCATGAACCTGGGCACCCATAGGTCGCGCATGTGCTTCCTGGTGTGTCTTTGCGCCAGGAAGTGACCGCCTGGCCCCACCGCGCGGATCGCATCGAGGGCCAATGTCTCTTCGTTCACAACGATGCCCTCCATCATCTTGTGGACGATGCTGAATATCTCACAATCCATCAACAGTTGTTCATAGGACCAGATCATGCTGCCGTGCAGGAGTCCTACGCCCAGCAGCATGTCCGACATAACGACGGAGGCCATAAACGTGGACAGGCTGTTTTCGATGCCGGCCTGCCAGTTCGGTTCTTTGGCGCCGGTGGCAAACGAACCCATCGAAAGCGGCACGTCGTAAAAGTCCGACAGCAAGTTGGTGGCCGCGCCGAACAGAAAATCCTCCGGCCCGCCACCTGTGTACCCTCCTGTGCGCAAATTCATAGCCGTCTGTGCCGCCGCGTAGAACACGGGTGCGCCGGGGTAGGCCAGTTCGATCAACGCCAGCGCGCTGATGACTTCGGCGTTGCCGACGACCAGGTTACCAGCCAGCGTGGCTGGGCCAGTGGAGACACACGAAGCCATCGTCATAAATCCCACCGGGAGACCGGCCTCGGCCCCGACCAGCGCTGCCTCTAGGCTGCCGCCGTCATGCCCCAGTGGCGATATGGTACATTCCATGATTGAGAGGATCGGTCGCTGGCGCAGCGCCTCACGTCCACCGGCAATCGTGGCGGCCATTTCCACGGCTGCGACCGCCTCGCGCTCGGAGTAGATGCTTTCGGTCTGCACGTGTTTGGTAGAGTTTTCCCAGACGGCGAGCAGTTCGTGCAGGCTCCGAGATTCGTCCGGGTAGTCCTGTGCCGAGACGGGCACCCAGTGAAAAGCAATCTCTTCCAGATCATCGGCCACACGGGCGATGTCAGCGACATCTTGCAGGCACGAGCGACGGCGCTTGCCACTGGAGAGGTCAATCACTTCCACGCCACAGCCGTCTGTGCCTACGAAGACGTGGTTGCCATCCAATGGCAAATCTCGCGCTGGATCGCGCGCGGCCAGCGTGTAGGCCGGCGGCGCTTGCTTGAGCGCCTCTTCGACCACGTGGCCGGGGACCTTGACGATCATTGTGTCCCGGTCCACCGTTGCGCCGTGGGCCTCCCATAAGTCGAGGGCT
>CAYLPU010000173.1:0-4875 GCA_964385635.1 uncultured Anaerolineales bacterium
AGCCAACACGACGTCGGCTACGGTCGGGTAAAAGGCGTGTTCGTCCCAACTGGCGGGTGGCTGGAAACGGGATGCGCACTCATCGAGCAGGTCCAGCAAATCCCCCAATTGGCGTCCCGCCAACTGCTCCAGGGCCGGCTCGATCTCGGCCGAGGATACCCCGGGAGCAGCGCCTTGCTCCGTCAAGAACTGCGCCAAGCCGCGCTGATCCACTGGGGCCAGCGGAGCATCCATCACGATGGCGTAGCGATTGGGCGCCTGGGTCATCCTGCCGGCCCTCGACGACCATCGCCGACGGCGATGGGTGCTCTCGGAGTCCGGCAATTGGACCCAGTGGCACAGCCCGTCATCAGCGTACTCCCCGCGCAGGTAGCGATGGACGGTGGCCTCGCTCATGCCGGATTCACGGGCCAATACCTCGCGGCTCACCACGCACCAATCGGTTCCTCTTGGGTTGCGGTAGCACTGCTGCTGCAAGGCCACCAGCAGCCAGAACCCGCTGGCGCCCAGGATCGGTACCCAGCGGCGGAGGGTGTAGATGCGAACGGCAAACGCTACGTCGGGACGGACGATGGCATCGTAGGCGTCCAAGCGGACGCCATCGAGCCCATATAGGCGTTCCCTTTGCTGATCATCGTTCATCCAAGTCACGTCCCCAGGGCATCCAGGGCTGCCGCCGCGTCGGGCGGCTCGTTCCACTCCTCCTCCACGAGAGCCGAGGTTGGGACCGCCGTTGCCCCCCCGGCCTGCAACTGCCGCTCCAGGCTCTTGACGGCTTGGTACACATCGACCAAAGTCACCCCCCCGCGCTCCAGGTGATCACGGATTGCCTTGCGTATCGCTGCGCTGGCGTTGTCCTGCCGGTTCAGCCAGCGTATGATGTCCCCGTCGGCTTCGCTGTCCAGCGTGAAGGATCTTGTGATTTTCACGGGCCATTTCCGCGTGGTAATACCGGGCAATAATTGCCCGGCATTACCGTCTCGTCAGCCGCTGGCCAAATCGCCAGAAGCCGAGAGCATTGGCGAACACTGGATCATCTACCACCCGGGCGTGTCGGAAGTGCCGGCCGATGTAGGGGCTCAACAGTAGCGCGCCACCGCCACTCACCAAGATAGCATCCAGCGTGGCGCCGTTATTCCATAGGCGTGTAGCCTCGGCCAACACCTGGTCGGCCAGCGGTTCCAGTGTATCCTGTACTACGGCAGTGAGATCCACGGACTTCCCGTAGTATCTCACCTGCCGCGAGATGATGGCATCTGTGACCTGGTGAGGCCGAAGTTCCTCCAGGCCGGGATAGTTGTCGTCCAGCCAGGAGCTCACTGCCCGTACCACATCCCAGGCTCCCACGTTCACACTGGCTGTCTCCCTGCTAATCTCGGAAAGCCTGTTTACCGAGAGCAGGTTGGTGGTCTTGCCGCCAATGTCGATCACGCCCACTGCTCCAGTAGCCAGGGCTTCATTGGTTATCCGCCCGTCGTCGTCCAGGGTCGCCGCCAGCAAGGCTCCAAACGGCTGGGGAATCACCCGGCAGTGAGTCACTCGAAACTCCTGAACGTATTGCCCCTCGCGCTGGCATCGGTGGTCACCCGGGAGGCGCTCTATCAGCGTCTCCCGGTCGCTGTAAAAAGCTACGGGCAAGCCGGTCACGATGTACAGTTCCACTTGCTTCGCCGCCGTCAATCCGGTGACGGCTGCGAGGAATAGGTTGTACCACTCCTGGCCTTCGATCCAATCCCTGTCCTCACGAGGTCTGACGAAACGGCTCTGTGTAACCGCGCCCTCGCCCACCTGAACGTGGTCGGGCTGCATCAGCACAATCGACCTGTTGCTACTGTTCAGCTCGAAGCGTGCTTTATCTGGCGTCCCCACTACGGAGGGGAAAGAAATCCTATATGGCTTCGACACGGCTTTCACCGCGCTATAGCCCACGTCGAGTCCTACATTCATTGTCACTCCTCCTCGGTGCGGAAACAGAAAACGGACGATTGTAGGGGTTTGCAGGGGTTTGTGGGGGTTTGTAGGGGTTTGTAGGGTTTGTGGATTGTAGGCCAGAGCGGCTGAGGAGTTGGGCTGTAAGCGATTGTGATTGAGTCTGGGGGGAGGTTTGTAGATTGTAGGACGCCAGAGCCTCCAACTCTGCCGTGACGCGTCGTTTGTTCCCTGCGTCCTTGTCCTTGTGCAACCAGCCGCGCCGCTCCCAGTCAGAAGCCAGGCGGCGCGCCGCTCCCTGTCCCATCGCGCCGCGCTCCTGGAGGTCCGCCAGACTCAGGTATCCATCGTTGAACTCCAGTGCCCACTGGACGAGCCGCACTTCGGGCTCGCTCAGTATACCAGCAGGTGTGCCGCCATCGACCAGCAGGGACTTGTCAAACTGATAGACCTGCACCACTCCCCACCGGTCGGTCATCGCCCGGCCAGGTCGGGTTTCGGGTATGCGTGCCGCACCTGCACACCCAATGGCCCGCGCAGCCTCGGCGGAACGTACCCTGAAGCAAATCGCCGCCCGTGCCTGGTCGCGCACCCGCCCGATGACGGACTTGGTGAAATCCTGTGCGGCGAAGACCAGGTTGATGCCGAACTTGCGCCCACGCCAGCCGAGTTGTGCTACGTCGCGGGCAAACTGCCCGCGGTGGCCCCCGAGCGCGGTCACCGTTGCATTAAACTCATCCAGTACACACAGCATCCTGGGCAGTGGGTCTCCACCGGCTTTGACTGCCTGGGCGTTGTACTCCTCCAGTTTGTCAGGATAGCCGGATACTTGCTGGTACAGTGCTGCTCGGCGGCAGCACTCGTCCAGCGCGTGGGCCACGATGACACGGGCGTCCTCTGACGTGTTGGCAATATCGGCCAACAGCGCGGGATGGTCTCTGAGCATTGGGAAAGTTGCACCGTCCAGGTCTGCCAGCAGCAGCCGCGCACCCTCACCGATAGCCTGGTGCACCAGCAGCCGCAGGAAGTTGGACTTACCCGCGCCAGTCATGCCGGCCACCAGCAAATGGCCCAGGTCTCCCCAACGCACCGCCACGGGTTGACCGGCAGGGCCGACGCCAAGCCGCACCAACCCGCGCTCGCAGCCAGGGAAGTTCACCAGCCGGGGCAGCCGGGGGCGTCGGCTCAATAGAAAACCGTAGCGCAAGCCGTTGGTGTTGCTCAGGTAGACGGGTACTCCATCGCAGGCCGTCGATAGGTGATGTACCAGTGCTTCGGCGGTATACCGCTCTAGCCGTTCCAACTTGCGCAGGTTGAGTACACCGAATAACCATACACGGTCGTCGTTGACCGTGAGTACCCACTCGGAGATGGAGGCCTCCAGGCCGCGCCCGCTCATTACCCGTGGCACGCGCCGTGCCACGGTTTGGCCGGCAAGGACGTAGCGCCGGGGGATTGTGTTCATTCGTTCACCTCCTCCAGCAATTGTGTTTCTACATCCTCGATCCAAGGTCGCACTTGCTCAGGTGGGAGCACCCGAATCGAAGGCTCGGCAGCGGGAGGGGCCGTTGGTAGTGCAATGGGTATCCCTCTTTTTGTCCCCGCGCCCAACTTTGGACGGTTCATTGCATCCACGAGTTGGTCGCGGGCGGTTGTCCTCTCCTCCTGGGCCGCGCTCCGCAGTTGGGGCGCGGACACCGTGCCGTCGGGCAACGCAGTCAGCGCCGGGCCAGGTTGCCGGTCAAGGTCAACAAACGTATAGCCGCCACCCCTCACCGGGCAGGCCATCGGCTCGGCATCGCCTAATGCGCTGCGCGGGTAGACGATGGGCCGCCTGGCATACTGGCGCAGCCCGTAGACCACTAGCGCGCCGATGCCACCGGCCACGATCAAGAGCACCAGGGGGATGCCATAATCGCGCCCGTAGCCCAGCACCTCCTCGCGCCGTTCGGCCTGTCTGGTCATCGTTGCATGCGCCACCTGCGCGGTCGCCTGACGGCTCTCGGCGGTCGCTGTCTGCGCGCCCGCCCACGCCCCTCGTGTTGCGGTAGCATAAACTGCGCCCGCCCAGGCCGTCGCGGTAGTCACGTCCGCCTGGTGCTGTGCGGTCGCCGTCGCTGCCTGTCTCAGCGCCTCGGCGGTTGCCGTCGCCCGATACGCCCGCTCCGTCGCCGTCGCCTCCACCGCCGCCGCCGTCGAGGTCATCTGCATTGCAAATGCCTGTGCCGTTGCCTGGGCCACCTGGGTAGCGTTCGCGCTCTCGATGGTGGCCCACTGCCATTGACGCTCCAACGTTGCTCGAACAGCCTGCGCCGTCCCTTCGGCGTCGGCGGTCATCATCAAATACTGCCGTCGTTCCTCCGCCTCCGCCGCCTGGCGAGTGGCCTCTGCCTGCACGATGGCGGCCTGCGCCTCCGCCTGTGCGCCTCGTGCAGCCTCGGCGGTCAAGAATCGCGCCACCGCCGTCCCCTGAATCATGTCCTTGTCCTCGCCGTGGTACTCCTCCGCCAGCGCCGTCAGGTCGGCCGCGCTCGGCGTGTACGTCGCGTACTCCTCGCAGCCGGTCATCAGCACCAGCGCCAGGATGATGACCACCACGGGAAAGACCATCCGAAATCGCCGCCCCTTCATCCTACCCTCTCGTCCGGGGGAAGCAATACCGCCGGGCGTCGAGTGGCGGGCGTGCGACCCTGCAGTAGCGCGTATATTCGCGCCTGCGCTATCGCCTCCCGCAGTCTCTCCCGCCGCTGATATCGACGCCACGCCAGCCCGCCAGCGATGGCGCCGCCGATGACCACCAACAGCAGCAAGATGAGCACTACCAAGAACAAGGTGATGGAGATGGCTGCCTGACTCATGACCGCGATCCCGTTTGTGTCACCAGCCCCAGTCGCTCAGCAGGTCTGGCAGGTCGTCATCATCGCCGCTGTCATCCCACGCGGGTAG
>CAYLPU010000174.1:0-4744 GCA_964385635.1 uncultured Anaerolineales bacterium
CCGCCGTAAAACAGACGGTGCTGGGCGCTTTTTGTCCCAGCATCGGCTCTTTTAGACCGATGCGCTTGAGCAAAATTCCCAAAGCGGGAATTGCTGGCACTGCATTGCCCCAGATGTGGGACGCGGGTGACACACCCGCTTGGAGCACCTCACGAATCCGCGTAGAGCCCTTTTTGTTTTTGTTGGCCCCGTTTTTAGAGGTTTTTTAGACCCGGCGAAGTGCTGTTGGGGACTTTTTTAGACCTGTTGTGGTATCATCGGATCAAAGTATCCAGTGGAGAGGCACACACGTCGCCTCCCCAACACAAGAAAGGCAAACAGCGTGTCCTACATCCTGATCGTTGACGACGACACCAATTCCAGAAAACTGCTCTCCACCAATCTGGAAAAGCGAGGCCAGCGCACCTTAGCCGTGCCCCGCATCGTCGATGGGCTGCTGGAGGGCATGGAGGAAAGCCCCGATCTGATCCTGGTCGGCATCAATCTGCCCTGTCGTTATGGAGAAGCCGGCATCGAACGACTGCGGTCGCTCCCGGATATGGCCCTGATGCCCATCCTCGTTCTCAGCGCTGACCCACCGGACAGGCAATGGATGGCCCGCTGGCACGTTGAATCTTGCCTGCTCAAACCCTTTGACGTCCGTCAGTTACTGGCCCGGCTGCAGCCCTGGTTGGACAAAGACAGGGGCGCGGACGCGAAGCGTTACTCCGCAGGAGGAGGCTAATTATGTCCTTGATCAGCGGCTTAAAGACGGCTAAAGAGCGACTCTGGGGCAAGGATTCCCAAAAGACGGCGGTTCTGGTTCTGCTTGTTCTGCTCTGTGCAGGAGTAACCTACTACTCTCATTTCATTCTGCACATTGAGGTGGTCTTCTCCCATCTCTCCTACGTACCCATCGCCCTGGCCGGGCTCTGGTGGGGCAGGCGAGGCGCCTGGATGGGCGGTCTCCTCGGAGCCTTGTTGATAGCCTCTCATTTCCTCTCTGGTGTGGGTACTCCACCCCAGGAAGACCTACTCCGGTCCGTGATGTTCGTTGCCGTCGGGCTGATGGTGGGCACGCTTAGGGAACAGGCACAACGTTCGGAGAAGAACCTGCGGGAGACACGGGACTATCTGGACAATCTGATCGGTCGTGCCAACGCTCCCATCATCGCCTGGGACCGGAAGGGTAGGATCACCCTGTTCAACCATGCCTTCGAGCGCCTCACGGGTTATACAGCCAGCGAGGTCATGGGCCAGGATCTGCGTTTGCTTTTCCCCGGAGCAAGCCGGGACGAATCGTTGAGCAAAATCGCACGCACCTTGAACGGTGAATACTGGGAGTCGGTGGAAATCCCAATTCTTTGCAAGGATCGGGAGACACGGCTAGCACTCTGGAACTCGGCCAACATTTACGCTGAGGATGGCAAGACTCTTCTGGCTACCATTGCCCAGGGACAGGACATCACCGAGCGCAAGCGGGCGGAGGAAACGCTGCGGAAGAGCGAGGAACGGTACCGCAGTCTGTTCGAAACCGTCCCCGTGGGGCTCTACCGCACCACGCCAGAAGGTCGTATCCTCCACGCCAACCCCGCCCTGGTACAGATGTTGGGTTATCCAGACCGGCGGACCCTGATGTCGGTCAACGTACTCGACCTGTACGCGAACCCCGAGGACTGCGAGCGCCAGCAAGCTCTGCTGGAGCAGGAAGGGATCGCGCGTGGTTTCGAGATGCAGCTTCGCCGGTACGACGACACAACCATCTGGATGCGGAATACGTTGCTGGCCGCCCGTGGTGCTGAGAGGCGTGCAGTCTATTACACAGGCAGCCTGGAAGACATCACCGAGCGCAAGCGGGCGGAGGAGACGTTGAAGCGGCGGGCAACTCAGTTGGCCACGCTGGGGGAGGTCGGGCGGCAGATCACCTCCCTGCTCGAACTGGACCCCCTGCTGGAGCGCATTGTGAACCTCATCCGCGAGGCCCTCAACTATCGCTACGTTTCCATCCTCCTGATCGATCCGGCCACGGGGAAGTTGGCACCCAGGGCGAGGGCGGGTTATGAGATGGAGACTGCGAAGGCGCCGCGCCTCAGAGTGGGCGAGGATTCCATCTGCGGCTGGGTGGCGGCCAGCGGCGAGCCACTGCTGGTGGGCGACGTCTCGCAGGAGCCACGCTACTACCCGCAGGAAGTGCTGGCCGACATCCGCTCGGAACTGGCCGTGCCGATCCAGGTCAGGGATCAGGTCATCGGTGTGCTGGACGTGGAGAGCACTGAACTGGAAGCCTTCGACGAAGAGGATCTTTTCACCCTGCGCTCGCTGGCCGACCAGGTGGCAGTGGCCCTGGAGAACGCCGGATTGTACCAGGAACTGCACGACTACGCCGAGCAGTTGGAACAGCGGGTGACCGAGCGCACCGCCCAACTCCAGGCCCAACACGCTCGTCTGGACACGATCCTCCACAGCACCACCGACGGCATCGCCGTCACCGGCGCCGGGGGTGAGATCATCCAGACCAACCCCGTCGCCCATGCCTGGCTCACCCAGACCCTCTCCCCGGAGGACACGGCCTATCTGCGGGAGGCGGTGCGCAACCTGGCCCGGCGGGCCGGGGAGCGGCCGGAGACGGTGCTGGAACTGACCGGGCTGGACCTGCAATTGAACGCAGCGCCGGTCTCGCCCCCCCCCAGCCCCCCCCGCAAGCGGGGGGGGAGAGAGGGGGAGGAAGCGGCGGCGGTGGTGGCGGTGCACGACGTGAGCCACCTGAAGGCGCTGGACCGGATGAAGTCCCGCTTCGTCTCCAACGTCTCCCACGAACTGCGCACGCCGATCACGACGATCAAGCTGTACGCGTATCTGATGCGGCGTAGGCCGGAGAAGAGGGAGCAGTACCTGGACATGCTGGAGCAGGAGGCGGACCGCCAGGCGCGACTGGTGGAGGAGATCCTGCAGATTTCGCGCCTGGACGCCGGGCGGCTGGAGGTGGAGCCCCGGCCCACCTCGCTCAACGAATTGACCGAGGTGGCCTTCGCCAGCCACCAGGTGCTGGCCAGGGACCGGGGGCTGACGCTGGAGCACCACCCGATGGAGCCAGGGCCGGTGGCGTTGATGGACCCCCAACAAATAATGCAGGCGTTGAACAATCTGGTGCGGAACGCAATCCAGTACACGCCAGAAGGCGGGAGAGTGGTGATCTCCACCGGCAAGGAGGAGACTCCCCCCTCTATCCCCCCCAATGGGGGGGAGGAAGGGGGGGGGCGAGTGTGGGCCACGGCGACGGTGGCGGACACGGGGATGGGTGTCCCGGAGGAGGAACTGCCGCACATCTTCGAGCGGTTCTTCCGGGGAGAGCAGCCACGGCTGATGCAGATACCCGGGACCGGCCTGGGGCTGGCGATCATCAAGGAGATCGTGGAACTGCACGGGGGACAGGTGACGGTGGAGAGCCAGGTGGGGGAGGGTACTACCTTCACCGTCTGGCTGCCCATCACCGAGAACCGAAGGTAGCCGGGTTGAGAGGAAAGCACATGGACGGACAGCGCATCTTGATCGTGGAGGATCACGAGTCTCTCCTGATAATCATCCGGGACATGCTGGATACGGAGGGCTACACTGTCTTCACCGCCACTGACGGAGTGCAGGCGTTGCAGGTGATGGAAGATGCCCGCCCCGACCTGATCCTGGCAGACATCATGATGCCCCGGATGGACGGGTACGATCTCTACAGGGCGGTCCGCGCCCGTCCAGAGTGGGTGACTATCCCCTTCATCTTCCTCACCGCCAAGGCGGATAGAGAGGACGTGCTGAAGGGGAGGGGTCTGGGGGCCGAGGACTACATCACCAAACCCTTCGATCTCCAGGAATTGCTGGTGGCGGTGCGCGCCCGACTGGGGCGTGCACGCGCCATTCGAGAGGCCGCGGAAACGGAGTTCGACCAACTCAAGCGGCAGATCACCACTGTCCTGGGCCACGAACTGCGCACCCCCCTCACCTACGTCCGTGGTTACACCGAACTGGCGCTGGATGACGTCTCGTCTCTCTCCCCCGACGATATCCAGATGTTCTTGTTGGAGATCAAACAGGGCACCGACCGGCTGCACCGGCTGGTGAATGACCTCCTGCTCCTGGTCCGGCTGGACATCGGCCAGGTAGCAAGGGACTTCCACCTGCTGGCCCGGGTGCACCGTGATCTGGACGAGATTCTGGAGCGCACGGCCCAGCAGTACGAGCAGCAGGCAGCAGACCGCGGTGTGACGCTGGAGACGAAGGTAGAGCCCGACCTGCCGCCGGTGTTGCTGTGCGATCTTCTCCTCGTGGACGCTCTGGGGCGGCTGGTGGACAACGGCATCAAGTTCTGCCGGGGTGAGGGGAAGCGGGTGACGGTGAGCGGCCGGGCCGCCGACGGATGGGTAGAGATGGCTGTATCTGATGAAGGAGTGGGCATCCCCCCTGAGAAGACACCGCACCTCTTTGAGCGGTTCCGGCAGGCTGATCGGGAGCAGATGGAGCAACAGGGGGCTGGTCTGGGGCTCGCTATCGTCCGGGAACTGATCCACCTGCACGGCGGCGAGATCATCGTGGAGAGCATGCCCGGGGAGGGGAGCACATTCACCATCCGGCTGCCGGTGGCTGGAGAAGGAACAGGGCTTTGGCCAGGCGCCGCCAGGGGGTTGCTTGGGTCCAGTTCACGCGACCTCCAGTAGATAGGATGTATCTTCTCAATATTCTGGGGCAGCAGGATTACCCCGGATGCAGAAATACACGA
>CAYLPU010000175.1:0-4689 GCA_964385635.1 uncultured Anaerolineales bacterium
TGGCGGTGCTTCGTCGCAAAAAACGCTCCTCGCAATGACATAATGAGAATTGCTGGCAAACGATAGGGCAGACACTATCGTGTATTTCCCTATCCGTGGTAATCTTGGTCTCATCAATTCCCCCAACTTTTTGAGAGGATACGATAGGATCACATACCCACCTCATAAATCCTCACTCCTTGCGCATCGTACACCACCCGCAACAGCCCCTGACCGGCCATCGTATCAAACTTGGCCAGGCCGGCCGGGTCGTAGTAGGCGCGCTCGTAGTCGCCCACGTAGACGTAGCGCACGCCGTAGCGGGCCAGGATCTCCTGCGCACGCGCGACGTCGCTCGTGTCGTAACATTCGCGCACGTCGTCCCGCCGCCAGTCCACCATCGCGTCGGGGAGCACGCCTAGACGCTGCTGCACCTGGTGCCAGCGCCAGCCCATCACCGCTGGCAGGCCGGTGTAGACGGAGACCCGATTGCCCCACAGGTACTCCCGGTAGCCCAACCCCTCCAGGACCACCGGAGAACCCTGGATGGCGTCTTGCATCCAACGGATAGCGGCGTAGTCGCCGGACAGCGAGACCTCCCGGCCGCCCCGTTCGGGCGCGCCGTCGAACACGCTCGCCTGCTCCATAAAGGCCATCCCATCCAACGTCAGACCCGCCTGCGGCGACATACGATCCACGGCGCGGGCACGGACACCGTAGGGAAGAAACAGCGCACCACCAAAGATGAGCGCCGCCATCCCAACCCACCACAGTTTCTGCCACTCCGGCCGCCAGCGGTGTGCGCGCGCGTGCACCCAGGCCAGGCTGACCCCTGCTGCGATTGAGAGCAGCATCCAGGCCTGCAGGTAGAACTTAAAGACAGTGTTCATGCGCCCGATGTCACCCTTGAGCGCGACGACCTCGACGCCCAGGCCGATCGCCATCGCCTCACCGACCATCAGCCATAGAAAGCGACGGCTGGCCGGCATCCCCGGCACAAAGAGCAGGTACGCGGCGAGCACAGCCACCGGCACCACGACGAGCGCCACCTCGTAGCCGAGCGAGGCCAAAAGCAGCACAAGACCAAGCAGTCCAGTCAGTCCCACGATCAGAGCGAATCGCGAACCCCAAACCCACGATCCGCGATCCGTTATCCGCAATCTACAATCCGTTATCCACAATCGGCCCACCTCGATCAGCAGGCGCGTGACCAGCGGGAAAAGCAGGATGCCATGGATCCAGAGGTAAATCCCCACCGGCGTGCGCGAGCCGTGCCACATCTCAATTGAGGCGTAGCCTCCTGCCGCATAGTGCCGGATGTAGGGCAGGTACAGCAGCACCGGCAGGCTGATGAGTAAGGCAGCGCGCCAGGCGAAGGCCTTCAGCCGAGCGGAGAATGGAGATAGCCCCCCCTTCCTCCCCCCCACTGGGGGGGATGGAGAATGGAGGATGGAGAATGCAAGAGCGGCCAGGCCCAATATCAGACAGGGGGGGAAGTTCCACGTATTGGCCGGGTAGAGCGCGCCGATGACCAGCCCGCCCAGAGCCAGGCTGAGCCAGCGGGGGCGCGGCGTGCGTGCCCAATAGACCATCAGCGCCAGCGCCAGAAGCACCAGGGGGAAAGCGATCATGTGCGCGTGCAAGTCAGCGTAGAGGAAAGTGAACGCCGGGAACTCGGCGATAGGGCCCACCTCCCCCGGCCCGGCGGGGATGATACGAGTCGGATGCCAGTACCAGGATTCGACGCGCAGCGGAAGTTTCGCACCGTGGGCGATCACCTGCCACAGCCCCTGGAACATGGCGACCATTCTGGGGAAACCGAGGATAGTGCTGGGGAAAGTCTCGCCGCCGAGCGAGATAAGCGCGTTACGGATCAGATGCACCACGCCCAGATTGCCCAACACGACAGTGAAGACGAGCGCCATCACTCCCGCCAGCAAGCGGTCGCGCTCATGCCCTCCGAAGAGATTGTAGGCGACGGAGAAGGCCCCCACGCCAGTCAGCGCAAACAGAAGCGGCACCGCCAGGTTGTAGGCGATCGCCGGCACCGTGCCGATCAATTTGATCAGCGTGCCGACGATGACGAAACCGAAGTAGTAGTAGTTGATAGTGGTGCCGGAGAACCAGGGGTTATAGGGCGGGAACCAGGTGGACTTCATCACCGCGTTGAGGTAGGCAAAGACCATCGGCTTCTCGCCGCCGACGACCGGATGCCACAGATCAGGTTGCAGGAACCGCACGCCGACCCAGACGACGTACAGTAGCGCGAAGAGCCCCTCGGTCAACAGGAGTAAACGGTAGCGGCGACGCAGAAAACGGCGCAGTTCATCCCGCTTGAACCACCCCACCCCAGCGCCGACGAGCGCCAGCAGCAACACCATCCGCAGGATCGTCCCGCGCGTGTTCGGCAGAATCCGGAGGCTGGCCACCAGCCAGGTGAGGTAGGCGACGAGGAGCAATCCCAACACCCGCGCCAGCCCATACCCCTGGTCGCGCAGGCGGGGCAGCGCGACGAACAGGAGCGGGAAGGCCAGCCAGCCCAACCCGGTCACAACAGCCCACCAGGCAACCACCGCCAGCCCCGGGTAGCGGTTGAGCAGACTATCCCGATGGAACATCTCCGACCAGGTACCGCCGGCCTGCTGCTCGGCCCAGGTCTGCGGGTCGAATTCCAACAGATCAGGTGCAGCGGTCACCTGGACAGGCTTGAGGCCGTGCAGCGCCCGCGCCACGTCAATCCCCCCCAGCACCTCCCTCACCCGCTCACGGGAGTAAGCGGCTGTCTTGCGGAACACAAGCACGCGGGGATGGTCATAAACGCTGAACGCCTCCTCGGCCGGGGGCAGAACCACCTTGATCGGCTCCCCCTGGTGTACGTAATCCGCCTCCATCAACGGGTAGGGGCACTCCTGGTCGGGGAACTGGAAGGAACCCAGCGCGGGATAGGAGGTGAAGTCGGCAACCAGTTCGAAGCCCAGTTCACCAGCGAAGAGCGCCCGGTAGTAGGCGGTCGTCAGTGGGTAACGGCCTGGCAGGCGGGCGATGGAGCCGTAGAGCCGGTTGCTGGAGAGGAATATGTAGTCGGTCTCGTCGAGCCAGGCGAACAACTGCGCCCGCTTCTCCTCCGTGTCCTCGTTGTAGTTCTGCATCTGGCCGTCGGGACTGGTACTGAGCCCCTGGTACATCCCGCCGAAGGGGTTGTGCCCATCAATGCGCAACGGGAGCGCGTCGTCCCAATGCTCGTTGGCAACGATGGTCTCGCCGGTGGGCACGTGGGCGTAGATCCAGCGCGACGCGGCGATGCGCGTGGTGGTGTTGGTGTAGATGCGGGTGAAGGCCAGCGCCCAGAGGAGGGTAGCGCTCAGAACAATCAAGGGCACCAGGAGCAATGATCTCAATGACAAATGACGAATGACAAATGACAAACGGCCGGAACGGCTGGAACGACTGAAGTCGTTACTACGGTCGTTACCCCAGCGCACGAGCCGCCAGAGGGCGTAAGCGCCGAAGAGGATGAAGACGTAGTAGACCGGCAGCAGGTAACGCATGGATTTGACCCACTGGGTGGCCTGGTAGAGAAAGAAACCGGTCCCCCAGGCCCAGGGGATGAGGTGGTGCTGCCAGTGCTTGTGGTGAGCACAGCCGAACCACCCACGTAATAGTTCGACACCCGTCAGTGCCCAGCCAGCCCAGGCGGCCAACCCCAGGGGGATGCCCAGCCCCCACACGACCATGTTGACCCATGGGAAGACGATGGCCGTCCGAGCGGTCCACTGGTGACCGGGCGGCGAATCCACCTCACCACTCATCAGGCGACGGATGAAACTCATATCACTGATCCACTGAGAATTGAGGCGCAGCCCAAAGAAACCAGGCCCTTGGAAAGCGTAGGGCTGGGCCAGACGAAAGGCCAGGAGGAAAAGGAGAGCGGCGAGGGAGAGGCGGAGGACTAACGGCCAATAACCAGTGGCCCCGGTGGCCGATGAGGAATGACGAACGGCTGGCGACTGAGAACTGGACGACCGACCAACTGACCACCACACGCCGGCCAGCGCAACGACGAGAGCAGCCGGCCAGGTGTTCATCTTGCAGGTCACCGCCAGCCCACTCGCCAGTCCGGCCAGTGCGAAGGAAACCCAGCCGCCCGTCTGCGCGGCCCGCACAGCGAAGTAGAGAGTGATGATGACAAAAGAATTGGCGAAGTTGTCCACAGTGAAGAAGTGGGAATGTTGGATAGGGAGCACAGCCAGCGCGCCCAGGGCGACGGCCAGCAGTCCTACGCCGGGGCTGTAGAGCCGCTGCCCGATGAGAAAGAGGAAGACCAAGGCGGCCAGGTCGGCCAGCGTCGAAAGGAGCCGCCCCACCAGGTGCACGCCACCGTAGCCGGTGTACGTACCGGGGCTGCAATCCTCGCCGGCGTCGAGGAGCAAACGGACAGCAACCCGGGCCAGCGACGACGGCTCCTCCACGCAGGCCGTGTCTGCCCACTCACCCGCGTAGCGCACCAGGAAAAGGGGCAGCGTGCCGTAGAAGAAATTGCCATAGCCCCGGTTATAGGGGTTGAGCGGCGAGTTGGCGGTGTCCAGGTAGAGCGCCAGACTGTCGGGCGATTCGACCGCGCCAGCGACCATGGTCAAGAATCGCTCGTCGGGGTGAAGGTGAGCGCCATCATCCCAATCGAGCCCAACGGTGCGCAAGCCGGCCGCCACG
>CAYLPU010000176.1:0-4576 GCA_964385635.1 uncultured Anaerolineales bacterium
GGCTGGACACATCGTGGGAGACTTAGATTTCCCCCTACTTTTTGAGAAGATACGTGAATTTCGTGTTTCAGAGACCCCGCCGACAAGGAACTCTACCAGCGCCAGATCTTCGTCAGTTCTTGCGCCTGGTGGAACGGTACAATCTCACATTGAGGGATGAGGAGAACAAATCATGAGAGATTATCACATCAACATCTTTTACAGCGAAGAAGACGGCGGGTACATCGCAGATATCCCCGACCTGGAAGCCTGTTCTGCTTTTGGCGAGACGCCGGAAGAGGCTCTCCGGCAAGTTAACGTTGCCAAAGCAGCCTGGATTGAGGCAGCCCGCGCCGAAGGCAAAGCAATTCCAGAGCCTATGTACCGGCCAGTGATATACCAGGCAGCACCGTCTTATGCAACTGTCTGATCTTGCGACCCCGCCGATGTCGCCCGCCACGACAAGATGGTCGGGCTGGTGGAGCGAATGCTGGCGCTGCACCAGAAACTGGCCGCCGCCGCCATCCCCGCCGACAAGCAGTTGTACCAGCGGCAGACCTGGCGTGAGATTGTCGAACGCTCGAGACCACCGACCGCCAGATAGACGCGCTGGTGTATGAGTTGTATGGGTTGACGGAGGGGGAGATTGGAATCGTTGAATCACTGAGCCACTGAGTAAGATGAGAGCACTGAAGAGAAGGCAATCAGTGGTCTCAGTGTGTTCAGTGCGTCAGTGATTCGATGGGTTGACGGAGGAGGAGATTGGGATCGTGGAGGGGCGTTTGGATCACGAATGACGCGAAAGGAAGCGAAAGACACGAAAGGGAGTTTCGCGGTTTTCGCGCCCTTTCGTGGGTTTCGTGTTCCAGAATCCCCGCCGACAAGGAACTCTACCAGCGCCAGACCTGGCGTGAGATTGTCGAACGCTCGAGGCCATCGACCGGCTCATTGACCAGATCGTGTACCAGTTGTATGGGTTGACGGAGGAAGAGATCGTGGTGGTGGAGGGGCGTTCGCAAGAGTAGGGTAAGATGATCGTGCTGGACGCCTACGGCTGGCCCCACGACTTGAGCGATGAGGAAATCCTGGAGCGGCTGCTGGCGCTTAACCTGGAACGGGCAGCAGAATGAGGAACTGATGGCCGACTCTGAACTTGCTGACCGCATCATCACCCAAGGCTGTATTTGTTATTGGAGTACATCGGGGGCATTGACTGGCAAATTGACACACTGGTGTGTGAGTTGTAGCGGGGGCAAAGGAGAGGAGAATGAAACGCAGGGCGTTGCTCAAAGATGGTGAGGAATTCGTAGTGCTGGAAGAAAGCGACTTTGATGCAGAGACAGCACTACAGGAAGCGCTCAAGCGCAACCCCGAGGCTATTCCCGTGGCTGACCTTGAACTGGACGACGTGATCGTCGTTGGACGGGAGACACCTCTGGCGGCGGGGGCGATTGATCTATTGCTTGTGGATGCTCAAGGTAAAGTGCTCATCGTTGAGACCAAGCTATCACGCAACCCCGAACTGCGGCGAAAGGTGGTCGCCCAACTGCTGGATTACGGGGCCAGCCTGTGGAAGACAGCCCCTACCCTCAAGGCATTTGAGAAGTTGGTGCTGCGCTATTGGCAATCCGATTTCTGCGAGGACGCGCGCGTCAAGAATGCCAGCTCACTCCGAGATGGAGTTGAGCCTATCTTCAAGGAATTGTATGGCGAGGATTGGGACTATGATGCTTTCGAGACCGCGTTGGACGACAATCTGGCCAGTGGTCGGCATGTGTTGTTAGTCGTCGCCAGTGGTCTCATGGATGGCTTGTCACGGGATTTACTCCAGTACGCCAACATTTGTCTGGGCCTGCCGCTCTATGGAGTTGAGATCACGATGTTCAAGATGGGCGATAAGGAACTGATCGTCCCAAAGGGCGTGCGGCACAGAGTTGGCGGGCGCAGACAGGCAACACCTACCAGAGGTCATGTTGACCGCGCTACCTTCTTGGCTGCTTGTACGCCTCTGGCTGTCGCTTTCTTCGAGCGGATGCTGAACGAAGCTGAGGAGCGAAACATGATCCTGTATTGGGGGGTCAAGGCCTTCTCAGTACGGATGCCACTGGAAAGGCCTGTTTCGGTCATGTATGGCATTCCCTCTGCAACATTCGAGGTATATACGGGCAACTGGCCGATTGACAATGATGCTCGAGCAGAGTTACACCAGAGGCTAGGTGAGATAGCGCCGTTCAATCTGAGAGGCCAATACACAAATCGCCTTCACTTGAATGAGAAGACGCAACAACAGGCCTACGCTGCGGTAGCATTTGTGTGGGATGAGGTCGAGAAGATGATGATGGCAGCCCAGTCGGAGGCACACCGGTGACCCAATCTCAACCCCCGATCACCAGCACAACCCACACTCTACCCTTCGACAAACTCTCCCCCCGCGACTTCGAGCGGCTGTGCCCATGGCTCGTCCAGCGCGAGGGCTACCAACGCGCCGAACACCTGGGCGCAGCGGGCAAGGAACAGGGCCGCGATGTGGTCGCCTGGCGTGAGGGCCGGTTGCAGACACTGATAGCAAGCGTAGCGTGAAAACTACCCGTAGGAGGCAGGCTTATGCCCATCGACTTTACCGAGATTGAATCGGGTGAAGATTTTGAACTGCTGTGCGAAGACCTGTTGCAGGCAATGGGTTTCACCATTGAGGACAAAGTTGCCCGTGGACCGGATTTGGGCAAGGACATCATTGCCACGCAGGTGGTGACCGACCGTGCAGGCTTCTCGGAGACGCACCGTTACCTGGTCGAGTGCAAGCACCACGCCAAGAGTGACAGATCAGTGCTGGAAAGGGACATCGGCAGTCCCATCGCCCGGATGGGCACCCACAAATGCAACCGCTACATCCTCGCCACCAGCACCGTCCCCAGCGCGAAGGTGGGTGCCCAACTCGCTGGCATTCCTAATGCCGTGCCGGGCTACAGGGCCATAACCTGGTCCAAAGGCGACCTGGCCCGCTTTCTGGACGAACACCCCGACGTGCGCGAGCGGTACTTCCCGTCGGAACACCCGCCAACCCCCGCCGGCGCGCTGGCCGAGACCGTCGAGGGGTTGCTCACAGTGATGGGCTTCACCTGCCAGAGCCACGAGGCTACCACCGACCGCGTGCGGCTGGTGTGCACCTCTAAAGGTGTGTTCGCCCGCCCGGTGGCCGTGGTCTGCAGGGAGGGTACGGTGAAGCGGGGCGATGTGGATGCGCTGAGTGTTGACGTAAAGGAGCAAGACCTGGGTGGTGGGATACTGGTGACCTACACCCGTGTCTCGCCCATCGCACGGGAGCGGGCTGCCGCAACCGAGGGCGCGGTGCGGGCCTTCACGCTGGACGAGTTCTACCGCAAGTTGATCGACTTTGAGTCCTACGTGCGCGAGTTGGTGGCCGACTACGAGGAAGACGAACTCAGCACCTACTATGTGGACCTGGGTTGCCAGAGCGCCGACGAGAGCATCTACAAACCTATGGACGATTACGTGGACGACTGGCTGAACGACCAAACCCGCAACCACATCTCCATCCTGGGCGACTACGGCACAGGCAAGACCTCCTTCTGCCGCCAGTACGCGGCCAAACTGGCCCGCCGCTGGCTGGCCGACCCCGACCGGAACCGCATCCCCATCCTTGTGTCGCTGCGCGACTATGCCAAGGCGATGAATCTCAAACAGTTGATCACCGACTTCCTGGTAAATCGGTACGGTATCCAGGCCGGGTACGAAGCCTTCCGCCGCTTCAACGCGGACGGTCAGTTGGTGCTGCTGTTCGACGGCTTCGACGAGATGGCGCAGAAGGTGGACTACCAGACGACGGTGGAGAACTTCGAGGAACTGGCCCGGGCGGTGGAGACGGGCAGCAAGGTGATTCTCACCTGCCGCACGCCCTACTTCCGCACCAGCCGGGAAGCCGAGGAATTGCTCTCCTGCCGGGGGGCGGAGGTTCTCGTTCTCAAGGAGGCCCGCGATCTGCACGAGCGGCCTGTAATTGACCTGGCCGACAAGCCCAACTTCGAGATCGTGCATCTGCTGCCCTTCGACCAGGAGGACATCCAGGCCATGCTGCGGGCGCGATTTCCTGATGAGTGGAAGCGGCACTGGCAGCAGATCGAAGAGACGTATAACCTGACGGAACTGGCACAGCGGCCGGTGCTCCTGGACATGATCACCCGCTCGCTGCCCGAACTGAAGCCTGGGCAAGCGATCAACGCGGCGCAGTTGTACGAGGTCTACACCGACCTGTGGCTGGCCCGCGACGAGGAAAAGGGCCGCACGCTCATCACCCGCGCCGACAAGCGGTTGTTCATGCAGGAACTGGCGCTGGGGATGCTACGTCGTGCCGAACTGAGCCTCCACTACTCGCGGCTGCCGGAGCGGGTGCAGGAGCATTTCTGCCTGGAGAAGGCAGACGAGATCGACTACTTTGCTCACGACATCCGCACCTGCTCGTTCCTGAATCGTGACGCCGAGGGGAACTATCGTTTCGTGCACAAGAGTTTCCAGGAGTTCTTCGGCTCTCTGGTAGTTCGCGTGGTATCCCCCACATCTGGGGTATGGTATAATCGGC
>CAYLPU010000177.1:0-3906 GCA_964385635.1 uncultured Anaerolineales bacterium
AAGGCAATTGCGTCCTCGAGTCTGGTTGAGGTCATTGACCGGATTCTGGACAAGGGCATCGTCGTTGATGCCTGGGTGCGTGTCTCGCTGGTCGGCATCGAGTTGCTGGCCGTGGAGGCCCGCGTGGTGGTCGCCGGGGTGGACACCTTCCTCAAGTACGCCGAGGCCATCGGCTTGACCCCATTGGCCGCGCCGCCCGCCTAGATCATCTAACCCAACCGTTAGATCATGGAGGGTATGTCGGTGACGAAATCGGGGCCTCCCGCTGATCGCGCCCAAGCGAGAGGGGCGGGAGGCCTCGATTTTCGTCCATCGGCAAGTGTTGATTTCCAAATTAACTGTCCCCGTTGGGGACGTGCTGATAGACACCAACGGGAATAAGGAGGTGAGATAGTATGCCTACAGCAGGAGAGATGCGAGCGCTGGGCGAGGAGATCGTGGCCTCACAGCGTGCCAGGACAGCCGCGGTCATCGGCTTCAAGGCCGACACCGGAGCCTTCATGGACGAATTGGCCGCCGGCACAACGGCGCGCAAGAGCGAGACCGCCGCCACGCTGGGCGAGTACGATGCCGCCCATCAGGCCATGGCCCGCGAGACGCGGGAACGGCTGGCCCAAGACAAAGCGGCCCTGAAAGCCGACACCGCAGCCCTCGTGGACGAATTGGCCGCCGGCACTGCGGCGCGCAAGAGCGAGACCGCTGCCACACTGAGCGGGTACGACGCCGCGCACCAGGCCATGGCGAAGGAGCTTCACGCCAGGCTGGAAGGCGACAACGCGGCCCTGATGGCTGAACTCCAGAACCTGGACGCAGCCCGCAATGCCGAGGTGGTCCGTATGTTCGCTGAGTACGACGCCGCGCACCAGGCCATGGCCCGCGAGACGCGGGAACGGCTGGCGCAAGACAGAGCGGCCCTGAAAGCCGACACCGCAGCCCTCGTGGACGAACTGGCCGCCGGCACTGCGGCGCGCAAGGCGGATGTGGCCAGCCAACTGGCGGAACTTGACGCTGCGCACCAGGCCATGGCGAAGGAGCTTCACGCCAGGCTGGAAGGCGACAACGCGGCCCTGATGGCTGAACTCCAGAACCTGGACGCAGCCCGCAATGCCGAGGTGGTCCGTATGTTCGCTGAGTACGACGCCGCGCACCAGGCCATGGCCCGCGAGACGCGGGAACGGCTGGCGCAAGACAGAGCGGCCATGAAAACCGACACCGCAGCCTTCGTGGACGAATTGGCCGCCGGCACCGCGGCGCGCAAGGCGGATGTGACCAGCCAACTGGCAGAGTACGCCACCGAGATGACCGAGGCCCGCGCTGCCTGGCGCGAGCACCTGGGCGCGCCGCCACCACCGCCAGTGGTCGAGGTAGCACCACCGCCGCCGCCACCGCCAGTGGTCGAGGTAGCACCACCGCCGCCGCCACCGCCAGTAGTCGAGGTAGCACCACCACCGCCGCCGGTGGAGCAGGTGATTCCCGACGACCTGACGGCTATCCGGGGCATCGGTGCGAGCATGCAGGCGCGGCTGACCGAACTCGGCATCACTACTTTCGCTCAGTTGGCCGAGGCTTCGCCCGACGAAGTACGAGAAAGGCTTGGCGATTTCGGCCGGCTGGCCAGGGTGGAACAGTGGATCGCCCAGGCCAGGGAACTGGTTTGAGTGAACCGATGGAGCGCAGGAGAGTGGTTGGGCTCTGCCGAAGGCGGGCCTGCTAGGCTGCCGGCGGCAGGGTCTACCATTCTCTTGTGCGAACGTGAAGCGTGAAGCGTGAAACGTGAAACGTGAATAAGGAGAGGACTATGACAACCATCCGACCGCAGTCGCCCCGGGGAGGACACGCTAGTGAGGGGGCGATCAGCGATCTGAAAGCACAGAGGATGAGGCAGGAGGCGCGAACGGCCGGCCTGCCGACGCCGGAGACTGGCGCGCCGGGTCTGGGGGCCTTCGACCATGCCGACTTCGTGGAGACCCCCTTCGTGCGCAGTATCCTCGACCGGGCCATGGCCTACGTCGAGAGCGGCTTCCCCATCCACTTCCGCGGGCCCACCGGCTGCGGCAAGACCACGCTGGCTCTGCAACTGGCCCAGCGCATCGGCCGGCCGATGATGCTCCTGGTGGGCGACGACGAGTTCGCCACCTCGGACCTCATCGGCGGCGAGCATGGCTACAGCCGCAAGCGGGTCATTGACAACTTTATCCACTCGGTGATGAAGACGGAGGACCGGGTGGATTACCGCTGGGTGGACGCCCGGCTCACCATGGCCTGCCAACAGGGCAGCACCCTGATCTACGACGAGTTCAGCCGCTCGCGGCCGGAGGCGAACAACGTCTTCTTGCCAGTCCTGGAGGAGCGCATCCTGATCCTGCCCACCATCAAGAGCAAGAAGGGTTACCTGCGGGTTCACCCCGACTTCCGGGCTATCTTCACCAGCAACCCCACCGAGTATGCCGGCGTGCACCCCAGCCAGGAGGCGTTGGTGGACCGCATGATCACCATTGACATCAGCCACTTCGACCGGGAGACCGAGGCATTGATCACCACGGCTCGCACCGGCGTTGACGAGACGACGGCGGAGCGGATCGTGGACGTGGTGCGGGGCTTCCGCGAGGCGACCGAGACCAACCCCACGGTGCGCAACTGCATCATGATCGGCAAGATCATGGCCGCCAATGGCGGGGACCTGAGTTTCGGCCAGGTGTGTATGGACGTGCTGTCGCGGGAACTGAACCCTCACGGCAAGCCGAACCGGGAGCGGCGCGACGTTCTGTTGGATCTCATCGGCAAGACCCAGTAGAAATTAGAGATTAGAGATTGGAAATTGGATATAATCCAACCTCCAATCTCCGACCTCCATTTTCCAACTTCCAGAAGAGGAGGATTGACGATGCCACTCAAATATTGCGACGATGTGCGCGGGGCGCACGACATGCCTCACCAGGGCAACATCCGCCACTCCACCGGTGCCGGGAACATTTACCAACAATTAGAGAGACTGGACCGGGAAGAGGCGCGATTGCAGAAGCAATATGTCATGTGGACGGCCAGGGCCCGGCGCATCGAGGGCCGCATGGCCCAGATCAACGACCAGCGACGGGCGCTGCTGGCTACCCTGGGGCCGACTGTGGAAGCCGTGGAACGGGAAATGGGGCTGCGGTAAGCGGGGGGAAGAAACCGCGATCCGGCGCTGCGCGGGCTGTTAGACATTTACCCAGAGTGCAGGGTTCTGGACCAGACGCACTCAGGCCAGCGTCAGCAGGCTGGGAACTCTGCTGAAACGTGCAGGAGAGCCGGCGGATGCCAGTAGAAGTGGGGGCGCAGCCGCGGGCAGAAGACGTGACTGAGTGGGGGGCTAGGCTCGCCGGAGATGGCGTTAGCCTCTTTTTGATTGTGGTAAGGGATGGGGTATATGAGTAAGGTCATCGGCATTGATCTGGGCACGACGAATTCGGTGATGGCGGTCATGGAGGGGGGTATGCCGATGGTGATCCCCAACGTTGAGGGCGACCGCCTCACCCCCTCGGTCGTCGCCATCGGCAAGAACGGCGAACGGTTGGTGGGGAAGGTGGCCCGGCGACAGGCGAGCACCAATCCTGAGCAGACTGTCTTCTCCATCAAACGCTTCATGGGGCGCAGGTTTGCTGAGGATATGGTGCAGCACGACCGGATGCTGGTGCCCTACCGTCTGACCGCTGCACCCAATGACGACGTACGGGTGTCCATGGACGGCCGCGAGTACTCGCCGCCGGAGATCTCGGCCATGATTCTGCAGAAACTGAAGCGGGACGCCGAGATGTACCTGGGCGAGCCGGTGGCCCAGGCGGTGATCAGCGTGCCGGCCTACTTTAACGACAACCAGCGCCAGGCGACCAAGGAGGCTGGCCGCATCGCCGGGCTGGAAGTGCTGCG
>CAYLPU010000178.1:0-3790 GCA_964385635.1 uncultured Anaerolineales bacterium
GGGGGGTGGGAGTGTGGGAGTGGGGGGGCGTGGGGGTGTGGGGGTGATGGATGAGGTGGCAACGGAGGCGTAGTATGTCAACAATCACCTGGTTGCATCTGTCGGATCTGCATTTTCGAGAGGCTAAGCGGTGGGACGAGAACATTGTCCTGCGGGCGTTGTTGGTTGACGTGCAGGAACGAATCACGTCGGACGGCCTGTGCCCTGACTTTGTCGTCGTGTCAGGGGACATTGCCTTCAGTGGTTTGCCAGACGAGTACGGTCTGGCCGGGCAGTTCTTCGACGAGTTGTTGGAGGCGACCGGCCTGCCCAAGACGCGCCTCTTTATCGTGCCCGGCAACCACGACGTGGACCGGAGCGCCATCACCCGTGGGGCCGTCGCCATTGTTTCGTCCCTGGACAACCGGCAGGCGGTGGATGAGGTGCTGACCGTTGTCCTGGATCGTCGCCTGATCTTGCGCAAGTTCGATCACTACGCCGGCTTTGTGAGTGACTACTTCGAAGGTCACCTACCCTTCGACGACGAGCGCTACTTCTACGTGCGACACCTGGACCTGGCGGGCCGGCGGGTGGCCGTGCTGGGGCTCAACTCCGCCTGGCTGTCCATAAACGGAGACCAAGGCCGCCTGGCGCTGGGCGAGCGCCAGGTTCGTCAGGCTCTGGACGCGGCCAGGGAGGCTGACCTGCGGATCGGCCTGTTGCATCATCCCTTCAACTGGTTCCATGAGTTCGACCAGGACGACTGCGAACCGCTGCTGATGCGGGGGTGTGACTTCGTGCTGCACGGACATCTGCATCGCACAGGGTTGCTGAGCCTGGCGATGCCCGACGCCGGGGCGATGGTCGTCGCCGCCGGCGCCTGTTACGCCAGCCGGGACTACCCCAACGGCTACAACTTCGTGCAGTTCGACCTGGGGACCGGACAGGGGGTGGTGCACCTGCGCAGGTACAGTGATGAGCGGGGCGGGTTCTGGACGAAGGACGTCATGACCTATCGGAACGTGGACGATGGCCGGTGTACCTTCGAGTTACCGCCGTCGCTGGGCGGGGTGGTGGCGGAAGCGGAAGGCAGGCCTGAGTTGCCCCCTGCCACCGAGATGCCGGCCGTGGACCCTGCCCGGCTGGAGCAGGCATACCTGCGCCGGATGTTGGTCTCGTGCAGCGCGCTGCCCCTGGCGGTGATTGACCCCCGGGCTGTGGAGCGGACGCGCCAGCGCACGATGGACCTGTTGGCCGTGTACGTGGCGCTCAATACCCAGACAGCGGTGGCCCTGGAAAGGGAGGAGGTCGAAGACAAAGGGGAACGGAGCGGGCGAGAGGGGATGCCGGAGCCGGGCCGCGAGACCCGACCTCTGACCGCCCTCGAAGCCGCGGCCGGCGAACGGGAGATGGTGCTGCTGGGCGGCCCCGGCAGTGGCAAGTCCACTTTTGCCAATTACCTGGTCCTGTGTCTGGCTGGCGCGCGGTTGGAGCATCTCGGAGAAACCTCGGCGCTGCCGGGCGATGGATGGCTGGCCCACCTGGAACCGGCCTGGACCCACGGGCCGCTGCTGCCGCTCCAGGTCACCCTGCGGGACTTTGCCAGCAGCAGTTGGTGTGATGGCACGGCCGCCGGGCTATGGCACTTCATAGCCGGCATGCTGGCCTCTCAGCACCTGGCCGATTTTGCCTCCTGCTTGCGCCAGCAGTTGTTGGACGGCGGCGTGATCGTGCTGCTGGATGGGCTGGACGAGGTGGCCGATCCGGAGGAGCGGAGGGCTGTGCGTGACGCGGTGGCTGATTTCGCTGCCACGTACGGGCACCCCACCAACCGCTACCTGGTGACCTGCCGGGGCTACGCCTATCAGGACGCTTGCTGGCAACTGGAGCGCTTCGCGGCCCACAAGTTGGCTCCCTTCAACCAGGAGCAGGTTGATGACTTCATCGGTTGCTGGTACAAAGAGGTGTGCCGCCTGGGCTGGAAGAACGAGAGCGAGGCTGAAGACCTGACCCGCCGGTTGCAGGCCGCGACCCGCCGGCCCGACCTGGCCCCCCTGGCCAGGAGCCCCCTGCAACTGACGATGATGGCTTCGCTTCATTTTTCCTGGGGCCGGCTGCCCGACGACCGGGTGGAACTGTACCAGGAGATGGTGCGGCTGCTGCTCGTTCGCTGGCAGGAGGCTCGCCTGGGCGAAGACGTGGGCGTGACCCGGGTGGTGAGCGCGGGCAAACTGGAATCGGCCCTGGAGCGGGTCGCTTTCATCGCCCATCGCGCTCAAGAGGGGCCGGAGGGGACGGCCGACGTCAGCGAGGAGATGCTGCGCAGCGTGCTGAAGGACTACTTAGAAGGGAGTTGGGATCAAGCGGGGGAGTTGGTGACCTATGTGCAGGAGCGGGCCGGGCTGCTGATGGAGCGTGGGCCGGGAGTGTACACGTTCCCGCATCGCAGTTACCAGGAGTACCTGGCGGGCTGTTATCTGGCTGTGCAACCGGACTTCCCGGACGAGGCGGCCAGGCTGATTTGTGAGAACTACGCGCAGTGGCGCGAAGTGGTGCTGTGGGCTGTGGGGGCTATGGCACGCCTGAAGAAGATGACCCACGTGGCGGTGGACGTGGCGGCGGCGCTGTGCCCGCGCCAGGTGCCAGAGCGGGCTGTGCCCGAGACCGACTGGCGGGCTGCTCACCTGGCCGGCGAAGCGCTGCTGGAGACCGGTTTGGAGGAGGTGAAAGCGCGTGAGCGATATCGGCAGGTGCTGGCCCGCGTGCAAGGGTGGCTCGTGGCTCCGATTGAACGGGGCGTCCTGACCACCGTCGATCGCGCTGCCTCCGGGCGCACCCTGGCGAGATTGGGCGACCCCCGCCCCGGCGTCGGCGTCATCACCCCCTCTCCCGCCAGGCGGGAGAGGGGGCCGGGGGGTGAGGGCCTCCCCGACATCGTGTGGTGTTACGTGCCTCCCGGCCCGTTCGTGATGGGAGACGGTAAGGAACAACACCGCAACGAGAGCATCATCGAAGGTTACCTGATCGGGCGCTACCCCGTCACCAACGCGCAGTTCCAGGTTTTCGTGGAGGCGGGCGGCTACCGGGAGCGGCGATATTGGACAGAGGCGGAGCGGGCGCGAATATGGGCAGAGGGGAAGATCAAGGCCCGGCAGGACGACCAGCCTCGTGAGGGTGCCCACGATTACGGTGAACCGTTTAACCTGCCCAATCACCCGCTGGTGGGAGTGACGTGGTATGAGGCGCTGGCGTACTGCCGTTGGCTCACGGAGGAATTGCGGATCGCAGATTGCGGATTGCGGGTCTGGCGTGGTGGCAAGGTAAAAATCTTGAACCTGGAACTTGAAACCCTGCGCGTGCGGTTGCCCTCGGAGGCGAAATGGGAGAAGGCGGCGCGGGGGGCGGACGGGCGGCGGTATCCGTGGGGAGAGAAATCAAACCCAGACCTGGCGAACTATCGTAAAACGAGGATTGGAACGATGAGCGCGGTGGGCTGTTTTCCGGACGGGGCCAGCCCCTACGGGGTGCTGGACATGGCGGGGAACGTGTGGGAGTGGACGCGGAGCCTGGGCGGGGATTACCCTTATGATCCTGGGGATGGGCGGGAGGACCTGGAGGCCGGGGAGGAGGCGCTGCGGGTGTTGCGCGGGGGCGCGTTCCTCAGTGTTGCGAGGTACGTCCGCTGCGCCTCCCGCTTCAGGCTCTACCCGCTCTACCGCTACGACGGCAGCGGTTTTCGGGTAGTGGCGGCCCCCGTCCATCTCTGACCTCTGGTATCTCTGGACTCTGAATCTCTGGCATCTGGGGGGAG
>CAYLPU010000179.1:0-3506 GCA_964385635.1 uncultured Anaerolineales bacterium
TTCTGTTGGCACCTCACCATACCTGAGTAAGCATTTCACCAACAGACCTGCCCCAACTTATTGAGATGATACCTTTTCAGTGTCTTCATCTGCTTTCAGTGGCATCAGTGATTCCAAGAGGTTGGAGCAGCAAATGAAGCCGCTGAGAGGAACGCGGCCACAAACTCAGTGTCTTCAGCGGTTTCAGTGATTCCAGCGCCTGCCCCATTTCGATGAATTGGCGTACAATAGTCGCCGAAAGGACGACTACGGCAACAGAAACCACCAAAACGCTGGGCAGCCAGGGAGCCCGACTCCTGACCGCCCTCAGCGTGGCCGGGAAAACCGTCTTCACCGTCGACGAGGCCCACCAATTCTTGGACGATGACCGTATCCAGGTGCGCCAGTTGCTCTACCGCCTCGAGAAGCGCGGCTGGGTGCAGCGGTTGGAGCGGGGCAAGTACCTCATCCTTCCCCTGGCCGCCGGACTAGAGGGCATCTACACTGCCCACGAGTTCCTCATTGCCAGCCGACTGATATCCCCCTACGCTATCGCCTTCGGCACCGCTCTGCGTCACTACGGCTATAGCGACCGGTTGAGCCGCACAGTCTACGTGGCGACCACCCGGCGCAAACGGCCTCTCACCCTCCACGGCCTGACCTACCGCTTTGTTAGCGTCTCCCCGACCCGCTTCTTCGGCATCACCCAGGTGCCCCTGGAAGGGCAGCGCATCCACATCACCGACCGGGAAAAGACGATCGTGGACTGCCTGACCCACCCCGCATACGCCGGGGGGATCGTCGAGGCAGCCAAGGGACTCTGGTTTGGGAACGAGGAGATAGACCTGGAGCGGCTGGTGGACTATGCCGGGCGAAACGGTAGCCGGGCTGCGATGCAACGACTGGGCTTCTGGCTGGAACGACTGGGGCTGGAGGATGAGGCATTGCTCGCGCGGGTAGAGGCAGGGAGTAGCCAGAGTTACGCCCGGCTGGAGGTGCCCGGCCCGGCGGTTGGCCCCCGTGACCGGCGCTGGCGCATCATCGTCAACGTCGCCGAAGACACCTTGCTGGAATGGAGAGAGCACTGATGCTGACCCGCGACGATCTGGCACGGATTGCCCGCCGGCACGGCCTGGGACTGGGCCGAGCCAAGCACGAGTACGTTATCCTGTGTGTCCTGGACGGGCTAGGCCGCACCCCGCTCCTGGCGGAGCACCTGGTCTTCAAAGGCGGCACAGCCTTACGTCAATTGTACTTTCCCGATTGGCGGTACTCGGAGGACCTGGATTTCAATGCTCTGCCCGGCCTGGACACCGGGCGACTGAGCGAGCAGATCGCGATCCAGCCTATCCAGATCAATCAACGACGCACCGTGGTCCTGGGCGAGGGAGCGGGCCGCGTCGGTGAAACCGGCACGGGCAAAGAAGGCATAGTGCACCGCCCATCCCTCGTCGTCGGCGTCAGTTAGATCCCGCAAGAGCCTGACCGTCTTCTCTTCGAGCAGGTTGCGGATCACGTCCCGCCTCACTCGATCCGCCCCCCACTTGCACTCCCCCAGCAGAATAGCCCGCTCCCGCCAGTTCATCGCTACCACGTCGGCCTGCACCCTGCGGCTCCAATGACTGCCCACATCCTGCGGCTCGAACGGCAACCTGCCCGCCCGACCCTGTTCGGCAACCCACTGGCGGCTCAGTTCCTCGAATGCTGTCAGTCCGACGAACGGTCGCAAGCCTTCCCTGATGAACGGCAGGACCCGCTCGGGCCGGTAGGTCAACTCGTCGCGGAAGGGGGCGAAAAAGCGGAAGTAGAAACGGAAGTAAGGATCGCTGATGTGATAGCGCCCCCGCCGGGAGCGCCGCCGTTGGCTCGGGGGAATGGTCACCGGCAACCGCCGCTCGACCAGGCGCAACTCCCGGAGGCGGCCCAGGTAGGCCGATAGGTGGGTCCGCCCCACCAGTGCCGCGTTGGCGATTTCAGACATGGTGTGATGCCCTGCGCCGATAGCCTGGAGGATCGCCAGGTGAGCGCGCGGGTCACGGACCTCGTCGTAGAGCAGGAAGGTCGGTTCAGCGATGAACATGCTACCTGGGGCCAGGATGACCTCCCGGATGTTGTCGCTGAGCGAGCGGGCTGGATCGAGCCACTCCAGGTAGGCGGGCACCCCACCCACCACCGCGTAGGCCGCCACCCGCTCCTCCGCCGACCAGCCGGGCAGGAACTCGCGCAAGTCGGCGAAAGTCAGAGGCCGCAGGTGCCACTGACCGGTCAGACGCCCGAAGAGCGGAGATTGGCGAGATTGCAGCGTCTCCATCGCGTGGACGTGGGAACCACACAGGGCGATGATCGTTTGTCGTGTCTTGAACTGCTGATCCCAGGCGTGTTGGAGCGACGAAAGCATCGCCGAGTCGGCCTCGGCGGCGTAGGTGAACTCGTCCAGGATGAGAATGTGGCGGCGGTCGCCGAGGAAGGCAGCGATAGCCTGCCAGCAGTCAGCCCACGTATCGAAGGTAGGAGCCCGGGCTGGCTCGACGCCCATCACGCGGGCGAAGAGCTTGCGTCGTTGTAGAGGAGAGGGTTCCTTGTCAGCAGCCCAGTACGTATGAGGCAAGCCGGAACCCTCGGCCCAATGACGCAAGAGGACGGTTTTCCCCACCCGCCGGCGTCCGTAGAGGAGGACGAGTTGCGCTGTCGAAGGACGCTCACGCTCCAGTACGGAGTCCAGGAAGGCCAATTCCATCTGGCGGTCTACAAACATCGGTCGTCCTCCATTCGGTCAATTAAGGCACACGTAGATTAGTATAATCTGCGCGTGCCTTATCTTACCACAACCTGGGGGATAGGGCAAGAGAAGCAGATGCCAGCGGCAGGACAGCGACAACCGTCCTGCCGCGTTTGCATTTCAAGTGGAGGTGAAACTTGACCCAAAAGACCATTCCATTTCTCGGCGAGAAGGCATACTGCCCCTTCTACGCCATTGACCCCGACTCAGGTCTAGTCGTGGCCTCGGTGCTGACGACGGCCCAGGAGCTGGGGCTGCGCGTCGCCGCCCGCCTCGTCGCGGGACAGTGGGTAACATCCTTGTGGAACATGGGGCTCAAGATGGAGTTGATCGTCCCCCTCCGGACTTTCGGCTGCGAGGGGTGGCAGGACACCACTTATCACTTCCGGCGGGGCAGTTGCCGCTGTTCTAATCCTGATTCCACGCGAGGGAGATGAAACGATGAAAGTTGTACGGTGTCAAAGATAATGAGACTGAGAGGCCAAAATTGGCCCTTATGGACAAAGATATTGAGACTGGCAACGAAACGCGGCAAAGATAGTGAGACTGGAGTACCTTGTGCCAAAGATAATGAGATTAGAGTACCCAGAGGGATATTGGCCGTGCCAGAGATAATGAGACTGGTTCCGAGCCGATAAGCCAAAAAGAGTACATTATGAACTGCTATAACCTTTAATGGCATTGAGGCAAAAATCGTATCTTCTCAATAATCCGGGGTAACCACTCGAACAGTCATTCGATTTCCCAG
>CAYLPU010000180.1:0-3478 GCA_964385635.1 uncultured Anaerolineales bacterium
AGGAGGTCAACTTCACACAGTGCCTACTGGTGCAACTTTTGGGGTAAATATCCGTTTTTCGTGACCACCAGGCCGGCGTTGACGAGTATCTTGATCGCCCGGTCGGCTCGCTTGGGTGAGATCCTGATTTCATCCCACCAGTCGTTGCGGTTCTTGGCCAGCCATCGGTGGTCATCACGGTATACTCGCAGTTTTGACTTCCCGTTCTTGTTGGGCAAAAGACACCAGTAGACCAACTGGCTGAGCATCAGCCCGGCCACAAGGTCGCCGGCCACGTCAACGTAAATGCGCTTGAAGTCTACGGTATCCCGGCTGGCCTTCTCCCAGGTCAGGAATTCGTGGAGATCGTCATCCATTGGCGCTTCCTGTCAAGGGAGTGTACCACGCGGGGGGAAGAGGCAAAACGAAAACTGGCGCAAATACCACAAAACGGGTATAATATACCGCTCATGGGCGCTGGCTGCGTCTGTGGTCTGGTGGGACTCGCTGTTGATGGCAGCGAGTTCCACGCTTTTTTGTTGGTCATCGTGATCTCCTACATTGACTTCATTCTACCCGGACCTCAATCTCTGACCATGCATCGTCGTAGGTCAGCGGCTCCGGCGGGAGGCCCGCTTCGAGGGCGTCAAAGGCTTTTTGTACGGCCTTGCGTTTTTCTCCTATGGTAGTAACTGGCAATTTCTTACCTTCCACGATCAATATAACAACGCTAAAGATATTCTTATCGCTATGCGCTTTTTCTTGCTTTAGCAGGCCATCCAACAGGGTATCCAGTCTACTGGTCTTTTTCATAGCGTTGAGTTGGTGCGTGGATATTCCGTTCTTGCGCAACGCCCGGATATAGGCGGCGCGGGTCACGTCGTCAACGGTCCAGGCGCGCCGTGTCCCGCGTCCACCGGCGACCTGGCTACAGGTGGCTAGCCCTATACGGACCCAGTTGTCGAGGGTCCGAAAACTCATCCCTAATATGTGTGCCGCCTGCGGTGTCGTAACTGTTCTCATAATTCCATTATACCTGATTTTTTGAATTATGCAAGTGTCAACCCGGCGGGTTGGCAACCCTGTGAGGCGCGTCCCGTGACCACCGGGTTATCAACAACCCCCGGCTGCGCCGGCCGGCCAGTGCCGATGGGCAGGCGAAAAGTGGTTGTTACACCTGGTTGTTTTCCGGCAGTTGTTTGTGTGTGCATCTCAGCATGTCCAGATTGAATGTTAAGAAGTAACTACTCAGCCACCCCCACGCGGAGCGTTGAAACGCCCCGCTGATACGGCGAAACCCGTTAAAACGGGTTAGAAAGTCGCGTTTTAGTGCGTTTTAACGCACTTTGCGTATCAGCCGATGGTTGAAACCATCGGCGGGGCAAACGGGTGAGTAGTTACGCACAGGATTTGGAAAAGAACAAATGTTTCACTGGCGGTCGTGGACTTGTGCAGGGAACGCCGCCGGGTATAATAGGGGCAAATCGGCGCATAAGAGGTAAGAAGAATGGACGACAATTCACTCCATACGCATACGGCCCGCGAGTCCTGCATAGGCCTTGATCTTGACATTGGTGTTGACCCTGGCTTTGACTTTGACGACCGTGTCGCCGACCTGGCCGACAAGCAGGCCAGGCTCTCTGGCCTCATAGATCGGTGGTGGGACGATCTGAGCGTCAGGCAACTGGCGGAGATTCTCACGATCCACGGCCGGAGCGGGGTCCGTCTGAGCGAGTTACTGGGCAAGCGGCGTGGGATGGGCTGTATCGGCAAGAATCCGATCTGCATTGACGACGTGATCGGAGACCTGAACGACAAACTGGGCCGGCTCTCGCGGTACATTGACGAGCGGTGGCCTGAGCTGGACAGTGGAAACATCAAGCCGTGGAGCAGGCTGGTGACGGTACACAGCCAGAACGCGGTGCGGCTGGGGCAGTTGATGGGTGCGGGGCGCGATCTGCGCGAGGAGTGGTCTTATGACGAAGTCGATGCGGCACTCGACGCGGCGTTGGACCAGATCAGCGAGGAATGGGGAATCGAGTTGTGAATCGGGGGATTTGAGATTTAATATTTGCGATTTCAGATTTGGGGATTGGAGGAGATGGATGAAACGTTGTGGGTGGGACCGGTCGTGGTGGGGGAAGGGGGTAGGGGTAAATCGGAGCATAACATTGCTGGAGCGGACGCCTCGGCAGCGCGGGTCGTAGACAGAAGGTGATCCATGTCCATGGATGAAATAGAATGCTCAGAAGATGCGAAGAAAGCGATGCAGATTTGGCAAGAGATCAAGACGTTCGCGAGGATGTGTGAACTGAACGCCCGCTTTATGGAGGGCAAGATTCGCTTTATTCCTGGGTGGTTTGGTGAGGGTCTTGACGCAGAGTCGGAACCAATCGCTCCCTATCTGGCGGCTTTCAATCGTGCTGGTTTCCTGACGGTTGCATCTCAGCCTGGTCTTGACGAAGGCTACAGCAAGCAAAGGGCTTTCGTGGAGGGTTTTGCCTGCGAGGCTACGGCATTAAGGATCGAGAGGCTCTCTTTGTGTAGTGACCTGTATATCTACGTTGCCGGTCCTGGCGAAAGCGGTGGGTGCAGGACGACGGTTACTATTGATTATTTGAGGCCGCATGCCTGGACTGGCGATGCTGCACTGGACGAGACGGGTCTTGTCGTGCACATGCAGGGGTACGAGGCGGTTTGCAGCGACAGTGCGATGGAAGACCTGAAGCAGACTTGTTTCGTGAGCGTAATTGATCTCTGCTGGGGGCGAACGGGCTATTTGTGGGACACGTTGGCGAAGGAACTTTGTTTTTCTTTGGAACCTCCCCGACACGACTGAGTGGGCTTGACGACCGCTTTTCGCTGGAGGACAAGCCCGTGGCCCTTCGGCTGCGCTCAGGACAGGTTCGCTCAAGACGTAGCCCCGTGTTTTTCGCCTACCGGCACCGGTCGTGGTGGGGGAAGTGGGGCGGCGGGCGGCGTTCGTTTGTGCGAGGGCGGCAGTCGAGTATAATAATAGGAGTGGGCCACTATGTGTTTTGGAGAGATAGGGCGACCCAGTGTGATCCATATGATGGCTTTGTGGGTGGAAGCTCTCAGTCCACAAAATGTCAATGGAAATGGTTAGGGGTCGCCGCCCAACACCGTATGCACCCGACCAGGCCTATCGGCCCGCGCGTATCGGCGGTCAAACGCGTATTCAGCGTGTCCTGTCGCAGAGGCTCTTTCACGCATTCGGCCCGGCAGGTTATGCGGGTGCCCTTGGACGGCCTCTCTGAATCGGCATAAGGAATTCAAGTTGGAGCAAAGATGACAATCATGGATGACTCGGTGAATCAGCTCTTTTCTTTCCATTCCCATATTGCTTCCACATACCTAGAAGTGCATGAGTGGTTATCACAGGTTCTTGATCTGGGCGACACGAGTAGTAATTATAAAAAGAAAGTAACTACTCAGCCATCATGGAGGACGGCTTGCAGGAGTAGGGATAAAAGGCTGA
>CAYLPU010000181.1:0-3449 GCA_964385635.1 uncultured Anaerolineales bacterium
GACAAGCTCACCGCCACGAGTACTCGCGGTGGCAGGGCAGGCTTCCCCGGCGTAGGGGGAACGGGTAGTCCCCCTGTAGAGTGTTGTTAGGGGGGCGCAACGGTTTTCAGCAGCTCTTTAACAGTCCAAATGTGATCAGTTAGTCCCGCAGTCATAGCAGGCGTGTGTGGTTGCCAGCGGCGCTTGGAGTCACCATAGATCTCCACGCGCAACGTCTTGACCGGACGCGCGAAGTTGTATACGAGGTCCTCCCAGGCAGCAGACGCACGATACATCTCCAGCTCCTTCGAGAAGCCCAGTGTCTTGCGCGTCAACCGGCTGTTGAAGAGACGCATGGTGAGATGTGTCCTTTCGACGTAAGATGTGCTCTTCCCCAGGAGTTCCAACACTTCATCCTCGTCACCAAAGATGACGCGCAAGCTGACGCCCGCGACACGTCCATTCTCACGCTGCTTGACTGCCTGTAGATACTGCCAACCTGGCTGAGGGCTTTTGAGCGTTGGTGGCCGTCCAACTCCCTTGTACTCAGGAACTACCCCGTAGACTTCTACCATCGCGTCGTCAATCCCTCCCCAGCCATCCGAGACGGTAGGGGGTGGTGCATCGGGATGTCCTCGGCGCTTGAGCGTCTCGAACACTTCGATACTGGCTTTCGTTTCCGTTTTGGCAATGCCACGGGCGGCGCGGAGACGGTTATCCATATCGATCATGGTAGAGCGCCAGAACTGGCCGGTCTCTTCGGTTTCGGGATAGTCTTTTTTTCCCCCTTGTTACGAACGTAGGCCCATAGGCCGTCCAACTGGCCACGTTCGATCCGATGTTCCGCCAGCAACATTTCCTCAACTCTCTCGGCATGTTGGCCTGCCGCGCGAATCCAATCGATGATGGTTTCTTCTTTGTGCCCTTTAGCACGCGCCAAGCTGCTTATACGGCTATCCTCCGCGATCAGGGTCAGGGTGTCGACGATCTCGTCTTCGGGCGTGCGACGGCGATAGAAGATCGTTCCTTTGGTTTCGACGAAGGTACAATTGCACGTCTTGCACTTGTGACGCTGGCGGCCTGCCTTGGTTTTGCCGAACTTGATGATGTTCTGCTGTCGCTCACTTTGCAGTTTCCCATAATCATCACAGTCTCGATTTGGGCAGAAGTCACCTGGCTGGGCTAGATTTGACACATTAGCGCCTCCTTCCGAGTGTTGACGGTGCTGTATTATACCTCATCACCTAACAACACTCAAGAGGGGGACTACCATACTTCGGAATAAATGAAAAGGTTAGGACTCACGCACAAAGCCTTCCACGTGACCTCAAGAGCGGCTCATTTTTATAAAAGTTGCCTTGCGTGGGTCAGTTGGTGGTGATAGTTTGGTTCGGAGCAGGCGCGTGAAGGCTAGGCGTTGGCGGCTTCCCGAGTGGCAAGATGATTTTTGGGCAAAAGGCGTAGCGCCGGATACCGCCGGCCGCGATTTTTGCCTGCTACCAAGTTCAAATTGATGAATAGGGAGGAACAGTATGGAGGATAACTCAGTCATCATCATCGGGGCCGGGTTCGCAGGGCTTTCGGCTGGGATCTATGCCCAGATGAATGGTTACCGCACGCAAATCTTTGAGATGCACGACTTGCCAGGTGGCTTGTGCACGGCCTGGAAACGCAAAGGGTACACCATTGACGGCTGTATCCACTGGCTGGTGGGCTCCTCACCCCAGAGCGGCATGTACCGCTACTGGGAGGAAGTCGGCATTGCCCAGGGGCGCGAGTTCATCAACATGGACGAATACATGCGTTACGAGAGCGCCGATGGGCGCACCCTCATCCTCTACACGAACGTGGACAGGCTGGAAAAGCATCTGCTGGAGTTTTCGCCGCAGGACGCCGAGCCCATCCAGGATTTCATCCAAGGTATTCGGATGTGCCTCGATTTTGACCAGCCCTCCGAATCAGACCCGCCGCTCAAACGTCTGCGAAAAGGTCTTAAGCTTGGGCTGATTCTGGCGACCAAAGGGAGAGAAATGCGGAAGTGGATGAAGATCTCCGCCGCGGAATTTGTCATGCGCTTCAAAGACCCAGTGCTCCGCGAAGCGCTGCGGGAAATGTGGGTTCCAGAATTCTCGATGTTCTTTATGCTCTTCACCTTTGCCTACCTGCATAACAGGAATGCGGGTTACCCCATCGGCGGTTCCTTGCCCATGTCGCTGGCACTGGCCAAGCGCTACACTAACCTGGGGGGAGTAATCCATTACGATAGGCGGGTGGAGAAAATTCTGGTGGAAGGGGATAAAGCGGTGGGCGTCCGACTGGCGGATGGGAGTGAGCACCGCTCCGGGCGGGTGATCTCCGCGGCGGATGGGTATACCACCATCTTTAAAATGCTGGAAGGGAAATACGTGGATGAAAAGACACGCGAGCCTTACGAGAAATGGCCCATTTTCCCGCCGCTGTTGTTCGTGGGAGTGGGGGTGAACCGCTCTTTTGCCAATGAGCCCAAAACGGTCTCTGGCATGAGTTTCCCCTTGCGCCAGCCGACGGAAATCGGGGATGCGGTGCGGAACAGAATGCCGATCGACATTTTTAACCAGGATCCTACATTGGCGCCGGCCGGCAAGACCAGCTTGGTGGTGATGATGCCCAGCAGTTACGAGTATTGGAAAGAGCTAGCGCAGGATCGGGCAGCCTACAAGGAGAAGAAAGACCAGGTGGCGCGCACAGTGGTGGAACTGCTGGACCAGCGCTTCCCCGGTATCTCCCAGCAGGTGGAGATGGTGGACGTGGCGACGCCGTTGACTTTTGAGCGCTACACGGGTAACTGGAAAGGCAGTTTTGAAGGCTGGCTGCTCACGCCGCAGAACTCGTTCATCGTGATGAACCGCATGCGCCAGACCCTGCCCGGCCTGCAGAACTTCTATATGTGCGGGCAGTGGGTCGAGCCGGGCGGCGGTCTTCCGACCAGTGTCATGTCCGGCCGTCGGCTTGTGCAGGCGCTGTGCAAACAGGACGGGAAAAAATTCCAGACCACAGTGGCGTAGGTTAATGGGTTTTGACGTTCACAGTTGGCAATGACTAGCAAACAGAGAGCCGCCCAACCATTCGCTGGAGCCGACCGCGCCTTTGGCGCTCGTTGACAGTGGCGCTTTTGCATTTGGTTGTGGGGCTTGTAGCGAAGCAGGTTTTGCCTGGCCCGGCGCGGTGGCTCAGCTCCCAGTCGTTAGGCGCACGAATCGCAGTCGGAGGGCAAGCCGGGAGTGAATCTGGGAAAGGCCAGGATATGGGCTGGACCATCTTGTGCCCTCGGGTGAGTCTGGGGAGGTGGGCAATTTGAGCGGCGGCCATAAAAATGGGGCGTTCGGGCACAAAATTGCCTGGATTGAGGGGCTTCTTCAATGGGAGAAAGAGCGCGGCGTGCTTATGCGCACCGCTGGTCTGAGCGTGTGGGAGGTGTGAATTCGGATCGA
>CAYLPU010000182.1:0-3359 GCA_964385635.1 uncultured Anaerolineales bacterium
GCGACAATAACCAACCCGTTGAGGGGCTTCCGGAGGAGGGCATTGACCCAGCCTACCCAGTCTATGCTCTGCCCTATCAGGCTATCCAGGCCATTGTGAGCAAGGTGCCGCTGCGAGAGTTCGGCCAGGAGGAACTGGAGGCCAATCTGGAAGATATGAGGTGGCTGGAGGCCAAGGTGCGCGCCCACCAGCGCGTCCTCGAGACAGTGTTGGACAGCCACACCCTCGTCCCCATGCGGTTCTGCACCATCTACCGGAGCGAGAGCGGTGTGCAGGAGATGTTGGCCCGGCACTATGACGATTTTGTGGAGGCACTGGCGCATCTGGAGGGCAAGCAAGAGTGGGGGTGCAAGGTCTACTGTGACGGCAAGACCCTGGCTCAGAGGGTTGGAGAGGTCAGCGATAGAGTCAAAGCGCTCAAAGCGGAGATGGAGCAGAAGTCAAGTGGGGTGGCGTACTTTTTGAAGAAAAAAATAGATGAGGCTATCGCTGAGGAGGTGGAGCGCATCAGTGACGAGTATGCTCAGCGCAGTCACAATCGTCTGTCAAGCCACGCCGAAGAGGCTGTCGTCAGCCCGTTGCAGAGCAAGGAGATCACGGGCCGGAAAGAAGCGATGGTCCTGAACGGGGCGTACCTGGTGGCTGAAGAGCGACTGACAGCCTTTCGAGCCGAGTTGGCGAGCCTGGAAGAGCAGTGCGGAGACCTGGGATTCAGTTACGAGATGACCGGCCCCTGGACACCCTATAACTTCGTGGCTATTGGCTTTGAGGAGGGCGTTGCCGATGAGTGAGTTAGTGGCTAAGGAGAAGGAAGTCACCCTGCTGGACCTCCTGGACCGCATCCTCAACAAGGGGGTCATCCTGTGGGGCGACGTCACTATCTCCGTGGCTGACGTGGACCTCATTTACCTGGGCCTGAAAGTGCTTCTGGCCTCGGTGGAAACAGCCGAGCGGATGCGGAGCCCGGCAGCCGCTCAATGTTCAACTGTGAACGAGCAAGGTGAAACATTCTAACACCCATGACCGCGCTTTACCTGTACGCGATTACCGACCGACCCGAAGCACCCGTGCCTGCCGAGCCCGGCCTGGAGAGTGCTTCCCTTCTCAACATTCCCCACCAGGACATCGCTGCCGTGGTGAGCCCCCTAAGCACAACCGAGGTGCTGCCAGCGGAGGATAACCTGTGGCGGCATGAGGCGGTTGTTGAGGCCTTGATGGCAGATCGCGCCGTCCTTCCTGTGCGCTTCGGTGCCGTGCTCGCCAGCGAATCCGCGGTCCTTGCTGTCCTGGCAACGCACGACGCCAACTTTGTGGCCAGCCTAGACCGGGTGCGCGACCGGGTTGAATTGGGGCTGCGAGTGCTGTGGGATGACAACCAACGACCAGCGACCAACAACGCTCAACGTTCGTCGTCAAGCAGCGGGCGTTCCTACCTGCTGGCCCGGCTGGAGGAGGAGCGCCAGGTCCGGACCTGGCGCCAGCGGGCGGAGGCGTTGGCCACGGAGTTCCACACCCCTCTCACTCAACTGGCAGCGGAGAGCACCCGGCAGGTGCTAGCCACTCCACGCCTGCTGCTGACGGCCGCCTATCTGGTAGAGCGGGATCGGATGGCGGCCTTTCAACGGGAGGTGGAAGCCCTCAGCGCTGCCTACCCGGCGCTGCGCTTTCTCTGCACCGGCCCCTGGCCTCCATACAGTTTTGTGACGGCAACGGTGGTGAAAGCGGATAGGGAGGAGAGGAAGGATGCCTATGTCTGATGCGGAGGGCCGGGTGAGGGAGAAGCTGTTGTGTGATCCGGGCGACCTGGAGACGTTCGCCACCGAGTTGGAGCGGGCCGGCAGTGCCCTGCCCCGGCGGATCAACGCCGACCCCGAAGGAGTGGAACGTGGGCTGGCTAAACTGGTCCTGACCCTGATCGAGCTCCTGCGTCAACTCATGGAGCGCCAGGCCCTCCGGCGCATTGAGGGCGGCTCCTTGACCGACGACGAGATCGAACGGCTGGGTCAGACCTTCATGAAGCTGGACGCACGCATGGAGGAACTGAAGCAGGCCTTCGGCCTGGGAGACGAAGATCTGAACCTCAACCTGGGCCCCCTGGGCGACCTGATGTAACAGCAAGGCGATCTACGGGTTATCGAAGTGGTGGACAGCGGGGTGGGCCTGGCACCGGAGCGGCTGGCGCTACTGCGGCAGCTCTTCGAGCAGAGCGCCGACGCCCTGTGGCGTGGGCAGGAGGGGTTGGGGATCGGCTGGGCTTTCGTATGCTACGTACGTCACGCCGACGACCAGGTCGGCAACGTCATCACTCACCAGTCTCCAGCCCCGCTCGGCTGAGCGTTCGACTGAGGCTCACGCCGAAGGCTCGCGCCGAAGCCTCGGCGGCCCAGTCGGTTAACCGTTCCGCCCCTAGGTCGTCCACCACCAGCCAGGGCCTGTCCTGCCACCGCGAGTGCCACCGCGAGTACTCCACTGCGAGTACTCCACTGCGAGTACTCGTGGCAGGCGTGGCAGGCGTGGCAGGCGTGGCAGGCGTGGCGGGCGTGGCGGGGCTCGTGGCGGTGAGCCGGGCCGAAGGACACGCGCTGGCACAGGCCGATCAGGTTCTCCGCCTGTCCGCCGTCGAAGCCGTCCCGGATCATCTGGTGATGTACTCGCCTGCGCACGCCAGGCAGGCCCGACGGGGCTTGGCACATCGTCTTGAGAGAGCAGAACGAGCGTTGCAGGCTTTGACTCCTCCACGGGGACGAGGGCGACGACTACAATGGGACGATCTGGAGACTCTGCCAGCAGAGGTGCAAACTATCCTGAAGCGACGCCGTGTTGAAGGCTTGTTGGAAGTGAAGTACATCCGAGAGGTGGAACTGCGCCGCGTTCGACGGTACGGAAACCGTCCAGCTCGCACGGAAGAGCGCGTGCGCTACGTGATCCAGATGGAGCGCAACTCCGCAGCTATCAGAGAGGCTCGTCGACCGATGGGGGTGGGTCTCCCTTGCTCAATCTACGAGGCTCTGGCTGCGTCCGCCGACCCGATTCCGCCATAATCACTGCAAAATGAGCGAACGCTGAGTATCAAATGATGTTTGCCTGTGAATCGCGTCCACCACTCATGTTCGCCTCACATTGATGTCACAGACGGCGAATGGAAACGAGCGCGCGCCTTGACTGTTCGCCAGATTTGGCGCATAATGTGGAGTAAGGCATTACGATTGGCTACACGGAGGATTCCGCTCGCATGTAAGAATTCGGAGGTTGAACCTATGCCCATCACTGAACGAGTCGCTCATCTGAAGAAGCAAAGCCTGGGGGCCAGGCCCACTCTCTCGACCGAGAGAGCGGAACTGCTGACCGAGTTCCACCAA
>CAYLPU010000183.1:0-3183 GCA_964385635.1 uncultured Anaerolineales bacterium
GAGGAGGTCAACTTCACACAGTGCCTACTGGTGCAACTTTTGGGGTAAATATCCCTGCCACGCCTGCCACGAGTACCACCGCGAGCCCCGCCACGAGTACTCGCGGTGGTACTCGTGGCGGGGCTCGCAGTGGAGTACTCGCAGTGGACAGGTGGTCGGCGATGGCAGCACGCCGCCTGGCCCAGCTACTCGAGTCAGGAATAAAAGATGTATCTTCTCAATATCTTGGGGCAAGGGCAGCGTAGGGCGGTTTTGCTAACCGCCACAGGGTCGGACAGCAAATCCGACCTACTTTCGCCCCAACTTTTTGAGAAGATGCTAAAAGATGCTGTGCTGCTGAGTGCACAGTGCTGGTCATTCCCCCGTAGTCTAATTGGATAAGGCAGCGGCCTTCTAAGCCGACGATTGCGGGTTCGAGTCCCGCCGGGGGAATCATCCAATCGGCGACATTGCAGAGACGAGGAGATGTATCGTGGAGGAGACAATTCTGAATACACCGGGACGCTGGTGGCGGTCGTTCACTGCCACCACGCCAGGGGCTCACCGTATGCGGGGCTACCTGTGCAACCACAGGGAAGCCGGGGCTTTGGCCGGCGCACTCCTCGTCCAAGAGGTGGATGATCGTTCCACTAACCAACTTCTGAGCGGGATGCCCGAAATTCCCTATCTCGATCAGGAGCCGTTGGTCGTTCCTCGGCGCGTCGTCGCCGGCACTTTCACTCGCAAGTTGGACGGCACTGCCGTTCTGTGGTCCCCCCTACGTTTGCCCGATGGTAGCGTAGAAGTCTTCCCTCGAACGAGGGGGGTGCCGGTGCTATGGAATACGCCCTATCGGGCCTGGCGGGATCTGGTAGCAGAGGCTGCACAGGGGCTGGAGGCGGGGATAACGAGGGCGGTTCAGACACAGCAGGCCACACTGGTCTTCGAGTTGTGGGGACATCGCAACCGCCACACGGTTTCCTACGAAGAGCCCCTGGTTCTTTCCCTGCACACCGTGGTGCGCGGTCGGGCGGTGCTTCCCTGGAGATTCGTGGCCCAGGTGGGCAAAGCGCATCGCTTGCCCGTGGTCCCGGTGATCCGGCGCATTCCCCATCCCACCGTCCGTCAGATGGAGGAAGTAGGGCAGGAGATCGCAGAGCAAATGGAACGGGACAACGATCCGACGACCGGGCAGTACCTCGAGGAAGGGGTAGTCCTGGTCGTCGAAGGACCGTCGGTGGGACGGCTCTGGAAGTTCAAGCCTCCCTCGATGGCCGAGTATCACCGTTTGACCCGTTGCAAGGTCAGGCCGGTGACGGTGAGGCACGAACTCTGGAAACTGGTCGAGGCCGGGGAGGAGCCATCCCTGGAGACTTTGCTGGAGACGATGGGCTACTCCTACGACGAAGAGGAGATAGGGGAAGCACGCGGGGAGATAGAGCGAGAGTTTTTCTCGTGGTTGCAAGAACGAGACTATTATGGAGGAGGTGATTGGGTGTGACGGCGAACGTTCTGTTGCTCAACGCAAGTTACGAGCCGATGGGGGTGATCCCCGTCCGGCGGGCGGTGAGCCTGCTGATGCGGGGTGTCGTGGATAGTGTGGATGGCGTCGCGGCCCGGCTGCGCACGCCCAGTACGGTCTTCGAGGTGCCCTCGGTGTTACGGCTGCGCTACTACGTCAATGTCCCTCGGCGTGGGGCCATGTGGAGTCGGCGTAACATCCTGGCCCGCGACGATTACACCTGCATCTACTGCGGCGTCCGCTCTGGCGACCGTGGTCGTGGTGGTCGTCGCCTCACCCGCGTCGATTTCAGCGTGGATCACCTGATTCCTCGCAGCCGGGGCGGGGGCAACACGTGGGGCAACACAGCCTGCGCCTGCCGCTGGTGCAACCATCGCAAGGCCGACCGCACGCCTCACGAGGCGGGGATGCGTCTCAGGTGGGAGCCCAAGACACCTCGCGTCAGCTACCTGGTCGTTTCGGGTGATGTACCAGAGGAGTGGAAGGTTTACCTGCGGATGGTCTAAGTTGAGCGCAAAGAACAGGCCCGGCTACAATAGCCGGGCCTGTCGCGTTACCTGTTCTCCTACACAGCCAGCCGCCGGAGCCGTCCCAATGTCTCGGGCCAGGCCATCCTGGACAGGCCCAGCTTGCGGCGCAGTCGCTCCGGACCCATCCCGGCTCGCAGATCGCGCAGCGCCGCCGTCCAGCGCAATGCCGTGAAGTTGACCGGCATCTTCAGCGCCTCGGCCAGGTCCTCCAGGATGTAGTCGAGCCTGCGGGCACTGACGGGGAAGACCTGCTCGATGGGGTTGTACTGCCCGTCGTATGCCTCGTAGAAGCGACGCAGCACACCCGGTACCAGGATGTTGCGCCTCTTGTGCCGTTTCCCCTGCACGGCGACATAAAGGAGGGTCGGCGTCCAGGGCCAGGTGCTGAACCCGCAGCGGTACGACCTCGTGCTTCTTCATCCCGGTGGTTAGCACCAGACGCACCAGGAAAGCCGGCCGGGGGTCCTTCATCCCGGCGGTGAACTCCAGCAGCCGGGCGATCTGGTCGCGGCTGAGAACGGTGGGCAGGGGCGGGTCAGGCTGGGAAACGGGGACGCGAGGCGGATCGCCGGGGAGTGCTCCCTGCCGGGAGAGCCAGCGCAAGAAGCCGTTGACCGTGGCCCCACGGCGTGCGACGGTGGCCGGGCTAGAGGTGGCCTGGAGGTGGGCGACGAGATGCTCCAGGTCGGCGCGGGTGAGGGAGCCCACGGCCCGGCTCATGCCGAGAATCTGACCCGCAACTTGCAGGTCGCGCCCCATTGCGTAGCGAGATGCGTCGGCCAGGTCCTTGCGGATGGCCAGGTGGACGTTGTAGGCGGCGATGGCGGCGTGGAGGCCAGTGTCGGGGTCGATTGGACTGCCGAGAGATAGCATTGCCGGTTCCCTCGCCAGCCGTGGTGGGGCTGGCGGCGGGGCAAAGAGTGACAGTTGCATGGTCTGTTCGCACATTTGTTCTACTCCCTGTAATATGATACATCAGATTGACAGGGAACGCAAGTCGACGAATTGCCTCATTAAAAAGGTGACCCAAAGCCAATCGTTGCCTCACGAGAAAAGGTGACTATTGCATATTCCTGGTTCTAACGTTTTCTGTGGTAACCTCCGGTGCCCTCCCATTGAGGCAGAAACCAGGAGGTTTTGTAGCCAACTGTC
>CAYLPU010000184.1:0-2866 GCA_964385635.1 uncultured Anaerolineales bacterium
GTCGTCGTCCAGCACTGTCACCGCCCCCTTCTTCAGCAGCCCGAAGAGGATCATCGTCAGCACCTTGTTCAGGGGGGTTTCCAGGAGGATGGCGGCCTCCACCGCCGTCAGCCCACGCTTGATCCCGACACCTTCGACCTTCATTGAAGGGGGCAGGTACTGCATCTTCCGCTTGCGCTGACCCCAAACGGCCAGGCCGATGATGCCCGCGATGACAGCGATGAATATGAAAACAGGGTTGCAGCAGCAGGAAAGGGCACTGGTGATCGCGGCGAAGAACTGGCTCAGCGCCGATGGGCCTTTCTGGATGGCATCCTCGGCGACGTACTGGCGGGGGAAAGAGGCTCCGAAGATGTACTGGCGGTCCGGCTCGGCGGCGGAGTGATTCCAGGTGTACAGCACTTGCCCCTCTGCGTCCAGTCCAGTCTCCGGCTGATCGTAGGGCCAGCCGGAAGGGCTGCCATGCCAGCGGGGTTCCTCCGTCTGCACACCTGGTGGCAGGTGAAAATGCACCGCCAGGTCAGTGGTGCCGTGGACGAACTGGCTCTCGAACCAGGTGGGGGAGAACTCTGTGCTGGCGTACTCAGAATCCTCGCTGTCCTCGTAGAGCATCTCTCCCACCCGATCCACGACCACGTGCACCGTGCCGGTCTCGCCGGACTGGATCGTCGCACTGCCCAGCCACACAGCCACGCCGTAGTTGCCCTTGCCCTCATAGTCCGATCCAACGTGGTCAATCGGTTTGCCGCCCACGTCGGCGTGGATGTCGGATAGGCTGTAATTGCCGTTGGGCAGACCCACGTCAACGGCGGCAATGTGGTAGTTTCCGGCGTCGCAGGTGAAAGTGAACCAATACTCCAGCGTGACGGATCCGTCTTGATTGATCCACACGTCCACGACCTCCCGGTCCAGGGAGAAGGAGTAGTCCTGAGCGTAGGACGGGAGAGGCGTACACAGCAGGACAGAAAGAATGGCAAAGAGGGCGATCACACCCATGGTTTTCTTCCAGCGCATTGGTTTCCTCCTTACGTCACATTCGGCCAATTTTGCTCGTAGTAACGATTTCAGTCGTTCAAAGTGAGGCCAAAGTAGGGCAAATTGGCAATTTGCCCCACGCGACTCCACATTACCACTTCGGTTCCTCGACCATCTGATATGCGGAGCCGCAGTAGGGGCAAGAGATGAAGATTGCCCCCTCCTTAACAGTGATACTATCCTTCTGCAGTTCACCGCCGCATTTCTGGCACTTCAGCGTCTCCATTTCCATATCACCGCTAAGGTCAATCTTCTGGATGATCTCCTGGGGCGGTTGAGCCGGTTTCGGTTCGCGGAACTTGATCAGGGTGATGATAGCCAACCCGACGCCCATCGTGATGATCCCGACGAGGATCCACCCTGGCTCTCCCTCCGGGCTGAAAGCCGCCCAGATGAAGAGAAATCCAAAGAAGAGCAAAACAGCGGCGATGATGTAACCGATAATCTTTCCTGCAGACATTGTTTACTCCTTCCTCTTATACGTATACGACGCAGATGCGTGCAGAGTTTCGCAGATAATGGTAGAAGAATCGGCAAATCGGCAAATCAACAAATCGGCGGATCAGTGAACAGGTTTTTTATCTTTATCTGCGTACATCCGTATGATCCGTGTCGATCCGTGTTCTATTTATGACTGGCTGAGCAGTTACGCATTTTCTTCCCCAAGGCGTGCAAGGTTGGGACGAAGAGCATGCGCCGGCCGGCCGCCAGCGCCTGGCGGTCCGCCGAACGCAGCCGGCGTAGTTCTTCGGCAGGAAGCAGACCGGCCAGATCACGCTCCCGCATCGCCCACTCCGCCTCGAACCCGCTATCGGGGGAGGCCGGGAGGTCCCAGCGACCAGCCATTACCCCCACCGTCACCCGCAGGCCAGCCGCCACGAACAGTTCCCCCAGCCGCCGGCCCAGATTGGCGTCGGCCCCCTGCTGGCGCAACGCCTTGGCCTGGAGCCGGCCCAGCGCGACCATCTCGGGAGGGTGGTCCACCCGGCCACCGTAATCCGGCTCAGCACAGGCCAGGACGGCGCCGTCAGACCGGATCACCCGGGCCATCTCCTGCACCCCTAGCGCCGGGTCCGCTAGCCACAGGAGCAGGTAGTGGCTCACCACGACGTCAAAGGAACCGTCGGGAAAGGGCAAGGCATGCGCGTCTCCCTGCACGTAGGTCACGCCATCCTCCTGCCGGCGAACAAAGGCCAACATACTTGAGTCCAGGTCCAACCCCACCACACGGGCAGGGCTGAGGGATGCTATCTCCTCCGCGATAACCCCAGTGCCGCAGCCTACCTCAAGGATAGTATGGGCCTGGGCCAGGCCGGCCTGCTGGTAGAGCCACGTCCGCGTCGGCCGGGTCCAGCCGGCCTGGATGGAGAACCAGGCGTGCCATTCCTCAGGCGTCAGAGATGGAGTATTCCGGTGTTCTGACATAGGCGACAGCTCCGGGAGGGAAACTCTCAAGCACAACTGAATTGGCGGTGGGGCGGGCGACCGCCCCACCGATCACAACTAGCCTCCTCTCTTGCTTTTGGCTATGTCAAGACACTTCTAAATCTGTCTTCAAACTCTTGCTTCTTCAATTCCTCGTTATAGAACGGCAGCCCCACCATCTTAAAGTCTCGATTTTGAAACACGACGGTTATTTCGTGTTCGCCCTCGATTTGTTTCAAGAACTCTTCCTTCCATTGTTCGTAGGGAATGAGATGTTGGCCTTTCGGTTCGATGAATAGTTGGTAAACCAGTGACTTGCCCGTGACTTTTTCGGTGAGGAATAAGACAAAATCCGGCTCAAAGGGGCGGCCATCGCCAAAGTTGTAGAGTTGAAAGAGCTTTTGAT
>CAYLPU010000185.1:0-2846 GCA_964385635.1 uncultured Anaerolineales bacterium
GGAGACAGGGGGACAGGGAGACAGGGAGACAGGGGGACAGGGAGACAGGGAGACAGGGGGACAGGGAGACAGGGAGACAAGGGGACAAGGAGATAAGGGGACAAGGGGACACACACACCACGTTTCACGTTTCACGTTTCACGCATCACGGAATCGAACTGACGGTAAACGGAGTAAAACATCGGATCTGGGTCAAGCCCAACGAACTGCTGTTGAACGTGCTGCGGGAGCGGCTGCAATTGACCGGTTCCAAGTACGGCTGCGGCATCGGCGAGTGTGGCGCGTGCACGGTTCATCTGAACGGCGAGCCTGTGCTCTCGTGCCTGGTGCTGGCGATTGCGGCCGACGGGAGCGAGGTGCTGACCGTCGAGGGGTTGCAAGGGCCGGATGGCGAACTGGACCCGCTACAGGAAGCGTTCATCGAGCATAATGCCTTCCAGTGTGGATACTGCACGCCGGGGATGCTGATGATGACCAAGAATCTACTGAGCGAGAACCCATCTCCAACCGAGGACGAGATACGGGACTACTTGAAGGGGAATCGCTGCCGGTGCACCGGCTTCGCCAGCATCGTGCGGGCAGTGATGAGTTGTGCGCAGTGAGCAGATGGGCACAAGGCAGTATAACCAACCGAAGGTTTATCTTCAGGCCTCAGTCGAGCAGGGAGAATCATGATCTACGAAGCCAAAGAAGGACAGTACAGCGCTGGTGAGGCGATTGGTATACTACTCCTGGATGCCCTGCTGCCGCTGCCGCCAGGCGATGTGGCTAACGCGACCACCTTTTCTTTCCCGGTACGCTACAAGGTAGTCAAAGCCGCATCCATTGACCGGCTCATCTACCAGCGAGACCCTGTCCTCCTGGAGCCATTCATTGAGGCCGGCTGGGAACTGGTCCGAGAGGGCGTCAAAGCCGTCACGAGTGACTGCGGCTTTATGGCCTTGTTCCAAGAGGAAATGGCCAATGCGCTCCCGGTCCCAGTGTTTCTCTCCAGCCTGCTCCAGGTCCCGTTCATTCACCGTACCCTTTGCCGGGGAGAGGTGGTCGGTATCATCGCAGCCGACAGCCGCCAAATGACCGAGCGACACTTGCGGGCTGTTGGCATTGACGAGTCTATGCCGGTCAAGATAGTCGGGATGGAGAACCAGCCCAACTTCTGTGACGCCATCCTGAACGAGAAGGGTGTTTTGGATTTCGAGAGAGCCGAGCAAGAAGTGGTTGGAGTGGCCGAGAGGTTGGTGGCCGAGGAGGATAAGGTCAGAGCCATCCTGCTTGAGTGCAGCAACCTGCCACCTTACGCCGCTGCGGTCCAGGAGGCGGTTGGTTTACCTGTGTACGATTTCATCACTATGATCAAGTACGTTTTCTCCGCCGTCGTCCGTAGGAGATTCGACGGCTTTGTGTAATCCTTGATGCCCTTGATTGGGATCAGGGTGTTGCCTGACCAATAGGGTCTGTTTCATCAGAAGGGAGGCATAAATGCTACCGGAATTCGACCTCTTGACGCCACAGACGTTGCCGGAGGCCCTTGAAATGTTGGCCGAGGGCGCACCGGATGTTACCCCGCTGGCTGGTGGCACGAACCTGATCGTGGACATGCGCGGCGGTCGCCGCCGCCCCAGAATCCTGATGGACGTAAGCAAGTTGGATGAGTTACGTGGTATTCGGCAGGACGATGGTCACATTGTCATGAGCGGCGGTACGACCATCGCCGGATTGCTGGATGACCCGCTGATTGCCCAGTATGCTCCCGTCCTGAGGGAAGCCGCCGAGGTCTTCGCCAATCCGCTGGTACGCAACCGGGCCACTGTGGGAGGGAATCTGGCGGACGGTTCGCCAGCGGCGAATATGTCTCCTCCGCTCCTCGTCCTGGATGCGGAGGTGGAACTGGCGAGCAAGGAAGGCAGTCGTCGCGTGGGGCTGGATGATTTTCTGGTCGGCGTGCGCCAGACTCTCTGCCAGCCAGATGAGTTGCTGACGGCGGTTCGCTGGCCGGTCCTGCCGCCCTCCAGCGCCGCGGCCTTCTACAAGATAGGGTTGCGCAAGTCCGACGCTATCGCCGTGGTGAGCATCGCCGTCATGGTGGCGTGCGACGAGAGCGGGCATTGTGAGAAGGCGCGCATCGCCCTGGGCGCAGTGGCCCCGCGCGTCATCCGTGCCCGCGCGGCGGAGGACGCATTGTGCGGTCAGACACTGACCACTGAGGCTATCGCCGAGGCCGCTCACTTGTCCGCCGAGGCGACCTGCTGCATCGACGACATCCGTGGCTCGGCGGGCTACCGCAAGCGGGTGACGGAGGTGCTCGTGCGGCGGCTGCTGACTGGAATAGGGAGTAAGGAGTAGGGAGTAAGGAGTAGGGAGTAGGGAGTATGGGGAGGATCCTGCATTTTCAGCAGTTGGAGGTTTGGCAGGAGGCCCACAAGCTGGTGCTGATGGTGTACCAGGTCACGAAAGGATTTCCCGGCGACGAGCGGTTTGGGCTGGTTTCACAGATGCGCCGGGCAGCTGTTTCGGTGCCGGCCAACATTGCGGAAGGGTTCAAACGGCGTGGGATTCAAGACAAAATCCGTTTCTACAATATCGCGGAAGGCTCTTTGGAAGAACTCAAGTATTTCTTTGTTCTCTCAAAGGACCTGGCCTACGTCTCATCCAAAGATGATTTGATATCCCAATCAGAAACCGTCGGGCGTCTTCTCAATGGTCTCATTGCTAGCACCGAACGCCGCCGATAGCCGACTTCCTACTCCCCACTTCCTACTCCCTACTCCCTACTCCCTACTCCCTACTTTAACTCTAGCAGTTTGTCGGAGAGGAAGCTTTGGTAGCTCATGATCGACAAACGGCAA
>CAYLPU010000186.1:0-2292 GCA_964385635.1 uncultured Anaerolineales bacterium
CTTTAGTCGCTGGTTGCGCGGCCCAAACGACTAAAGTCGTTACTACGAACCCCATCATCATTTGCCCATTTGTCTTTTGGCCAGATTTCGCTATACTTCTGCCATAACGAGACGAGACGGACGACCATGCCCAAAGACCTGCTGATTCACACCATCGGCCACAGCGACCACACGACCGAAACGTTCGTTGACCTGTTGCGCCAACACGGGATCACACTCGTCGTGGACGTGCGCAGCCAGCCCTACAGTCGCTGGACCCCTCAGTTCAACCGCGAAACGTTGGCCCGCGACCTCCAGGATGCTGGCATCGTCTACCGGTATTTGGGCGACGCCCTCGGTGGCCGGCCAACCGACCCAGATCTGTACGACCCCGGGCAGGAGCACGCCAACTACCCGCGCGTCGAGCAGACGTCCGCCTACCAGGCCGGCATTGACCGGCTGCTCGAACTGGCCCAGACCGGACGTGTGGCCGTGATGTGCAGCGAGGGCGACCACCGCCACTGCCATCGCCACCTGCTCATCACCCAGACCCTGTTGGGGCGCACCGTCCGCGTGCTCCACATCCAGCCCGACGGCAGGACAGTCGGGGGGGAGTTAGCGCCCCAGCAACTTTCGCTGTTTGGACGAGAAGAGAAGCCATGATGTTTAACGTCCACCGTCCATCGTCCATCGTCTATACCATCGGCTACCAGCGCAAACCGCTGGCTACGTTCATCGGCCAACTGCGCGAGGCCGGCGTGGACGCGGTGATTGATGTTCGCTTGCGCAACACCTCCCACCTGGCCGGCTACACCAAGCGGGACGACCTGGCCTTCCTGCTGCGCGAGGGATTCTCCATCGCCTACGAGCACCACCCCGAACTGGCCCCCACCCCCGAGATTCTCGACGGTTATCGCGATGACCAGGACTGGGCGGCCTACGAGTCCCGCTTCCTGCCACTCCTGGCAGAACGGGCCGCCGAAGAGATAGGCCGCGAGGTCCTGGCCCGCTATCGCGCGCCGTGCCTCCTGTGCGCCGAGCCGACAGCCGAACACTGTCACCGCCGCCTGGTCGCCGAATACTGGACCAGGCACCTGCTGGAGTTAACCATCATTCACTTGTAGGAGAGGTACCCACTGGTAGAGGGCTATGGGTCTTCCGGATTTCGCGGGGTAGATATGCTCAAAGGGGGTGTGCCACCTCATGCGCGTCAACTTAAGGGGGATGCCGTGCTTGCCGAGGCCGCCCGGCGATGACCCTTCGACAGGCTCAGGGCAGGCGTCGCCGGGCTGCGGAGCTTCCGCCCGATGAATCGGGCTCCTGAACCCCGTTTACGGGGTGGTAGCTCCGTAGCCGGGGCACTTTATGCCCCGGCGGGGCTGGTCGGCGAGCGTGCTGGGCTTCTTTCGTGGGCCATTTGTCTTAGGTTAACGCGCATGGGGTATGCCACCCCCGACTGTGAGTAGGGAGAAAACCATGCCAGCACAAGAAGTTCTGATCCTGGCCATGAGCAAAATGCTCAGCGGTATCTGCACGGCCGGATTCACCCGCGAGACTGACCCCGTCACTGGCCTGCGCTGGGTGCGCCCGGTGCGCGAGTTCGACACCCTTCTGCCAGGCGACATGACCGACGCCGATGGTCGCCTGGTGCAGTGCAGTGACGTGGTCGAACTGAACCTGCTCGCGCCACATCCCGACCCACCCCACGTCGAGGACTGGCGCACCGATTTCATCCGCCACCGTCCACGGCTGCTGCGCCGCCTGGAGGGAGAGAGGCGGGGCCGCTTCTTCGCCAAATATCTCGACCGAGCCCCGGAAGACGTGCTCATCCACCACACCCGCTCGCTCTGCCTGGTGCAGCCGGAACAAGTGTGGGCGTTGTTCTCATTGGACGGCTACTCCGGCAAGTACGAGACGCGCATGGGCTTCGTGCTGGCAGGCGATGCCAATCATCCTCGGGCCACGAGCAAGCGCGGCGTCTCCGTGACCGACCTCAAGTACCACGCACTGGGCCGGACCTGGCTGGGTGGAAAAGGGGGCTACCTGAGACTGGATCACGACGAACTCTACGAACGATTGAATGCCGACGCCCTCTACCTGGCCGTGGGACTGAGCCGCAACTGGCAGGGAGAGTACTGGCCCCTCGTCGTCGGCGTGCACGTCGTGCCAGATTACGAAGTGCGTGGAAGCTGACCCTCACCCCCGGCCCCTCTCCCTGACAGGGAGAGGGGAGTGTGCTCCCTCACCCCCCGGGGAAAGGAAAGTGTGCTCCCTCTCCCCCCGGGGAAAGGAAAGTGTGCTCCCTCTCCCCCC
>CAYLPU010000187.1:0-1845 GCA_964385635.1 uncultured Anaerolineales bacterium
CCCGCGCCGCTTTCTGGCACATCCCTCCCTGCGCCCACATCAGAATCTCTCACTCTCACGCCGGCCCCGACGCCCAAGCCAACGGCAACCTTGACGCCTGTTCCCAGCCCCACCGTCACTCCCACCGAAGTCCCCAGCCCCACCGCTACCTCCACCCCTGCTCCTACCGCCACTTCCACCGCCACTCCCATTCCCACGCCAATTCCTTTCTTCTCGATCGCCACCCCGATACTGGTCGGCGCGACGCCTGCCCTCTCCGGCACAACCCCCATACCCACGTCCGTGCCGGTAGCGGCGATGGCTCCCGGTACCATCAACATCGTCGTGTTGGGCAGCGACCGACGCCCGGATTGGGATGACTGGCACACCGATGTTATCCAGATCGTCTCCATCCAGCCTGCGATGCCGGCGGTGACCGTGCTTTCCATCCCCCGTGACCTCTACGTCTACATTCCCGGCTTCTGGATGAGTCGCATCAACTTCACCGATATGTACGGCGAACTGTACGGGTACGAGGGCGGGGGGCCAGCCCTGGTCCAGCAGACGTTGCTCTACAACCTGGGCATTCCCGTGAACCATTACGTGCGCACCAACTTCGATGGTTTAATCGGCATCGTGGACGGGCTGGGTGGAGTGGACATTCCGGTGCATTGCCGTCTGGCGGACCACTGGCCTTATCCCGATGAGAGCGGTGAGTACCCCATCAAGGTGTTGGGACCGGGGGTGCATCACGTGGACGGAGAGACGGCGCTCTGGTACACCCGCTCGCGTAGGACCTCCAGTGTCTTTGCCCGCGAGCGACGCCAACAGCAGGTACTGCAGGCCATCTGGCGGAAGGCCCGTAGCCTCGATCTCCTGCCGCGCCTCCCTCAATTGTGGGCCCAACTCCGGGCCATGGTCGTCACCGACATGGAGCTCAGTGACGTGGTGACACTGGCTGAGATAGCCTTCCGGCTCGACGATCAGAATGTGCGCTTCCGCAACATCGGCTATCAACATGTCATCCCCTGGACGACGCCCAAAGGAGGATCCGTCTTTTTACCTGACTGGGAGAAGGTCGGGCCGGTGGTGAGCGAGGCGTTGGGGCCGGTGCCGGAGGGGCGGCTGTGGCGGACGCTTCAGTCGGTGGAGGTGTGGAATGGAACGTACAATGCAGATTGGGACCAACTGGCGGCCGACCGGCTCTTCCGCGAGGGCTTCAACGTGGTCATCGTCCGGGCCGACCGGCAGGACTACACTCAGACCCAGCTGATTGACTTCACGTCCACGACCAAGGGGAGCGCCGTGTCCTACCTGCAGTGGATGTTCAACATCTCAGACGAGAACGTTGTCTCTAGGCCTGATCTCAGCAAGGAGGTGCAGTATCGTATCATCATCGGTGCCGACTACGAGACCTGCCGCAGCCCTTGAGCAGGTTGCGGGTTGCAATTAGTACATAGTGCCTATTGTCAGCCGTTACCAGCCGTGCTATAATTTCATTACCCTGTTTATCGCCAATGGCTGGCGATTGAAATCGCGTCTGGGAAACAAGCCCACCCCAGCCATTCTCCCACCGGGGGAGAGAGTGGGCGTTAGTTTGTTTGCATTCGTGCCTTCACGGTAGTATCGGAGGGAGTGATAAACAATGGCTGGAGGACAGCGCGTGGACGGGCAGCGTATCCTGATCGTGGAGGACAATGAGCCCCTCCTGGCGGCTATCCAGGATGTTCTGGAGACGGAGGGTTACGTCGCCTTCACTGCCACCGACGGAGTGCGGGCGTTGCAGGTGATGGAAGATGCCCGCCCCGACCTGATCGTGGCGGACATCATGATGCCCCGGATGGACGGGTACGCTCTCTACGAGGA